>SXIH01000061.1 GCA_005772895.1 Bacteroidota bacterium | reverse complement strand
TTTGCTACTGTTTGCATAAACTCATGGTCATGAGATGTGAAAAGTGCAACATGTTTCCAGTCTTTCAATGCATTGTTGAATGCTGTAATCGATTCCAAATCCAAGTGGTTGGTAGGTTCGTCTAAAATCAAACAATTTGCATTTGTCAACATCATTCTTGAAACCATGCAACGCACTTTTTCTCCACCGGAAAGCACATTCGATTTTTTTAATGACTCTTCACCAGTAAATAACATTTTTCCTAAAAATCCACGCACATAAGTTTCATCTTTGTCTTTTGAAAACTGACGCAACCAATCTACTAAGTTGTGATCTTCAGTAAAATATTTTGCATTTTCGTTTGGCAAATACGATTTAGTAATAGTACTTCCCCAAATGCAATTCCCGCTGGTAGCTTGGTCTTCATCAGCTAATATTTCGAAAAATGAAGTTATAGCAATATGTTCTTTTGAAAGCACTGCAATTTTATCTCCTTTGGTTACAGTAAACGTAATGTTTTTAAAGTAAGGAGTTCCATCAGGAGCAATTTTCGAAAGATTCTCTACATTCAAAATTTGATCTCCGCAGTCGCGTTCCGCTTTAAAAATAATTCCAGGATATTTTCTGGTTGACGGTTTAATTTCATCAATCACCAATTTCTCTAATAATTTTTTACGGCTAGTTGCTTGTCGTGATTTAGAAGCATTTGCGCTGAAGCGTTCAACGAAATCTTGTAACTCTTTTCGTTTATCTTCCACCTTTTTATTTTGGTCGGAACGCTGACGTAAGGCTAATTGGCTGGATTCATACCAAAACATATAGTTACCAGTGTACAAGGATATTTTATTGAAATCGATATCCGCAATATGAGTACAAACAGCATCTAAAAAGTGACGATCGTGGGAAACAACGATTACAATATTTTCGAAATTGGCTAAATAATTTTCTAACCAAGCAATCGTCTCCACATCCAAATCGTTGGTTGGCTCATCCAATAAAAGTATGTCGGGATTTCCTAAAATGGCTTGTGCTAATAATACACGAACCTTTTCTTTACCATTTAATTCACCCATTAATTTGCTGTGAAACTCTTCTTTTACTCCTAGTTCGTTTAATAAATTTCCCGCATCACTTTCATAATTCCAACCATTCATTTCAGCAAATAAATTTTCAAGTTCTGCAGCTTTAATTCCATCAGCATCAGTAAAATCGGATTTAGCATAAATGGCATCTTTTTGCTGCATCACATCCCACAATTTTTTATTCCCCATCATTACAGTTTGCAAAACTGGGAAAGCATCAAAAGCAAAGTGGTTCTGACTTAATACGCTCATCCGTTCACCTGGAGTAATAGACACCTGACCTGTTGTGGGTTCAATTTCTCCGGAAAGAATCTTCATAAAAGTTGATTTTCCTGCACCATTAGCGCCAATAACTCCATAGCAATTGCCAGGAGTGAACTTAATACTTGCTTCGTCAAACAATACACGCTTGCCGTAACGTAAGGATAGATTGGATACTGAAATCATTCTTGTTTTATTTAGGGCAACAAAAGTAGTGAATTATCATCGATTTTTATTGGTTATTTGCTTTATTTTCGTTTATTTAGTGCTGTTTTAAGCCATTGTTTGTGAATTGGAGTTCAATTAAAATACTTTTCCTTTCTTTTCTTTTGTTTTGTCGTTGCTTATCAGCAGGAGCGCAACAATTGAATATTAAAAATTTTTCAATTGAGGATGGTCTGCCTCAATCTCAAATCCTTAATTCTTTTCAGGATCATACAGGTGCTATTTGGTTTTCAACAAATGGTGGAGGAGTTAGCTGTTTTGATGGATTAAAGTTTACAAACTACAGCACGAAAGACGGATTAAAAAGTAACCGTATAAATGCAGTTCTTGAGGACAGAAATCATATTATTTGGATTGCATCTGCAAAGGGAATTGCAAAACTTCAGAATAAAAAAATAACAGCAATTGAGGATTCTATCTTTAAAGACAAAGTCATCTATAGTATTCTAGAGCACACCAATGGAGATATTTGGTTTGGTTCTGCTTCAGGGATAATAATTTATGATGGGAAAAAGTTTTTCCCGTTTGCAAAAAATGCCGAAATATTTAATTCACAAGTTTGGGTTGTTAAGCAAGATAAAATTGGAAATATTTGGATAGGTACAATATACAATGGTGTGTATATGTATGATGGAGTTAAAGTTTTACATTTTGATAAAAAGAATGGATTGCTTGACCCCAAAAACCGTGATATTCTTATTAATGGGGATAAAGTTTGGATAGCAAGTTTTCATGGAATTAATGTTTATGATCCTTCCAAAGCTTATACAGGCGAGTTAAAGTTAGATACTTTAAAAGTCAATGGGAAACCTTATCTAGAAGGAGTTTATCGTTTATATAAAGATATGAATGATGCAATTTGGGTTGGAAACAATTGGGGAGTGGATAAAATAAGCAACAACAAAATAAGAAAATTCACTCCGGCAAATGGATTGTGTAATAATAGAATATATACTATTACTCAAGACAGAGAAGGAAACATGTGGTTTGGTTCATTTACTGGTGGAGTTAGTAAATATAGAAATGACTTGTTTGTAAACATTAATGATAAACATGGATTAGCAAACAACACAGTAATGTCTTTCTTAAAAGATTCGAAAGATAATATGTGGGTTGGAACATGGGGTGGTGGTGTTTCAAAAATAGATTTTAATCATTTCCGAAATACCGGAGAAGTAATTATTCAAAACTATGGTTCAAACAAAGGTGAATCAGGCGTAAACAATACCTGGAGCATGTGTGAAGATAAAAAGGGAAATGTTTGGTTTGGAACATCGGGCTCTGGAATTACGGTTTATGATGGTAAATCATTTAAACTATATCATTTAAAAGAAGGGTTACACGGCATAAGAATTTTGTCGATGGTGTGTGATAAAAAAGGAAATGTTTGGATTGCTCATGAAAATGGATTGGACAAATTTGATGGAAAAACATTTGTTTTTTATAGCAGCAATCAAGGTTTTTCTACACAAGGGGTGAATGCAATCTATGAAGATAATCTAGGAACACTCTGGTTTGGATCTCCGGATAAAATAATTAAATACGATGGAAAAGTTTTCACTACCATTTTACGTCCTGAAGGTTTTCCAAAAATCAAAAACATTACTCGTGATATTTATGGTTATACTTGGTTTAGTACCGATGCAGGAGTTTGTGTTTACAATGGAAAAACATTTCGCACGATAACAGAAAATGAAGGATTAAGCTCTAATACTGTTTATTATGTTCGACCTGATGGTGATGGTAATTTATGGCTTGGAACAAATAATGGAATTGATAAACTTGATTTAAATCAATTTGTAAATCAAAAAGAAATTGTTTTAAAACATTATGGCAAAGAAGAAGGTTTTATAGGATTAGAGTGTAATCAAAATGCTTTTTATAAAGATATTGATGGAAAACTTTGGATAGGAACAATAGGTGGAGTAACAATATATGATCCCAAACAAGAGAAGCAAAACACCATAGAACCACAAACCCAAATTAGTAATATTAGATTGTTTTTAGAAAAATTTGATTATAAAAAATATGGTGACAGTGTAGAGTACGGGTTACCAAAAAATTTAAAATTGCCCTATGATAAAAACCATGTTACATTTGATTTTATAGGAATTTCTCATACTATTCCATCAAAAATTTATTATCAATACATGTTAGAAAACTTTGATGCCGATTGGTTGCCAAAGGGAAAAGAAACCAGTACAACTTATTCAAATCTTCCTGCAGGGAAATACACATTTCTGTTAAAAGCTTCTAATGACGATGGTTTATGGAATTCAGTTCCCGTATCTTATTCATTTGAAATCACTCCTCCCTTTTGGAAGCGACTATGGTTTTATGTCTCCATAATAATTATAGGTGTTTGTGGAATTTTTCTGATGATTAAAATGCGTGAAAGAAGTTTAGTGCATTCACAAAAATTATTGGAAGAACAAGTTGCAATCAGAACAAATGAATTGTTTGAAGAAAAAGAAAAACTTCAAGTAGCATATTCTGAAATTGATGGGAAAAACAAGGATATTACAGATAGTATTCATTATGCGAAAAGAATTCAGAATGCAATTCTGCCTTCTGATAGCGCATTTAAGCAATCATTAAATGAATCGTTTGTGTTTTATCAACCGAAAGCAATTGTAAGTGGTGATTTTTATTGGTTAGAAAAATGGGGAAATGAAACATTGATTGCAGCAGTTGATTGTACAGGGCATGGTGTTCCAGGGGCATTTATGAGTATTGTTTGTCATAATATTTTAACACAAGCAGTAAATGTATTAGGCTTGACAAAACCTGCTTTAATTTTAAATGAGACAAATTCTCAGCTTTCAAAAAAATTAAATCAAGATCCTGATGAAGCAACCGTGCGTGATGGAATGGATATTTCTTTGATTTCAATTAATTACCCAAAATTAAAAATTGAATTTGCTGGAGCCAATAATCCTTTGTGGATTATTCGTGAAAAACAATTGATTCAGGTTAACGGAGATAAGTTTCCTATTGGAGCATTTGTAGGAGAAGAATTACAACAATTTGCCAATCACGAATTTGAATTAATTAAAGGCGATTGTGTTTATATTTTTACAGATGGATTTGCAGATCAGTTTGGTGGACCTAAAGGAAAAAAATTCAAATACAAACAATTTGAATCACTTCTAATCAAGAATCACAAAAAACCAATGGAAGAACAAAAAAATATTTTGGAAACCACAATAAAAGATTGGATTGGTGATTTGGAACAGATTGATGATATATTGGTAATTGGGATTAGGATTTAATGGAAAGGGGCTCTCTCTTTCAGCGCAGAAATTTTATTCTTAAGATCATTCACTTTCAATTTAATGAAAAATAACAGACGACAATTTATTACATCAACAGCATTAGCATCTCTTTCTATTCCACTTTTAGGAATGAAAGAAAATGTATTGCATGATAATAAGTTGAGTTTGCCCTTAATAAAACCTCCTGCACTTAAAACAGGAGATACGATTGCAATCAGTTCTCCTGCCGGGGCAATTTGGGATAATTCACAACTTGAAAAGTTTGTTTCTATACTCGAAAATTCGGGTTTTCAGGTTAAGCTAGGACAAACACTAAAAGAAAAGTATGGCTACTTTGCCGGTTCAGATGATTTAAGAGCAAAAGAAATAAACGATTTTTTTTCTGATAAATATGTGAATGCTATTTTTTGCATGAAAGGTGGTTGGGGCTGTGCAAGAATTTTAGATAAACTAAATTATGAAGTAATAAAAAATAATCCGAAAGTAATTATGGGCTTTAGTGATATTACTTCTTTGTTAATCGCAATAAATGCAAAAACAGGATTGGCCACATATCATGGTCCGGTTGGGAATAGTGGATGGAACGATTTTACAATTAAATATGTAAAAGAAATTCTAGTAGATAAAAAAATTGTTTCTTATGCTTATCCTGAAGACGATGCTGATAAGCATTACACTATTAACGAAGGAAAAGCGAATGGAATTTTAGTAGGAGGAAATTTAACCGTTTTAGCAAGCATGATAGGTTCGGACTATTTGCCTAATTGGGAAAACAAAATTCTGTTTTTAGAAGAAACAGGAGAAGAGCCTTATAGAATTGATAGAATGTTAACACAATTAAAGTTAGCTGGAGTTCTAAAAAACATTAAAGGATTAGTATTTGGAAAATGTGTTAAATGTGAAGCTGAAGAACCTGAAAAAGCATTTACCCTGAAAGAAGTTTTGGAGCAACATATAAAACCGTTAGGAATACCTGCATTCTACGGAGCGATGATAGGGCACATTGTAAATAAATACACTGTTCCAATTGGTATAACAGCTGAAATAGATGCAACTGCAGGGTCAATTAAACTCTTAGAGGCGGCAGTTTTATAAGCAAATAATATTGTAATATTGCAAGGCAAAAAAATATTTTGAAAAATAAAATTTATATCTGCTTTATTTTTTTAGTCGCATTTAACTTGAATGCGATGTGCGAAAACTATGTAGATAGTATAAAAGCACTTATTAATAAAACGAGTGACCCCAAATTGCAATTTGGTTATTATTATGGCATTGTTAGAAAATTAGCAAATGAGAGGTCTGAAGAAACTGATAAATATTATTTGATTACAAAATCAATTAGTGAGAAAATAAACACTCCTGCTGTAGCAACCAAATTAGAATTTTTACATGCTATAGTTTTGGCAGAAAGCGATGATTATATAAAAGCAAAACAAATTTTAATTAGAATTATTCCCGACCTTGAATTGAATAAAATGCAACACGAACTCTGTGATGCTTATGGATATTTAGGAGAAATTACAATTGCAACAGGAGATTATATTAAAGCTATAGAAGAATTTGAAAAATCACTTTTGCTTGCCAAAGAATTAAATGATTTAGGACAAATCGCGGAGTGTAATATGTATATTGGTCGTTGCTTCCAAGGAATGGGAAATATTCCTAAAGCCTTAGAGTATTATCAAAATGCTTTAGGTCCGGCCGAACAAGTAAAAAGAGACCGTCTTACTACTCAAATTAATTTATTTATTGGAGCATTATACTCAGAAGGAGTGAATTCAGAATTAGGGATGGAGTATTTATCAAAGGCTGGGGCTATTGCAGAACAAATGAAAGATACTAATATGATGATGAATGCATACACTTATATTGCAAATCAATATTATTATAGAAAGGAGTATGAAAAGGCACTAGACAAGTATCAAAAAATATTATTATTTAATGAAAAATTCGGAAGCAGAAATACTTATGCCGGAGTTTTAGGTAATATGGGGAATGTGTATGCTGACATGGGACAAATAGAAAAGGGAATGGAACTTCAGTTTCAAGCTCAAAAAATATTTGAAGAAATACAAGACAAACAAGGATTAACAATTTGTAATAGTGCTATTGGAATAGATTATTTGAATTTGAAAAATTATGACAAAGCATTGGAATATTTTAATAAATCGTTGCCAATGGCTCAGGAAATGCAGTCGCTAGAAGATTTAATTGAAATTCATTTTAATCTATCCCGATTGTATGAGGAAACGAAAGACTATGAAAAAGCTTTTAAAAATTTCAAGTTATATAAAAAGTATAACGACTCTGTGTATAATGGGAACAATGCTCAAAAAATTACTGAGATGGAACTCAATTATCGATTTGAAAGCAAACAAAAGGAAACAGCATTGCTTCATGAGTTAACAAACGAACGCTTTAAACGTACTGTTTTTGCTGCTTGTTCGGTGGGGTTGATTTTGCTAATCATAGTTTTTTTAATTGGAAGAGCAAATCGTCAAAGAAAAAAAGCAAATGAACAATTGACAATTTCCAATACAGCCATTCGAATACAAAAAGAAGAATTAGAAACGCATAAAAAAGAAATTACAGATAGTATTAATTATGCGAAACGAATTCAGGAATCTATTTTGCCACCCGATGCTTACTGGAAAAATATTTTACCAAATAGTTTTATTTTTTATCGTCCCAAAGATATTGTAAGTGGAGATTTTTATTGGATAGAACAAAAAGACGATGTCGCTTGTTTTGCTGCTGTTGACTGTACAGGTCATGGAGTCCCAGGAGCATTAATGAGTGTTGTTGGATTTAATTTGCTTACACAGGCGGTTAATGAAATGAACTTGACTATTCCTTCTGATATTTTAAAACATTTAGATTATGGGGTAACAAAAACATTGCGTCAATCAGGTGATGGAAAAGGAGTAAAAGACGGAATGGATTTATCGTTATGCTCAATAAATAAAAACACAAATGTGCTACAATATGCCGGAGCTTTTAATGCGCTATATTATATAAGCAATGGGAACTTTTATGAAGTTAAAGCTGATAAATTTCCAATAGGTGTTAATATAGATGGTAAAGTAGATAACTATACAAATCATACTATTCCTCTTCAGAAAGGCGATTGTGTTTACCTTTTCAGCGATGGTTATGCCGATCAATTTGGGGGGCCACGTGGGAAAAAATTCAAATATAATCAGCTGAAACAAATTCTGCATAAGATGCATTTACTTCCAATTGATGAACAAAAGCAGGAACTTGCTAACATTTTCGACTCCTGGAAAGGAGACTTAGAGCAAGTGGACGATGTGGTGATTATTGGTGTGAGGGTATAAATCACAAAATTTAACAACCCAAAAATATGTTTTCGGAAAAGCCTTTTTCGATCTTCTATTAGGTTTTTAAAAGTATATAGAACATTCTTCGGAGCTCTAAACTCCATTATTTACAGTAGTTTCAGCCACAAGTAGTTTTCTTTTTCAATAATTCCTATTTATAAATACCACTATAATTATTAGGACTCGCTCCATTACATTTTTCACAATTATTGACTTTTATGCAACCCTTTTATTTAAGAGGCGTTAAAGGAGACAGTTCTTAATTTATTGTTCTAATTTAAAAAATGGAGGTCACCATGGCAACTAAACTACAAACCAGACTCCTTACATGGCTTAGTTTTATTTTAATGTTTATTCAAACATCAAATGAAGCTTTTGCCTCTCACGCCCAAAGTGCTGATATAACGTATCGCTGCTTGGGCGGAAACCAGTACGAAATATCGCTTTCTTTCTATCGCGATTGTGCAGGTGTGGCAGCACCCGCTACAGTATCAATAAATTTGTCATCTGCCACGTGTGGCGAAAACTACAATTTAACTCTTAACCCAATACCAGGAACAGGACAAGATGTATCACCAATTTGCTCAGCCTTTAATACCGAATGCTCAGGAGGAACTTATCCTGGTGTACAAGAATTCATCTATCGTGGAATCACTACTTTACCTGCTAGTTGTACCGACTGGGTATTTAGTTTTACATTGTGTTGTAGAAATGCTTCAATAGGTACCATCCTTAATCCATCTGCTGAAAGCATTTATGTTGAAGCAACGTTGGACAATTTAAATTTCCCTTGTAATAGTTCTCCCAATTTTTCGAATGCCCCAATTCCTTTTGTTTGTTCGAATCAACCATATTGTTTTAACAATGGTTCATCCGATATTGATGGCGATTCGTTATACTTTACTTTAATTACACCTCAAACAAGTGCAACAACAACTGTAACTTACAACCCACCTTATTCTGCAGCGCAACCGCTTGCGTCATCTCCTGCAGTTACATTTAATAATTTAACAGGTGATATGTGTATGACTCCTACAATGATTCAGGTTACTGTTTTTGCTGTATTAGTTCAAGAGTATAGAAATGAAATACTCGTTGGAAGTGTAATGCGCGATATTCAAATGAGAACAATTTCCTGCACAAATAATAATCCTTATGTTGCCGGAATAAATAATACCGGAACATATTCATTAACTGCTTGTGCTGGTATGCCAATAAATTTTACAATAGATACCTATGATATAGATTCTGCTCAAAACGTTTCAATAGTTTGGAATGGTGCAATTGCTGGAGCGACATTTACTTCCAGTGGTGGTTCACGCCCAACTGCAACATTCAGCTGGACACCAACTACTGCTGATATCAGCACTGCGAGTCATTGTTTTACCGTTACTGTTCAGGATGATAATTGTCCATATAACGGAAGTCAAACATTTGCATTTTGTATTACAGTTACGGGAATTGTTTTAAACACAACTGCAACTCCTGCAAATTGTAATGCTTCGAATGGTACAGCAGATGTAATGGTTATTACAGGTTCTGGCCCCTTTACGTATCAATGGTTTCCGAGTGGCGGAACAACTTCAAGTGAGAATGGTCTTTCTGCCGGAACTTATACTGTTAACGTAACAGGTGCAAATGGTTGTATGAGCGTTGGAGTTGCAACGGTTGCAACAGGTGAAGCGCCAGGGAATATAAATATGAATGCAACAAACGTATCCTGTTTCGGTGGGAATAATGGATCTGTAACAGCAAACGCAAGTGGCGGAACTCCTCCATATACTTATTTATGGAACAACGGGGCAACAACATCAACAATAACAGGACTAACTTCCGGGGTTTATTATGTTACTGTTACAACTTCCGGAGGTTGTGTGAAATACGATACAATTACTATTACACAACCATCAACTCCATTGAGTTATTCTTTGTCACAAACGAATGCAACATGTTTTGGATTAAATGATGGAACTGCAACAATTGCAGCGACAGGTGGAACAGGACCATATACTTATTCGTGGAACTCTACACCAACACAAACAACTGCAACTGCAACAAATTTATTTTCCGGATTATATTCTATAGTTGTTACAGACGACAATGGCTGTACAGCTTCTTCTAGTGTATCAATTACACAACCAAATGCATTAACGGCAAACGCTATGGTAATTAATAACGTTACTTGTAATGGAATGGCAAATGGTTTTGCAACAGTTGGTGCATCGGGAGGAACGGGTTTTTATAACTATATGTGGAATACAACTCCGGCAACATTTACTCAAACAATTTCCAGTTTAACTCCTGGAAATTATACAGCAACAGTTACCGATGCAAATAATTGTACAGCAACGTCCTCTATTACAATTACGCAACCCGCTCCACTTTCAATTGCATCTGCAGGATTTCCTGCAACGTGTAACGGATCGAATAACGGACAAGCAATTATAATTCCTGCCGGTGGTACACCAACATATTCATATCAATGGTTACCAAGTGGAGGAACAACTGCAAGTGCAACCGGATTAAGTCCGGGAACATATACCGCAACCGCTACTGATGCTAACGGTTGTACAATTACTGCAAGTGTTACTATCACTCAACCAACACCGGTTGTTACAATTGCGAGCGGTGGAACAACAATTTGTTCAGGACAAAATGCAAACATCAATGCCGTTGCAACTGGCGGAACTGCTGGTTATACTTTTAACTGGACAGGTATTGGTTCAGGTGCATCTCAAACAGTTAACCCTACAAGCAATACAACTTATAGTGTAATTGCTACCGATGCGAATGGTTGTGCTGGTACAACTGCAATGGTTACTATAAACGTTACTTCATTAACTGCTGCCAACTTAACTGTTTCTCCTCCAAGCGCGATGTGTATTGGAAATACAGCAACAGTTGCTTCCAACGTTTTCGGAAGTACAGGTCCGGTAACAATTGTTTGGAGTGGTGGATTAGGAACAGGGAATGGTCCGTTCACGGTTTCTCCAACAACAACAACAACTTATGTTGTTACTGTTACAGATGCTTGTGGAAATACAGTTACTTCTAGTGTTCCGGTAACAGTTCATCCTTTGCCTGTGATTTCACTTTCTCCGCAAACAATTGAAGAATGTGAACGCGCTACTTTAACTTATGTGGACAACTCAACTACAAATACAGGAGCAACTTATTACTGGTCGTTCGGAGACGGAAATACGTCTTCACAAGTGAGCCCCTCAAACACCTATACTGTTAGTGGAACATACACTATTAACGTAACAGTTACATCGCCTTTCGGATGTGTGAATACTGCAACAACAACAAGTACTGTTATTGTAAATCCGGGAACGACTGCTCACTTCACTTCCGAAGGAATGGATGGAACAATAATGAGCCCGATCTACCAATTTTATGATCAGTCAACAAACGCAGCAACTCGTGTCTGGAATTTTGGTGATGGAACCGGTTCAACACTTTTAAATCCACAACACACTTACGCAAATAAAGGATTATACATTGTATCTTTAGTTACAACAACAAATAAAGGATGTAAAGATTCAACTGCAATGCAAATTGAAGTGCTTCCTGTATTTACCTTGTATATTCCAAATGCTTTTACTCCCGATGGAAATGGAACCAATGATTACTTTATGCCTAAAGGAGTTGAGATAAGTGAATTCAATATGATGATTTTTGACAGATGGGGAGAATTGATCTTTCAATCAGATGACCTTGAAAAAGGTTGGGATGGAAGAGCAAATAACGGAGATAAAATTTCGCAGCAAGGAGTTTATGTTTACAAAATTGTTGTGAGAGATTTCTCTCAAAAGCATCACGACTATATTGGTCACGTTACATTGCTTGCGAGTAACGAATAAATAAATGAGAACTAAATGGAAAAATTTCTGCTCTGAAGGCTCAGGGCGGAAATTTTTTTTACATTTGATTGAATATATAGCAGCAACCCGTTGAAAAAGCAAAAGATTTATTTTATAATTAGTTTATTCCTTACAAACACTCTGTTTTGTTTTTCTCAAAATGTAGATAGCATAGAAAAATCCCTTCAAACAGCTATTCCCGACAGTTCAAAATTACAGTCGATTATTCAGCTTCAAAAGTATTATAGTTATGACAATAAAAACAAAGCCATACAACTTGGGTTTAAAGGATTGTTATTAGCAGATAAATTAAACGATAAAAAAAACAAAGCCTGGGTTTTAAATTATATTGGAAGTACTTACTATTATAGTGGGATGAATGATAGTGCACATTATTATCATAGTCAGGCACTTGATATACGGCTTACAATAGATGATGAAAAAGGCTTAGGAGCATCGTATAATAATTTGGGAAATATTTATGATGACCAGGGAAAATCAACGTTAGCATTAAATTATTATTTAAAAGCTTTAAGTTATTTCGAAAAGATAGGATTTACAAATGGCGTTGGAATTGTGTACAATAGTTTAGGAAATTTATATTACACACAAAAAAATATTGATCTGAGTTTGTATTATTATCAAAAATCTTTGGAAAATCAATTAAAGCTGAATAATACATTAGGAATCATACATGCTTACAATAATATTGCAATTATGTATGATGAAAAAAAAGAACTTAAAAAAGCGTTGGAATATTATACAAAAGCACTAACCCTTGCAGAGAAAACAAACAATACCGGTGATCAGATAACTTGTTTAAATAATATCGGACAATTATATATTACCCAAAAAGAATACATAAAAGCAGAAACAGCTTTACGATTATCATTAAAACTAAATAAAGAAGAAAATGATACAGTTAAAATGGTGAGTCCTTTTATTAATTTGGGTTATTTGTATAAGGAGCAAAAACGATATGATTCAGCATTAATTTTTTATAAAAAAGGAATTGCATGTGCTCAAGCTACAGGTTTAAAAGCTTCATTAAAAGAATCGTATTCTCATATAGCAACAGTGTTTGCACTTAAGAAAGATTTTGAGCAGGCATTTAACTACGAACTGTTGTATGACCAAATCAAGGACACTTTATTTAACGAAGAGAGCAACAAACAATTGCAAGAATTACAAACTAAGTACGACACCGACAAAAAAGAACAAACAATAGTTCTTCTTGAAAAAGATAAAACAATTCAAACGAACATACGGAATTCAGTAATTGGAATAAGTGTTTTAGGTTTTTTTCTATCTCTTGTTTTACTTTTTGCATTTCGAAATAAAAAAAGAGCGAATAAATTACTTGGGCAACAAAAAGTGGAAATACTTAGCAAGAATCAAGATTTGCAGTCAAAAAACAATTTGATTGAACATCAGAAAAAAGAAATTACAGACAGTATTGAATATGCAAAAACAATTCAACAGGCAATGTTGCCTAACGATTCAGAGATTCATGAAATATTTCCTGATTCCTTTGTTTTGTTTTTACCCAAAGATATTGTGAGTGGTGATTTTTATTGGTTTAAAAAAGTGAACGACAAACATTTTGTTGCAGCAGTTGATTGTACCGGACATGGTGTGCCTGGTGCATTTATGAGTATGATTGGTAATGACAAGCTGAATTTTGCAGTTCAAGAAAAAAAATTGGTGTCACCTGCCGATATTTTATCCGAACTTAACAAAGGAGTTAAGGATGCATTAAAGCGAACAACACAGATTCGAAATCAAGGGATGGAATGGACATTGCTTTATGTTGTTTTGATTTTATAAATAAAAGGATTCAATATGCCGGAGCTAACAGGGTTTTGTATAAAATCTCAAATTCTGAATTAACAGAATATTCGCCAACTAAATCAGCAATTGGTGGTTTTACTTCCGAAAATTTCGAATACAAAAACAATACTATTGATTATATAACCGAGGACATTTTTTATCTTTTTACAGATGGTTATGCAGATCAGTTTGGCGGTGAAACAGGAAAAAAATTAATGACTAAAAATTTCAAGAAGTTATTACTTTCGGTTGCTCATAAACCATTGTTAGAACAAAAACAAGAAATTAAAAAAACATTTGAATCGTGGAAAGGGGATTATGAGCAGATAGACGATGTGTTAGTTATTGGAGTGAGAGTATAACATTTTACAACTTTTCAGCCAACTTACTATTCGGGAAAATGGATTTTACAATTTCGTTATAATACAATAAAAATTTAAAAGCATATGTTGGAGCAGTAAATTTTTGATTCAGGTTTTTATAACTCGTAAGCATAAAACGATAACCCACATCAACACCAATACCGGCCCATTTCACAAATTTATATTCTACTGAAATAGCGGGCTCATAAATAAAATTCAAATCTTTATCAATTACTTTGCGTTTTCCAAATTGATTGTATTTATAATATGTTTGTCCAACCCCAAATTGCAAAGGCATACTTAGCTCCCAATGTTTTGTCTGATAAAAAACATATTCGGCATGAACAGAAATATAAAACAAACGGAGCACTGCATTTGTTTTTTCTAACTCTCCATTAATATTTGTAATAAGAATTGTTTTATCAAAGTCCTGCGAAGGAGGATTAAGTTGGTTATATCCAATTCCGAAATACAATCGTCTTCCATAATTTAATCCTGTTTTTAATCCAAATATTTTCGCTCGGCTATTATCAATAAAAGAATTGCGGGTATCAAATTTTCCGAAGAGGTGTGGCTTTTGTTTCAAGCTGAGTTGGATGGTATCGAGAGTGGGTTGTGCGGTTGCTGTGATTGTAGCAGCAAAGAAAAAAAGAAATATGAGTTGTCGGATGGTCACGATGTAAAGATAATCAAACTTCTCCGATGGATGATTCGCACAAATCCCCCTAGCCCCCTTTTACAAAGGAGGAATAAAAAACCCTTCGTAAATAATACGAAGGGTTTTAATTTGTAATCTGTAATTTTAAATTTTTTAGTGTCCACCACCATCAACTTCGCCTTCAGCTAAAGGAACAGTTTGCGGAACAAAGTCCTGATCTTTTCCTGGTTTGCTGTAATCGTATGGCCAACGGTGAACTACAGGCAATGCGCCAGGCCAGTTTCCGTGAGTATTTGCCATTGGTGTTGTCCACTCCAATGTATTTGAATTCCATGGATTTTGTTCTGATTTTGGTCCGCGGAACATTGAATAGAAAAAGTTAAATAAGAATATCAATTGTACTGCAGCCGCTAAAGCAGCAAAACTAGTAATGAAAATATTGATATCAATTAAGTTGTCGAACATAGGGAATGCACTGTTAGAGTAATATCTACGTGGCACACCAGCTAATCCTAAAAAGTGCATCGGGAAGAATACTCCGTATGCAGCTATGAATGTTCCCCAGAAGTGAATGTATCCTAAAGTTTTATTCATATGACGTAAAAACAATTTAGGGAACCAGTGATAAACACCGGCACACATTCCTAAGATAGCAGATACACCCATTACAATATGGAAGTGAGCTGTTACAAATTGCGTATCGTGAATATTGATATCCAATGCTGAATCGGCAAGAATGATTCCTGTTAAACCACCTGAAATAAATGTAGACACCAAACCAATTGCAAATAACATTGCCGGAGTGTAACGGATATTCCCTTTCCACAAAGTAGTGATGTAGTTAAACGCTTTTACTGCAGATGGAATTGCAATTAATAATGTTGTAAATACGAAAACGGATCCTAAGAATGGATTCATTCCAGTCATAAACATATGGTGACCCCAAACAATGAAAGAAAGGAATCCAATTGCAAGTATAGAACCAATCATTGCACGGTAACCGAAAATTGGTTTACGTGAATTAACCGAAATGATTTCTGAAGTTAAACCCAATGCAGGCAAAATGATGATGTACACTTCGGGGTGACCAAGGAACCAGAATAAATGTTCGTATAAAATTGGGCTACCACCTGTTTGCTCTAATGCTTGTCCGCCAATATAAATATCCGACAAGTAGAAAGATGTACCGAAACTACGATCGAAAATTAGAAGTAAAGCACAAGAAAATAAAACAGGGAAAGAAAGAACCCCTAAAATTGCTGTCACAAAGAATGCCCAAACAGTAAGTGGTAAACGCGTCATTGTCATTCCTTTTGTACGAAGTTGAATAACAGTTACGATATAATTCAAACCTGCTAATAATGCAGAAATAATGAACAAACTCATAGAAACTAACCACAATGTCATTCCCATTTTAGATCCATCCATCGCTTGTGGCAAAGCACTCAGTGGTGGATAAACCGTCCAACCTCCAGATGCTGGTCCACTTTCAATAAAGAATCCCCACATCATAATTACACTAGACAAGAAGAAGAACCAATAAGAAAGCATGTTAAGAAATCCAGATGCCATATCACGTGCTCCAATTTGATATGGAATTAATAAATTACTGAACGTACCGCTCAATCCTCCTGTTAAAACCATAAACACCATTACTGTACCATGAATGGTAACAAGAGCCATATATGTTTCCGGGTTAATCATTCCATCTTTACCCATTTTATCGCCCAACAAGAAATTGATGATTGCGAATTCTTCCCCTGGCCAAGCCAACTGTAAGCGGAAGATGAATGACATCAACATAGCAAGGAAAGCCATTATAACGGCAGTTATCAAAAACTGACGGGAAATGGTTTTGTGGTCCATACTAAAAATGTATTTCGTCACAAACGATTCTTGATGATGATGTTCATCGTGGTGGTGATCGTGACTATCGTGACCGTGGTGACTTTCGTGATGACCGTGATTATCTGACATATGCTAAATTATTTTATTATTGAATATTTTAATTTCTATTATTTTATTTCTGCCACTTCTTTTTTTGTTGCATCGGCTGGTGGTGCTGCAAAAAATGCAGGTTTAGTTGCTAACCATTTTTTATAATCAGCTTCTGTGTCAACCACTACTCTCATTTGCATGTCATAGTGACTTTTTCCGCAAATTTTATTACATAATAAAATGTAATTAAACTCATAAGGTTTTTCTGTTCTTCCTTCTTTTTTAGCTGCAGCCTGGCGGATTGCATTGATTTCTTTTACTTGTTGTATTACATAAGGATCTTTACGCATTTCAGCAGTAGTAATTGTTGGAGTAAAGTGAAACATTGTTGTCATTCCAGGAACACAATTCATTTGTGCTCTGAAATGAGGGAAATAAGCACTGTGAATTACATCACGAGAACGGAATTTAAATTCAACTTCTTTGCCAACCGGAATATGAATTTCGTTTTTTACAATAATATCATCTTTGCCTTCTGCACTCTTTTCATCCATTCCTAAATCATTTGTTGCAGTAATTAATCGGTAATTCGCATCTCCCAATTTGTTATCTGCACCAGCATAACGAGCCGTCCAGTTATACTGTTGTGCATATACTTCAACAATCATTGAATTAGGATCAGCATCAGATGTGATTTTATTCCATGATTTCAATCCAAAAATGATAATGATTGCCAAAACAATAGCAGGAATAATTGTCCAAATCATTTCAAGTTTATTGTCGTGTGCCAAATAAGTAACTTGAATTCCTTTTCTGCCATAATATTTAAAAGCAAAATAAAATAATATAATATGTGTAATTGTAAATACAAAAAACAAAATAGCCATATTAAAATTAAACAACCAATCGATTTCTACACCATGTTCTGATGCTGAAACAGGAAGCATACGAGGAGCGAACTCAACTAAATTCCATATAACGTAAGCAAAAAAAGCAAACAAGAAAAAAAGCATCAAACGTGCTTGAAGTTTATTGTCCTTTTCAGTTATTACTTCAGGTTTTGTTCCTTTTAAACTTGAGGCAAGTTCAAAAACCCTTACTAAATAGCCAATTGCAAGAGCTCCTAAAATTATGGCAACGTAAACTAAAAACTTTATCATAGTATTTGAATTGTTAATTCGTTATTGTGTATCGCTTTCTAAAAAATTTTATCTTAATAATGGTGGTGTAAACTTTCATCTAAATATGGGTGCTTCTCAACCATCAATGGTCGTTTAGCCAATGATTTATGAACTACAAACAACATCAAACCTAAGAAACCTAAAGCGGTTCCTATTTCCATCCAGCCTAAGCTGTGGTGTCCATGAACTGTTGCTGGCATAACCATCATATAAACATCTAACCAATGTCCGATAAATATTAAACTTCCTACCAATACTAAGAAAACAAAATTACGTTTTGAATCACGGCTCATTAATAGTATCATAGGGAAAGCAAAGTTCATTGCAAATACGGTCCACATTAAACCCATGTAACCAAAGCTGTGTAAACGATCGTGGAAATAAATAATTTCTTCAGGAATGTTAGTATACCAAATCAACATAAACTGGCAAAACCATAAGTAGCTCCATAAGAAACTAACTGCAAATACCCATTTTCCTAAATCGTGGATATGACTATCGTTGACTTGTGTTAAGTAGCCTTTACGTTTTAAATAAATTACAAAAAGAATAATTGTTGTCATCGCAGAAATCCACATTCCTGCAAAAGAATACCATCCGTACATTGTGCTGAACCAGTGAACATCTAACGACATCATCCAATCCCAAGAAGCAGTTGAAGATGTAACAGCAAAGAAAACTAAAAATGTAGCTGCCTTACCCATTGTTTTGAAATGCAATTTTGTTCCACCTTGCAAATCTTGTTCAACAGAGTTCTTGATGAACATTCTTTGGAACATACACCAAACACCGACATATAAAAGTGTTCTCAACCAGAAAAACCAATTGTGATCTCCAAAATATCCATGTTTATTAGAAATAACTTCATCGTATTCAGGTGAATTAGGATCAAGGGTTGCTGGGTCCATCCAGTGATATAAATGGTGCAAGTGAAATTGGCCTGCAAGTAAAATCAAAATAATGATAGAAGCGCCAACAGGCAAATAAGAGGAAACGGCTTCGTAAACTCTTTTCACAGCTACTGACCAAGCAACTTCAGCAGCATATTGTAATGCCATAAAAAATGTGGCAAGCAATCCAATTCCCATAAAGAACCATCCGTTCACCAATAAGTTTGCCCACATACGTGTACCTGCATGGTAGCTTTCATGTGTTGCACCTTCCGGTCCGTGATCGGTTAAAAAACCTGCAATAATGGTAACTAAGCCTATAGCCATTAAACCAAAAGTGATGTTTCTGGTTTTATTAGTAAACGTATAGTTATTATTCATATCTCTTCTTTTTATCTTTTTATTCTCGATGTCTATTTAATACTATTTATGTGCAGGTGTTACTGGCGCTGCTGCAACTGAATCAGTAACAGGTGCTGCAGCTACAACACCATTTGGATGTTGTAATTTTTGAATGTGTAAAATTATTTTCCAAATTTCCGCTTTGCTAACTTGTGATGAGTGTGAACCCATAATTCCTTTTCCATAATAAATAGAGTGGAACATTTTTCCTTCAGGTAAAGCCATTAAAACCGGACCTGTATAAGAAGGTGGAGCACCAGATAATTTTGCTGCAACCAATCCGTCTGCTCCTCCTGTTTCACCATGACAGTGAACACAGAATTTTTTGTACAAATCTTCTCCTTGAGCTAAGTTGGCAGCATTTGAAGGGAAAGGATTTCGTAAATATCTTCCTGCATTTGCATAGCCAGATGTATCATTTGCATAAGGGTAAGGCATAAATCCTCTTGGAATAGTCCCTTCTACAGGTAATCTGTTAGCTTGCAAAGTATCACCAGTTTCTACACCATTTTCAATGGTAACATAAGCCATATTTGTTTCCAACGAAGGTGATCGATACATGTCGGGCATGAATTCAACTCCCGGACTATTTTTATCTTTTTTCCCGCAAGACGTAGAAGCTATTGCAACACAGCCAAACACCGCCATTAAAGAAATAATTTGTTTTACCTTTTTGTTCATATTACTACTTTTACGAATCTGTTTTTTATTTATATGAAATCTCAGATGCCCCACCATTTCTCAATAGTGATTCAATTTTAGATTTGTTTTCTTCTTTTGTTTCTACAATCATTAAAAATTTATCATCTGTTGTTCTTGGATCAGGATTTTTCGCTTTAACTCCAGGAAGCATCCAACAACGTAAGTAATAAGTAATAACCATTCCGTGTCCAGCACACAATACTGTTGATTCAAATGTAATTGGAATAAATGCCGGAACGTTCATAAAATATGCGAAGCTTGGTTTTCCACCAATGTCTGTAGGCCAATCGCTTACCATCATATACCACATCATTAATGTAGCCAATGAAGCGCCTGTTAATCCATAAATAAATGCACATATGGCAATCCAAGTTCTTGGAACTCCAATTGCAGCATCTAATCCGTGAATCGGGAAAGGTGAAAAAACATCTTTCACTTTAATGCCTTGCGACTTAAGAGTATTTGCTGTTTCCAACAAAGGAACTTCATCGTCATAAATTGCGTGTATTGCTACTGTACTCATATTTTATTTTTTTATAATCTTAAATATTTAATTCCTAAATCACTAGTGATGCGCGTGTGCTGCATGCTTTTCCTTGTGCTCTTGGCCAGATGATTTCAAAATTGATTTCAACTCAGCTTGTGCAATTACAGGGAAATATCTTGAGAATAATAAGAAGAATGTAAAGAACATTCCGATTGTTCCTGTGAAAATTCCAATGTCAACAAATGTCGGATGATACATGTTCCAAGTAGAAGGAACAAACGTACGACACAATGTAGGAACGATAATTACAAAACGCTCGAACCACATACCAATGTTTACGATAATTGACATAATAAAAGTGAATGTTAAACTAGTACGTAATTTTTTGAACCAGAAAAGTTGAGGTGAAATTACGTTACAAGTCATCATGGCTGCATAAGCCCACCAGTATGGACCTGTAGCACGATTCAAGAAAGCGTATTGTTCGTATTCAACACCTGAATACCAAGAAATAAATAACTCAGTTAAATAAGCAACACCTACAATAGAACCTGTAACAATAATTACAATGTTCATATACTCAACGTGCTTAACTGTAATGTAGTTTTCTAAATTATATACTTTACGTACAATTAACAATAGTGTCAATACCATCGCAAATCCTGAGAATACCGCTCCAGCAACGAAATAAGGAGGGAAGATAGTAGTATGCCAACCTGGAACAACCGATGTAGCAAAGTCCATAGATACAATTGAGTGAACCGAGAATACAAGTGGCGTAGATAAACCAGCAAGTACTAATGAAACTTCTTCGAAACGACTCCAATGACGAGCACTTCCGCCCCAACCAAAACTTAACAAGCTGTACATTTTTTTCGCAAATGGTTTTACTGCTCTATCGCGAACCATTGCAAAATCAGGAACTAAGCCTGTATACCAGAACACTAAAGAGATAGAGAAATAAGTTGATACCGCAAAAACGTCCCATAATAAAGGAGAGTTAAAGTTTACCCAAAGAGAACCAAATTGATTTGGCAATGGGAACAACCAATAATCTAACCAAGGACGACCAGTATGTAACAATACGAAAATGGCTGCACAACAAACAGCAAAGATTGTCATTGCTTCAGCAGAACGGTTAATAGCCATACGCCATTTCTGACGGAACAATAATAATACAGCAGAAATTAATGTACCAGCGTGACCAATACCAATCCACCATACGAAATTTGTAATATCCCAAGCCCAATCAACACCATTGTTCGAACCCCAAACTCCAACACCTGTTCCAATAGTGTATGCTAAACATCCAATACCCCACAAAAAGCAAATAGCGGATACCGTCAGTAGAATATACCAATACTTGTTAGCCTTGCCCTCAATAGGTTTAACAATATCTTCAGTAATCTGATGATATGATTTATTCCCGAGAATTAATGGCTCTCTAATTTCTGATTCGTGCTGCATATTATCTAAAAAAATTATAAATTATAAATTCTTACGTTTCGTTTTTTTAAGCGTGTTCTTTCTTTTCTGATTTTTCTTCAGTTTTTTCTTCATGACCTCCTGTGTGCTTTCCTTCATCTATTGAGTGTTCAGCATTTCTTACTTTTGTTAAATAAGATACAGTTGGTTTGATTCCAAGTTCTTCAAGTATAAAATAATTACGCTCATCTTCTTTTCTTAAGATAGTAACTGCACTATTCTCGTCATTCAAGTCACCAAACCAAATTGCGTTGGTTGGACAAGATTGTTGACAAGCAGTTTTTACATCGCTATCAGCCAATTTGCGTTCTTCTTTTTTAGCTTCCAATTTCCCACCTTGAATACGTTGAATACACATAGAGCATTTTTCCATAACACCACGTGAACGAACAACAACATCCGGATTTAAAACCATACGGCCTAAATCATCTTGTGTTGGGTTGAAAGTATAATCAGGATTTTCGTTGTAGTTAAACCAGTTGAAACGTCTAACTTTAAATGGACAGTTGTTAGCACAGTAACGAGTTCCAACACAACGGTTATAAGCCATTGCATTTAATCCGTCAGAGCTATGGTTCGTTGCTAATACAGGACAAACAGTTTCACAAGGTGCGTGATTACAGTGTTGACACATCATTGGTTGGAAAACAACTTTTGGATTTTCAGTTGATGGATTTTCCATATCCAAATACATTTGAATTGCTCCTTCTCCCGTTTCTTTAGCAACATCTTTTGTCATGTCGCTGCTATAATAACGATCAATACGCAACCAGTGCATTTCGCGTGTTTTCATTACTTGCTCTTTACCCACAACAGCAACGTTGTTTTCAGCAGTACAACTTACAACACAAGCACCACAACCTATACAAGAGTTTAAGTCGATAGTCATTCCCCACTTGTGTCCTAATCTTTCATGCTCATTCCATAAATCAATATCAGCAGCTTTTACAACTCCTGCATGTGTCACCATCATTTCATCGTGGTTACCAGACTTAGGATTTTTTTGATATTCTGATAAAATAGTTTCTTTAACAATTTCACGACCCATCATTGTATGATGAATCTGAGTTCCTGCTAATTCAGTTATTTCATTTGTATTTTCAAGTGTAGCACTTAATGAACCGTAAGCCATTGTGCCATTCATCATCTGTACAATTGGGAAAGCATTCTGACCAACTACTGTTCCTGTGCGTTCAGAAAGTTTACCTGCTTTATCACGGCCGTATCCAACAGCAATTCCAATTGTCCCGCGTGCCTGTCCTGGTTGAGGAACAACTGGTAATTTTAATGTAACACCATTTGCTGTAACATTTAAGATAGATGATTCTCTGTCTTGACGTTCCATCAATTTGTATCCGGCAGCTTTCATATCTTCCGGAGACATAGTAATGTAATTATCCCAAGTGATTTTAGAAATAGGATCAGGTAATTCCTGCAACCATGGATTGTTTCCTTGATTACCATTACCAATAGCAACTTTTTCGTAAAGGGCCAATTCAATCGTTCCGCCTTTAATAGAATTAATCGCAGTAGCTGCAGCAGATAAATCTACTTTTGCGACTGGGGCGGCTTCTTCTTTTTTCTCCTCAACTTTTGCAACAACTGGTGCAGCAACTTTTGTACTGTCTGTCATTGGCATTTCTGCAACTTCTCCGCCTTTTCCAACTTCTATTGCTCCATCATGTAATGAATTATTCCAAAATTCTGTGAAGTTCATGTATTTTCCCTGCATAGGATAAACACGATCCATCCACACTTTTTGTATGTAAGAATGATAATTAGAAGCAGAACTTCCTGCCCAAACCAACAATGTTTCTTGTGCTTGACGAGTTCCGGAATTTTGCGCAGCAAATAATGGAGTGATGGTAGGTTGTCCTAAACTATAGTGTGCTTTTTTAGGATTATAATCGTTCCACGACTCTAAGTAATGATGATCTGGACAAATATAATGTGCCATAGAAGCTGTTTCATCAGCTCTATCAGCAAATGAAATTCTTAATCCCACTTTATTATATGCTTCAGCAAATTTTACAGATGCAGGAGCCGTATAAACCGGATTTGTATTATAAGTAATAATTGCTCCAACTTTTCCACCAGCCATCTCCGCAACTAAATCTGCGAAAGCAGCATCGTCACCTTGGTGAGTATATGAAGGGTTTTCTATATCAATTGTTTTTCCATAGTTGTCGAGCATTTGGTTAATGCCATTTACAACCATTTGAACATTCATATCATTTGATCCTGAAACAACCAAAGATTTTCCTTTATTGTCAGCTAATTCTTTTGCAGCTTTTGCAATAGCAGCATCACAAGCCAATGCAGAAGAAGGAAGTGAGGAACCACCTACAATTTTTGCAACTGCATTGTATAAATTTACTGCAACCTTTCCTTGTTCAGAAACTTTTACCGGAACACGTTCATCAGCATTCGCACCTGTCAACGACAAGTTTGATTCAAACTGAATGTGCTTAGACATTTTATTTTTATTCTTACCAACTTTACGCGTTTTTGAATATTGATTAGCATATTCAATAGGAGAAAGCCAGTTAGCAAGGAAATCAGCGCCAATGCCAACAATCACCTCAGCATGATTAAAATGGTAAGAAGGAATTATTTCTTGTCCGAATGATTGAGCATTCGCTTTTGCCATTCCTGAATAAGAAATTGCATCATAAGTTACATGTTTTGTGTTTGGATATTTTGCAGCAAAATCTGCAATCACCGCTTTTGTTGATGGACTAATAATAGTAGAGGTAAGAATACGAATTCCACCGGTTACTTTAGAAAGTTTTCCGCCAATTTCTTTGTCAATGTTTGTCCAAGTTGTAGCATTCCAAGTATCACCAGATTTTGAAACAGGCCCGGTTAAACGCGATGAATCATATAAAGAAAGAATAGAAGCTTGAACACGGGCACTTGTTCCGCCCATAGTTACTTTTGACAATTCATTTCCTTCAATTTTAATAGGACGACCTTCACGTGTTTTTACAATAATAGAAGCGTAGTCATAACCATCATGAAAAGTAGAAGCATACCAGTTAGCAACACCAGGTGTAATTTCCTCAGGTTTTACAACATAAGGAATTGCCTTGTTTACAGGCGTTTCGCAAGCCGCTAAAGAAGCAGCTGTAACGCTGAAGCCTAAAAATTTTAAGAAATCTCTTCGGTTTGTTCCGCTGTTTTCAGCAAGATTATTATCTCCTAAGAATTTTTCTACAGGAATTTGTTCTGCAAATTCATTATTCGCACTTTGAACAAATTCAGGACTGTTGTTTAATTCTTCTAGTCCTTTCCAGTATTTTTTTGTTGCCATATTTTTATTTAATTATAAATGCTGAATTATAAATTATGAATGTTATTCAGCGTCCTATTCTTTAATTTTATTAATCAATAATTAAAAATTTATAATTCTTAATTTATAATTTATCATTTCTTAGTAGTGGCATTTTCCACATTCAATCCCACCCATTTTATCAACTGTAAATTTGCGTTGATCTCTAGGTAAGTCTTTGAATTTTTCAGCTAATTTTTTGTGTAAACTTTCGTAGTATGGATTGTCTTTCATTCCTGGTACTTCAGTAGTTCTGTGGCAATCAACACACCAAGCCATTGTTAATGGTTGAACTTGTTTAGCTGTTGTCATGGTGGTTAAATCACCGTGACAAGTAGCACATTCTTGTTTACCAACTTTCACATGTTGTTGGTGACTGAAGAACACAAAATCCTGAAGATTGTGAACTTTCACCCACTGAATTGGTTTTTGCGGTTTGTTATACTTAGCAACAGAAGGATCCCAACCTGCAGCTTCGTATATTTTTGCAATTTCAGCAGTTCCTGCATCTGATTGTCCTTTTGAAATTCCGCGATGACAGTTCATACAAACATTTACTGTAGGAATTCCAGCAGTCTTACTTCTTTCAACACCTGAGTGGCAATACTGACAATTGATAGCATTGTCACCAGCGTGAATTTTATGAGAAAATGCAATCGGTTGTTCAGGATGATATTCTCTTTTTTGTTCAGGATCAGCATACACTCCGATATCTTTAAGTGCATACCAACCGGCAGAAGTTAATCCTCCGACAATAAATAAAATCACAACACCGGTAGTAGTTTTGTTTGAGCGCGTCCAGTTTCTGAATTCAGTCCATGCACCAACTTTTTCTTCTTCTGGAATTCCAAGTTTTTCGTTTTGTAAATTTTTTAATGAGTGACGAACACCGCGTAAAACACCAACAATAATGATTAAGAAAGCTATAACGCCAATTATTAATGTCATTGGAGTTTCTTCTTTTTCAACAGGAGCGCCAGGTGCGCCACCAGTATTATTAACTATAACAGGGGGTTTATAATTTTTAATATATTCAATCACCGCTTTGATGTCTGCATCAGGCATTGACGCAAAAGAGGTCATTTGAGTAGTAGCAAAAGCATTGATTTTTACAGCATAGGCGTCACCACTTTTAATTAGTGCATCGTTGTTTTTTATCCATTTCAGCATCCAGTCTTCACTAGGAACACGTTTCATAACTCCTTCTAATCCGGGACCAGTAACGGTTTCTTTACCCATACTGTGACAAACGGCACAATTTTCCTTGAATATTTTTTCGCCATCTTGGGCGGAAACGGGGTTAATACTTAGAAAGAATGATAAAAATAGGAGGGAAAAAATTGCCAAAAAAAGTTTTTTTGACTGCTTACAAATTGTATCCATATTGATTTTTAACTATTTAACTCCGTTGAAAACCTCTACTATTAGAGAGCGAATTATTACTTGAGCGACAAATTTATAAGAAACATTAATTGGCGATTCAAAAAACGTTAAAATTTTATAAAAAAGGCATAATTTATATTCATTCTAAATAGCGATTATATAAAACTGATTTTTATCAGTAAATTTCATCCAAGTAAATCAACATTTCGTCAAAGAAACAATCAAATTTGTCGAGCCAATTTTGTAAAAAATTTGGTGCGATATTAGATGGACACAATTAAAAAATTACCTTTGTAATATGAATATTTTTCGGAAACTTTTTTGTTCAATTATTTTTCTTTTTTTTAGCCAATTTATTTGTGCACAAAAAACAATTTCGGATACCGGAAAAGTAGAAATAGTGCAAGAATATAAGGTAAAAGAATTGGTGAACAAGCACATCGAAATTAATTCGAAAGCTCCAATAAAAGGGTATCGAATTAAAATTCATTTTGGTTCTGATAAAAATAAAGCAAAGGAAATAAAAGCAAAATTTATTTCTAAATTTCCTGACATTTCTGCGTACGAAAAATATGACCAACCCAACTTTAATATCAGGGTGGGCGATTTCAGAACAAAATTAGAAGCTTATAAAGCATTGAAAGAAATTCAAATCGAATTTCCTTCTTCTTTTCTTGTTCAAGACGAAATAGAAATGCCAAAACTTTATTCAACTGAAAAAAAGTAAAACGGTTTTCACCACAGTTTTTTTATAGTTCACCTAATTTCAATAATCTACTAGTACCGATTACTAATTATTTCCTCTTTTTTTATTTGGAATTTTAATTTCTCTTTTCTATATTAGCAGAATAATAATTTTCTCTAAACTTTAAAATACATTTATTAACTAAATTAAACCCCCATGAAAAAAGCTACATTAATCCTGTCTAGCTTGTTTGTTGTGAGTGCAGTATGTGCTCAAAATGTAGCAGGTGATGACAAAGTAGAAATGCTAAAACTTGAACATTTTGGTGTTTCTAAACCATTGACAGAAATTGCAGATATTTTACCTGCTGTTGATGAAAACATGGTAGATTCTGAAAAAGAGCATTCTAAAGACCGTGAAAAAAGACAGCCTCAGGTATTTCAATTTTCTGAAGAAAAAGATGGTCCGGCATACGGAACAGACGCTGTAACAACTCAAAGAACGCAAGGAACAAGAACTCCTATGCCTCCTATTGCTAACTGGATGGCACAAAGTGGAGGCGGATGCCCTCCAGATCCATCAGGTGCAGCAGGACCAAATCACTATATCCAAGGTGTGAATGCTACTCCTGTAAGAGTTTATAGCAAAACAGGTACAACTATGTTGTCTATATCAAATATGGGTAACCTTTGGAGCCCTGCGGTTCCAAATATGGGAGATCCTATTATTATGTACGATGCATATGCAGATCGTTGGTTCTTGAGCCAATTTGGTTCAGGAAACAAAGTGTATATTGCTATATCTACTACTCCAGATCCATTAGGAACTTGGTATACTTATACTTATACAGCAGGTAGCTTCCCAGATTATTTGAAGTTTTCTATCTGGTGGGATGGTTATTATATGACTGCTAACTATGGTAGCAAAATCATGATTTTCGAAAGAGATAAAATGTTATTAGGATTAACTGCAAGAGCATTTGAAAAAACATTTTCACCAACAGTACCTTCTGGTTTCTTCTTGCCAATGCCTGCTGATGCTGACGGTGGATTACCTGCAGTTGGAACACCATTCCCAGTTTTTCAATATACTGATAACGCTTGGGGCGGTGGAGCTACTGATGCGGTTAAAATTTATCCATTCACTGTGAATTGGGTTCCTGCAACACCAACTGCAACTGTTGGAACAACAGTAACAATTCCTACTGCTGCTTTTGATGCATCTTATGATGCTAGCTGGAACGATATCTGGCAACCGGGAACAACTCAAAAATTAGATGGTATTGGTGGAGTTGCACAATATAGAGTGCAATGGAGAGCTTGGACTGGATATAATACTGCTCTGGTTACTTGGGGAGTTAAAATGAATGCAACAAGCAAATTACGTAGTATTAAATGGGTTGAATTACGCCAAAATCAATCAACAGGTGTTTGGTCACTATATCAAGAAGGAACTTATGCTCCTGCTGATGGTGCTAACCGTTGGATGCAAAGTATTGCAATGGATGATAATGGAAGTATTGCATTAGCATATTGTGTTTCTGCTTCTACTACTGCTTCTCCTACGCAAGGTGCTTTAGCTAATATTTCTCCTAGTTTGCGTTATACTGGCCGTTTAGCTACAGACCCATTAGGAACAATGTCATTTACTGAAACTACAGCAATAGCAGGTTCAGGTGCTTCAACCGGATGTGGTAACCGTTTTGGTGACTACGCTCAAACATCTATGGATCCGGACGGCTTAACTTTCTGGTATACAGGATGTTATGTTGTTTCTGCTATCAGAACACGTGTTTATTCATTCCAATTACCTTTGGTAACAGGAGTTGATAATGCTACTCTTGAACCGGCATTTAACACTTTCCAAAACGAAAGCATGTTAAATGTATCAGCATCTAAATTACCATCAAACGAAGACATGGTAGTTGATTTGTTTGATATTACTGGTAAAAAAATCAATGGTAAAACAGTAACACCAGTTGGAAATTCTTTCGAAACTACTGTGAATGTTGCTGGTTTAGCTACTGGAACATATTTGGTAAGAGTGGGTAATCCAAACTTCCAAAGAGTGGTTAAAGTATTTGTAAAATAAGAATATTAAATCCTTTATAAAGCACTCGTGCAGAGCCATTCCTGATTTGGAATGGGATTTGCACGAGTGTTTTTATTAAACCAATATACATCATTATGAAAACCATTCTATTTAGTTTAGTCTTAGTAGTTTCTGTAAGCACAGCAACAAGTTGTAAAACTAAAAAAGGAGCAACTGCTTCAACAACTCCTACAAGTTCTTCCTCATCTACACCCGGAACTTCGGGAACAATTGCTATTAATTCTATGGAAACAACTAATACAACAGTTAATGCAACACAAGGCGCACATGCCGGAAAAGTTTCTCATAAATATCGTTCAGGCGGTTGCGAAACTGTTATTATTATCAATGCTCACGATGATGTTGCGGAGATTGTTCTTATTCCAAAAGATAAATTAAATAAAGACATTGATGTGGATGGACAAAACATTACATTTGATTATCATCCATTAAAAATGCCTCAACCAGCTGGTTGTACTGTTGGGATTCCTGCTGAGATAAGCAATATTACGAAGTTGAAGTAAGGCGCATCCTCCGTAATTAGGAGATCCCGAGCCTGCCCAGAGCGTAGTCGAAGGGTGGCACGGGATGACGATACTGTAGAGAACATGCTTCGAAAATAAAAATCCCGCTCCGTTGTCATTTCGAGCGAAGTCGAGAAACGGAGCGGGATTTTTTTATTACAATTTGAAATCTGAAATCTGAAATTTTTTACAACTTCGCTTTTACTTCCACCATATCGTATCCTTCAATGATGTCTCCTACTTTAATATCGTTGAAATTTGCAATGTTCAACCCGCACTCAAAACCTTTGTTTACTTCTTTCACATCGTCTTTAAAACGTTTTAATGAACCCAATTCACCATCATGAACTACAATTCCATCACGGATAATACGTACTTTGGTATTTCTGTTTACTTTTCCATCTAACACAAAACATCCTGCAATGGTTCCCACTTTAGTGATGTTAAATACCTCACGGATTTCAATGTTACAAACCACTTTTTCCTGGAATTCAGGAGCCAACATTCCTTCCATCGCAGCTTGAATTTCTTCAATCGCTTTGTAGATAATAGAATATAAACGAATATCAATTTGTTCAACATCTGCAATCTTACGTGCACCCGCTGATGGTCGCACTTGGAATCCAACAATGATTGCATTGGATGCAGAAGCCAATAATACATCTGATTCGGAAATTGCTCCAACCGATTTGTGAATAATTTTTACTTGAACTTTTTCAGTAGATAATTTTTGCAATGAATCTGCAAGCGCTTCTACCGAACCATCCACGTCACCTTTTACAATTACGTTCAATTCTTTGAAATCGCCTATCGCTAAACGTCTTCCAATCTCATCCAATGTAATATGTTTGTTTGTTCTGATACCTTGTTCACGTTGTAACTGTAAACGTTTTGCAGCAATTTCACGAGCTTCACGCTCATCGTTCATGATGTGAAATTTATCCCCCGCTTGTGGAGCACCGCTTAAACCAAGCAAAGATACTGGCATTGCCGGTCCTGCTTCCTTCACAACTTGTCCACGTTCATTATGCAATGCTTTTACTTTTCCACTGAAACATCCTGCTAATACAATATCTCCAACACGCAATGTTCCTGCTTCTACTAAGATTGTACTAACATATCCTCGTCCTTTATCTAATTCGGATTCGATAACAGTTCCGCTTGCATTTTTATTTGGATTTGCTTTTAGGTTCAACATTTCTGCTTCCAATAAAACTTTTTCCAAAAGGTCATCAATGTGTAATCCTTTCTTAGCGGAGATTTCCTGGCACTGAACTTTTCCGCCCCATTCTTCCACAAGAATATTCATTTGTGATAATGCTTCACGTATTTTATCAGGATTAGCTCCTGGTTTATCAATTTTATTGATTGCAATAATAATTGGAACTCCCGCTGCCTGTGCGTGATTGATTGCTTCTGTTGTTTGAGGCATTACGCTGTCATCGGCAGCAACAACAATAATTGCTACGTCAGTTACTTGAGCACCACGTGCACGCATCGCTGTAAAGGCTTCGTGACCTGGAGTATCCAAGAATGTTATTGTTTTTCCGTTTTCTAATTTTACATTGTATGCACCAATGTGCTGAGTGATACCCCCCGCTTCACCAGCAATTACATTGGCTTTACGGATATAATCCAGTAGAGATGTTTTACCGTGATCTACGTGACCCATTACGGTTACGATTGGTGAACGATCTAATAATTGGTCTTCTGAATCAACTTCTTCTTTAATAGCTTCTTGTACCTCTACAGAAACGAATTCTAATTGGAATCCAAATTCTTCTGCAACAATTGCAATGGTCTCCGCATCCAATCGTTGGTTGATAGATACAAACATTCCCAAACTCATACAAGCAGAAATAATTTCGTTTACTGAAATATCCATCATCTGTGCTAACTGATTTGCAGAAACGAATTCAGTTACTTTGATGATCTTTTTTTCTAGTTCCTGTTGGTCAGCCGCTTCCTGAATTCTTTCACTAGCGATATCTCGCTTTGATTTACGGTGTTTCGAAGCTTTTGATTTTCCAGCACCACTTAATCGTGCAAGTGTTTCTTTTACTTGTGCTGCAACTTGATCTGGAGTTAATTCAACTTTCGGAGCGCGAGGATTAAATTTTCCTCTAGGTCCGCCAGAGTTTTGTGATGTAACAGGATATTGTTTACGTGGAGTATCGTTTGTTTTAGCTGTTCCTTCGGCTCCCGGTTTTTTTGTAGGATCCCAAGTGTCGCCTAATGTTGCACCACCAAAACTTTTCTTAATACGTTTACGTTTCTTTTTATTGTCAGCATTAGTAGCGGAGGAGGAGGCAACCGGATTTTTTTTGCGTTCTTCTTTTATCGGAAGATCGATTTTCCCCATAATTTTAGGGCCTTCCAGCTTCTCTACTTTTGTTTCGTAAAAATCTACTTTTTCAGTTTCTTCGGTTTCTGAACTTTCTTCTTCTTTTACTTCTTCTACTTCAGGATCAACTTCTTTTTTAGATTTTCCTTTCCCTTTAGCTGTGGTTTTCGTTTTCTTTTCTTCTTTCGCTTCTTCTTCCTTAGCAGCTTTTGATTTTTTTGTTGGTTTTGTTTTGCTGTTGATAGAGTCCAAATCAATTTTGGAAACTACTGTAAGTTTTACATCTGATTTAATTACTTCCTTTTCAACTTCTTTTTCTTTTGCAACAGTTTTTTCTTTTGCAGCAGGAACGTTTGGAATGTTTTTAATGATGATGTCTTCTTCTTCCTCTTTCTTTTTTAACTCAGGCTTTTTAGCATCTTCAAGAGTAATACTTTCTTTCTTAGCTTTAGTACTTGAAGTTACCTTTGTCGCTTCTTCCTTAGCAGCTTTTTCAGACTGATATTCTTTTGCCAACAATGCATAATGTTCATCGGTAATTTTGGCCATAGGATTATTCTCCACCTTGTGGCCCTTACCTTTAAGGAATTCGGTAATCGTCCCAATACTTACATTGAGCTCCTTTGCAACCTTACTTAATCGTTGTCCTTTGTTTTCTGACATATACTTTTTTAAAAAATTTACTACGCCCCTCGACTCCGCTCGGGATGACAATACATTTAATAACGAATTACGAATACGATGTTTTTCATTCGTAATTCGCTATTCGTATTTCGTAGGTTATTCAAATTCTGACTGTAAAATTGCTTTTACTTCTGTTACTGTTTCTTCTTCTAAGTCGGTACGTTTAACCAACTCTTCAGTAGATAATTCCAGCACACTCTTAGCTGTATCGCATCCGATGTTTTTCAATTCATCCAAAATCCAGCTTTCAATTTCATCTGAAAATTCTTCTAAATCCACATCTTCTAAATCGATATCTGTATCACGATACACATCAATTTCATAACCTGTTAATTTGCCGGCCAATTTAATATTGTGTCCGCCTTTTCCAATTGCTAATGAAACTTGATCGGGTTTTAAAAATACTTCAGCACGTTTTGTTTCTTCGTCAATTTTTACTGAAGTGATTTTAGCTGGGCTCAAAGCACGTGTAATAAATAAAGAAGGATTTGAAGTAAAGTTAATTACGTCAATGTTTTCGTTGCGCAATTCGCGAACGATACCGTGTATACGAGAACCTTTCATACCTACACATGCACCTACTGGGTCAATTCTGTCATCATAAGACTCTACAGCAACTTTAGCTCTTTCACCTGGTTCGCGCACAATTTTTTTGATTGTAATTAATCCGTCAAACACTTCCGGCACTTCCATTTCAAATAAACGCTCGAGGAAAGCAGGGGATGTACGTGAAAGAACAATTACAGGAGAATTGTTTTTCATGTCCACACGTTGAACTACCGCTTTTAACGTATCTCCTTTTTTGAAAAAGTCGGAAGGAATTTGCTCTGTTTTTGGCAATAATAATTCGTTTCCATCTTCATCTAATATCAACAATTCTTTTTTCCAGATTTGGTATACTTCTCCGGTCATAATCTCACCCACTTTTTCCTTATACTTTTTGTATAAACTGTCTTTTTCTAATTCTAAAATTTTAGAAACCAAATTTTGACGAACAGCTAATACAGCTCTTCTACCAAAGTGTTCTAATTTAACAGGAGTTACAACTTCTTCTCCTAAATCAAGATCCGAATCAATTTTTTTAGCTTCTGTTAAACTAATATGTTTAGCCTCATCATAATCAAAACTATCATCAGCAAATTCATCATCTACCACTTCGCGGTTATGCCAAATTTCTATATCTCCACGATCCGGATTTACGATAATATCGAAATTTTCATCTGAGCCATATTTTTTTAGCAACATACTACGAAATACATCTTCAATGATGCTCATTAATGTTGCTCTGTCGATGTTTTTTACTTCTTTGAATTCTGAGAACGATTCAATTAGATTAATACTTTCCATTTTTTTAATGATTAAAATGATATTACAATTTTAGTTTCTTTGATTTGATTAAATGTTAAATTGATATTATTGATAATTAATTGTTTTCCTTTTTTGCCTTCAACCCGCTCTTTAGATTTATTTTCGAGTTCTATTCCTAAATTGTTGGCAGACAACAGTTTGCCGCTTAATTTTTTGCCTTCTTTGGTAACTACATCTACCTGTTTTCCAATATTTTTTTGATATTGGCGGAGAATTTTAAAGGGTTCTGATAGTCCTGGAGACATTACATTCAGCTCAAAATCTTCTGCTTCCCTGTCTAAACTCGCTTCTATATGGCGGCTCATAGCCACACAATCGCTAATCGAAACCCCTTTGTCATTATCTAAAAGAACAATAATCTTATTGCCTTGTTTTACAGATATATCTACAATAAAATTAGTGCTTTCAGCAAGTTTCTCTTCAGCAATTTTTTGTATTCTATCTACCGTAATCATGTCTTTATGTGAATAGAAAGAGGGGACTTTTGTCCCCTCTTTTACTATTGTTCTTCTATTTTACTTTGCAAATATACACCATTCTTTCATATTTCCAAACTTTTTAAGCAAGCTATGTTAACAATTTTTCGTCAAATAGAGGTTTTACAGCAACCTATAGTGATAAATTTACGTCTAATAGATAAAATAGGCTTGTTTTTTACCTATTTTTGTTTATGCCTACTCCTGAATTAAAGATTTCGTACAAATGATTAAAAAAAATAATGTTATGGAAATCACAAATACAAAGACCAGAAAAATGAGTTGGGGCAGCACTTTCAGAGGTTTTAGTTTAATATTCGTTTTCTTCTTTTCAACACTAAATTTTACATTTTCCCAGGCAGCAGACTCGCTTCCTCCTGACACTTCTGCAGCCATTTCTGATGAATCTGCAGGTCCATCGTTGGAAAATATTACTAAAAACCTAGAAAATAGCGCTGCTGAACTAGAAAAAATACGACACGAGGAGATTATGAGCTATATTTACATGGGTGTAGGATTTTCCGTTGTAATTGGAATAGCTTGGTTTACAACAGTTTTAGCTAGAAAACGCAAAAAGAAAGAAGATGAAGTTCGTGCTATTCGTATGCAACAAATGAAGCACCACAAACCACATCACCACAGAAGATAATTAATTGATTTTCTCACCTTTTTTATAGGTGGTTTCCAGCATAATGTTCCCGTTTTTATCGTAATAAGTCCATTTCCCGTGGGGCTTACTTTCTACCCGTAATTTTTTGCTGTCTTTAACTAAGGTATAAGAAGTAGTACTTTTTAGTTTGCCGTCTTCGTACCAAGAACTGCAATCACCACTTAATTTCCCATCTTTAAATGTTTGTTCCATCGATTTTACACCTGTTTCATAATAGTAAGTCCACAAACCGTTTTGTTTTTCCTCTTTGTAATCTCCTTCCATGTCCTTAAATCCATATGGTGTCCAAAATATCCAATGACCATCTTTCTCTCCAGACTTGTATGCTCCTTCTTCTTTTACTTTGCCGTTATCATAATAATATTTCCAGTTTCCTGATTTGCAAGTCACGGAGTCTCTTTTTGCTTTGTCCTTGTATGTATACTTCAAAGTCATTTGTCGCTCCTCGGTGGAATAAAATCCTTCATAATTCGGACTCTTATTTGGAAACCACGCTTTCCAACTTCCATCCATCTTTCCTTTTTTAAAATTTCCTTCATTCTTCATTACTCCATTGTCGAACCAAGAATACCAAGTTCCTTCTTCTTTTCCTGCTATGAAATTTCCTTCTTCTAATTTTTGTCCGTTCTCATACCAGGTTGTCCACAATTTAGTTTTGAAATTTTCAGAGTAGTATCCTTCTTTCCATTTGTTTCCATCATTGTAATAGTAAGTCCAAAGACTATCCATCATGTCATTTTTATAATAGCCTTCAGTTTCTTTTGTTCCGTTATTATACCAATACAGCCACTTACCTGTTCTTAGGTTATCGGTAAGTGTTCCTTCTATCTGGATCTTTCCATTCACATTGTAGAATTTCCAATACCCGTTCTTTTTATCATTTACAAACGGCCCTTCACTTTTCACTGTTCCGTTGATGAACCAATTGGTGCAAGGACCATTTTTCTTTCCTTTTACATAATTTACTTTAAAATCCTTTTCTCCGGTAGTCATGTAAAACAGCCATTCTCCATCCATTCGCCCGTCTTTGTAATTCCCTTCGCCTTTCTTTTTCCCATTATCGTAAGCCATAGTGAATTTCCCATTCCCGTTTTTAATTGGCTGTTCTCCTGTTTCAAACCAAAGATTCATCAACAACACTTCCTCTTTTTCATATTGCATTTCTTGTTTTGGTTTTCCGCTCCGGAAATATTCTTTCCACAAACCGGTTTGTAAATCGTTTTTGTATTGTCCTTCCTTTTGCTTGTTGCCATTGGAATACCAGCCGGTATAATTTCCTTCAGCAAAATTATTTTTAAAATTTCCTTCGCTTTCTTTTTGCCCGTTTTCATAATAATAAATCCAAGTTCCTTCTTTTTTTCCGGCAATATAAATTTCAGTACTTTTTATTTTTCCTGATTCGTGCCATCCTGTCCAAGTACTATCTGGCCTGTCTTCTTTAAAAAAAGTTTCTTGTGCTTTGTTTCCATTAATATACCAATATTTCCAGGCACCATGTTTTTTTCCGTGGACATAGTTTTCTTCTGCTTTTTGTTTTTTCCCTGGATAGTAAAGAATGAATTTGCCGTTTGCTTTTCCTTTAGAAAACATTCCTTGTTTTGCAATGTCCCCGTTTTCGTACCAAGCTGTATATTTTCCGTCTTGCATCCCATCTTTAAGCTGTTGCTCACTTTTTTTCTTTGTTTGTGCAATATCCCAAAACTCGACAATAGGTTCTTGTGCAAACGAAGGGCTTACAAGTAAAAGGAATGTGAGTATAAAAACGAAGTTCTTCATAGTGTTTTGTTGTACTGATTATATATAACGCAAAAATGTATAAATGTTACATGTTATTTCAAAAAGAAAAAAGAAAACTGAGGTCGTCAATTTTCTTTTTTCTTTTTTTCCAATCTAAAAAATTAATTTGTTTCTAAAACTTTTAACAACTCATCTAATTTAGGAGTTAAAATAATTTCTGTTCTGCGGTTCTTTTTGCGTGCATCACTGGTCTTAGCCGGATCGATAGGGAAATATTCTCCTCTGCCGGAAGCTGTTAATCTTTTTGGATCAACAGAGCTGTTTTTTGTAATAATCTTTACAATGGATGTAGCACGCATAACGCTTAAATCCCAATTGTCTTTGATATCGCCTTTTCCAACCATAGGAACGTCATCGGTATGTCCTTCAATCATCACATTGATATCGGTATTTTGCTCTAAAACTTTCGCCACTTTTTTTAATGCATCAACTCCTTTTGCTTCAACAGATGTACTTCCTGATGCAAACAATAAACTCTCATCCATTGATACATATACTTTTCCGTTTTTTTGAGTGATGGTTAATCCTTTGCCTTCAAATCCTAACAAGGCATCCGATAATTTTTTTCTCAATTCGTTTGCTGCTTCATCTTTCTTTTTCAAAATGTCTTCCAACTCAGCAACACGTGCTTCACGTTTTTTTAATTCAGCAGTTAATTCATCTAAACTTTTCTTTTGAGCATTTAATTGTGCTTCCAACAATTTTAACTCATCTTGTTTTTTCAAAAGTTGCTCCTGAGTCATTTGTAACTCCCCGGAAAGTTTTTTGGTGTCTGCCAAATTCCCTTCTAATAAGCGGTTGTACTTATCAAGCAACTGTTCGTTAATTTGATTTAGTTTGTCATACTTAGCAGTTAAACTTCTATAGCTAGTTCCAACAATGGATGTATCTTTTTGAAGCCCGATAATGGCTTTGCTATCGTCAGCCATTTGCTTTGTAGCTTCTTTCAATTTTGTATCACATTCCATTGAACTTGTTTTTAATGCAGCAAGTTCTTTTTCGGTACTTTCTCTTTTTGCTTGTTCTTCTTCTAATTTCCGTTGAGGAACACAAGAAAACATTCCACATGTGAGTGCAATTATCAGACTATATTTTAAACCAGTTTTACGCATATCACTTTTATGTTTTAATGCATTTGTGGATACTTCGTATTTCATTTTTTGGATATTTAAATTATATACAAAATTATTGATAATAGAAGCAAATAATACTTGAAGGAAGGATTGTTTATCCACATAAAAGCGCTTTGATTTTGTTAATAAACGGAAACAAAAAAGCCCAGACTATAAATGTCTGGGCTTTCTAAAAAAAGAGATTAAATATTATTTCTTAGCGTCAGCTTTTTCAACTTTAGGCTCGATGTAAACACGAGACATATCACGATATTCCATAGCGTTTGCAGGGAAGTTTCTAACGTTAGTTTGAACTAAACGGTAGTTTTCGTCATAGAAGATTGGCATGATAGCCGCATCATCAATTGCTTGTTGATCAGCTTGAAGATAAAGACCAAAACGTTTTTTGTCATCAACTTCTTGCATTGCAGCAGAGAATAATGAATCGAATTTTACGCTTTTGTAACGAACAGAGTTCAAGAAAGATTTATCAGTTAATTTTTCAGGAATGTGCTTGCTATATAACAATGTTAAGAATGTTTCAGGATCTGGATAATCTGCAGTCCAACCAGCTCTCCAGAACATTGCTTTTCCTGTTTCTAAACTTTCTAAGTGTTCAGCAAAAGGCATTACGTTAATTTCAACATCAACATTCAAATTCTCTTTCAACATTTTTTGAATAACCTCAGCTGTTTGAATATTTCTATCACCACCACCACTGTTGATTTGTAAAGTTAATTTTGGAAATCCTTTTCCATCAGGGTAACCAGCAGTAGCAAGGTATTTACGAGCCTTGTCAACATCGAAAGTATATCCTTTTAATGCTTTTGAATCGTACTCTTTAAAGCTTGGAGGAACAATACCATAATTTCCCGGTACGCCTTCACCTTGTAAAGTGTAGTTCACAATTTTTTCGCGGTCGATTGCATAATTGAATGCTAAACGAACTTCTTTTTTATCAAAGATATTGCTTTGGTGTTGGAAACCATAGTAGAACGTACTCATAGCAGGAACAACTTGCATATCAAATGGAGCATTTCCTTCTTTAGCACTTCCAAGTTCTCCTAAGATATCCGGAATCATTTCGATTGGTAAACGGAAAATCATATCCAAATTACCTCTCTTAAATTCTAATAACTCTGATTTTTTTTCTTTAATGAATGTGTATTTAACAGCATCCAAATAAGGTAATTGATTGCCATGCTCATCTACGTTCCAGTAGTTTGGATTGCGCTCTAAAATAACTGCTTCCCCTTCTTTAATGCTTTTCACTTGGAAAGGACCTGTACCAACACATTTCACACGCATATCCACTCCGTATTTTTCCATTGCTTCTTGAGGATAAACCCAGCATCCAGGAGTACTCAAGATATTAAGAAATCCTGCGAAAGGGTGAAGCAAATTAATTTGTAAAGTATAATCGTCAATTGCTTTAATCCCTGCAACACCACCTGCCAAAGGTTTTTTGTCAATAGTAGATTGAAAATATTCGTTAGCGCCTACAACTCTGTCTTTAAATGTATTTCCAAATTGTTGATTTTCCGGGCTTGATGAACAAAGTTTTTCGAAACAATAAACAAAATCTTTTGCTGTTACTTCGCGTCCTTTGCCATCAGCAAATGAAGGATCATCATGAAATTTAACTCCTTTACGTAAGTGGAAAGTCCATTGACTTGCATCTGCATTTTTTTCCCATTTTTCAGCCAACCCAGGAACAACTGTTAAGTCGCCTTGAGAAAGTTTTACTAAGCCTTCGTATACTTGATTAGCAATACGATGAGAGGTAACTTCTGTGATGTTTAATGGGTAAAGATTACGGAAATCTTCCACTTCATTCATTTTAAAAACACTTCCGTAAAAAACGCCACCTTTGGCTTCACGAGATTCACCGGTAGTAGTTGTTCCATCACCGCAAGAAGCAAATAATCCTGCAATTAATAATGAGTAAATAACTTTTTTCATATCAGATATAAGTAGGTATTTATTTTTCTAAGGTACAAATATATAGATATTATGCAAATTTCAAACGAATTGAGAAAGTTTTAGCCCAAAACCCAATTTATGACTGACAAATGGCAAATTTTTATAAATCAATTTCCAGAACAACCGGGCAATGGTCGGAATGCTTAGCTTCTGCTAGTATTGTAGCTCTTTTCATTTTCGACTCTAAATTTTTGCTAACCAGATTATAATCGATGCGCCATCCTAAGTTTTTGGCTCTTGAATTGGCTCTAAAGCTCCACCAGCTGTAGTTATGAGGCTCTTTGTTAAAATGACGAAAGCTGTCTACAAATCCTCCTTTCATAAATGCATCAATCCAGGCTCTTTCCTCTGGCAAAAACCCGCTGCTATTGGCGTTACTCTTGGGATTGTGGATATCAATTGGCTCATGACAAATGTTATAATCGCCACAAATAATGAGTTTTGGACGCTCTTTTTTTAGTTTATCAATGTATTTTTGAAAATCGCCCAACCACTTCATTTTAAAGGCTTGTCGGTCTTCACCACTACTCCCACTAGGGTGATAAACACTCATGATAGAAACGTCACCATAATCGGCTCTAATTACTCGTCCTTCAAAATCGTATTCAGCAATGCCACAGCCGTATTCCACATGGTCGGGCTTTTGTTTTGTAAAAATTCCAACCCCGCTGTAGCCCTTTTTTTGTGCTGGATACCAGTAATGATGATAGCCGGCAGCTTCAAAAACAGATAGGTCTAATTGTCCGGGCTCTGCTTTTAATTCTTGCATACATAAAACATCTGGATCTGCTGCTTTTAGCCAATCCATTAAGCCTTTGCTCATTGCCGAACGAATGCCATTGAGGTTATAAGTTATAATTTTTGTCATATTTAAACGTATATATAGTACAATTTGAACAAATGTATAAAATGCATTTGTTCATACATAATTTGTACTTTTAATTTTGTGATAGTGCCGAGAATCATATTGGTTTATGTCTTGCTTTTTTTCTGTTTTTGTGGTTATTCACAAAATACAGGAAACAATCATATTAAACAATTAACAACGCTTTCGGATACTATACAGCTTGATTCCCTTAGTCTGATTCCCGGCTCAATTAAAATTGCGATTGCTGATGGTAGATTGTTAGACACTTCTTACTATAAAGTAAATTATGCCGAAGGACAATTAATACTAAACAGAAAAAAAATAACTTCTGATAGTATTCCTTTACAAGGATTAAGAACATATTACAAAACATTTCCTTATTTATTTTCTTCTGAAACAAAACACAAAGACGCTAATAGAATTAAGCCAGATTTAAATGGGAACACAAATCCATTCAGTTATAATATAGAATCGAAAAACGATGATATTTTTAAAATGGATGGATTAAATAAAAGCGGAAGTATTTCACGCGGAATTTCATTTGGAAATAATCAAGATGTTGTTGTGAACTCTAATTTGAATTTACAATTATCCGGACACTTAAATAATAATGTAGATATACTTTTAGCTGCAACGGATAATAATATTCCTATTCAACCGGATGGGAACACTCAGCAATTACAAGAGTTCGACAAAGTATTTATTCAGCTCTCCAATCAAAAAACAAAATTAATTGCAGGAGATTTTCAGATGGCTAGGCCTTATGGATATTTTATGAACTTTAATAAAAAAGCACAAGGAATTAGTTTTTCAACAATTCAAAAAACAAATGCAGAAAACAAAGATTTAAAAAAACAAGGAGTTTATAAAACAGGATTAAGTGCTGCAGTATCACGAGGAAAATTTGCAAGAAATCAAATTCAAGGTATTGAAAATAATCAAGGGCCTTACAGATTGCGTGGTGCAGAAAATGAACCATTCATTATAATTTTATCCGGAACAGAAAAAGTTTACATAGATGGAAGGTTGATGGACAGGGGACAAGAGAATGATTATGTAATCAATTACAATACTTCGGAAATTATTTTTACTGCCAAACAACTTATCACAAAAGATAAAAGAATTGTTGTGGAGTTTCAGTATTCTGATAAAAATTATGCTCGTTCTATTTTGCATTTTGCAAATGAGTACGAGCAAAATAAATTGAAATTGCATTTGCATGTTTACTCCGAACAGGATAGTAAAAATCAACCGTTGCAACAAGATTTATCTCCTTCACAAAAAAAATTATTATCCGAAATTGGCGACACACTTTCTTTAGCTGTTAGTCCGAGTTTTGATAGTGTTGCATTTAATAATAACGAAGTTTTGTATCAAAAAATTGATACAACAATTGGAACGTTTACTTTCCCAAACATTTTTTTATACAGCACAAACAGTGACAGTGCGCATTATCGAGTGACATATAGTAATGTAGGAGCTAATAAAGGAAATTATGTTCAGATAACTACAAGTGCAAATGGAAAAGTATTTCAATGGGTGATGCCCGATACGGTGACAAATATTCCAAACGGAAATTACGAACCGGTTGTTCAGTTAGTAACACCCAAGCAAAAACAAATGGTGACTGCAGGATTTGATTATGCGTTTAATAAGAATACAAAATTATCAGTTGAAGGAGTTCTAAGTAAAAACGATATCAATACATTTTCGTCAGCTGATAGTAAAGATGATATTGGTTATGGATTGAAAATGAATTTTGATAATGCTAAACCATTTCGTCATAGAAATTTTGCTCCTGAGAAAGTTGTAGACAGTGTCGCGCCTCTTGTTTTATTAACCAATGTAAATTACGAATACGTTCAACAATATTTTTCTCCTATAGAACGCTATAGAAGTGTTGAGTTTGAACGCGATTGGAACAGAGGAAGTGTTTTACAAACAGCCGACCAGCATATTGTTGGGGCAGCAGTTGGATTAGCAAAAAAAGGAACAGGCACAATTGGTTATCGTTTCAATGCATTTTTTGAAGATGATAAATACAATGCAAACAAACATGTTGCAAATCTATTAGGAACAAAAAAAGGATTTACTGTTCAATATGATGGAAGTTTATTGAATTCGGCAAGCATAACAAATACTAATTTTTATAGACATAAAAGTGGAATATCACAAAAAATAAAATGGTTGACAGTCGGATTAAAAGATGAATTTGAACAAAATAAATTCGCGCTTGGCAAAAAAGATTCACTTTTAGGAAACAGTTATGAGTTCTGGGAATGGCAAGCCTACATGCAAAATGCAGACACTACAAAAAACAGGTATGGAATAAATTACAAACAACGAACAGACTATGCAGTCAGGAATATTTTAGGTGAAACAAATTTGGTTACAACAACTTATGCCGAAAGTTATGGTGGGTTTTTGGACTTGATAAAAAATTCAAATAATCAATTAAAGTTAAATGCATCATATAGACAATTAAAAATAAGAGATCCATTGTTGACTTCCCAAAAGCCCGACAATTCATTGGTTGCGCGTGCTGAATATAATTTCAGATTATGGAAAGGATTTATTTATTCCAGTACCTTTTATGAAATTGGTTCCGGCTTAGAAATCAAAAAAGAGTTTTCATATATACTTGTAGCAGTAGGGCAAGGTGTTTATGTTTGGAACGATTATAATGAAAACGGAATAAAAGAATTAGACGAGTTTGAAATTGCAACATTCCCGAATACGGCTGATTATATAAAAGTATACACTCCAACAAACGATTATATAAAAGTATACAGCAATCAATTCAGTCAAACATTAACTTTTAAACCTTCGGCACTTTGGGCAAATAAAAAAGGAGTAAAAAAATTCATTGCTCGCTTTTCTAACCAGGCATCTTATCGTGTAGATAGAAAATCAACAGAAAGTGATTTGTCAAAGGCGTATAATCCTTTTTTAATAATTCCGAACGATACAAGCGCGGCTGCTTTTAAAACATTGGTAACAATCAACTCTTCTTTTAGAAATACTTTATTTATAAATCAACTGAGTCCGGTTTTTGGTTTAGATTTATCTTTTCAGGATGCTCAGAATAAAGTTTTATTGGTGAATGGATTTGATACACGCTTGAATCAATACAAAGAAGCTCGCTTGCGATGGAACATGACGAAAGAGTTTAGTTTAAATGCAGTTTACAAAGACGGGATTAAAAAAAGCAGTTCTCAATATTTTTCATCACGTGATTATTCAATAATATATTATGAAGCTGAACCGAAACTAAATTATCAGCCTAATACTGCATTCAGAGCAACTGTATCATTTAAATATACAGAGAAAAAAAACAGGGAAGAATATGGTGGACAAAAAGCAGAGCTACAAGATTATGGTGCAGAAATAAAATACAATGTTTTGCAAAAGGGAAGTTTGAATTTGAAAGCAAACTTTATCCGGATAAAATTTAATGGAACACAAAATACTTCATTAGCATTCGAAATGTTAGATGCTTTGAAAACAGGTCAAAATATTACTTGGGGAGCAATGTATCAACGAACGCTTTCTAATAATTTACAATTGAGTTTAACGTATGACGGAAGAAAATCCGAAGGAACAAAAGTGATTCATACAGGTGGAGCGCAGGTGAGGGCTTATTTTTAAAATAAAAAAATCCTTCATAAAGAAGGATTTTTTATAACAAACAAGGCTTTCGGAATAATCATTTCTGATTATTTTTTTTGGGTGAATCTAGCTACTCCCATAATTAGACGGAACACCCCCGAAAGTATGTTTGAGTTGAGAATTTCTTTTTTAGTAAATAGGTGTAATTAATTATTCTAAACTAAACTAAACTATTTTTTAATAAACTTCATTACTGAAATTCCATTCTCATTTTTTAAGGCCACAAAATAAATTCCCGGATTATATTTTGAGACATTAATATTCATTGTGATATTTTTAGAGCCATCTATATTTTCACCATATATTTTCTCTCCAAGAATATTACTAATGTATAATTCGGATCTTGAAAGAGAATTAGACTCAATTTTCAAAGTGATAAATTCAGAAGCCGGATTCGGAAAAATATGAATTGGACCAGCCGAAACGCTTTCAGCAATACCAACAGTAAAGTTGACAGATACCGAAGTACATTCAGTACATCCTGCTGCATCCGTTACACAAACAGTATAATTTCCCGGACAAACAGCTGTTATGTTAGGTGTGGTTTGCCCGCCAGGAGACCACAAATAAGTATAGCCAGCAGTTCCGCCTGATGCTGTTGAACTTGCAGAACCATCACAACAGGTTGCACATGAAGCGTTAGAGCTAGTAGCATTTACTGCCAATGCAGCTGAAGGTTGATTAACAGTACAGCTGTTTGAAGATGTACAATTGTTTGCATCGGTTATAGTGCAGGAATATGTTCCGGGAGGAAGTCCGCTTATGCTGGATGTTGTTTGAACGGGAATAGTGTTCCATGCATATGTATAAGATGCTGTTCCACCGGTTTGTGTTGCTGTTGCTGTTCCATTAGTTCCTCCAAAACAACTTACACTTCCGCAGGTAACTATTGCTACCAATGCAGCAGGTTGTGAAATAGAAACGGGACCGAGAATTGTTTGGCATCCATTCGCATCACTTATTGTGTCGTAATAACTTCCGACACATAAACTATTTGCTGTTGCGGTAGATTGTGTTGGAACAGTGCTCCACTTATGTGTGTAACTTCCGGTTCCACCACTTACAAAAGCAGTTGCTGTTCCATTGCATAATCCATTGCAAGTGATGTCTGTTTTTGTTGCAGTTGCCATCAAGACAGCCGGCTCTGTAATTGTAACTGTGGCAGAGGAAGTACATGAAGATCCGTCAACAATGTTAACAGTATATGTTCCAGAACATAATCCTGTAATAGTTGCGGTTGTTTGTCCTCCCGGGGACCACAAATAATTGATTGGTGGAACGCCCACTGCGTTTGCTGTTGCTGAGCCATTGCATAAGCCATTGCATTGTATGTTTGTGCCGTTTACAGTCACTAAACACTGTGCTTGTGTCATGTTTATTATGAGAGAAAGCACAATTGATAAGTAAATTTTTTTCATTTGTAGTTTTTTTTAATGGTTTAACATAATGCGTTTTTTTATTGGGAGTACTAATTAAATCTTGCTTTCGATGTTTGGTTTAAGAATGGACTTGGGGTAACAAATCGAATAAAAATTTCCGGACCACCTCTTCCAACTGTTGCCTTTGCTAACTTTGAAGTGTTTATATCATAACTAAATCCAACAGCATAATTTTCATATTCAAGTAATGCAGATAAAAGAATAGCATCTCTATTTCTATATGCGCATCCAATTCCAAACGCAGATCTTTTTAAGTAACCAGTATATTTTGAATCATCATTGAAATAATATTTCACCATAAATCCTTCAATCATTTCATAAGACTTTCCTTTTATTTCACATAAATAACTTGGTACAAGTGCAACATTTGAATTTCTAATTCCAATTACTGCATCAGCATGTAATACAAGTTTTGAATTCAATCTATCAGAAGTAGCAGAAAGATATTTTTGTTTTGGTTGAGTGATGTGATACATTGCTGCACCTGCATTTATTCTTAATTCATTGTTTGCAGCAATTGATTTTTCAGTAAATCCATAACTCCAATTTATTCCTCCGGCAAAATCAGGGTAAACAAAATTTTGTGCATTGTAATCTTCACCAGTGCTCAATGTTTGATCAAAACCGGTTCCGTTATATTGATTCGGGAAAGTTAATTTCGAGTAATCAATTTTACGTTGTACAATACTTGCTTGTAATCCCAAAGCAAGTGTTGCTTTTTTCGAAAGTTTTACAAATGTTGCAAAAGATAAATTAGCTTGGGTAGAGCCCATTTTCCCATCTCCTGCTTTATCATTAAAAAAGGATAATCCACCAGCAGTTCTGCTAAATGCTTTTTTGTAGATTCTGGTTAAATGCTGATTTTGTTTTTCCCAGTTACTGGCCTTAAATTTCATCTCGAAAGAAGCACCATAAGTTTGGTAAGGAACAGTTGCGCTTCTCCATTGATCTTTATAAATCACGGAAGCCCTAACTACAGCTAATGAACCTGTGAGTGCCGGATTTATTAATGCCGGTGTTTGACCCCATTGAGAAAAGTGAATGTCTTGTGCATTCAATAAATTTCCAAAAAGGATGATTGTTGATATTGCGATTATTTTTTTCATTGTCTTTTTCTTTAAAATATATTATTGGATTAGGGAGATATTTCCTTTTTTAACAACTTTATCACCATTGAATATTGTTGCTTTAACATAATATACAAGTACGCCTGGATTCATTGTTTGACCTCTGAATGTTCCATCCCAACAGAAAGTAGAATCTTCTGATTCAAAAACTTTTTCTCCCCAACGATCATAAATATAAATAGTGAACTCATCTATACAGCCTTCCCAGCCCGGGATACAGAAGAAGTCATTAAATCCATCTCCATTTGGAGAAAAGGCATTTGGTATTTCAAGTTCTTTATTTGTTGGGCAAGGTGTTTCAACAGTTACTTTAACACAAGCACTATCAACACAATTTCCATTGCTAACAACAACACAATATGTTGTAGTTTCTGTGGGGCTTACTGTTGGATTCGGACAATTAGTACAACTTAAATCAGGTGAAGCATTCCAAGTATAAGTTGTTCCGCCACTTGCATTTAACGTTGTGCTTGTTCCTGAGCTAATAGTTACATCTGCTCCTGCACTTGCTAATGGAGAAGGATAAACAGTAACCGATACTTGTGCAGTGTCTATACAACCACCAGTATTAATGGTAACTGTATAAGTTCCACTGCTTGTAACTGTGGCATTTGTAATACTAGGATTTTGAAGTGTGGACGTAAATGAATTTGGTCCTGTCCAACTATATGTTCCACCACCTGTTGATGCAAAATCAAGTGTTTCTCCTTGGCAAACATTTGCACTTGTTGCTGTTGCTGTTGGAGAAGGAGTAATTGTAATTGTTGCCGTACTTGTATTAGCACATGGTCCTGGAGTAGTATAAGTTATTGTATATGTATTTAATGTACTTCCTGCTAAATCAATTTCTCCTGTTGCAGAATTTGCAAAAATCAATCCTGCTGGTGATGAAGTAAATGTTCCACCTGCAACACCTGTAATTGTAGCACTAGGATTTGTACCCGACTGACAGAATGAAGGAGAAGAATAATTAAATCCTGCATTTTGCAATGGATTAATTGTGATAGCTGCTGTTGCAGTAACAGCAGGACATCCGCCAGTTGCTGCAATTGTGTTGGTAACAGTATAAGTTCCTGCAGTACTTGAAGCTAAATTCACAGTACCAGTTGAAGCATTAATACTTAAACCGGCAGTTGAACTAAATGTTCCTGCAACTCCACCTCCGCTATATGTTGGAGAAGGGTCAGTTGCATTTTGACAATAAGGAGTTCCAGTATAACTGAATGTTGCAGTTTGTGGAGCTGTTATTGTAATGGTTGCAGTAGCTGTAACAGCAGGGCATCCACCTGATGCAGGAATTGTATTTGTTACTGTATAGGTTCCTGGTGTACTTGCTAATAAATCTACTTGTCCGGTTGTTGCACTAACAAAAACTAAACCGGCAGCTGAAGTAAACGTTCCTGCAGTTCCACCACCACTGAATGTTGGTGAAGGGTTGGAAGCATTTTGACAATATGGTGTTCCTGTGAAACTGAAAGTAGCAGCTGGAGCATTTGTAATTGTAATTGTTGCAGTGCTTGTGTTAGCACATGGTCCCGGAGTAGTGTAAGTAATCGTGTAAGTATTTAAAGAACTTCCTGCTAAATTAATTTCTCCGGTTGTTGCACTTACAAACACTAATCCAGCTGGCGATGATGTAAATGTTCCACCTGCTACTCCTGTAATAGTTGGAGTAGGATTTGTTCCTGATGAACAGAAAGTAGAACCGGAATAATTAAATCCTGCGTTTTGCAAAGGATTAATTGTAATACTTGCTGTTGCTGTAACAGCTGCACATCCACCGCTTGCTGCAATTGTATTAGTCACCGTATATGTTCCGGTAGTGCTTGCTGCAAGATCAACTTCTCCTGTTGAAGTGTTCACGAAAACTAATCCTGGTGTAGAAGAAAAAGTTCCTGCAACACCGCCACCACTAAATGTTGGTGAGGGATTTGTGGCATTTTGACAATACGGTGTTCCGGTATAGCTGAATGTTGCAATAGGAGCCGGAGTAATCGTAACAGTTGCAGTGCTACTGTTTGCGCATGGTCCAGAAGTTGTGTAAGTGATTGTATAAGTATTTAAAGAACTTCCTGATAAGTTAATTTCTCCTGTTGTTGTGCTAACAAAAATTAAACCTGCAGGAGATGAAGAAAATGTTCCACCTGCAACTCCCGTAATTGTTGGGATAGGATTTGCTCCTGTTTGACAGAAGGAAGATGAAGAGTAATTAAACCCTGCATTTTGTAGCGGATCAATTGTGATGCTTGCAGTAGCAATGGCAGCAGCGCATCCGCCACTTGCTGCAATTGTATTTGTAACAGTATATGTTCCTGGAGTACTTGCTGCCAAATCAACTTCTCCTGTTGAAGTACTTACAAAAACTAAACCTGCAGTTGAACTGAAAACACCAGCTGTTCCACCACCACTAAAAGTCGGGAATGGGTTTGCAGCATTTTGACAATAAGGCGTTCCTGTATAACTGAAAGTTGCAACAGGCGCGTTTGTAATTGTGATTGTTGCTGTTGCGCTTGCAGCACATGGCCCAGCTGTTGTATAAGTTATTGTATAAGTATTCAACGAGCTTCCCGATAAATTTATTTCTCCGGTTGTTGTGCTTACAAAAGTTAATCCCGCAGGAGAAGAACTGAAAGTTCCTCCGGCAGTTCCTGTAATTGTTGGTGTTGGATTTGTTCCTGTAGCACAGAAAGTAGAGGAAGAATAATTAAAAGCAGCACTTTGAACAGGATTTATAGTTATAGTTGAAGTTGCTGTAATTACAGGGCATCCGCCAGCTGCAGCAATTGTATTAGTAACTGTATATGTTCCTGTAGTACTTGCTGCAAGATCAACTTCTCCTGTTGAAGTATTTACAAAAACCAATCCGGCAGTAGAAGAGAATGTACCTGCAGCACCACCACCACTAAATGTTGGTGAGGGATTTGTTGCATTCTGACAATATGGTGTTCCTGTATAACTAAATGTTGCAACTTGTGGAGCAGTGATGGTTATATTTGCTGTTGCTGTTACAGCAGGGCATCCGCCAGTTGCTGCAATTGTGTTGGTAACAGTATAGGTTCCGGGAGTGCTTGCTGCAAGATTTACTTCACCCGTTGTAGTGCTTACAAAAACTAATCCTCCTGATGAAGCAGAAAATGTTCCGGCAACACCGCCACCACTATAAGTTGGAGAAGGGTTAGCTGCATTCTGACAATATGGAGAAGCAGTATAACTGAATGTTGCAGTTTGAGGAGCTGTGATTGTAATGCCTGCTGTATCAGTTGATGCAGGGCATCCGCCTGAAGCAGCAATTGTATTTGTAATTGTATATGTGCCCGGTGTGCTTGCTGAAAGATTTACTTCACCGGTTGTAGTACTTACAAAAATTAATCCTGCGGTTGAACTAAATGTTCCTGCACTTGCTCCTGCTCCATAAGTTGGTAAAGGATTTGAAGCTGTTTGACAATATGGTCCACCATAATTCATCACAGCAGAAGTTGGATTGCTGATTGTAACTGTTGCTGTTGAGCTACTTGGACAAGGGCCTGCAGTAGTATAAGTAATTGTATATGTGTTTAACGAACTTCCTGATAAATTAATTTCTCCGGTTGTTGTACTAACAAAAACTAATCCTGCTGGAGAAGATGTAAATGTTCCTCCGGCAACTCCTGTTATTGTTGGAGTAGGATTTGTTCCTGTTTGACAGAATGTAGGAGAAGAATAATTGAAAGCTGAATTTTGTACAGGATTGATTGTGATACTTGCTGTTGCACTTGCTGCTGCACATCCTCCGCTAGCAGCAATTGTGTTTGTGACAGTGTATGTTCCCGGAGTACTTGCGGCAAGGTTTACTTCTCCGCTTGTAGTACTCACAAAAACTAATCCTGCAGTTGAACTAAATACTCCTGCTGTTCCGCCTCCACTAAAAGTTGGAGTAGGGTTTGTCGCATTTTGACAATATGGTGTTCCTGTATAACTGAAAGTTGCAATAGGAGCAGTAGTAATTGTAATTGAAGCTGTGGTGCTGCTAGCACATGGTCCTGGAGTTGTGTATGTGATAGTATAAGTATTTAATGAACTTCCAGCCAAATTAATTTCTCCGGTTGCTGTACTAACAAAAACTAATCCTGCAGGGGATGATGTAAATATTCCACCAGCTGTTCCTGTGATTGTAGGACTTGGATTTGTCCCTGTTTGACAGAACGTAGATGAAGAATAATTGAATCCGGCATTTTGTACTGGATTAATTGTAATGCTGGCTGTTGCTGTAATTGCCGGACATCCACCAGTGGGAGCAATTGTATTTGTAACCGTATAAGTTCCGGCTGTACTTGCAGAAAGATTTATTTCACCTGTTGAAGTAGAAACAAAAACTAACCCTGCTGTGGAAGAAAAAGTTCCGGCTACACCGCCACCACTAAAAGTTGGAGATGGATTAGCTGCGTTCTGACAATAAGGTGTTCCTGTATAACTAAATGTCGCTACTTGCGGAGTCGTTATTGTGATTGTAGCAGTTGCAGTAACAGCAGGACATCCGCCTGATGCTGCAATTGTATTTGTAACCGTATATGTTCCGGCTGTACTTGCAGAAAGATTTACTTGTCCGGTTGCAGTAGAAACAAAAACTAAACCTGCGGTTGAACTAAATGTTCCTGCAACTCCACCACCACTAAAAGTGGGAGATGGGTTCGCGGCATTCTGACAATAAGGTGTTCCTGTATAACTGAATGTCGCTACTTGCGGAGCAGTGATTGTAATTGTTGTTGTTGCAGAAACAGCAGGACATCCGCCTGATGCAGCAATCGTATTTGTAACTGTGTATGTTCCAGCAGTGCTTGCCGATAAATTTACTTGTCCGGTTGCAGTAGAAACAAAAACTAAACCTGCAGTAGAAGAAAAAGTTCCTGCAACACCACCACCACTGAAAGTCGGAGAAGGGTTTGCAGCGTTCTGACAATAAGGTGTTCCAGTATAACTAAAAGTTGCTACTTGTGGCGCTGTGATAGTAATTGTTGCAGTTGCAGTAACAGCAGGACATCCGCCTGATGCTGCAATTGTATTTGTAACTGTGTATGTTCCAGCAGTGCTTGCCGATAAATTTACTTGTCCGGTTGCAGTAGAAACAAAAACTAAAC
>SXIH01000060.1 GCA_005772895.1 Bacteroidota bacterium | reverse complement strand
GCCCAATAATCAACCATTTCAGTAGGACTTAATTTGTCGCCACTTGATTTTTTGAAGTGGTATACTTTTTCTTTTTCAATATAAAATTCAGAAGCAGCTGCATCCATAGCAATAAACATGTCCACTCCTGGTTTATAACCACCTTTTTCAATAGCTCTCAATACGCATTCAATGGCCTCTTCATTTGATTTTAAATTAGGTGCAAATCCGCCTTCATCGCCTACATTGGTTGAATAACCTTTGTCTTTCAATACTTTTTTAAGGTGGTGAAACACCTCTGTTCCCATTCTGATAGCATCAGTAAAGCTCTGAGCGCCAACGGGCATAATCATAAATTCCTGAAAATCGATGCTGTTATCGGCATGTGAACCACCATTGATGATGTTCATCATTGGAATTGGTAATAAATTAGCATTTACACCACCAATGTAGCGATATAAGGGCTGACGGGCTTCTTCTGCAGCCGCTTTTGCGCAAGCCAATGAAACTCCTAAAATGGCATTTGCCCCTAAACTTCCTTTGTTTTCGGTACCATCCAAGGCAATCATTTTTTTATCAATGGCATTTTGGTCAAAAATGTAAACGCCATTCAGTTCTTCACGGATAACTGTATTTACATTGTTTACAGCCTTTAAAACGCCTTTCCCCAAATAATAACCTTTGTCATTATCACGCAATTCTACTGCCTCATGAGCTCCGGTGGATGCTCCTGATGGAACAGCCGCTCTTCCCATAATACCTGAATCGGTAATTACATCTACTTCTATTGTTGGATTACCACGTGAATCCAATATTTGACGAGCCTGAACGCTTGCTATAAAACCCATAATGATCTTTTATTTAGTATTTGAATTGATAGAATTTTTAACCTGGAAATAACGTCCCAAAAGTAGAAATAAAACCAAAGTAGCAGGTCGATTTTTATAAACAATTCGTTAATTTTTGTCAAAACATAGCAGGAATTGCTCATTCGATGCCGAGGTTGTATCTTTTACATAATATTCACATTATGATTGCAAATACCTAAAATATGAACCGGTTTTCTGCTTTTTTACTTTTCCTATTTTTGATTTTGTCAGGTTCTGCGTTTTCTCAGAATTATTCAGAAAAGAATTATCGAGGTACAATAAAAGTAAAAAAAATCATTCCCAATAAATACATTATTTCTGCTGAAACGAGTTTAAAAAGTTTTCCAGCAGCGCGTACATTTCGTGTTCGTGGTTATAACTATAATTTTAAAGAATACTTTCCAAAAGAATATAATTCAGAGTTATTTCCATTAGTGTTTAATTATACCGGTTTAATCTTGGTAAATGAAAATAAGCAGGAAGTTGGAGCTGAAATTATAAGTTTTGAATATGATATTGTAAAGTCGAATGTAATTATTCATAAGGGTTTTGCAGAACAAGGAAATTTAAATCACTCTATAAAAACAATATCAAAAATGATGGTTGGTTCTTGTGTATGGATAAAAAATTTAACCTATAAGGATAAAAACGGAGTGCTGCACAATAACAAAATCGGGGAATTTAAAATAGAAAAAGTAAAATAGAAATTATTTGCTTTCAGCACTCGGTTTTTGTGCACGCATATACAATTGATCACCAACTTTAGGCTCTTCGCCTGTTTTCATGTTGTTCTTTTTGTATAATTTTTTCAATTTTATTCCATGCAATTGGGAAATCGATTTCATTGTTTCTCCTTTTTTTACAACATGGAAAGGCTCTTTGGCTTTATTACGTTTAGGCTGAAGATATAATTTTTGTCCGGGAATTAATTTTGCATCCGGATCTAAATCATTGAATTTATACAATTGCCATAAATCTTTGTCGGTATCAACAGCAATTTTATAAAATGAATCGCCCGGTTTCACTACAATGTATTTGATAAAACGGAAACGCAAAATTTCACGTGTTTCCATTGTTTCGGGGTGACTGGGTTTTTCGACTGCAGCAGTTATGTTCGGTAACTCATCTACTTTATCGTACTGATAAAGTTTATACGTTTCAATAATTTCTAATAATCGCTGTGTGTATTTTGGGTCGGTTGCATAACCAGTTTCTTTCAAGCCTTTCGCCCAACCTTTGTAATCTGTTCGTTTTAATTCAAACAGACCGGCATATCTGCTACGTGTTTTTAAAAACTTTGAATGATCGGTATATGAATCTAAAACGGATGGATATTTTCTAAAGCATTCGTCTTTTGCATCATCATCTTTTGTAAATGTTGGTCCTTCCCAGCCTTTGTGGCATTTAATTCCAAAATGATTGTTGGCATAAACAGCCAAATCGCTGTTTCCATTTCCACTTTCCAACATTCCCTGAGCCAATGTTATACTTGCAGGAATATTATACATCAGCATTTCCTTGATGGCTTCATCTTTATAGCTTTCTACATATTGCAAGGATGTCATCTTATGTTCAGCCGGTTGAGCATAAAATGATGCAGAGGTAAGCGTAAATAGACTTAATATGGATATTTGTTTGCGCATTGACTCAAAATTACGAAATATTTCAGGTAAATAAAAAGGATAAGAAGCTACTTTCCAACAAAGAGGTGTTAATTCTCAAAGCCTTTATTGCCTTGCAGTCCACCGGTATGAATAGCAGCAATTTTTGTTCCTTTTTTGAATTTTCCATTTTTGATGAGTTCGATTATTCCAAACATCATTTTACCTGTATAAATATAGTCGAGTGGAATGGCATTTTCTTTTTCAAATTCCAGCATAAAATTTAATAATTCAGGTTTTAATTTTGCATAACCGCCAAAATGAAAAGCTTCATTTATTTCCCAATTTTTATTCTGATTGTTAAAATGTTTCAACCAATTTTCTACTTCTGTTTGAATATATTTTTCTCCTTTTAAAATCTGAAATCCAATCGCTTTTTGATGTTCTTTTAACGAAAGTATAATGCCTGTTATTGTGGAGCCAGTACCGCATGGACAACATACAATATCAAAATCGATAGGAATGTCTTTTGTAATTTCCTGACAACCTTTTATTCCTAATTCGTTGGAACCACCTTCCGGAATTAAATAATAATTTTTATCTGAAAAATTATCTGAAACGTATTTATTTAATTCTTCTTTATTTTGATACAGAGAGCGGGAGACAAAATGCAATTCCATTCCACATTCTTTAGCAAATTTTAGTGTAGAATTTAATTCGGAAGGTTCTTCACCGCGAATAATACCAATTGTGTTAAAGTTCTGTTCCTTCCCGGCAGCAGCGGTTGCAGCAATGTGATTGGAAAATGCTCCGCCAAAAGTAAGTAGTGTTTTGCTTTTTTGTTTTTTCGCCTCTTCTAAATTGTATTTTAATTTATACATTTTATTTCCACTGATGTACGGATGATTTAAATCCAATCGATAAACAAAAAGTTCAACTTCTTTACTTTTTATAAAATCGGAATTTACTTTCTGAAGAGGAATAACTTTTTCCATCATTTGAATGGATCTGAAAAACGAATATCAGTAAGAAAAGTTTGGTCGGATAATGTTTTTAAAAATGCAACCAAGGAAGCTTTTTCATAAGCAGTTAAAAAATATTGTTTAGGTGGACCACCTGTAGTTCCGGTTGTGGTTAATCTGTCATCGAGATTCCGGTGTTGTTGAATTCCGCTATTGTAATGTTCAACAACTTGCTCTAAAGTTGAGAATCTTCCATCGTGCATATAAGGTGCTGTCATTGCAACATTGCGCAAAGATGGAACTTTAAACTGTCCAAGATCTGCGCTGTCGCCTGTTACAAGAAATCTTCCATCATCGGCATAAATAGAATCCAAGCCATTGTTTAATGCCTGTGAATCGTAAAAATTATAGGTGGTGTGACAATGATTGCAGTTAATTGTTCCGCTAAAATAAAGCGCTTTTCCGTCCATCTCTAAAGAACTGTAATCAACAAAACCATTTTGCATTCCCACGTCAAATTTCGAACGGTAAGAATTTAGTGAGTGAACAAACATCGAAAGTGCAATACTTATTTTATCAACTGTGATTTCAGTTGTGCCAAATGCCTTTTGAAACAAATCCGGATAATAATCTATAGCTTGTAACTTGGCCGGTAAATCAGGAAGATTTGTCCCCATCTCAATGTGATTTTCGATTGGCATCAATACTTGTTCCTCCAAATAAGTAGCACGTTGATCCCAGAAAAAACGATAAGAAAAACGGGTGTTCACAATAGCCATAGAATTTCTGTTAGTCAATCCACCTTCAAATCCGGAACTGAATTGATTTGGGTCGGAAAATGCTTTAGATTGTAAATGACAAGAGCCACAAGAAATGGTATTGTTGGCAGATAATTTTTTTTCGTAAAATAAAACTCTTCCCAATGTTGCGCCATCACTGGTAACTGGGTTAACTATAGAGTTCATGAAAGTCAAAGGCGGAAAATTGAAATACGATGGAAAAGTATCTGTTCCATAAACAAAAGGTACTTCAGGTAAATCGGGGTGTAACTCTTTTTCAGGCTCGTCAAATGTAATAAGCGGGTCTTTGGAACATGCTATAAACAAGCATAATCCAAGAGATAAAAAGAATAAAATCCGGCTTTTTGAACGCATACTACAAAGATATAATTTTTGACGGGCCT
>SXIH01000059.1 GCA_005772895.1 Bacteroidota bacterium | reverse complement strand
TCATCAACGAACCAACTGCTGCGGCTTTGGCTTATGGTATGGATAAAAGAGGAAAAGAAATGAAGATTGTGGTTTTTGATTGTGGTGGTGGTACACATGACGTTTCTGTTCTTGAATTAGGTGATGGAGTATTCGAAGTAAAATCTACTGACGGTGATACACACTTAGGTGGTGATGATTTCGATCATAAAATTATTGATTGGTTGGTAGCTGAATTCAAATCAGAAAATGGTGGATTGGATTTATCTAAAGATCCGATGGCTTTGCAACGTCTGAAAGAAGCGGCTGAAAAAGCAAAAATTGAATTATCAAGTTCTGCTTCTACTGAAATTAACTTGCCATACATTATGCCTGTTGATGGTATTCCAAAACACTTGGTGCGTACTTTAACAAAAGCAAAATTTGAGCAATTGGTTGATGATTTAATTAAACGTACCATCGAACCTTGTAAATCAGCATTAAAAAATGCAGGTTTGAGCACTTCTGATATTGATGAAATTATTTTAGTAGGTGGTTCAACCCGTATTCCTGCTATTGTAGATGCAGTTCAAAAATTCTTTGGTAAGGCACCTTCAAAAGGTGTGAATCCTGATGAAGTAGTTGCAATTGGTGCAGCCATTCAAGGTGGTGTGTTAACCGGAGAAGTAAAAGATGTATTGTTGTTAGATGTTACTCCACTTTCTTTGGGTATCGAAACAATGGGTGGTGTGTTCACTAAATTAATTGAATCGAACACAACAATCCCGACAAAAAAATCAGAAACTTTTTCTACAGCAAGTGATAATCAACCTTCTGTACAAATTGTTGTATACCAAGGTGAACGTTCAATGGCACGTGATAACCGTAAGTTAGGTGAATTTAATTTAGACGGAATTCCTCCTGCACCACGTGGTGTGCCTCAGGTAGAAGTAACTTTTGATATTGATTCAAACGGAATTTTACAAGTGTCTGCAAAAGATAAAGCAACAGGTAAATCTCACAACATCCGTATTGAAGCAAAATCCGGATTGAGTGATGAAGAGATCAAGCGTATGAAAGCAGATGCCGATGCAAATGCTGAAGCAGATAAAAAAGCAAAAGAAGAAACCGAAAAAGTAAATGCTGCCGATTCTATGATTTTTCAAACAGAAAAACAATTGAAAGAATACGGAGATAAAATTCCGGCAGAAAAGAAAACAGTTATTGAAACTGCATTGGCTGAATTAAAAACAGCTCATGGTTCAAGAGATATCTCTGCAATTGATGCTTCTTTAGAAAAATTAAATGCAGGATGGCAAGCTGCTTCTCAGGATATGTACGCTGCACAACAAAATACTGATGCAAATGCTCAAGGAAATGCAAATCCGGAAGCAAAAGGTGATGGTGAAGTAACGGATGTTGATTTTGAAGAAGTAAAGGACGAGAAAAAATAAAATAGAGTTTTAGGTTGGTTTGTGAATGTTAGTATAGACGCTCCGTAGTCCCGATAGCTATCGGGATGCGGGGCGTTTTTTTATTTTATAATCTCCACAAACTTCTTTACAAATTCTCCACGATAAAATTTACTTGCAGCAATGTGTGATCCTTTTATTTCCCAAAATTCTTTTGGCGCAATGGCTTTATCAAAAAGTTCTTTCCCCATATAAAACGGACAAGTTTCATCTTCTGTGCTATGAATAATTAGTTTTGGAATGGTTACTTTGTCAATCTCTTTAATGGCATCGTATTTACTTGGAACCAACAATTTTGTCAGCCATTTTGGAGCGCCACTTTTTTTACCAACATGAATGGCCATCAATTCATGACCGTTAAATGCTCCTTCTACAATTAATGCATCAATTAATTTTTGTTCACGTGCAGCGACAACACATGATAAATGTCCGCCCAATGATTGTCCGAATAAAATCAGTTTAGTGTTTTTTACATCTTCCCTTTGTTTCATATAATGCAATGCTGAAATTCCATCTTCCAAAACATTTTCCTGAGATTCCTTTCCTTCTGATTTACCGAATCCTTGGTAATCGAAAGTCATGACTTGAAATCCTGCTTGAATTAAAGAATCAGAGAATTGATATTGGTAAGAAATATTAGCAGCATTGCCATGAAAATGTAAAACGGTTCCTATAACAGGTGTGTTTTTTGGTTTAAAAAACCAACCGTTTAAGTTGTTGCCGTTTGCAGATTTAAAGTTTACTTCCTCTAAAAAATACTTTGTGGTATCAGGAAAATATTTGAATTCTTTGTAAGGAACATAAAAGAAAGAGGAGGTGCTACAGGAAGAAAATGCTACAATTAGTACTAAAAACGGTAAAATATGTGCCTTAAGTTGTCTTTTCATTGCTAAATTCTATTAAAATCAATATTACCAATAAATATTTGATTTAGGACTTATTGTCGTATATTTGTTACAGTATTAATTAATAATTTTTAAATTGAATGAAAACAGGTACAGTAAAATTTTTCAATGTTTCTAAAGGTTTTGGTTTTATCACAGTTGATGGAACTAACCAGGAATTGTTTGTTCACGTTACAGGATTGGTTGACCAAATTCGTGATGGTGATAAAGTAACTTTTGAAGAAGCAGAAGGTAAAAAAGGTTTAAATGCAGTGAATGTTAAAAAGGCATAATTGTAAAAAACATTTTTATGAAAAAATCCCCCCGAGTACTCGGGGGGATTTTTTTTATTTTAATTGGTAACTTCTTCGCCCTTTACCCACTTTGATGTTGTTACTTTTCCACTCTCATCATAGTCTTTCCATTCGCCCTCTTTTTGATAATCTGTAACAGCTGGATTGTATTTCATTGTGCCTTCAGATT
>SXIH01000058.1 GCA_005772895.1 Bacteroidota bacterium | reverse complement strand
GGAGCAAGTAACATTGGCTCATGAAAAAGGAATCAGAATTACGCTTTTTAATGTGAAAACGAAAGACGAAAATTTAAGCGCTATTTTAAAAAGTCCTGACTTTATACAATCTGATGATATAATTTATTTATTAAAAGTGTTTGGAAAATATAAGAAGTAAGTTATTTTTTTCTCAACCTTCTCAATTGCTTATCTATATACTTCTCTGTAGGCAACAATGATTGCTGTATTCTTCTTGCATACGTTATACTATCAATAATTTCCTTTTGATGTTCTTCTACAATTAATTTTTGGCACTGAATAACTTCTTTTTGATTTTTAGTTATTTTTAAAGATCTGAAAATTATCAGTGCAATAATTGAAACAGCAATTGCAATTAAAATAACAAACCAGATGAGCAGTTGCTGTCTTTTTTTATCCGCTTGAGCTACAGCATCTTTTTTTTCTTGTTCTGCCCTCAATGCATTTTCTTTTTTTTCAAACTCATAATTCAATTCATGCTCTGTCAACTCTTTGTTTTTCTCTTCATTAAAAAGAGAATCCTTCAAATTTGCATATTGTCGATAATGTATTAATGATTTGCCAAAATCACCTTTTTGTTCAAATAAAGCACTTAAAGAATTTTCAAACTGCATTCTCTCATTCATAAATCCTAAACTATCTGACAGTTCAATTACTTTTTCTAAATATTGTTCGGCACTATTATAATTACCCAACTGAACATATAAAGTACCGATATTCCCCATATGCCTGACAATTGATGCACTATTCCCTAGTTCTTCTTCAGTTTTAAGAGCTTTTAAATAATATTCCAAAGCTTTGTTATATAAATTATTTCTATCCCTTTCATTTTTAATTGTTGAATCCGCCAATGCATGATATACAACACCAATATTTCCAAAATCAGTTGCTACTCTGTTTTTCGCCCCAAGTTCTAAATCCAATTTTACTGCTTTTTCATAATATTCAATTGCTTTTTGGTAGTTTGCGGTTTGATAATACAGAACACCGATATTGCCAATATTTTTTGCAACACCTTCTTTATTACCTAAACCTTCCATAATAACTAAAGCCTTTTGAAGATACTCAAGCGCCTTTTCATTTTCCGATTGATTCCAATAAACAATTCCAATATTTGAAAGAGAGGTTGCTTCTCCTCTTTTATCTTTTATTTTTTCACGAAGTTTCAATGCTTTAAACTGATAAGATAAAGAAGTAGGGTACTCCCCTTTTATCCATGAATAAACACCCAAGTTGCTATAACTATTAGCTTGACATTTTTCATTTTTTATACTTATTGAAATCTTTAAAGCTTCACTGCTTAATACTATTGCTGTATCCGGATTAGCATACATCAATTCCCATCCAAGTAAATTCAAATGATTTACTTTATTAGAATCAGCCTTATCATTTTTAAGTAAAACAGATAGTGAATCAATTTTTGCATTTTGAGATAAGCAATGAGCAGTAGTCAGAATGTAATAACCAGTAAAAAATAAAAAAATAAAAAAATGTCTTTTCATAATTATAGAATCAATTCCCTTCTGCTAATTTTTAGAATTTAACCTTTTCAACATACGTTCAATATACTTTTCAGAAGGCAATAACGACTGCTGAATTCTTCTTGCATAAGTTATACTATCAATAATTTCCTTTTGATGTTCTTCAACTATTATTTTCTGTTGTTCCACTTCTTTTTTTTGCATTTCAACCAGCACTTTTTGAATTTCAATTGTATCCTTTTGTTTTCGGGTAACTTGCAATGATTTGAAAATAAACCCTGCAAATACCAACACCAATAATAATCCACAAACTACAAATAATATAACAATCTTCTGCTTTCTGCTTTTTTCATCTGCAAAAACTTTTTGATTTTCGAGTTCTATTTTATGTTCAGCATTAGCAACAGCTTCTTTCTTTTCAAATTCAAAATTCATCTGACTTTGAATCATTTTTTTTCTTGTTTCTTCATTATCAAGACTATCACGATAAAGAATATATAGTTTATGATTTTCATAAGCGCCTTTATAATCGCCTTTTGCACTGTCCAAAGCAGCTAATCCGACATAAGTGTTTTTTAAATATTCTCTTTGTCCGATTTTTTTGCATAAATCCCTTGCTTTAATAAAATACTCCTCAGCTTTTAAATAATTTTTTTGTTTTAAATATGTGTCGCCAACATTACAATAGGAACCGGATATTCCTCCATTATCGCCAATAGATTCTTTAATTTTTATGGAAGCGAAATAATTTTCTAAAGCTTCGGAATATTTACCTAAATCAGCATACACGAGCCCAATATTATTATAAGATGCAGAAATATCTCTTTTATTATTAAGGGTTTTATTTAATTCTAATGCAGCAAAGAAATTTTGTAATGCTTCCTCATATTTGAATTGAAAAGTATAAACAAGTCCTATATTATTATAAGAAGCCGCAATAGCCGATTTTAAGCCTAATTCTTCTTTTATTTTTAAAGATGCTAAGAAGTACTTCAAGGCCTCATCAAAATTTTCCTGGTCATAATAAACACCTCCGATATTATTATATGAATTTGCAATTCCTTTTCTATCACCAATCTCCTGTCTGATTTTCAGAGACAGAAAAAAATTACTCAATGCTTCCGGATAATTTCCCTGATGATAATAAATAGTTCCAATATTACTATGAGCATCTGCAATTCCTTTTTTATCATCTTTTATTTTTAGTGACATAAGATAATAATTTAATGCTTCAGGATAATTGCCTTTGTCTTCAGCAAAATAACCCAGATATGTATAGGTAACACCAAGACCTTTTTTGTAATTTGTTTTTTGAGAAATTCTGAGTGCATCACTCAAAAATTTTTTAGCTTTTTCGTCATCCGTAAACTCGTACTCTAAGAAAAGATCATTAAGGAGATTAACTTTGGTAGTGTCTTCATTAGAAATGTTTAAGAGTGCTGACAAAGAGTCCGCTTTTGAATCTTGTCCAATACAGTGGATAGTATACAAAAGGCAACAAACAACTATGTAAAATCTCTTTCTCATTAATTTTTCATTAATCGCTTAAAATTTTTATCGATATATTTCTCTGTTGGCAGCAATGAACTTTGTATTCGTCTGGCGTATGTAATACTATCAATAATTGATTTCTGATGTTCTTCTACTATTCGTTTTTGTTGTTCCACTTCCAGTTTTTGTACTTCAACAATATTCTTCTGTTCTTCAATAATATCTTTTTGCTTTCGTGTAACTCTCAAAGATCTGAAAATAAAACCCGCAAACACAATAACTAATAATAAACCGCAAACTACAAATGCAATAACAATTGTTTGTTTACGGCTTTTTTCATTTGCCACCAACTCCTGCTTTTCTAATTCTTTTTTGTGTTCAGCTGTTGCAACAGCTTCCTTTTTCTCAAAATCATAGGTCATTTGAGCTTGAATTGTTTTTTTTCTTGTTTCTTCATTATCAAGACTGTCGCGATACAATATGTATAATTTATGATTTTCAAAAGCCGACTTATAATTTCCTGTTAAATTATCTGTAATAGCCAAATCGCTATAGAAATTCTTTATCTCTTCCTTACTTTTTATTTTTATAGAAAGTTCTAAGCCTGCTTGGTAATATTTTCTGGCTCTGCTATAATCTTTGAGTGATCTATATGCATTTCCTAAATTTTGATTTATTAAAATTATCCCACTATTGCTTTCAATCTCATCATACAGCTTTTTTGCGATATCAAAACAACCAATAGCATCGTTTATTTTTTTTATTGCTTCAGCGCTGTTATTTTTTGTCAGCAATGTGTCTGCTTCTATTTGATATATGCTTCCTATATTATTATAAGAACCGGCTATATTTTTTTTATCTTTTAATTCCTCAAATATTTTTAAAGCAAATCCGTAATTCTCGAGTGATTTTTGCGTTTCATTTATAAGACGTTGTATGTTTGCAATATTTGTATAAGAAGTTGCCACTCCCCGCTTATCCTCTAATTTTTTTCTTATCTCTAAAGCTTGAGTATTAATTTTTAGTGCAGCAGAAAAATCAAGCTGCTTCATATAAATTAATGCAATATTATTATAAGAAGCTGCTACAGCCTGCAAATCAGCAATTTCTTCTCTGATCTTTAAAGCTTCGAAATGTTTTTTTAATGCTTCGGGGTAATTTCCAAGATTATATTGAACAATTCCTATATTATTCAATACACTTGCAATGCCTTTTTTATCTTTTGATTCAGTCCTTATCTTCAAAGCAATCTGATAATACTGCAATGCTTCATTATAATTATCTTTATACCTGTATGCTTCGCCAATAGTATTATAAGCCCGCCCTTCATTGTATTTATCATTGTGTGTTTTTAGCTGATTTAATCCTTTGGTAGCATTAGCAATAGCTAAATCATACTCTCCTATATTTATTTGAGTAAATGCTAAATTAATTAATGCAACTGCGCCACCCTTTTCAAACCCAATTTCTGATGCCAACTTTATTGACATTTCAGAATATTCAATAGACTTAGCAGGATCTGAACTTCTCAATTCAAAAGCTAAAGCATTCAAAACACTCACTTTTGAAGTATCAGGCTTCGATGAGTTTAAAACACTCAAGAGCGAATCGACTTTTGCATTCTGTGAAAAACATTGATCAATAGACAATAGACCAGAAAATAAAGACAATAAAAAAATAAAAAAGCATCTTTTCATAAAAACGGAATCATTTGTTTACTTTTTTTGTATTTAACCTTTTCATATTTCGTTCAATATACTTTTCAGAAGGCAATAATGATCGCTGTATCCTTCTTGCATACATAATACTATCTATTATTTCTTTTTGATGCTCTTCTACCATTAATTTTTGCAGCTCTACTTCAAGCTTTTGCGCTTCCACAATATTTTTTTGTTTTTCAATAATGTTCTTTTGCTTTCTGGTAATGCGCAATGAACGAAAAATAAATCCGGAAAAAACAAGTACTAATAACAAACCAAAAGCTACAAATAGTATAATAATTGTTTGCTTTCGGCTTTTTTCATTTGCAACTAAGTCCTGCTTTTCTAATTCTTTTTTGTGTTCAGCTGTTGCAACAGCCTCTTTTTTTTCAAAATCGTATGTCATCTGATTTTGAATGGTCTTCTTTCGTGTTTCTTCGTTATCTAAACTATCTCGGTAAAGAATGAATTTTTTTCTGTTCTCAAATGCTCCTTTAAAATTTCCATTTACACTATCCAAAGTTGTCATTCCTAAATAAGCGTCTCTTAAATATTCTTTGTGTCCGATTTCATGCGCTAAATTCTTTGCCTTTATTAAATAACTTTCTGCATTAGAATATTTTTTTTCTAATATGAGAACAGTTCCAATATTATTACAAATTGTAGCTGTTCCGGCCTTGTCTCCAAGGATTTCCTGAATTTCTAAAGCAAGGAAATAATACTTTAGCGCCTCCTGATTGTTTTTTGTTGATGCATAAACACTACCAATATTCATATACGAATTGCTTATACCACTCTTGTCATCAATCTCTTTTCTGATTTTTAATGAAATGAAATAATTGTCAAGAGATTTTGAATAGTCTTTCAAGTCATTAAATACAATTCCAATATTATTATAAGAATCAGCCTCCCCTTTTATATCCTTAATCTCTTTTCGCAATTTCAAAGATGTTTGAAAATTCAACAAAGCTTTTTCAAGGTTATTTTGAATTCTATAAACAGAACCAATATTATTTAAAGATGTAGCTAAACCTGGCTTATCTCCAATTTTTTCACGCATTTTATAGGAATCAAAATAGTTACTAATTGCTTCGGCATAATTTCCTTGCATATAGTATATGTTCCCAATATTGTTATATGAGGAAGCAATACCTCTTTTATCATCTATTGATAAACGTATTTCAAGAGCAATGGTGTGATTTTTTAATGATGCAGAATAATTTCCCTGTCCAAAATAAATCAAAGCCATATTGTTATATGCCTTTCCTTTGAATTTTTTTGCGTAAGATATTGTTTGTGCGTCTTTTTCCTGCTCAGCATCAAATATCAATTCATCGGAAAAATCAATTGCTTTCTGACCATACAATAATCCTTCATCATAGTTGCCAATAGTTTCATTCAAATCGCTCACCAAATACAAATGCAAAAGCTTGTTGGTGTCTTTCCTGTCTTTACTAAGCAAAGTTAACAAGGAATCAATCTCTTGGTTTTGAGAAAAACAAGGGCTTAATAAAAACAAAAATAAAAAACAAAAAAAATGATTTATAGTACTTTTCATTAATTAATCTTTTTTAATCTACTCAAATTCTTTTCAATGTAAATATCAGTGGGTAATAATGATTTTTGAATTCTACGTGCATAAGTAATGCTATCTATAATTGACTTTTGATGTTCCTCCACAAGTGTTTTTTGTTTCTCTACTTCCTGCTTTTGATTTTCCACAATGTTTTTTTGTTTTTCAATTGTATCTCGTTGTTTTCGTGTAATTCGTAAAGATCGGAATATAAATCCGGCAAACATCAACACCAACAAAAGTCCGCAAACAACAAACAGGATAATTACTTTCTGTTTTCTGCTTTTTTCATTTGCCATCAACTCTTGTTTTTCCAATTCTTTTTTATGCTCTGCAACCGCAACAGCCTCTTTCTTTTCAAAATCATAATTCATTTGGCTTTGAATTGTTTTTTTACGGGTTTCTTCATTGTCTAAACTATCGCGATATAGTATAAACAATTTATGATTTTCGTAAGCCCCTCTAAAATCTCCTTTTGCACTATCTAAAGCCGCTAAACCTACATATGCTGATTTCAGATATTCTTTAAATCCAACATTTTTTGAAATTTCTATGGATTTATTATAGCTTTCTTCCGACTGTTTATATTTTTTGAGTTTCCTATAAACATTTCCCAAGTTATTGTACGTAGCTGCCATTCCAAGCCGATCTCCTATAAGCTCTTCAATTGCCAAAGCTTTTATTTGCATTTCCAAAGCAGCACTATATTTACCTTGCCTTGTATAAAGACTTCCCATGTTGATATAAGAAACAGCTATTCCTGCTTTATCTCCAATTTTGTCTCTGATCTCTAATGAGGCATTGTAATTTTTTAATGCCTCTTCGAACTGATCTTTATCTGCATAAATAATTCCGATATTATTATATGATTCTGCTTGTCCCTTTTTATCACCGATCTCCTTTTTTATTTTCAGAGAAGCATAATGATTTTTTAAAGCTTCATCATAATTATTTTGATTAGAATAAATAAGGCCAATATTACTTAAAGAAGCTGCGACTCCTTTTTTATCACCAATCTCTTCTCTCATTTTTAGTGATGCAAAATAATATTTTAAAGCTTCAGAATAATTGCCTTGCCGTTTGTAAACAATCCCAATATTATTATTGCTTGTTGCTATTCCCTTCTTATCAGAAAGCTCTTTCCATATTTCCAATGCAGAGAAATTATTTTTCAGACATTCGGAATAGTTTCCAACATTAGAATGTATATTACCTATGTTATTATATGAATTCGCTATCAGCTCTTTGTCAGAAATAATTTTTGATATTTTTAATGCTTCATTATAGCATTTAAGAGCATCGGTATTATTCCCCTTATCTTCAGCAAAATAACCTTGAAATAAATAATTTTTGGCTAAACCTTTTTTGTAGTCGATTTTTAATGCTAATTCATTAGCTCTTTTAAGATATTCGTTTGCTTTGATATCATCAGAGAACTCAAACTCAATAAACAGACTATTCAATATTTTGACTTTGAGAGTATCTTCTTTAGCATTTTTTAAAGCACTTGACAATGAGTCTACAATAGAATTTTGAGAAAAACAAAAACCTTTTGATAGAATAACTATTAGTAATATGTAAAAATATTTTTTCAATCTACTTTTTTAATCTTATTAGAGTTTTCTCAATATACCTTTCTGTTGGCAACAACGATTGTTGAATTCTTTTTGCATAAGTGATACTATCAATAATTTCCTTTTGTTTTTCTTCAATAATCACCTTTTGAGAAGTAACCTCTACGTTTGCTTTTTGTTTTTGACGATAACTTCTATAAACAAAAAGAGCAAATAGAATTACAAGGAACAGGCCAATGCTAATAGAATAAATGACGAGAATTTGTTTTTGTTTTTCCTCTTCGGCAAGGGCATCTTTTTTATCCTGTTCGGCTTTTGTTGCTTGTACCTTTTTTTCAAAATCATACAGCATATTTGCCTGAATGATCTTTTTTGTATTCTCTTCATTGATTAGACTATCCTGATGAAGAATGTATATCTTATAATTTTCAAAAGCCTCTTTATAATTACCTGTGGCACTGTCTACTTTCGCTAAAGCTTTGTAAGCATCTTTGATATCATCTTTACTGCCAACTTCTTCTGACAATCTCAAACCTTTAATTAAATATTCTTTTGCAAGAACATTTTTTTTGAGGCATATGTGAATATCACCTAGATTAATATACGATGACGCAATTCCTTCCTTATCGTTAATTTCTTCTTTTATCTTTAAGGAGAGATAATGATTTTTCAATGCTTCCTGATAATTGCCTAGGCAACTGTAAACTACCCCGATATTATTATAATCTATTGAAACATCCTGTTTATTATCCAACTGAAGGTCAATCTCTAAAGAAAGCTGATAATTTCCAAGTGCCTTAGAGTAATCTTTTAAATGCAGATAAATATTTCCGATGTTATTATAAGAAGCAGAAATACCAGATTTATTCCCTGTTTCTTTTTTTAATTCCAGAGAAGCAAAGTGGTTTTTTAAAGCTTCCGGATAATTTCCCTGTTCCTTATGAATATTTCCAAGATTATTATATATATCAGCCAGAGAATTCCTGCAATAATTAGAAGTTTTGCTCTGTAAACAAATCGTGTCCAGCAATTTTAATGCTGTTAACATATGTTTAAGAGCTTCCGGATAATTCCCTCTGTATTTATTTATTATACCAATGATAGAATGCGACCGTACAATCCCCTTTTTATAATCCAATGCAATACTTAATTCCAATGCCTGATCAATATATATCATTGCACTATCAAGATTGCCGGCACTTTTCTTATCCCACGACAAACCAATAAGTTTTCTTACAGTATTCGTATCTTTTTTAGGAATATTGCCCCTGCAAGTTACATCTGTAGAAAAAAGTAATAGAGCAGAAAAAAGAAAAAAATATGCAGCTTTTTTTGTCGTCATTTATTTTTTCAACCGTTTTATTTACAATTCAATATTTTTTTCGGAAGAAAACAACTAGTTCTTGATCCGCTTTGCATAAGTAATTTTTACTCCTTTTAATTTTTATTATTTTTAATAAACCGGTTCATCACCCCTTCAATATATTTTTCAGTAGGCATCAAAGAGTTTTGAATTCTTCTTGCATAAGTAATACTATCAATTATTGCTTTCTGATGCTCTTCAACAATCTGTTTTTGCTGTTCTACTTCTTGTTTTTGAGCCTCAACAATACTTTTCTGTTCTTCAATTATATCTTTTTGTTTTCGGGTTATTCTCAACGAACGAAAAATAAATCCTGCGAAAATAATAACCAATAATAAACCACAAACTACAAAAGCAATGACTACTTTCTGCTTTCTGCTTTTCTCATTAGCGAATAGTTCTTGCTTTTCTAACTCTTTTTTGTGCTCTGCATTTGCAACGGCTTCTTTCTTTTCAAAATCATAGGTCATTTGACTTTGAATTGTTTTTTTACGCGTTTCCTCATTATCCAAACTATCCCTATAAAGAATATACATTTTGTGATTTTCATAAGCTCCTTTATAATTCCCCTCTATACTGTCTAACTTAGTTAGAGATTTATATGAATTTTTCAAGTATTCTTTATATCAAACAGTTTTTAGTATTTCCTTAGCTTTTAAAATGTACTCTCTTGCCTTTTTATATTGTTTTTGTAAAATATACACATCACCAATATTAATAGAAGAAGAAGCTATTCCCGATTTATCAGAAATTTCTTCCATAATTTTTAAAGAATACATATGATAATTTAAAGCTTCCTTAAATTTATTTTCTCTAAAAGATTCCAATTGGCTGGACTTACCCTGATGAAAACAAATAATTCCAATATTATTATAGGAGTTTCCCACCAAGGGTTTATCACCAATTTCTTTTGCTATATTCAAACAAGCCAAATGATTCTCCATTGCCTCCTCTAATTTTTTCATTCGAGCACCTTGGTCACTTTCTTTTTCTGATATGGCTAAATAAGTAAGCCCTATGTTATTATATGAAGTTGCTATTCCTTTTTTATACCCCAATTTTTTTGATATTTCTAAGGAAGCAAAATTATTTTTCAAAGCCTCAGTAAGATTATTCTGACGTGCATACACCATCGCTATATTGAGATAAGATGCCGAAATGCCATTTTGATTGCCAATCTCTTCCTGAACCTTTAAACAGGCAAAATAATTTTTTAATGCATCAGCATAATTTCCCAAATGAGCCAACACTAATCCCATATTATTATAGGAATCGGCAACGTGTTTTTTGTTTCCTAGTTGCTTTCTAAGGTCAAGTGATTTTGTGAAATATTTTAATGCTTCAGGATAATTACACATTTGAGCATTTACAGTAGCAATGTTGTTGTAAGCATCCGCAACCCCTTTTTTATCTTTTATTTCTTCTCCAACTTTCAAAGCATAAAAATTATATTTTATTGCTTCCTGATAATCTCCTTTATCCTCCGATAAATATCCAAAATTAAGGTAGGTTTTTGCTAGTCCCTTTTTAAAACCACACTCTTGTGCTAATTTCTGGGCTTTAATTAAAAATTCTTTAGCTCTTACAGTATCTATATATTCGAATTCGTAAAAAAGTCTGTTAAGAGTATTTACTTTTATTGTATCGTGTTGTACGGTCTTTAAAACAGAAAGTAATGAATCAATCCTTTGATTCTGACCTGCCGAGATTGCATAGAAAAAAACGAACAGAAAAAAACAACTATATTGTAGTTTTGATTTCATTTATTTTTTAAACAATTTTTCATTAATTATATACTTATCAATGGCAATAACTGAAAGTTGAATTCTCAATAAACAAATAATACCGATTTATTATTTAGAAAAACTATTTTTTTAATCGTTTCAATTGTGTGTCAATATACTTTTCAGTAGGTAAAAGTGAATCCTGAATTCTTCTTGCATACATAATACTATCAATAATTTCTTTTTGCTTATTTTCTATTATGATGTTTTTCTCAAGCACTTTGTTTTTTTCCTCCACAACATCTGCTGTTCGTTCAACTATTGTAGACTCAAGTTCCTTTTGCCTTACAACCAAAGCCTTGGTTCTCCACTTGAAAACCAAAAATGTTCCAAAAATAAAAACCAGAATGTATGTGCTATATGCCCATGTTGTTTGCCACAACGGAGGGTGTATTACAAAACTATATTCAAATGGCTCCGACCATATATCAGAAAAACCTTTTGCTTTTACTTTAAAAATATAATCTCCACTACCTAAACTGGTATAGACAGCCTTTGTTTCAGATGTTACAGGATGCCATTCTTTATCAAAACCTTCCAGAATAAATTGATATCTCAACTTATGAGGTGAATTCCAATCAACTGACGAAAAATTAAATTCAATATTATTAATGTTATATGGAAATTCAGCATTAAGAGGGTAGTTGTAAAATGCCGGAACATCTGCAAAGTCAATTTTGCTTAAGTTGATGTCTTTCTTTTCATCAACATACCAGTCTTTTTTATTTTGAATAGAATCTTTTAAACTTCTGAAATCAATAAATTTTTGCTCCAACTTAATATCAGTCAGTTTGATTTGAGGAATTTCATTTTCTGAGATAATAGTGCTTGCATCAACCATGGTAAGACTTTTTACACTTCCCCACCAAATCCTGCTTTTGCTGTCCTGAAAACCACTATTGCTGGTAAAGTCTTCCCCTTTCAATCCATCTTCTCTTTTATGAATAATTATTTTCACTTCTTTCTGACTGGAATCAGTATCAGAAAAATATTTACTCCCAATTAATAAATGGTTGATCCCATTATCTGTACTTGCCCATATTCCTATCATTCCTTTAGGAAGATTTTGAGGTTTATCTTCAACCAAACTTCTTATATAATCATTGCTTAATCCTTCTTTTACTGTATAATTTGTTATTGTACTGCCATCATAAACATTTAATCCTTCGCCTGTACCTATCCATATGTTTCCATTATTATCTTCCAAAATATTTCTGACATTGTTATTGCTTAACCCTTCTTTCATTGTAAAACGGAGCATCGACTTATCTTGAGCAACCAACTTATTTACACCTTTAGATGTAGCAATCCAAATATTTCCTTTTTTATCTTGTATAACTCCAGGAATTCCATTACTGCATAATCCTTGTTTTGTTGTATAGTTTGTAAAATTCTCTCCGTCAAATTTGCTGAGTCCTCCGCTTGTTCCAATCCACAAATTATTTTTATCATCCTCAATGATACAATGAACAACATTTCCAATTAGTCCTTGCTTGATAGTATATCTTTCAAATCTATTTCCGGTTTTTTTTACAATTCCACCACCTTCACTACCAAACCACATATTTCCAGATTTGTCTTTAAATATTGAACGAATGGTTCCAAAAGTTCCTGTTTTATCATTAAAAAGTGAAAATGAATTTCCATCATACTTCCAAAGTCCATTTGCATAAGCACCCAACCAAATGTTTTGTTCATTGTCTTCTGCTATACTCATCACCGTATGCCCCATCCCCTGCTTTTCAGTAAAGTGAGAAAATGATTTTGATAAATATTTACAAACACCACCACCATCAGTTCCAACCCAAATGTTTCCTGTTTTGTCAGCCATCACACTCCAAACATTGTCGATAGTTAATCCTTCTTTGTGTGTCAGATATGTAAATTTTTTTTCATCGAATTTATTTACTCCTTTCCCGTACGATGCTACCCAAACATCTCCATCGTTATCTATTGCCATACCTCGAGTATCACCATTCAACACTCCTTCTTTTTCAGTATAATGAAAAAAACTGCTGCCATCAAATTTGCAAAGTGCACCACCAGCCATCCAAATATTTCCTTCTTTATCTTCTCCGATTGATGAGACAAAATTGCTATACAAGCCTTCATTTGTAGTATAGGAAGTAAAAGATTTTCCATCGAATTTGCTTATCCCGCCAGTCGTTCCAATCCAAATATTACCTAGCCTGTCACAAAGCAGACTAAAAGCATTTTCATCTACCAAGCCATGTTTTTCTGAGTAACAAGTAAATTTATTTCCATCAAAACAAGAGATACCTTTTTCACCCGCAAACCATAAATTACCTTTCTTGTCTTCTATAATACTTCTAACAATGTTATCCATTCCTCCTTTTTTCTGATCATAGTAGGTGAATGTTTTTCCATCATACTTGCAAGCTCCTCTTGCACTTCCCAACCATAGATTGCCTTTCTGATCTTCATAAATACCTCTCACTAAAGTCCCTCCAAAAAAACCTTCTTTTTCTGTAAAAGTGCTGTATGATTTCCCATCAAATTTTATCAAGCCATTGCTTGAACAAAACCAAATATTTCCAAATCTGTCTTCAAGTATCTTATGTATATATGAACTTGGTAATCCCTGATCAACATCAAAATATTGGATATTACAACTGGCATCGTCTTTAAAACGTGGGCGTTGTGAAGGAATGGGCTCAGAAGGGATATAAGGAACAATTGTGTCTATTATTCCACATGTAACCGGCTCTAAAAAAATTGCCGTTCCTGGTATTGCTGTATAAGGTTTTCCGGCAGGAACTATTTTTGGTGGTGTAGCAATATGAGTGTTAGTTTGTGAAGGGACAACCAGCTTGTTTTCTACATTCAGCAATTCAGACTTTCCTGCCAAAACAATTTCAGGCTCCTGTATACTATCCTTAGAAACCAAATAACCAAATGTTTTATAAGTTTTAGGTTCATTGGAAACCAATGAAGTTTCTTTTATCTGATCTTTACACGAGATTAGGAGCAGAAAAATAAAATTGACATAAATTGTTTTTTTGAAATTATTAGTCATTATTTTTTAAACGTTTTATTGAACTTTGAATGTATTTTTCTGTAGGCAACAACGACTTTTGAATTCGTCTGGCATAAGTAATACTATCAATAATTTCTTTTTGTTTTTCTTCAATAATTTCTTTTTGTATTTCAGTTTCCTTATTTTTTATTTCAATTAATACTTTTTGTTTCTGAGTAACTTTAAATCTATTGTACATAAAACCACCAAAAATTAAAAGCAAAATCAATCCCCCATATAAAGCATAACGCTGAGTTTGCTCCTTCTGCAATTGAAGTTGCGTGATTGCTTTTTCTGAGGCTACCGTAATACTATCAGCCGCAGCTTTTTTGTCATACTCATATTTATAGCCCTGCTTTATACTTAATTTTTGAGTTTCTTGATTTGTAATACTATCCCGCATCGTGAAATACAGTTGTTGCATTTCAAATGCCTTTAAATAATTTTTTTTCTCTTTATAAACACTTGTTAAAAGTTTAGCTGCATCCTTAATAGTTGGAGCAAATCCCAACTGCTGTGATAATGCTAAACTTTTTGAGCCTGCGTCCAATGCTTTATCTACTTCACCAAGTTTTAAATACGTTGCACCTAATGCTGATAATGTTTGAGCAACACCACCTTTATCTCCAATCTCCGTTTTTATTTCTAAACTTTTTTTAAAAAATTCTAACGCATTTTTATAATCTTTTTTTTCAAGATAAACACCTCCTATATTATGCAAAGAATAACCAATTCCTTTTTTATCACCAATTTCCTCTCTAATTGCCAAACCTTTATGGTAATATTCCAAACCATTTATTGTATCTCCTTGTTTTACATAATTAAATCCAATATTATTATAAGATAATGCTTCACCTCGTTTATCTGATGCCTCTTTATATAGTGCCAAACTTTTTCTATAGTAATCAATTGCAACTGGATAATCATTTTGATTACTATAGACATAACCAAGATTATTTAAGGTTTGGGGCATTTGCTTCTTATCACCTGATGCTTCTTTTATTGCCAAACTTTTGAGGTAATAATCCAAAGCCATTTGAACGTTTCCTTTATTTGTATAAATCATTCCGATATTGTGATATGTATAGGAAAGATTTTTTTTGTCTTGATTTTCCGAATCTATTTTAAGACATTTTTCAAAACACTCCAAAGCTTTATCGAGTTCTCCGGAATTCATATAAATAAATCCCATATTATTGATTATTGTGGATTGGTTTTGGGTAGTACCTATTCTTTGTGCTTCAACTAACAAGCTATCCCAAAATGAAACTCTGAATATTTCGAGATAATCACCCAAAGCCATTTTTACTTTAAGGGCTACTGTATCATTTGAATGTGTTCTTAAAATAGAATTTAAAGAATCAACTACTTTATCTTGAGCTGATGAGAGCAAAGAAAAAGTAAAAAAGAGAAACAATATGGTAATTTTGCGCATGTAACAAATATAAACAAAAACAGCCCCGAATTTATCGGAGCTGTTCATTATTTAAAGCTTAAATCAATAATTAAAAAGTTCGCTCAAAGCCAATTCAAACCTGGCTTTTGGAAGAAAATTCCACTCCAAATCGGCATTCATTGGAACAGGAGTATCCAGACTGCCAACTCTAACAACAGGAGCGTCCAAATTTTGAAAACAATTTTCGTTAATGATGGATGATAATTCTCCTCCAATTCCTCCTGTTAAAGTATCCTCATGTAACACAATTGCTTTTCCTGTTTTGTTTACAGAATTCATTATCGCTTCACTATCCAGTGGAACCAACGTTCTTAAATCTATTAAATCAGCTTTTATCTCAGGATGTTTATCTAAAATTTCCATTGCCCAATGCACTCCCAATCCATAAGTCACAATTGTTAAATCATTTCCTTCTCTTACCAATCTTGCTTTTCCAAACGGAATGGTATAATAATCATCTGAAATATCTTCAGTAATACTTCTGTACAATGCTTTGTGCTCAAAAAACATTACGGGGTTGGGATCTTCGAAAGCTGTTAACAATAATCCTTTTGCATCGCTTGCAAATGCAGGATACGCAATCTTCAAACCCGGAGTATGAAAAAACCAAGCCTCATTACTTTGAGAGTGAAACGGACCAGCAGCCACTCCCGCACCTGTTGGCATTCGCACAACTACATCTGCATTTTGTCCCCAACGATAATGCGACTTCGCTAAATTATTTACAATTTGATTGAATCCTTCGGTTACAAAATCAGCAAACTGCATTTCAACCATTGCTTTCATCCCGTTGATTGACAAGCCAAATCCACTTCCAATAATTGCTGCTTCACACAATGGTGTATTTCTTACTCTTGCTTTTCCGAACTCTTCCACAAATCCTTCTGTGATTTTAAATACTCCTCCGTAATCAGCAATATCTTGTCCCATCAAAACTAAGTTTTCATGTTTGCGCATCGCCAATCTTAATCCATCTGAAATCGCATCAATAAATCGTTTGTTTGTTTTTTTATCTGATGAAGATACTTCATTTAATTCGAAAGGCTTATACATATCTTTCAACTCCAATGCTGTATTCGGAGGTGGCAATGTTTCTGCATAAGCCAGTTCTAATCCTTCTTCTATCTCTGTTTTAATTTCGGAGCGGAAATCTTCAATCATTTTTTCATCCAACACGCCTTCTTCCAAAAGATATTTTTCAAAATTATTTAATGGATCTTTTTTGCCCCAAGTTTCCAATAACTCCTTTGGAACATATTTTGTTCCCGATGCTTCTTCGTGTCCGCGCATACGGAAAGTAATTAGTTCCAATAAAACCGGACGAGGATTTTTTCTTATCGATTCAGCTAAACGTTTTACAGTATCATAAACTTCCAACACATTGTTTCCATCCACTTGCACTGCTTCCATTCCGTAACCAATTCCTTTGTCAATAAACTGTTTGCAACGGAATTGCTCGTTGCTTGGAGTTGATAAACCATAACCATTATTTTCAATGGCGAAAATTACAGGCAGATCCCAAACAGCTGCTACGTTTAAGGATTCATGAAAATCTCCTTCACTTGCGCCACCATCACCTGAATAAACCAAAGTAACTTTTTCCTGTTTCTTTAAAATATTTCCCAATGCAATTCCATCAGCTAATCCTAATTGCGGACCAAGATGAGAAATCATTCCAACAATTTTATATTCCTGAGTCCCGAAATGAAAAGAACGGTCACGACCTTTTGTAAAACCGCTTGGTTTACCTTGAAACTGACAAAACAAACGATTCAAAGGAATTCCACGGGAAGTAAAAACTCCCAAATTACGATGCATTGGTAAAATATATTCTTCCTTATCCAAAGCCATAGTTGCACCAACCGAACCAGCCTCTTGTCCGATGCCACTAAACCATTTAGAAATTTTTCCTTGTCGGAGAAGAACCAACATTTTTTCCTCAATCATACGAGGTTTCAAGACACCTTTATATAAAGCAATTAAAGTAGTATCGTTGTATTTTTTCCTATCGTAACGGATGGGTGCTTGTGCTGTAATCATAATTTAAAATGGATGATGTATGATGTAAAATGGTAAATGTATCGTTCTAAAATTCTTTCGTAAAATTATCAAAAATAAGGACAAGTAAAGGAGAATAAATTTCGTAATTTAGCTGTATGATTCAGGAACTAATCATATACACTCTTTTAGCGTTGGCAACGGCTTACGTTGGCTACCGCATTTATTCCAGCATCAAAAAAAAGCAAGCTTGTGGGAAATGTGTTTTGATGGAGGAAGCAAAGAAGGTGAATACAATGAAATAAGTATTATTTAATACTCATATGAAATTTGTAGCAATAGCTGACTCACATGGCAAACATAGCAATTTAGTTCTACCTAAAGGTGACGTAATAATTCATGCAGGAGATGTAAGCAAAAAGGGGGAAGAAAATGAAGTTATCGATTTTTTAAATTGGTTTAAAGGACTCGATTATAAACACAAAATATTTATTGCTGGTAATCACGACTTCTTTTTTGAAAGAACTTCTCAAGAAATAATCGAAAAATTAATGCCTGAAAATGTAATTTATTTATGTGATAACGGAGTTACAATTGAAAATATTAAAATTTGGGGTTCCCCAATCACTCCTTGGTTTTTTAATTGGGCATTTAATCGTCATCGTGGCGATTCCATTTCAAGGCATTGGGAACTAATCCCATCAAACACAGACTTATTGATTACACACGGGCCAGCATTTTGCAAGCTTGACAAAACAAAAAATGGACAAAATGTTGGTTGTGAAAATTTATTAAACACAATTCGAAAAATAAAACCAAAAATTCATATCAGCGGTCATATCCATGAGAGTTATGGACAAATATATACTTCAACAACAAAGTTTATTAATGCATCCGTCCTTGACGAAAATTATGCATTAAAAAATGCTCCAATAACTTTTGATCTTTGAAAAATGGAAGTTATGACAGAACAAACTGCGGAAAAAATAATTGATTTTATCTTAGCACTTCGTGAAAATGGAATAACGGATCATGATGCAATAGTTTCAGAACTCATAAAAAAATTTCACTTTACTGAAGATGAATTTATAGACATTTTAGAAATGATGAGTATAGGAGCTTTTCGTGCAACAATAATGAGTTCGGGAGAAACTTATCCAAAATCAAATATTCAAATAAATGACAATTTCATCTTGAAAATAACTTTTAAAAAAGTATGGATTGAGTTAAAAGGTGAAGAACATTTTCAAAAGTATTATCTTAGTAAAAATAAAAAGTGGTGGCAATCATTTAAGTAAAAACTATACTTCACAAAAATCATGAATACTACCGTCAAACACAACGAAACTATAGCAAAAATGACTTTTGCTTCAGTTTATCCTCACTACATTACAAAAGTAGAAAAGAAAGGCAGAACTAAAGAAGAATTGCATCAAGTTATAGAATGGTTAACTGGTTTTGATAATAAGAAACTACAAGAACTCATAAAAGAAAAAGTAACCTTTGACGAGTTCTTTAAGCGTGCTAAATTAAATCCAAATGCAAAACTAATTACCGGAGTTATTTGCGGATATCGTATTGAAGAAATAGAAAATTCTTTAACAAAAAAAGCAAGATATTTAGATAAGTTGGTAGATGAATTGGCAAAAGGAAGAGCAATGGAGAAAATTTTAAGAAAATAAAACATGAGCAATATACCATTTCAAACAATCGATTGGACTTCCATTAAAAAGGTTGAATACAAAGGAGAAACTGGAACAGCTTATTGGCAAACAATCGAATTCGGGGGATTAAGAATTCGCATAGTAGAATATACAAAAGGATATTTAGCAGATCACTGGTGCAAGAAAGGACATATTGTTCATTGCCTGGAAGGAGAATTTATTACAGAACTTAGTACAGGAGAAAAAACAAAATTATCAAAAGGTGAGTCCTATGTTGTGTCGGATGAACTTGGTTCACATCGCTCCGTATCAGAGAACGGAGTAAAATTGCTTATTGTAGACGGAGATTTTTTGAAGAATAAATAATCCTACCAGGTAAACAGCTCCCTTATCATAGCTTTTCCCCAGGTTTTTTTTCCAAAATCTTTTTCAAGTTTTGTTTTTAATTCGGCAGTTGCGTAAACTTTATTTTTACCTGTTTTCGGACTGAGTTGTTCAATTGTGGGTTTTATGGCTTCAACGCTTTTTGCAAAATAAATTACTCCACCATCTTCAGTGGCTAATCCTAAAATTGCTCCAGGCAAACCGCAAAAACTTTCGGGACCAACACTTGGAACAATATCATCGGTATACCAAACATAAATACGGGTGGTGTCGTTCATTTCCCAGATAGCTTTTCGGCAACTGTATCCACTAATTACACGTTTACTTTCTGTTATTTTCCACACGCGCTTTTTAAGTGAATCCTGTACGTACAATTGTTCACCCCAAACACTTTTAATAGAAAGTGAGGATTGAGTTTTTAAATTCTGATAGGTAGTATTTTTACTTGTTGCCCAACTCATTCTCTCCTTCAAATCACTTTCCTGAGGCATAAACATTGACATGGAATCATTGAAATATAATTCAAAATAATCAATTTTGTTTTTATCGATTTCTTTGATCCACTCTTTCACATTATCGTCTTTGAACTTTTTGTACAAATTTGTTTTGCGTTCAAACACAATTTTTCCAGAAGTGATTTGAGCTGAAGTTTCACCTCCACATAAAAATACAACGCTTAAAAAAATAATAACTCTAGAAAAAGTCATCTGTTTCTTTTGTTTTAGTACTATTGAATTTATAAGTAAGTTTCAATAAAAAATATCTGGATATAATATTTGTTCTGTCATCAATAATTACGTTATCCTGTACTGTACGATTATTCATAATATTTTGATTCAGAATATCATTTCCGCTAGCAGTTAAAATGAGATTTTCATTTTTCAAAAAAGACTTGCTAATGCTTGCATTCCAAACTACATAATTCAAGTTATACCCTTCTGCTCTTTGGCTATTGATAACATATTCGGCATCTGTTTCAAGAAAAATTTTGAATGGAAGTTTCAATCTGAAAGTTGCACCGAAATTTTGTGAGTAATAGGGCTTGTTTGAAGCAGTGCTCAAGGTAGAGGATGGGTCATTATAGTCGATACCATATGACAAATTAAAAGATAATGTATCTATGTTTATTTCAATACCTAGTCCAGCATTTGTATTTAATGTTGAAGTAATATTTTTTTGAGAATTTATAAAACTTGTATAACTGTTATAACTTCCACCTCCATAAGGATTTAGACTCAACACTCTTGAAAACAAAGGAATTCCAGCATTAATATTTACTCTTGAGGTATAATTTCCATCCACATTTAATGTTTGAGAAACTATTCTTCCTAAACTATCAAAGTAAGTAGAATTTGCAAATGCATTATCGGTATTTTGAAAATTAGCACTTATCCATAAATATTTTCCACTAATAGGCTTATAAACATTATAAGACATATCAAATTTGTTTGAAAATGTTGGAATTAAATTTGGATTACCTAATTTGATATTATTAGGATTACTGTTATCAGGAACAGGCTGAAGCTGATTCATAGAGGGCTGAGCAGAAGAAGTTGAATACTTAATATTAAACCGGGAGTTTTCACTAAAACGATACATATAGCCGATAAAAGGCAAAATATTATTTACTGATTGTGTAAAAACTTCATTAGTAATAATATTTGTATTTACCACATCAACATTTCTAACTCGTGCTCCGAAATTGAAAGCATGTTTTTTTGTTTCGTGAATAAATTTTACTCCCAAACGATTTATCATTTTAATGTTTTCAAAATCGTTTGTCAATGTTGAATCATAGCCGCTGTATTCTCCATTTGTATAATTTTGCGACATTTTACTTTGTTCACTGATATTGTAATTAAAATTGTATTCAAACTCAAGCTTTATTTTTTTAGTCAGTGGTTCAGTATAAACAACATTTCCATTATGTGTTTGAGAATTACTCGTATTAATCTTTTTCTGATTAATGCTATCACTAGGAGTAGTTGAATTATAATATGTGTTGTCAGCTTTCAAAATTCCATCTGCTTTATTATCAACCAAAATCACATTGTAGTTCATTCTGAATTGACGATCACGATTTTTAAAACTACGCTTCAACTTCACATTCGTGTTAATCTCATAGCCTTCAGCTTTATTTGTATTTCTTACGTTTGTTTGTCGCGTTAAAGTATCTTCCTCTGTCAAAAAATTGGTGACTGAAAAATTATCTTGAATTGTGCTATTTAATTTTATTTTGGGTTCAAGCTCCAATTCTGTAAGAGAATCAAGAGTTTGTGTTAATTTAAAATTAATTGAATGTCCTTCTGTTTTCTGAATATTTTTACTGGAATTATCTGTAGTATAACCGGTACTGTCGCTTAAAAAGTATTCTGATCTGGTTGAACCAACTGCATCCAATTGATTATTGGTATAAGTATAATTTAATCCCAATTTGGTTTTTTTGCCAATCTTATCTGTATAATAAAAACCGGATTTTAAAGTTTGTGGAACACCTTTATTATCAGAACCACCTTTAATCCAATACATTCCGCCATCATCATCCGAGAACATATTTGATTCGTTTTCTAACCCAAATTTATACATGTCGCCCCAACCAAAACTTGAACGAGGTGTATTACTTGCAAGTGCAAAAACAGAAATTTTCAATGATTTTTTAAATTTATTTGCCAACAATTCTCCCTCATAAAAATTCTGGAAATCACTTGCTCCAGATATTTTTCCAAAATAACCTTTCTTAGCCTCATCTTTTAATTTCAAATTCATTACCTGTGTAGTTTCTTCTTCTCCATCACCGGCATTTTCATTCTTTTTTTCATACACTTGAACCGATTCAACTCCTTGAGCTGCCAAATTTTTTGTAGCAACAGTTGGGTCGCTGCCAAAAAATTCATCTCCATCCACTAAAACCTGACTAATATCTTTTCCCTGAGAAGTAATTTTACCTTGCGCATCTACTTTTATACCCGGAAGTTTTCTTAATAAATCTTCAACAGTAGCGTTTGGTTTTACTTTAAACGAATCGGCTGTATAAATTAAAGTATCACCTTTATAATAAACCGGATCCTTATAAGCATATATAATTACTTCTCCCAACTGCTGGCTTTTTGGTGGCAAAATAATTTTGCCAAAGTCAAATTCATAATTGGCAGCACTTCCAAAAACGTAGTACGATTGTTCAGAAAATTTAGAATCAGAAACTATTACTTGAACTGTATCAATTGTAAGGTTGGCAAGTGTAAAAAAGCCTTTTTCGTTTGTTCGTGTATGTGCTACGAGAACCGAGTCTTTTATTCTTACAGCCATAGCAACCACATTTTTCATAGGAATATTCAGAGCAGTATCCTGCACATTCCCGGAGATAGTCATCTTTTGAGAAAAAGCTTGAGTTGAAATAAAAATGAATGCAAAGAGTAATAGGTGACGCATAGAATAAAATATTCTCTAAATGTAATAATGCTATTTGAAGCTAAAGATACAAATAACAATTTTTAACTTAAAAGCTGGAAGTATTGGCAAAAAAGGGACAAAAAAAAGAGTTCCGATATATCGGAACTCTTTTTTTAAGTGATTGAGAAAAGAATATTATTTCTTTTTTCCTTTTGCACCTGCAGCAGCGATTGAATCAGCTGTAGCTTGAGCTTTAGCAGCTTCAGCTTCTGCGTATGCAGCAGTTGAATCAGCAGCAGCTTGCATTTTAGCAGCTTCTTCAGCAGCTTTAGCAGATTCTACAGCAGCGATTGAATCAGCAGTAGCTTTAGCTTTAGCAGCTAATTCTTCTGCGCTTGGTCCGCAAGCAACGAATGTAAACATACTTGCTACGGCAACTAATGTAAATAATTTTTTCATTTTGTTTTGTTTGTGATTTTAATTAAAATTTCGGCAAATATATATTAAATATTTCATACGATACAACTATTTTTTAATTTTTTTCTTGCTACCCCCTGCCAAATAACATTCTAACCCTCAAATTTTGGTAAAAATCGTTCTGTCAAAAACTTTATAGGTATTATTTATTAGCTTTGCAAGCTATGCAAACAGGTGCAGCCAACTTCTATACTTTACTTAAAAAAATAGGACTTTTACTATTTCTTTACACCCTTTGCAGACTTCTTTTTTATTGGTTTAATTACTTCTATTTTTCTGATTTAAGTTTTGGTCAACTTCTTCTGATTCTCCTATCCGGCTTGCGTTTCGATTTATCTGTTGTTATACTTTCAAACAGTATTTTTATACTACTTTACCTGTTTCCAATGCCTTTCAGGGAAAACAGATTTTACAAAAAACTATTGCTTTTCCTTTTTATTCTGGTCAACAGTATTGCTATTTTGGCCAATTGTGTCGATTTAATTTACTTTCAATTTACTCTGAAAAGAACCACCGCTGATGTTTTTAATTTCTTTGGCGGACATATAGGAAATGACCTTGGAAGGCTACTACCCTTGTTTTTAAAGGAATATTGGTATATGTTTCTTATATGGATTTTGTTGAGTTTTGCCGCTTATTATTTCTACAAAAAACTGGATAAAAATAGCTCTTTAAAATGGGATAAAAAGGCCTATTTAAGTCAGTTAAGCATATATGTTTCTGCCATAGGGCTTGGTATTATTGGCTATCGCGGAGGATTTCAGTTGATTCCAATTAATTCGGTGGATGCCGGAAAGCATACTGCCGCTAAGAATATTCCTTTGGTTATCAGTACCCCTTTCAGTATTCTTAAAACAATGGATTTACAGAGCATTCAGCCCAAAATTTATTTTAAGGATGAAGCTGAGTTATTGCGTATATACAACCCATATCATAAAGCTGAAACAGGGGGATTTAAGAAATTAAATATTTGTGTGATAGCCCTGGAAAGCTTTTCAAAAGAATATGTAGGAGCAATAAATGGCAGAAATACTGATTGTACACCTTTCTTAGATTCATTGATTGGTCAAAGTTTGACCTTTGTTAATGCATTTTCTAACGGAAAAACATCCATTCAAGGAATTCCTGCAATTGTTTCAAGTACTCCAACCTGGATGAATGAGCCTTATCTGACTTCTCCCTATGGAAGTAATCAATTGACAAGTATTGCAGGTTTATTGAAAAAGCAAGGTTATTCCACTTTCTTTTTTCACGGGGGAACAAACGGAACAATGGGCTTTGATGGTTATTCAAACGTTGCAGAGTTTGATGCCTATTACGGAAGAACCGAATACAATAACGAAAAAGATTATGATGGAAACTGGGGGATTTGGGATGAAGAATTTATGCTATACACAGCCAATACAATCAATCAAAAGAAAGAACCTTTCTTTGCCACTTTGTTTACTTTAACCTCACATCACCCTTATCCCATCCCAGAAAAACATAAGAATAGATTTAAAACGGGCAAATTACCTATCGAAAAAACAATTACCTATAGCGATTATGCTTTGCGCAGATTTTTTGAAACAGCTAAAACAATGCCTTGGTTTAAAAATACACTCTTTGTAATGGTTGCAGACCATACAGGTGTTACAGCTGATCAATTCTATCAAAATAAAATAGGAAACAGCAGTATTCCCATATTATTTTATATGCAAGGAAGCGACTTAAAAGGAATTGACTCTACTACTACTCAACAAATTGATATTCAACCATCTATAATGGATTATATTAACTATCCATCTAACTATTTTTCGTTCGGAAACAGTGTTTTTGATTCTACAGCACAACATTATGCTTTTATGTATAATCCGGGTGATGCTTCCTATCTGATGATTGAAAACAATTATTCAATGGCATTTGCCGATGGTAAAGGAGTAGAATTGTGCTACTATAAAAATGACAGTTTGTTGACTCAAAACATTCTTGATAAACATCCTGAAATGGTAAAAAAGTTGGAATTAAGAACAAAAGCAATTATTCAGACATATCAGCAAAGTTTGATTAATAATAAAATGCATTAGTTCAGTAGGTCAGTAAGGAGGCTTACTTGCTAAGCGTCATGCCGTGCTACGACACGGCATCTCCCTGTTAGGACTTGGCTTCTCAATAATGAGATTCCGTGTCGTGGCATGGGATGACAGTTCGTAAGAGAAATCGTTTATAAAAAAAAGAATGTCAAAAAGGAAAATCTGCTTCATCGTTAACCCCATCTCAGGTGTCGGTCGCCAAAAAGTGATTGAAAAACTGATTGATGAAGAGCTCGACCGTTCTCTTTTCGATTATGAAATAGCTTATACAAAAGCAGCTAAACATGCAATAGAACTATCAAAAGATGCTGCCTCCAGAAAAGTTGATATTGTTGTTGCAGTTGGTGGTGATGGTTCCGTAAATGAAGTTTCAAAAGGATTGATTAATAGTTCTACCGCTATGGCCATTATTCCAACAGGCTCCGGAAATGGTTTAGCAAGGCATTTAAACATTCCTTTGAATCTTAAAAAGGCAATGCAAACTATTAATTCGGGAAAACAAATAGCTATTGATACTATGCAAATGAATGAGGAAACTTTTGCGAATGTTGCAGGAGTTGGATTTGATGCACATATAGGCTGGGAATTTGCCAAATTCGGGAAACGTGGTTTCAGTTCTTACGTAAAAGTTATTACAAAGGAGTTGCCCTCATACAAAGCTCAGGATTTTGAATTAATTATCGATGGGAAAAACACGATTAAAAACGCTTACTTAATTAGCTTTGCAAACGGTTCACAATGGGGAAACAACGCCTACATAGCTCCTACTGCAAGTATCAATGATGGAATAATGGATATTGCTATACTCAAAGATTTTAAATTTTTAAATGCGATTGCAATTGGATATCGACTTTTTAATAAATCATTGGACAGATCATCCTTTTTAGAAGTAATAAAAGCCAAAGAAGTGATAGTAAAACAAAAAGGTATTATTGCTCATATTGACGGGGAACCAATTGAGATTGGACATGAGCTTAAAATAAAAGTAAATCCTTTGTCGTTGAAGGTGATAGTACCATAATTCAGTAGATAGTAGACAGTAGACAAAAAATAAAAAATAGACAAATAAAAAAATGTCAAAAAAGAATAATCAAGACGGATTTGTATATTCCACCAACAAAGATTTTCAATTTAATACTGAAGATGATACTCCTATGCAGTCACTCCCACCCCAACAACAAAACCTAAAAATTTATCTCGATAGAATAAGCGGAGGTAAATTAGTAACTCGTGTAAGCGGACATATTGGAAATATGGTTGATCTGGAAAATCTGGGTAAAACATTAAAACAAAAATGTGGCGTTGGCGGAAGTGTAAAAAACTTAGAAATATTATTACAAGGTGATCACCGTGATAAAGTTCTGAAACTGCTCACTGACATGAATTATAAAGCTAAGAAAGCAGGCGGGTAAAACTAATTATGAATTATAGATTATGAATTAAAAATTATTTTAGTTCTAATGAAAAAAATACTCCTCACCACATTTTTGCTTCTCACTATTTGCCTTTGTGGTCAAACTGATACTTCCCATATTATTAAAGTTCATTTCCTTTATGGATCCAAGCCGCTAAAAAAATATAAGGGAACAGAAATGAAATACTTTGGCGGAATTCATGGCGGACATGTTACAATTGAAGTAGATAGTGTTGATTATGGGTTTGCACCAACCGGAAGAGTACACATACTTTCTCACAAACGTAATTGCCATAGTCAGTTCAGCGGAAAGCATACTCATAACCAACCGCCATATCCAAAAGATTATAAAGTTGTTTCATTTACTATTCCTATTTCTGAAGAACAATACAATCAACTGAATAAAATTCATGTGGACTACTTATCTAAACCACCTTACGATTATGCATTTTTCGGAATGCGATGCTCCGCTGCTACTGTAGATATTCTTGAGCAGATTGGAATTCTGAAAAGAAAAAAGAGAAATAGCAAGATTGTCCGAACGAATTTTTATCCTAAGAAATTAAGGAAACGTATGTTTAAACTTGCAGAGAAAAGGAAGTATACAGTAATTAGACAAGATGGTAGAACGTCTAGAAAATGGGAGTCGGATTGAACAATTTCAGATTTCAAATTCCAAATTATTTAATTTTTAAAAGTGTTTTTGTTAGAATAAATTTGAAATCTGGAATTTGAAATTTTTGTACAATAAATTTAATTAGTTGGCGAAAACCATTTTTTTACTCTCTACCCCTATCCCATCAATTAAAAGCGTATAAGTAAAAATTCCGCTCGCTCCGTAGCCATGTTCGTATATCACTTCATTCATCCCTTGTTTCAGCTCTACAGGCATTCGTTTTATCTCTCTTCCTTTAATATCTGTTATTGAAATAAAAGCTTCTTTGTATTTTTTTCCTTTGTCGACATAAACTGAAATAATAGTGGACTCGTCAAACGGATTTGGTTTGTTCTGCATCAATGAAATACCTTCTTCTTTTTTTAATTCATTTATTCCATTTGGAACACTAATTAAAATTTCTTTTGAGAATAAACTTTCTATGCCATTTGTATCAATGGATGCAACACTTACGTAATGCGTTGCTGCTGTTCCAACGGTAAACGTATCCACAATTCCTGTCATAGTATAAACCGAATCCCAATCATTTGTTGAAGTTCTGTCGGCAAAACGGTAATAAGCATAACCTGTTTCTGCTGTAATCGTAACTTCAACTGTATTCAAGCCAATAGCAATAACAGTAAAGTCTGGACTCTTTGGTCCGATTGCCGCCATACCTGCAGCATTTCCATTGATGACTGCATTTCTTGTGAGATAATTAAAGTCAACAAAAAAACTATCAATTGCAAAATCTCCGTTTGTATCAACTCCCAAAGTATCTCTTGTTGAATGTTGTCTGTCAGAATATCCAACAGCAGCTACGTTTGCGTCTCCGTGCTCGTTGGCTGATGTATAGCGAATAGCTGTATAATTATGTTGACGGAATGGAATATGATCTCCTCCTCTGCCCGTTCTGTCTTCGGCACTCATAATAGAAACTGTCATTGGTACAGCTACAAATGGAAGTAATTCTTCTTTGTATTCCAATTTCGAAAAACGTGCATATTGTTTGTGTTTTGAATTAAATCCGCCATAAGAAAACAAACGCACTTGAGTACTATCAATGTCATTTAATCCAGGACAACTTGGAGCAGAAGAAGTATTTCCACAAATAATTCCACCAATCACATCATTGTTCTGAACTGCTTTTATTTGAATTCCTTTTAGAGTAGCGTAATCTGCAAATGCCTCAGCGCCATATAAACCTTGCTCTTCAGAAGTTGTGATCATAAAAACAATTGTGTGATTATAAGAATACTTACTCATGACTCTGGCCAATTCCATCACTAATGCCGTTCCTGTAGCATTATCCTCCACACCTTGAGCAACACAAGAAGTATCACACAATACTTCACATCTGCTATCCATGTGACCTTCTATAATAATTATTCTTTTATCTGTTGTGTCAATTCCGGGAAGAACAGCAATTATATTTTTATGGCGGTTTACCAAACAAATAGCTTGATCAAATTGAAAAAATGCTGGTAATAAACGATTTTCATTTACAGCACTGTATTGCTGAAATTTTGAATACACCCAATTTCGTGCAGCACCAAAACCTTTTGTGGCAGACAAAGTATCTGAACCAGTATTTCTATTATGGAAAGATGCGAGTTTTAGAATATTACTTTTCAGTGAATCAGGATTTACTCTTTGCAAAATTCCTTGTGAAATAGAATCAGGATGATTTAATACTTGGCTTGCCAAATAAGTTGTAGGATCATAATTCCCTAACATTACTTGCTCAACAACTGGATCTGTAACTAAAAACGCTGTTCCTTGTGAATATGATTTTACAATCAGAAAAAGTGAAAACGAAAAAAACAGAAGTAGAATTTTTTTCATGGAGCAATTTTGAATTAAAGATAAGCATAATTGACACAAAAGTCAATAATGCATTTCAAATTACAGATTTCAGATTGTTTATGATAAACCATCCTTCTTCGCACTAATAATTTGAAATCTGAAATTTGAAATTGATAATGTTAAATTCGGAGGATAATTTTATTTTTTACTTAACACATCCTTGTAAAGTAATTCATACATCGGAAGAATCTTCGCAATATCAAACTTCATAGCTTGTTGGTAAGCATTTGTTTTAAATTGATTCAGAGTAGCATCATCTTTCAAAATGTTAACTGCATTTTTTGCCATATCATCCACATCACCAACATTGCTCATATAACCGGAAAATCCATTAATATTTACTTCCGGAATACCACCTGAGTTAGTTGATATAACAGGAACTTTAGCGGCCATTGCTTCTAATGCAGCCAAACCAAAACTTTCTGTTTCTGAAGTCAATAAAAACAAATCTGCAATTGCCAATACTTGTTCGGGGTTGACTATTTTTCCTAATGAACGGATATCACTGCATGTATCCAATTCTCTGCAAAGCTTTTCAATTGCCGGTCGTTCCGGACCATCCCCTACTAAAATTAATTTTGACGGGATCTGTTTTCTTACTTTATCGAATACACGCAATACATCTTCCACACGTTTTACTTTTCTGAAATTAGATACATGAATCAACAAACGTTCACCATTTGGCGCATACATTTTTTTGCTGCAAACAGCATCGTTAGGTTTATAATCATCCAGACAAATAAAATTGGGAATGACTTTAATGTCTTTTTTTACCTGAGGGAAATTCGCGTACGTATCAGCTTTCAAACTTTCGGAGACTGAAGTAACCGCATCACTTTGATTGATTGCAAAAGTAATCACAGGTTCAAAGGAAGGATCTTTTCCAACCAGTGTAATATCTGTTCCGTGAAGCGTTGTAATAAATGGAATGTTTATTCCTTGTGAAGCCAAAATTTGTTTTGCCATATAAGCAGCAGATGCATGCGGAATAGCATAATGCACATGAAGCAAATCCAGTTTTTCATATTTCACCACATCTACTAACTTGCTCGACAATACCAATTCGTAAGGTTGATAATCAAACAATGGATAATCCGAAACAGCTACTTCATGATAAAATAAATTTCCTGAGAAAAAATCCAAACGCACAGGTTGACTGTAAGAAATAAAATGTACCTGATGTCCTTTAGCTGCTAAAGCTTTTCCAAGTTCAGTCGCCACTACTCCACTACCACCAAATGTGGGATAACATACAATTCCAATCTTCATACTTTTATTTCACAACACTAAACAATTGTTTGGATTGTAATTTTTTAGAATCCGTAATATTTAAAATATAAGTTCCTTGAGCTAATCTAGAAACATCAACAGAGGTTGAAGTTAAACCAGCAATAGAATTAATTTTCACAGAAGATTGTTTTCTTCCCATCAAATCTATCACCTCAACAACTAATTCTTCCGCTTCTGTATTTTTTAATTCAATTGTTAAAGAGGAAGAAGTAGGATTTGGATAAATATTTTGGATTAAGACGGAGCTCTGAGCTATAGGCTCATTAATTCCAGCAGGAATAACACAAGCATTAGAGCATGTGCAATAAGTTGTAGTTGTTGCGATAGTACCACCCGGACCATCTAATCCCATTGGAGGATTTCCTGCATCACATATATCTACAGCATTTGATGATGTTCCTATTGAGCCAGTATTATAAGACCCGCCAACTATGTTAAAACCTGCGCATGTTGATGTAGCAGACAAAATAATCGCTGTATTATACCAATCTCTTCCAACAGCAACCATACAGCTTGTTGCAAAAGTAGCTCCTGTAGAGTTTAAAAAATCTCTGTCAATATCTAAATAACCAACATTGTAAAAACCGCTATTGTATGCATTGTATAAATCATAATTGATTTTTAAATATGCAGGAGCATTGTTGTTAAATGTTGCTACAGAATCTCCAACATAATCTGCAGTAATAGAGCCCATATTTGTTACAGCTGCATTATCACTATTTCCTAAACGAATAGTTGTCATCGTCCCAGTATTGTATAAAGTAGAAGAAGTATTTGTAATTAAAATACTATCCAGCGTAGCAGTTCCCGTTGAATAGTTATTATAATCCCCTGCTGTACTCACCAAAAGATTACTCACATTAACAGTTCCATAGTTATTGAATGTTCCGCCATTTACCCATAAATCTGCAGAACTGATTGCGCCTTCGTTACAAAGTGTTCCTCCTGTAGAAATAGTTATTAGCCCTGTCATATTTCCGGTTGGGGTTACACAAAATGTTTGTCCCGATGCAATAATATAATTACTTGGGTCTACAGCACTAATTGTAACTGTGCAAGATGAACATTGTGCATTTGCTTTCATTGAGAAAGCAAATAAAGTAAGTACTAAAATTTTGAAGTAGTTTTTTTTCATGATGATGTTTATAAAATTTATCTTAACAATGTTACCGAACCTTTAAATTCCAAATATTCTCCTTTTGATGTTTTGAATCTAACCAAATAAACATATACACCTAATTCTTGTCTCACTCCATGATTTGTTCCATCCCAACCTTGATTTATATCAGTTGTTGTAAATACATTCAAACCCCAACGGTTAAATATATCAAATTCATATTCCGTAAAATCTACAAATGTTGTTACAGGCATAAAGAAAGTATTTATTCCACCCGGACGAAATGCATTAGGTATAAAAATCAAAGGATCCTGATATGCTTCAGCTATGTTGGAAATGCTGTTATCATTAAAACCATAAGGATTTCCCATTCCTTCAATTGCTTCTACATAATAATTAAAAACTCCTTCTCCTTGCAAAATAGTGGAAATATCATCTGTGTAATTATTTGTTCCTGAACCTACATTTGCAATTGGCGTTGGATTCATCACTCCATCCACACCTCTGTAAATATTGTACGACATTACATTTCCTAACCAATCTTCATAATCGTTCCAGGTTAAATAATTCACCATGTCTTTACTGTTACTAATTGCATTCAACAAAATTGTTCTACCAATATTAGTTTCCATACCATCATATCCGCAACTATCCACATTAATAATTTTATAGTAGTAACTATTTTTATCAGTAGTAACATTGTAATCGCTAAAGAAAATTGGTGAAGTTGCACTAACAGGAACACTTCCTACTTGAATAAAATTTGCAGCAACATTATCCAGTGAACGCATAATTTTATAATTCAATGTTGATGCCGCTACATCCACATGACAAGTAACATCAACTCTATCGGGATCCACAACGCTCACTTTTCTCAAATAGGAAAATGCAGGTGGTATTGGAATAGCCGAATAAAAACTTATCCGATTGGATGAAACAGTTTTTGTTCCTGATAAATCATACGCTTCGACTTTAAAATAATAAGTTGTACTGGCTGCTAATCCAGTTGATGTATAAGTTGTTATTCCTGCAGGTACTGTTCCATCTAATGTGTAAGGACCAGCGGTGCTGGTTGTTGAACGATAAATTCTGTATCCAACCAAACCTGTTCCAATTGTTGGATAAGCATTCCAAGATAAATCAACACTTCTTTCACAAATGTTTGCAACAGCGGTTAAATAAATTGTACTAAGAATTGCACCCATCGGACTTAGATTTCCGCACGTATCATAAGCTGCAATGCGATATTGTTCAGAAGCCAAATCAGCATCCGATAATAAATAATTGTAATTGGTATTGTTTATTCCATAAACTGTATCAATTGCAATCCAAGCTACTCCATCAAATCTATAAATGATATATGCCTCAACATCTTGTGAAGGATTAACATTCCAATTCATCAAAGCATTGTTGCTATCATCCACGCTCAAAGTATCAAACAAAGGAATAACCGGTACAATAATGTTTTGAAACAAACCTCCATCAATAGATGAAACAGATGTACAACCTGTAGAATCTTGTATTTCAACTCTATAATTGACTGTTGAATTACAAACTAAAATTGTATCGATATAACTTAATCCTGTTGTAGAACCTACTTGTGTCCAAACTCCCGTTGGATATTCTTGATAGATATTATAGACTCCATAAGAAGTAGAGATGTTTGGAGTTGCAATTGGATTCCAAGATAAAACAGCAGTTCCATTGCTTGGATTATTTACTGTTAAATAAATTGAGGAGATAGTATCTTTTGGTTGAGTATAAATTTGTCCGGCACATCCCGAACGAGTTTGTAAATAATAATAAACCGGAGCAAGATTTCCGTTTGCTCCAACGTGTGTGTAAGTTGTTTGTCCGTATACAAAAATGCTATCCAACAATGTAAACGGACCAGCAGCAGATGCGGAAGTATAAATATGATAACTATTAAAAGTTAAACCGGTATCGAGCGGTGTCGACCAGGTAAGTGTAACGTCTCCATTTGGTAAAACAGAAACACATCGTGGTTGTGGTGATTCAACAATGGGAAATGCTAAAACTGTGATTGAAACAGTTGTAATTTTTTCGGCAGGTGCCGGACAAAAATCATCTTTAGTTTTAAATACGAATGTATAAGTATTTGATGCGGTGTTGCATATAGTATTATTTGAAATGTGATTGCAACTCGTTTGCCAATCAAAAGTAGTAAAAGCATTTACTGAACCGGAAACAGGAGATGCAGGAGTAAGAGTTGCACACGGAGGATTTAAACAACCTGTTGTAGTGCTTGTAAATCCGGCTCCGAATTGTGTTCCTGTTGCTGATATTGTAACAGTTTGTGGTGTGATTCCATCAGACAATAAATCCAAATCGTTTCCAGAAATTGTAAAATTCACATTTGCTCCCGCAAGCACTGTATCCTGATAAGCAGTTACAGTAACTGTTGGCGGGCTATTTACAGCACATGGCAACAAAACAATTTGTATTTCACGATAAATTTCAGCTACAAGTTGTCCGCATTTCCAAGCTTCAACTTTTACAACTGTCACAAAATTTCCTTGAGTAAATGAAGTAAATGAAATTTCCCCTGTAGCAGCATTGATGGTAGCTGGAATATTTGATGCATTTTGTAAAACACCGGGTAATGGACTATTAAAACTATAACCGGCAGAAAAAGGAACCGGAGTAGGATTAAGAGGTGGATTATAAACTCCGGAAACATAATTTGTTAATGGCTCAGCAAAAGAATAGGAAAGCGAGTCCAAATCAGGATCGGATGCATTGTGGTTGTAGGTGAAAGGATAGCCAACACAAATGACAGTACTTGGACTTTCTAAAAAGCGTGGAGAAGAATCAAAACAAGGACTTGCATTTTGTCCGTTGTATGCATACATAACAGCACGTAATGTAAACCCATAAGCCGATGCAGTACTTACATTTGAAATAGAATTATTTCTGCAACAATCGGCATAAGCAAAAGTCCAACCCAAAGAACCTGGCACACCCAGTAAAGTAGTAGGCGCTGACTGAAAAACAGATTCTTGTACGGCACCTAAAACAGGAGTTCCGCTATTGGGCCAACCAGGTTGTGCTTCAGCATCAAAGCATGAAATTGCGGGTCCTGAACCGTCACAAGAAGGCGAAATGTCATTTTGAGAAATAAGACTTAAAGGAATTGAACTAACCGTGGGATGATTAAAAACAGAAAGTGAAACAACAGGTGAAGTGGCTATTCCATTGCAATCGCGGTAGAGTTTCATGGTAAAAACATACTGTCCTCCGCCAATACAATCCCAAGTAATTTCCCCACCCATCAAATGAGATGCATTTGTTTTTACAGAAAACAAAGCAATGAAACCAATCAGAAAAAATAATTTCTTTAACATTTGAAATTGGTAATAGCTACCCCGAAGGGGCTCCTTTGGTGCAAATTTACTCTATTCCTTGCGCTTTGCCAATTATTTTTTACCTACAACCAGCTCAATCATGCTCTCCTTATCGAAATAGGTATTGGCCAAATCACGTAATTGAGATGCCGAAATGCCCTTAATAGTTGCAATATACTTGTCGAAATAATCGTAAGAAAGGTTATATTCTAATAGACCTTTAAAGCGTTCTGCCATTGCAAACGGACCATCAACCGAACGGAGAAAAGTACCTAAAAGGTAATTCTTTACCAATTCCAGTTCACCTCCGGTAATGTTTTCATTACGTAAACGATCCATTTCAAAGTATATTTCCTTGATTGCATTTTTGCAAACATCTACACCTACTTCAGTAGAAATAAAGAAATATCCTCCATTTTGTAGAGATGCTATTCCCGAACCTATTCCGTATGTATAACCCTTATCCTCGCGGATATTGGACATTAATCTGGAACCAAAGTATCCACCAAAAACAGTATTTAATATCTGTAACGATTGAAAATCGGGATGCGTTTTGTTGAAGAGTACTTTTCCAATTCTTATAGCTGATTGAAGTGCTTCCTCTTTGTAAATTAATTGCTCTTTTTCGGGATTTGAAATAATTGCTATTGTGCTTGGTTTTATACTCTTTTCGGTCGACCAACCTGTACCTCCAAAGTGATCATTTAAGAGTTCAAAAACGTCTTCATTTATCTTACCTGCTAGTATAATTTTGCAATTATTAGAACGATAAAAAGCACTAAAAAAATTAATCAAATGACTCCTTTTAATTTTCTCAAAATCAGATTCTTGCACATTTATTCCATAAGGATGTTTTTCTCCAAAAAGTAATTCGGTAAAACGCTTACGTGCCACGTTTGCTACCTTTTGATTATTGACATGAAATTTTTGCTTTTTATTTGTCAAATGTGTTGCTAATTCATCTTCAGGAAATGTTGCATTTTTAATGACATCTTCTACAACAGGCAAAGTTGATTTCAGATGTTTATTTAAAGTATATAAAACAACTGAAGCATTGTCTTGTGTTACACCAACTTCTAAAAATGCACCATAAAAATCTACAGCATCAGCAATTTGTGCCGCGTTCATTTTACTTGTTCCTTCTTCCAACATTGAATTAACCGTTGCAGCTTGCAATGGCATTTCTTGTTGAAACATTCCGGCAGAAAATAAAAACTCCACTTTAATTAACTCTTGAGTTCCTGCATTAATTGAATAAACGGGAATATTATTGCTCAGGTGCTTTTCAGTCGCACGAATCATTTCTATTTTTTCTACCGTTTTAAAAGCCGGTGATAATTTTCTATCTATTATTTGCATAAAAAGTCAAAAGAGTTAAGTTAAAAGTCAAAAGAAAAAAGTAGACAATTTGCAACAGATAAGAAATCAAAAAATCAGAATTAAAATAATTTGAAATCTGAAATATGAAATTATTTATTTTTTGCTTTATAATACAATGTTGAACAATTTTCTTTTCTGAATATACTGTTTGCCTGTTCTTGAATTTGTTCAGCAGTTACAGCCAAATATTTATCTACTTCCAAGTTCACCATATTAGCATCACCCAAAAGCTCTGACACAGCAAGATTGGCAGCTTTATTCAATACTTCAATTTCTCCAAACACGTGTGATGATTCCATTTTATTTTTCACTTTTTGAAGTTCATCTTTCCCTACCAATTGTGTTTTCATTTTTTCTAATTCTTCATTTATTCCTTGCTCTGCCTCTTCCATAGAAACACCTTTTGAAAGTTTTCCTGAAACAACAAACAATCCCTTATCAAAATCACCCATTACATATGCATGCAAATCACTAAATAATTTTTTATCCTTTATTAGTGAATTGTGCATACGGGAAGAGTTTCCTCTTGATAGAATATCAGAAATTAAATCGGTCGCATAATATTCTTTATCAAAACGCGAACACATGTGGTATGCTTTATAAATTGCATCAGCAGGAACATCGCGTTCTACCGTTAAACTTCTTGCTTCCGATTGAATCGGTTCAACAGGTAAATTGCGTTTGTTTGCCGGACCTTTTGGAATTGGCGCAAACCATTTTTCAGAAAGTTTTTTTACTTCTTCTAATTTTACATTCCCTGCAACAACCATAATGGCGTTATTGGGACAATAAAACTTTTTAAAGAAATTTTTCACATCATCCATTTGAGCATTTTCGATATGTGAAATTTCTTTCCCTATTGTATCCCATTGGTAAGGATGAACTTTATACACCATCGGTCGCAAAAGCAACCAAACATCGCCATAAGGTTGATTCAAATAGCGTTGCTTAAATTCCTCTATCACCACGTTTCTTTGCACTTCCAAACTTTTATCAGAGAATGCTAAACTCAGCATACGATCACTTTCCAACCAAAAACCTGTTTCTAAATTTTCAGAAGGCAAAGTCAAATAATAATTTGTAATGTCATTAGTTGTGTAAGCGTTGTTTTCCCCACCAACACGCTGAAGCGGCTCATCATAATTTGGGATATTAACAGAACCTCCAAACATTAAATGTTCAAAAAGATGTGCAAATCCGGTTTGCTCAGGGTTTTCATCACGGGCACCTACATTGTACAAAATATTAATACAAGCAATTGGTGTTGATTTGTCTTCATGATAAATCACTTTCAATCCATTTTCCAATTCAAACTTTTCGTATTTTATCATAATGTAATTTTCGTTCTAAGTAACATTCTCATTAATCCCCTAGCCCCCTTTTTCAAAGGGGGAATTAAAATCCTTTTAATAATTCTGCTTTTGCCTGATTGTATTCTGTAATAATTTCTTCTATAATATCTTTTGCAGGTTTTATTTCTCTGATGATTGCAGCAACCTGTCCGATCTCCAATTCACCTTCTTCTAAATCTCCCTCAAACATACCTCTTTTCGCACGAGCTCTGCCTAGTAATTTTGATAATTCATCAACCGATGCACAATTATTTTCTGCATTTTGAACATCGTCAAAAAATTTATTTTTCAGCAAACGAACCGGAGTCAGTTGTTTTAACGTGAGTTTAGTATCACCTTCTTTAGAAGTGATTACAGCATTTTTAAAATTAATATTTGCAGATGATTCTTCAGAAGCAACAAAGCGGCTACCAATTTGAACACCATCAGCACCCAATGCCATAGCAGCAAGCATTGCTCTTCCTGTAGCTATTCCTCCTGCAGCAATTACAGGAATTTTTACAGATTTTTTAATAAGGGGAATCAAACAAAGTGTGGTTGTCTCTTCTCTACCGTTGTGTCCGCCTGCTTCAAAGCCTTCAGCAACAATAGCATCTACACCAGCTTCTTCTGCTTTTTGAGCAAACTTTGCATTGGCAATTACGTGAACTACAATTATTCCTTTTTCTTTTAGTTTTGAGGTCCAGGTTTTGGGATTTCCGGCAGAGGTAAAAACAACTTTAACTCCCTCAGAAACAATAACTTCCATTTGTTTGTCAATATCAGGATAAAGCATCGGAATATTTACCGCAAAAATACCATTATTGGTCGCTTTTTTGCATTTCTGAATATGTTCTTTCAGAATATCGGGATACATGCTTCCACTTCCTATAACCCCTAAACCACCAGCATTAGTAACTGCTGCAGCCAATTCCCATCCGCTACACCAAATCATTCCTGCTTGAATTATTGGGTATTTGATATTAAAAAGGCGAGTTATCCTATTGTCCATTTAAATTTTCTTGTTTATTTTTGTATAAGAAGTTACGAAGGTAAAAAATTATTATTTGGTATTTTTATCGATAATTTTTATAAATTTGCAAGATGCGTAAATTATTAGTCATATTATCATTGTCTTCATTACCATTTATGGGTTTTGGACAGTATCTTTGGGATTTTGGTGTTCATGCCGGAGCTTCTAACTATTTAGGTGAGATGGGTGGAAAATCTGAAACTCGTAAAGATTTTATTGCAGATTTAAAATTATCTAAAACTCAATTTGCAGTTGGCGGCTTTGCTCGTTATAAATTTACACCAATTATTTCGGCAAAACTAGGTTTAAACTGGAACAGAATTGCTGGTGCAGATTATTTGTCAACTAACCCAGGTAGAATGGGCAGAAATTTATCTTTTAGAAATGATTTGTATGAATTAGAATTAACAGGTCAATTCTTTTTTGTTGATGTTCCTGATTTAGGTCACACCTACCGCTATCGAAACGATTTCAGAATGTATGCATTTGTTGGTATTGCAGGATTTTATCACAGCCCGAAAGCTTATTACAATGGTTCTTGGACTGCTTTACAACCTCTCCAAACAGAAGGCGTTAAATACAAGAAAATTGGTGCATCTATCCCATTAGGTATTGGATTGTATTTTACAATCGACAAAAAACATCGTATAGGATGGGAGTTTGATTGGAGAACAACTTTTACCGATTATTTAGATGATGTTAGTACAGTTTATGTTGATCCTGCCGATTTAACAAGCGCTGAAGCAGTTGCTTTAGCAAACAGAAGAGACGAATTAGGAAATGTAGCCGGAGTTCCTTCATCTGATAATTATGTTGCTGGCTCTAAACGCGGTGATCCATCTCATAACGATTCATATATTACCACCTCTATAAATTATAGCTATATCATCAGAGGAAAAAGTTCTTTTTATCGTTCTAAATACGGAAGTATTTTCAAACACAAGAAATACAAGAAACGTAAGATACGTGCCAAGTTCTAAAATATTTAAATCCGCTCCGATTTTCGGAGCGGATTTTTTTATGCTATACAATTTATGAAAAAAACTGGCCTAATTTAGAAAGTGGTTTTCTAACGAAAGTAAACATAGAAGGGGATAGCCCGTTCAATTCCCAGGCTTTTTTGTCCTCTCTGTTAGCTTTTATACGGTTCATCAACGAAACATTACTCTTCCCTCCCACTCTCATTTTCACAAGCACTTTAGGAATGTATGCAACTGAGCAATTATTTTTATATAAAAAACGAAGCATTAATTCGTAATCAGCAGCAGATAATAAAGTTGTATTAAAATTACCAAACTTATTATAACACTCTCTTCTTACAAAAAAAGAAGGATGAGGAGGCATCCATCCTTTTAAAAAATTCTGTTTTTGATATGCTCCTGAAATCCAATTACGTTTAACTTTATCTGCATCCACCCTGTCGACATACTGTAAATCTCCATACACTGCATCTACATTTTGTTTTTTAAAAGCATCTACAATTGTAGAAATAACATTCTTATCAGTATAAAAATCATCTGCATGCAGAATGGCAACTATATCTCCTGTAGCATGAGCAATTCCTTTATTAATAGCATCATAAATGCCTTTATCTTTTTCAGAAATTACTTTTGCTATTTTGTCATTATACCTTTCTACAATTTGAAGTGTATTATCGGAAGACAAGCCATCAATAATTATGTATTCAATAGAGGAATAATTTTGGGTGATAACAGATTGAATAGTACTTTCAATAGTTTTGGAGCTATTGTAGCAGACAGTTATGATTGAAACTTTGAGCATTATTGGATAATTCTTTCTCTTACAATTGAAGCTGGATTGCCTTGATAGATTTTATATGCCTCTAAATTGGAAGTAGCAACTGACCCAACTGCTAATACAGAATGAGTAAAACATGTAACACCGGGACAAACAGTTGCTTTTGCTCCAATCCAGACTCCTTCTTCCAATGTTATATCTCCGACAATCAAATCAAATGCTTCTTTTTTATAATCATGATTTCCACATAACAAAAATGAGCCTTGAGATATGCAAACATTATCGCCAATAGTAACAACTCCAAGATTATCAATCCAAACCTGCTCACCAATCCATACGTTATTTCCTACTTTCAATTTCCAGGGATATTTAATATTTACACGAGGCTTAATAACAACACCTGAACCAATTTTTGCTCCATACAAGCGGAGCATGAACACTTTTATACCGCTTAAAGGAAAACCAGAATTGAACCAAACAACATTCGTAAAATACCACAAAAGTCGCTTCACAGCATTTCCTCCAGAATTGTACCAGGCATTATCAAACTTAGATAAATTGGTTTTGTTCATTTCATTAAATCATTAAACATGTTTTTTGTAGCTTCTACACTATTCTCGGAGTTACAATGTTGTTTTGCATATAAAATAGTAGCATTAACCATTTCGATGTATTTAGCATTTTCCATTTCTATACATTCTTCAATGACAGAATCAAATTTACTAATATTATTCAAAGGAATATCCCAACCTGCGTTGCTTTTTTCCAAATTCCTCCATGGTGTCTGGTCGCTGATAATAACTGGTTTAGCATTTAAAAATGCCTCAACTATCACATGCCCGTAATTTTCATTCAAGGTAGGAAGAAAAAGGAAATGATATGGAGCAATTGATTCGGCTACTTTTTCATTAGGAATTGCACCCAAATAATTGACGGTCACACCTTTTGCTTTCAGTTGATTAATCAATGACAGACACTTATTCCAATAAATTTCATCTTCAATAGGCCCATAAATATCAAAAATAACGTCAGATGTCATTTTTATACTCATTAATCTATTCAAAGCAAACAACAAATTTTTCTTTTCAGAAATCCGAGAAAGAAAAAACAGTTTTAACTCTTGATTTTTTTTTTCGGGAGATTTAAATAAAGTGGAATTTAAATTAAATTGAAGATTGGGGACAATTGTAACTTTTGCTTTTGCTCCATAAACATCTAATATTTCATTTTTTTCCTGATCTGAAGTAGCATGCCAAAAAATATTATTGTGTAGCCCGACCAACTTTGAAATTAAAATGAATAATTTCTTCTTAGTTGATTTTAATTGCAAGGCTCCTCTTCCCAGCATCCCACGTGGAGCAAGAACAACAGGAACCTGAATGTTATTCTTTTTAAAAAATTGAAGAGGAAGCAATGAAAAGTAAAAAGAAAAAAAACTATTCAGATAAACTGCATCAAATTTAACTGATTGAATAAGATTTAATAAATTTTTACGTTTCAAAAATGAGTTGGAGGCATAAAAAACAGATATTGAATCATTTATTTTTATCCATTCATCAGACTTAATAGACTTATATGGTGCTTTTTCTCCAAAATCTGTATCAGTAGTAATAATCAAAAAATCAAAATCGTTTTTCAAGAATTCCACCATTGAAGATATAGATTTAATTGGGCCTCCAGCTTTATAGCCAGGCAAATACCAATCAACGAATATCAATATTTTCTTTTTATGCATTAATCAATAATCTGATTTTCAATAAGCCAGCTTTCCAAAACAACCAATATCCATATTCTTGACCATGTTATTTTAGGATCATTCTTTAAAAACTTATTCCAAAGCTCCACAACTTCTTTTTCGTTGAACAGTTTACGTTTAGAGAGTGAAATAATCTTTTGCTCACAAAATCCTTTCATTTCATTTTGCATCCAATCCTTCCAAGGAAAAGTAAAGCCCATTTTAGGTCTGTTAACAATTTCAGAAGGCAACAAATCTCCTAATGCATCAACAAGTAATTTTTTGGGCGATTTAGTGCTTTTATATTTATCGGGAACACCTAATACGTATTCAACTAAAGTGTAATCAATAAAAGGAACACGAACTTCTAAAGCATGCGCCATACTCATTTGATCAGCATCACCCAACAATACATTTTGCATATAGGTTGAAATTTCTGCAATGGAAACTTGAGAAATTTGAGAGTTGATACCAAGAGAATCATCTATAATTGCAGAAACCTTATTTGCTGTTAATTCTTTCTTTTTAAGTATGCTAGCAATTTCCTTATCCATCAGCACTTGTCGGGATAAAGGATAAAACGATTCAAAATTTATAGAATCTTGTTTTAAAAATTCAGAAATTTTTTCAGCAGCTACTCCTGGTTTCACTTTTGTCAACACATTTCCCCCAGCTCCACGCATAAATTTTGGAACAACATTCAACCAGGCTTTCTTATTTAATTCCAGAGAACGTTTAAAAACATCATATCCGGCAAACAACTCGTCTCCACCCAAACCTGATAATGCCATTGTTATTCCGGCTTCTTTTGTAGCCTTTGAAACTATATAAGTATTAGGACCATCACCGCTTGGATGATCCATTGCCTTTAATGCATTCGGTAATTCTTTTAGAAAATCTGAAGGATTTAGTTTTATTTCGTGATGGTCGGTATTGAATTTTTTTGCAATTAGTTGTGCGTATTTTGATTCAGAAAATTCACTTTCATCAAATGTTACTGAAAATGTTTTTACTTTTTCAGTAGACACTTTGGACATCAACCCTACAATAGCACTCGAATCAATTCCACCTGAAAGAAATGCTCCGAAAGGGACATCTGCAATTAACCTTCTTTCAACTGCTTTTGTAAGTAAGGTATTTACATCTTCACAAACTTCTGAATATGATTTTCCATCTGAAGCATGATTTATATTTTTTTTAAGATTCCAATAACAATGAATTGTAATTTTGCCATTGTTACTTTTTAAATAGTGTCCGGGCATAAGCATTTTAACACCTTTTACTATAGTATCGGGAGCATGAACGGTTTGATAACGGAGATAATCAACCAAACTATTTTCATCTAATTGTCTTGGAATTAATTCGCTCGCTAAAAGTGAACGTATTTCAGAAGAAAATGCAAGTGTATTATTTGTATAGATATAATACAAAGGTTTAATACCCAGTCTATCACGTGCAATAAAAAGTTCTTTCTTTAAATTATCCCAAATCGCAAAAGCAAACATTCCATTAAAATGATTCACACATTCATCACCCCAACGTGCATATGCTGCAATAATAACTTCTGTATCGGTATTGGTTTGAAAAAAGTAAGCTTGCTGATTGGAACCGCTTATAACCCTGGTTAATTCAAATTTGAGCTCTTTGAAATTATATAATTCACCATTATAAACTATATGATATCTCCCATCATAGGAAGACATAGGTTGATGTCCTGCGGCAGAAAGATCAATAATAGAGAGTCTTCTGTGACCTAAAACAATATCGTCATTTACAAAAACACCTTTATCATCGGGTCCTCGATGTTTCATTTTAATATTCATTGCCTGCACTTTTTCTTTTGCAAGCTTTAAATCTTTTAACCCTAAAATTCCATTGATTCCACACATACTATTTGGAATAAAATTCAATTACTTTTGAACAAATAAATTCTTGTTCATCTGTTTTAAGATCGTAAAACAAAGGCATACGAACCAAGCATTGGCTATACTTATCTGCGTTCGCTAAAGTTCTATTGTCGTGTTTTGATTTGTAGTATGGACTCGCATGCAACGACTGATAATGAAAAACAGCTTGAATTCCATTCGAATCTAAGAATGAAATCAAATCATTTCTTTCTATTTCAGACGAACATATAAAATAAAAAATGTGTGCGTTGTTGGAAGCATATTTTGGAATAAAAGGCAATTGAATTTGTTTTGATTTTTGTAATGGCTTTAATATTTTAAAATAATTCTTCCAAAGTCTCAATCTTTTTTTTTGAACCTTTTCAATTTTTTCTAACTGAGAAAAAAGAAAAGCTGCGGAAATAGCACTAGGCATAGAAGAAAACCCCAGATCAATCCATTCGTACTTTGCTACTTCTCCTCTTGCAAAAGCCGTTCTGTTTGTTCCTTTGTTTCTAATAATTTCAGTTTTTTCCAATAAAGTAGGATTATTTATTGCAATGAAACCACCTTCACCACAATGAATATTTTTGGTTTCATGAAAAGAAAAACAGGCAATGTCACCTAACGTACCTATCGGACTATCCAAATAGTACGAATCAATACATTGTGCAGCATCCTCAATAATAAACAGATTGTGTTTTTTTGCCAGATTTTGAATCATTGAAAAATCACATGAAACACCTGCATAATGTACAAGCACAATTGCTTTCGTTTTATCAGTTATTAAACTTTCGATTAATTTTTCATCCATATTAGGATGATTTGATTTACTATCAGTAAAAATAAGTTTTGCTCCTCTCAAAGCAAATGCATTTGCAGTAGAAACATATGTATACGAAGGCAAAATCACTTCATCTCCTGGCTGGATATCTACCACTAAAGCAGATATCTCAAGTGCCATTGTGCAGGAATTCGTAAGAAATACTTTTTTAAAGTGATACTTACTTTCAAGAAAAGATTCACAATCACGAATCATTTTCATGTCCCCGGTCAAAATTTTCGTTTCCATCGCCTTTGCGATATAACTTTTTTCTTTTCCGGAGTAATATGGTTTATTAAATGGAATCATTTACAAACCAATTGAGGATAAAAAATATTTTGATTGAATCATGTGCTTCAAACCATCATCCAATGTTATCAATGGACGATTAAGCACCTTCAGCATTTTAGAATTATCGGGTTGCCTTCTAGTCATATCACCTTCTGCTAAAGGAGGTAAGTGAATTATTTTTGACTTTGAATCTGTCATATTAATAATCAGCGATGCTAAATCCATTACTTTACAGAGCTTATCGTTTCCAATGTTAATTACATCATTCACATGCAGATCATTGTACAAACATTTTAAACAGGTATCAATGGTATCGTCCACATAAGTAAAGGTACGGGTTTGACTACCATCACCATAAATTGTAATATCCTGATTTTTTAATGCTGCAGCCAAAAAACGAGCAACAACAAAATCTGTACTTTGATTTGGACCATATGTATTAAAAAACCGGAAAATTGTATAATTCAATTTATGTTCCTGATAATAACTTCTGCAATAGGATTCACCAACGTTTTTAACTACCGCGTAGGGTAATCGGGAGTTTAATGGTGTGTTATGTTCATGCTGCGGCAAAGAAACGGGCTCACCATAAACTTCCGAAGAAGAAGAAAAGAACACACGTTTTACAGAAGTATTTCTGGAACAATCCAACACATTTCTAATACCCTTTATATCATCCAGCACACTCAAAGGGTTTTCCTGAGTTCTTAAAACACCAACTACTGCTGCAAAATGGAAAACATAATCAAAATTATAAGATGACATAATAGTTGAAATGGCTTTCAAATTATTTACGTCTGCTTTTATAAAATCCCAACTATTGCTTTTTTCTCTTGGAAGTTTTGAAAGAAATCCGGTAGAAAGATTATCAACGATGATGACCATATTATCTGGAGACTGCAGAAGCTTTTCAACTAATGCACTTCCAACATTTCCAGCACCACCAGTAACTAATATTTTTCTCATTTTATAAGCTTCATTAATTGTTGTGCCCAAATATCAGGAGTAATTCCTTTTGACTTATCAACGCTCCGTTCTGCCATACTATTCAGACCAAAAGAATCAGTCATAACGATCTTCTTCATTGCTACTTTTAGTTCAGCAACTGAATCTGAATTGTAAATATAACCATTATAATTATTTTCAACAAAAGCTGTTCTAGCGCCTACTTTATCTGAGCAAATGATAGGAAACCCAGCAGATGCAAATTCATGAACTACAACCCCCCAAGGCTCAAAAAAACTTGGCAAAACAAACACACCGGTATTTTCAAGATAGCTACTTAGCTCTGTTGGCTGAACAAATCCAAAATGTTTAATTTTAGGATGAACAATTGGTTCAATTTCTCCTGTACCTAAACACCATAATTCCCATTCATTAGGTGATTCATTCTGCAACTCATCAAATGCTTTCCATAAATTACGTATTCCTTTGAATTCATAATACCTACCAACATAAATAAAACGTTTAGGAAATAATTTCACTTTCTTATCTTTATTCTCAAGATATTGTTTATGAAAATACTCAAAATCACAACTATAAAATCCGGATAAAATCTGTACTTCTTTAAATCCTAATTTAATTGCATACTCCTTTTGCAAACTACCAGGAACCCAACAATTGGAAAATCTTTTATGCAAATAAAAAGGACTAATAATTTTTGCTATCTGCTGCTTTAAATCACCCCTCCAATGATTGTCTAATGTTAATATTGTTGGAATTAAACCTTTAAAGTGCTTGCATATTTTTAAATAGCCCTTATCAATCCATCCACTGCAAATAATTTCAGAAGGCCTAATTTTTATTACTAGTTCTAACAATTGACTATCATTATAATTGTTTCGCTCATAAACAGTAATGCCTTCAGAAAAAACAAATTTGAAAGGAGCTTCTTTATTTACTGGAAAACGAACTATATGAATCTCTACATCTTCATTCAACAGAGCTTTACAGCAGGCTAAAAAGTATTCAGCTATCTCAGTATATAAAAATATTATCCTCTTCTTTTCCATTTAATGACTATAAATCTTAAAATTAAAAGAAGTAATAAAGAAGAAACAAAACCAATCCAAAAGTCATAACCTGATAACATTTTTTTAGTCAAATATGGGAGAAGTCGATAATTAAAAGGCTCGTCTACAACACTATTTTTGTTCCAAAAATCTAAATTGTAGGTTTCAATTGAAGAAAGAGATTGCCCTGTTAATGAAATTCCATTAAATGAGACATTGCCATCTAAAACATTTACTTTTAGTACTGCATCACGAGCCAAATCACGAATGGCCGTTTGCATATAAGTAATATTACTTTCCAATTCTTTATGATAAAAAAAGGATGCTGGGGCATCTGCCATCGAGCCCGACATCCAATAAATTGATTTTGATTTAGAAATATCTAAAAGCAATGGCTTGACTTCATCTTCATAATTATTTTCACCAAAAGAAGTTCGAGTATTACCGGCAAAAAGTTCTGAGTAAACAGGATTGTTTTCTGACCATATTGGTCGATGAGAAAAAATGAAAATATTTTTTATTTTCGCAGAATTAGCTTCCTTTAATGCAGTTTCTAAAAAAGTTAATTGCTCATCTTTAATACTTCCGTCATTCAACTCTGTATTAAGAACAATAAAAAATTCTGAATTACAAGTAAATGAATAAAAAGTCTTACCATAATTTTTTTCGTAGAAATTATCATTTGAAACATCATGATTTCCTACTGCATTGAACAATGGCATGTCGAGCTTGTTAAATAATTTTTTTTGGTAATTATTGATGTATGTTTCACTAGCATCTAAAAATAAATCGCCAAGGCTAATGAAAAAGCTAGATCTAAAAGAATTAATTGTGTCTATCCCCGCTAATAGTGTTGCGGCAGGAAGTGTAGATTTATTATATGAAGCACCATGAAAATGTCCGCTTACAAGAAATGTATAACTAGTATTTGTATCAATTATTGAAAGTTTATTAAAAGGAGATATTATTTGTGCTGATAGCAATTGAACTACCATCAGAAAACAAAAAAATGTAATAATTACTTTTATTTTACTTCTTTTTCTCACTTTTAAGAATGGTTTCTAAATTTTTAACTTCCTCCTCCTCTTTAATTCCATCAATAACTAAAACAGTTTTCTTTTCTTTCAAATATTTTTGTTTAACATTCACAAAAGTAGCAGCATTAACTTTAATTGTTGGATAACCAGCACCAGATTTATTATTGTAACCTACTAAACCAATTTTACAGTCATTCATTTCTAATTTTTGAATAAATACTTCTGAATTATCTTCTGCAGAAACAGCCATATTGGAATTTTTAATGCGAATATCATTCCCGTTTACTTGGCTTCCACCTTTAATGTTTATTCCTTTATTCCCCGAATTTTTGATGAAAATTGATTTAAAAGAAACTTTTCCCATATTAATATCAACTGCATTTTCACTGCAATTTTCAAAAACACATTTACTAATTTCTCCTTTAGAAAAGTCAATATCTAATGCATCATCCTGCATGTTTTGGAACAGACAATTCATAAAAGAAAAATCCGAACGGATAATATTAACTGCGTCTTCCGATTTACAATTATAAAAACAACAATTTTCAAAGTCTACACTTGATTCGTAAAATGTTAAACCACCGCTTCTTGCCCATTGATTATCTATCACTTTTGGAATATTTAAAAAATTAACATATTTCAATACTGATTTTTCAGATTGAATAATTACAATTCCGCCTGCTGTAGAGTCACTTGATTTAAAAATAAAAGGCTTTTCATCAGATCCAGAAATAGAAAGAGCAGAATATGAAATAATTTTAGCGCCTTTTGTCATATCAATAGATGAAGATGAATTTCCAACCAAACGGTAGCCTTCAGGAATTATCAAGTCTTTATCCATAATCTGATTTCCTGGGAGAATTAGAATTATTTTTTCATTTTCGTCTACTCTTAAGAATGGGAAATCAGAAATATTACTTTGGTTGTTAGCTAATTCAGTTGAAATAAATTCATTATCAGTATGTGGAAACGAAAACACTTTAGTCTCCATTTTTTTTAAAGACCCCAGAATTGAATATTCTATTATTATAGAATCAACCAATTTATCATTCCATTTAAAATCAGCTGGCATAACAAATTGAATATCGCTATAGTTTACATATTCATTTTTTTGTTTTGCCGGTAAAACTATCTCATAAATTGAAGATTTTACATTATTGACAAGAATTGAGTTTATCTGCACGGGCAAAGCGTCAATAGCTGCTACTTGAATATCAATCTTGTTATCTTTCCCAGCTTTAAGATAAGCATGTATAGCTTTAGGTGGGGAAATAACCTTTAAAATCATTGCTTGTCTTTTATAATACAAATTTTTATCAAACTTTTTATACGGATATTCTTTATGAATAATTGATAAATTAGTTTGGAGTTCTGTGTTAGAATCACTGAAAAAATTGTCTAGATATTTCGGATTTGAAATGCGCTCCAACTCTTTAACATATTGAGAGAAAAAAACTTTGTCACTAAAAATCATTTCGTGCCAATCAAGATAATTTGAAACAGAATCTATATCAACATATTTATATTGTCCGGAAATACTTCGAGAACTAAGATTTGTAAAACTTTCATACGCTACAGGCTCTAGCTTAGCAGTAATAGGATTATAATAATACTTAATATCACTCCAATCAATACTATGAATACCTCCAACTAAATCTATTATAGCATGAAATTTAGCTAATCGGGGGACATCAAATGCTTGTGAAATATTAATTTTTCTATTTCTCAGTCCTTCAACAAGTCCAATTGCTTTTTTATAATACTCTTTTTGAACACTATCATTCAAGACTTTGCTTTCACGATAAGCTTCGGGGTTAGCTGAATAATAAGATGCGTATTCGTCATCTGATGATTCTTCTATCATCATGTTATATCTATTCACCCAATACAAATCTGGATTAAAGCGAATAATCGGACCACGTTTTCTATTGTTATTTTCAATCAGCTCATTTTCAAAATTTTCCTCAACAGCATATATACCCCAATCATTTCCATTTACAGAAACGTTAATAAACTTATACCTTAAGGCAACAACATCTTCTCTTTTCATTAATTCATGAAATATCCATTCATAAATATATCCACGGGTTCCTGGATGTTGAATTGAAAAGCGCTTCATTCCCATAAAAGAATCTTTATCTTTTATTTTTACACGAAACGACCACTTGTTTTCCTGTAAATGATCGGTCATGTGCCCTTTTAACCTAAGATTTACTTTTATCTTATTTCCATTGTAAGTAATTGTTGCTGGCACATAATCTCCATCTAAATCGTTGATAATAACACCGCGTTCTATGGCAGCTTTTCTGTTCTTTTCTAGTATTTTATACTCTTTATCTTTTATTTCAATAGAAATAGTTTCGGGATTGGATTTTCTACCAGAAAAATAATTTGACGAAACAGTTTTAACAAAATCCCAAATTCCAGCATATCCTACCGACTGTAATTTCTTAGAAGCTATAAAAGCTGAGAAACTAAATCCTATTATAAGAACCAAGAGAATAGATTTTTTTATAAATCTTTTTCTCTTAGAAAAATTATTACCTGCATTAGTATTTAAATCTCTTATTATCATTTGATTTAAGTAATAACAATTGCTTGAGTTTCAATTTCGTCTTTTTTTACAATTTCTTCAGAAGTTATAAAAGTATAAATTACCATAGCCATAAATGCATAAGCGCTCAAGGAACCAACTAGCCATGATTCAAAAAGAGCAGAAAACGAAATTGCAAATAAAATAGGAATTGCAAATTTTGTTTTTTGTGCAGCTTTAATAAACATCAAAATATATGACCTCAAAAATATAACCAAACCAATTAATCCCTGATCCATCCAAAAGGTTAAAAACGAATTGTGAATTCCTCCTTCGTGACCAAGCCTTGTTAAAATTTTATAGTGTTGTCTCATAAAAAATTCATTATATCCAAATCCTTTTCCAATAAAGAAATTCTCTTGAATTTGCTTCCAAGCAAAATCCCAAGCAATATACCTTCCGCTTCCTTCGCCTAATGTATCAATTCTAAAGAACTCACCTAACCCTAATGATAATAATATTGTAGTCAGGTTATTACTTACAATCTCTACTAAAAAAACAGTTACAATAAATACAATAAAACCAAGAAATGGCGAAACGCTAAAAAATCTTTGAAATAAATAGAAAATTAAAATTGTAAGAACTGCATTTCTTGAATCTGTCAAATAAATAGATATTAAAATAATAGAATAAACAAGCAATTTTTCATATAAAACAAAAAGCTTATTATTTAAATCATTAACAATATAGAAAAGCACAAAAAGCAAAAACGAAAATAAGCCCAACCCATTTGGATTTCCCATAAATCCTCTAAATCTTCCATTTTCAATATGTGCAATTTCTGGTGCTATAAATTTCAAAACAAAACCTAACAAAAGTATGGTAAAAGCAAAAAGAATTAATCTTCTAAAAAACTCTTCTCCCTCTTCTCTATATAATTTAATAACATAATTAGGGATAACCATAAATGTTAATGCATAAGAAAGTGTTTTTTGAATGCTTGTAAAAATAAACGCATCATTAAAACTAAATGTCAACGTAAAAATGGAAAAGATAAAAAATGGAATAAATATTTTATAAAGATTATTTAAAGGTTGAAAGTTATTGGAGTCAAAGAAAAAAAAGAGGGCCAAAATACTTATGTAAATATTCTTTACATCTTTAGCAAAATAAAATGAGCTTTCAAGACTATCAGATAGGATTAAAACAAAAAGATATCCGATTAACAACTCTTCAATCATACCTTTTTTGTACATCAAATACATTGTAATAGGAATAAAAGCATAAGTGGCTGGGGCATAAACAGCCCCAACTAATATCCATGATATTAAAATAGCATATAACTGAATATTTTCTTTATAGTATTGAAGCACTTCCTAATTTTTTAAACTTTTAAGGTGTTCTTTTTGAATTGCTGGTCGTTTTTTGGCAAAATCTCTTAACTCTTCCACATTGCTTTCCCAATTTGAATTTGAGCCAATAACTCGCCATCTATTAATATGTTCTTGCATTTCTGGCTTTAACTTATGCTCAAACTCATTAATCCTACTAATAACTGTAGTTTCATCAAATGTTTTTGTAATATGAAAATCAAAACGACTGATAAATTTTTCTGAAAATGCCTTATTTTTCAATAATCCACCAAAGATAACACCTATACTGCTCACTTTTTTCGCTTTTTCCAATAAATTCATTTGGTAATCTTCTTTACCAGTATAGCCAAAACCCCAATCAGTATCATAAAGTATCCAGCGCCAACGGCCATCTCTAACTCCTACTGAATCATGAGTTGATATACCCGACCTACATCTCCAGAATTTGACATTGTTATTCGGCCAATCGCTGTTGCAGAAGTATACATTAGAAATAATAAAATCCATAAAATTTGTAATGTCAATTTGCTGCTCAACAAATTCATAATTTTTGTCTTGCGATAGATCATTGGATTTAATAAAATCCAATAAGGAACTAAAAGCATCCTGATCATTTTTTTTTCCGTAGAACAAAGTACCAGTTAATTGAAGAATAACAATACTATCTGTGCTCATCTTATACTTATTTGCAAGATAATTTTCATCCACTCTCTCACGAATATTGTGAACTCCCCAATATTCACCATTTATAAAAACAATTGCAGGGCGATAATCTTGCGTCTCCAAATTTGAATTACTCATTAAGGATTGCATAAAAGCATCGCGAAACATGGTTTTAGTCCAATCATTACCAGCATTTCGTAAAATCAACGAATTAAAAGATGTCACTTCATTATTCGGGAATATTTTGTAGCTCAATTGTTCAATCCCATATTTTTTATCAAAACAAACACGCAACGATTTCTGACTAAATCCTCTTGTTGCATTTCCACTTATTCTCGCTCCAGCATTTTGCTCGAAGCCCAAGTTTCCATTTTCGTCATAAAATTCAATATGAATAGGTCTTTCCGAATTACTCCCACGCATTAAATAATTTGATGGATACTCCCACCAAGGTGCATCCAGTCGGATATTTTTTTTTAAATAATAGTCTTTGTCTTCATATTGTTTTCCCATCACATAAATTCCATCCTCATAACCAAAAAAATCCGCTTGATTCACCGTAATAGCAATAACAGGTAAACTATATCTTTTTTTGCCCTTTTCATCCACAAAAAAAGTGCGTATTAATTCTGTGCTTTTATTATTATCAGCATCCACTGAAATTGCTCTTAATGTAGTTCCTTTAAACACTTCTCCAACTGGTGGTTTCCAACGTGTAGAAGAAGGTATAACTGAAAATACATTTGCAGAATTTGTTTTGCTTTGAATAACAATTGGTTTTGAATAAACCGCTGAACTAAGTGATGGCTCAGAACCATCCAATGTATAATATATTTTTTCAGATGATGACACATTTAAAGAAACAGAAACAGCATCCTCATAAAAACCACCTTTTATTAAACATTCCGGAGTATGCAAACGGACATCCAATTTCAATTCAGGATATTCAATTTTGTTTTCACCGGCATATTTTAAACTTAATTCAAATGATACAACAGCAACAATAAAAACTAAAACAACTATCAATTTTATTGACAGAGGTGTTTTACGCTTAGTTTCTTTAATTGCTTTCATTTCTTATATAAATACCCGCTCCAACCCTTGTAAATATTTTGAATTTTTTGTCATTTTGAATGGAAGTTGACTTCCAAGCTCTTTTGCTTCAGCTTCGTCCGAAGCATTATATTTTAACTCAAGAACAACTGCATTGTAATCAATTGATTTATTCATAAAATTATTTCCATTATACCCAATTGCATAATAAGTTAAATGATGATCGATTGTTATTCTAAACTTTTTATTAGCTGATAAAAAATACTTACGTTTATAATTGTTGAGTAAATATGGTTTTAACGACAATAATTCATTTTTGATTTCTATAGGAATAGAAGAATTGAGTACTGCTGTTTCTATTTGTGATTTATCAAATTTTTCATCGAGTGTAAAAGAATCGAGAAGGTGTGATTCTTTTTTACCCATTAAACCCTTTTTGATTTTATACTCCAATACAGGCTTTTGAATTTGTCCAAATAACTCACCATACCAACGGATACGAACTTTTAAACGATTTTGAGAACCATCAATATTATCAAAATAATGCATCAAGCCGGGTGTATCAAAATAAATATTGTTGACTGTTCGTTCTTTAAATATTTCAGAAAAACAGGCGGGATGAAACTTTATGATTTGCTCCACATCCAAATGAGAATAATCGGTAATTAGGAACTTACGCTCGTAACGTAAGGTTTCCGATTGCTCTTTTAACGATTGCATCTGAAAGTAATTTTTAAATTAAAAATCGCGGGTATTATCCATAAACGTAATGTTTATAGATGAGTGAATGTTTTTTAAATCGGCTTTTGCTTGCTCTAGTTTTTCAAAATCGTCAAATTCTACAAAAAAAGAGGCTTCTATGGCAGCCGGACTTTCATCTGTTCGTTTGAGCTTAATTCCGGAGCAGTATTTTTTAAGCGTTTCAACAATGTTTTTCAAATCGATTACCTGAGGTTGATTACTAGATATAGTTAAATACAAATTCTGTGATTCAACACTCTTTTGATAACGATTTGTAAAAAAGATGACAATTACAAATCCTATGAAAGCTACTACTGTTAGCACTGTTAATCCTGCCCCACAGCCCAAACCTATAGCTATTGTCAGAAATAAATAGGTTAGTTCTTCTGGTTCCTTTATAGCCGCTCTGAAACGAACTATGGAAAGAGCTCCAACCAAACCTAATGATAAGGCTAAAGAAGACTTTACAACAGAAATGATAAACATGGTAGTAATTGCCAAAACAATGAAATTGCGGGCAAAAGACTTACGATTAGACAAGGAATTACCAAACCGAACATAGATTTTTCCTAGTATAAAGGCTAATACAGCACAAACAATAAAGCTAAAAATAAAGCCCGGAATGGCTTTTGGGGAAAAACCCGACAAATTATCTATTAAAAATGCTTTTATTTCGTTCATATAGATTAATGTTTAAAACCTATACAAATCTAATGAAAATATGGGAATTTTACTTGGTAATAATCAATTGTTTCAGACCAGTTCTTATTCCTTGTTTATTTCTTCAATCGTCCTCAAAATCACATCCTCCCAAAGAAATCCCTTCTTTATTTTCTGGATAGAATGCTGCTTCATTTCCAAAAGCTTTTCCTGAGGCATTTTGATGAATTCTTCTATACTTTTCCTCAGTCCGTTTATATCTCCCGCCTCTATCAATATCCCATTTTTCGAATCAACTTCTTCATTCACTGCTCCCACATCACTTGCTATAATAGCTAAGCCTGAAGCCATTGCTTCCAAAATTACGGTTGGCATTCCTTCGCTGTAACTTGGACAAACCAATACATCCGCTTTGGAGACTATCTCTTTTATTTTATTGACATCTGAAATACTTCCATGGTAATGAATGTTAGAAGCAGATAGTTGTTTGTCTTTGGGAATAGCACCAATAAACTCAAAATCAAAATTGGTATTCCCTTCCAAAGCTTTTAAAACTTTTGTTAATTCTTCAATTCCTTTTCTTCTTTCGTATCTGCCAATAAACAAAAACTTAATTTTTGAATAAGGCTTTATTTCCTCTTTCTTAATCCAGCTTTCATCAATACCAATAGGAATTTGAATAATTTTGTTTTTCGGAATTCTTACATCAATTAATATGTCTGTTAATTTTCCACCCAAAGAAAAAACAATATCTGCACTTCTCAATGATCTTAAAACCGGTCGCTTAAAAAGGTATTGCTCTAATTTCGATTTGAAATTTGCTGCCTTTTGAAACATTTCCAGTCCGTGAAAATTAACGCTAACAGGAATGTTTAATTCTCTTTTATTCTCCAACAATTTCATTCCACAAAATCCTTGCACATAAATAAAATCAACTGGTTTATTTCTTTTTAGTTCATCATAAATTGCAGAAGAATAAGCATAAGATTCACGAATATAATGTCCGGGAAGTTTATCTAATTTAGGAAAAGGAATAACAAAAGAGTTGATATACTTTTTTTCTTCTTCGGTAAAACAATTCAATGAATGAGCTTCTTCTGAATTTTTAGCTGTGTGATAAAGGTCTACTTCTATTTTATGAATTGCAAAATACTTGGCAAGGTAAAACGAATGTTTTTGCATCCCACCAATAACATAAGGGTAAATACCATCTGTTAATAAAGCAATTCTCATTTTTTGAATTTTATTTTTGATGAAAGCAGTTTAGAAGGCAATTCCACAAATCGGTAAGCCAAATATGAGCACAATGTAGTTATTCCTAATGCAACTATAATCATAATAAATTTATAAAAAGGATTGACTACACTATGAGAAATGTAATTTAAAAACACCAAACCTGTTAAACTATGAAATAAGTAAATTGAATAAGAAATATTTCCAAAAAAGGTCAAGATTTTATTTTTATAATTTGTAAAAAACAAAATGGCTAAAAAAGCAAAAGATGAAAATGCAAATGTTCCAAAAGTGTGGAAAACAAGCATTTCAATTGCTGCAGCAAGAGTTAAAAGAGACAACTCTATCCAACCAATCATTTTTGTTTTGTACAAACAAAGTGCAATACCAAATATAAAAGAAGGTAAGAAATAAGGAAGAAATTTACTGGTAAAAAAAGCACCTGATAACAATACCACATAACTAGTTATTCGCAAAGCAATTTTCTTGTTGGCAATCAAAGGAAACATTAATCCTATGGCTAAATAATATTGAAACTCAATTGCTAATGTCCAGTAAACCGGTCGTATCCAAGTTTGATCACTAAAAAATGGAATTAAATATCCGATGTGCAATAAAATTTGTTTAATGGAAGGTGTAATATCTAATCCATTGTAATGTGGACTCATTGCCCGTAAATAAGTATGAGTAATTGCCAATGCTAAGGAAACAATATAGAGTGGTTCTAATCGAATAATACGCTTAACAGCAAATGTGAAATAATTTTTAAGCTTATAAGAAGAATGATATAATGACCAAGGAATAACAAAACCAGAAATGACAAAAAACATTTGCACTCCATAATGTCCATGAGAAAAAATATCCAAAATAGGTTTTGAACTAATGAATCCTGTTACAGTACAAATAAAATGAAAAAAACAAACAGATAAAGCAGCAATAGCTCTTAGAGCATCTAAAATCGGGACGTGCTTCTGAACCAATGAATTATCCTTTATTTCCATCTGATAATATCTTTTTAACCAAAGCGCTAAATTTATTCATGTGCTGCTCTTTTGAATATTCTCCATTCAATAAATTGAATGCATTTTGTGCTATTTTTTTTGCTAAAACTTTATCTTCAATTAATAATTTAATATTCTTAACAATTGAATTCAATTCGTTATTCTCATCAATAAACAGAACAGCATCTTTATCTCTAAATAAATCTTTAACAACAGGACTAGAAGGAGCAATAATTGGAATCATGCTTTGTGCGTATTCGAAAAGTTTTAAAGGACTACCATACCAGTTAGAGCCAGGCATAATACCAATTGAAAAAGTGTTTTTATATTCCTCCAACTCTTGCTCTGAAACAAAACCAGTAAGTTTTATTCGCTCTTTATAAATACTTTTTTCTCTAAGTTCATGAACATAATTCCACTCTTCTCCATAACCAACCAACAGCAATTTAGCATTTGAATATTCACTTGCAATTTGTTCAAAAGCCTTAAGCAATAAAGGAATTTTATGCCAGATTAAAAAAGAACCTACAAATCCAATAACTATTTCATCGGATTGAACTTTTTCTTTTACAACAACATCTTTCCAAACAATAGATGGGAGAATAAAAAAGTTTTTTTGCGAAGGAGAATTTTGTTCAATGTGTTTTTTAACAGAATCGGAATAGCATAAAACATAATCAGCTGCTTCAACTGAATTCAATTGTGCTTTGGCAATTTTATTATCGTAAACAGTGGATGTATGATACATTTCTTTGAATTGCAATAAAACCGGACAATCATAGATCATCAGATACTTTGACCCGCTGAATTGTTTCAATTTCGGACCAATCTCAGAGCCCAAAGAATAAAATTCAATTACTAAGTCGTACTTTTTATTTTTCAACAACTCAACTTGTCGGTTTTGAAACGAAAATAAACGATTCAATACCAATGAATGATAAAGAAATGGAAATTGTTTTTTGAAAATTTGTTTTAATTTTTTAGAAAGACTGCTCTGACCGGTATTGTTATTTGTAGTAACAAAAGAATCATTAGAAGTTGGAGAAAAGTCAACTGTCATTCCTTCTTTCTTGATGCATTCAATGAATATTTTCACATAATTAGCAACAGCAGAAGTTGGATTTTCAATATTAAATCCAGGTGCATTAACAGTGATTAGTATTGAAGGGGTAGAATTGGATTTCATTAAAGAAGCTAATTTGAGGCTAAATTACTAAAATAGGACTTAATAAAGAAAACAAATCGCAGTGGTTTTTTAGCCGCAGATTATCAGATTAAAAAAATAATTTTGGCTGATTACTTTGATTCATAAAGAATCAGCCAAAATTTAAGCACACAGAAAAATCTGCAAATCTGCGGCTGAATTTATTAAGCTACGAACACTATTTCAACAGTGAATTTACTCTTTTAGAAATTGTATCACAAGAAAACTCAGAAATATCTAGAGTATGATTAAACTTAATAACTCCGTTTCTGAAATCATTTAGTGCTTTTACCAAATCGTTCCATACAGTTTCCTTTTGCATAACAAAACCTATTGAATTATTGGAGATATATTCCGTTACTTTTCCTTTTGGACTTAATATCAAAATATATTTTCGCGCACATAAATATTCAAAAAATTTACTTCCAAAACTGTTCACTAGCTCCTCTTCTCTTTTAATGTAAAGCACCATATCGGCTGCTTTTAGTATATTTTTAACTTCATCTGTCCCTACTTTTCCATAAAAACGAATAGCATCAATATTCGCAGCTTTTACATCGTTCTCAAACTGAAGATTTGTATTTCCATAAAAATTAAATTCAATTGAATGATATAGCTCCGAGTTAATAGATTTAATTTCAGACAAAGCATTTATAAAATAAGTATAGAAATATCGAGAACAATTGATGGATCCAATATTTAAAATTACACTTTTCTTATTAGATTGATAGATAGAAGAATTACTATCATTCGAAATAAAAACATCCTGTGGATCAAATCCATTATTAATCACATGAAATTTATCTTTAAAAGTTTTGTATTTACTAGAAAGAATATCATGAATATCGGTTGATGCACATAAAATATGATTGGAATGTTCAATTGAAAATTGTTCGTACTCACATTCTAATTCATATCGTTTTTTTGATTGAAACTTCCTGACATTTTCTCCAAAACTACCCATTGAGTCAATCCACAAATCCCGAAAATCCAATACCAGATTAAGATTTGGCAATTCTTGCTTTAATTGTGCAGCAAAATAAAAATAATTAAAAGGAGTGCCTGAAACAATGAGATTATCAATTTTATTCTCAATTAAATATTTTTTTACTTGATTTTGGACAATTGGATTCCAAAAAGTTGAAGCATCGTACTTATTTCCTTTTGCAAAAATATCAACAAAAATATCAGAGAGCTTATACTTTAATTTTTCAATAAAATTTGCAGGAACACCAAGTAAAATTTTGGGATAAGAGTCCTTGACTTCTATTACTTTTAAATTTTTGATATGATTAACTTCATTCTGCCATGAAGGTTGATTTTTTAGAATGAACTTTTCAGGAGTAAAAACAGTTACTTCTACATTTTTTTGGGAAAGATATTTACACAACTTTAGCCACCTTCTACCGCCAACTCCAGTGTTTGGAGGAAAATAATAATTTAATAGAACTACTTTTTTAGAGTTCACCTTTATACATGTTTATTAATTTCTTTTTGATTGAAGACCAAAGCTTGTAATCATTAATATCTTCAGCAGGATTTCCAACAAAAGTAACATTATCAGGAACATTTTTAGTAACTACAGCACCTTGTCCGATAGTTACATCATTGCCAATATTTACTCCGTTTTTAACAATGGAATTTACACCCATAAATACATTGTTGCCAATAATAGATGAACCCGCAGTAACAATCATGCAAGTAAGAATGCAATTTTTACCAATCACACAATTATGTCCAACATTTACCATGGAACCAATCTTTGTTCCCGACATGATAATTGTATCATCCAATGCCGATCGTCTAACGGTTGAACAAGGTCCAATTTCTACATTGTCCTCAAATATTACTCCACCCAATTGAGGAAATTTTACAAATTCGTCAGTTTGTTTATCCAACTCCAGCCCTAATCCTTCAGTTCCCAATGAAACGTGTGCTTTTATAACACAATTTTTTCCAAGTACTGTTCTTGAATGAATAACTACGTTTGGATGAATCAATGTTCCATCACCTATCACCACATCTTTTCCAATAAATACATTATCGCTTATTCTTATGTTTGGATTTCTTCTATGTTCTTCCACATAATTATGAAAAGCTTCATCTTCATCCGAATTAAAATACTTACTCATAATTTTTGCATAAACCAAACGAGGCTTCTCTTCTGTAATTAAATAAGTAACGCCTAAACGCAAGGATGTAGGAGCAATTTCATAATTAACAACAATATATCCGGCAGTGATCTGATTTAAATTCTCAACACTTTTTGTCCATAGAATAGAATTTTTATCATGCTGTTTTAAAGAGCCTGGATAAAGAATTGGATTATCAGTACTACCAATAACCGTTAAATTAAATTCTGAAACTATTGTACTTACGTTGATTCCTTTGTTCATCTTATTTAATTTCAAATTATAATGATTAAAAGTTAATACAAAGCTAATGAATTTATAGCAATTTTATTCTCATATAGCTAGTAAGTTTTTTTGAGCTGTAATCTCGTAGGCGCTAGGCTCCGCCTAGTGACATTTCTTGAAATTAAGCTCTGCTTAATTCCTATTTTACTATTTTTACCGACTATGTCAGAAAAATACAAAACAGATAGTAATGGACTTTACTTTGTCACATTTAGTGTGATTGGTTGGATTGATGTTTTTATCAGAAGAGAATATCAAGAGATTTTAATTGATAGTCTTCAATATTGTCAAAAAAACAAAAACTTAAAACTTTATTGTTATTGCATTATGCCAAGTCATGTTCATTTCATTACTTATTCAGAAAACAATGAACTTTCAGGAACATTAAGAGACATGAAATCCTTCACTGCAAAACAATTATTGAAAGCAATATCTGAAAACCCGCAAGAAAGTAGAAAAGAATGGATGCTTCATCAATTCAAATATTATGGGAAAATTAGCCCACAAAAACAAGATTTTCAATTTTGGAAACACGATAATCACCCTTTCTTTTTATACAGTGAAAAAATGATTCAACAAAAAGTGGATTATATACATTTCAATCCTGTAGACGCAGGATTTGTTAATCAACCTATTGAATGGAGAATGAGTAGTGCTAATGAAGATGGACCGATAAAGTTGGATGAAAGAGTGTGAGCCGTATACGTAAGCAGAGCTTACGAACAATATTTGTCACTAGGCGGAGCCTAGCGCCTACGAGTAACCCTACGAGTAACTTCATTTTTTAGTTGGTATAATTGACCTTAGCGCTTACTGGGGACCAGCGGTATAACCACCTATAAAATTATTTTCACCAGTAGTAAGAAACTCACCTGCTTGGGCTCCTAAAATTGAATTTCTATCGCCTGTTAAAATATCATGTCCAGCATCATGCCCAATAAAAGTATTTTCATCAGCATTTATAGATAAAGCAAGATTAATAGCTGTAAAACAACCTAAATAAGTGTTAAAAATTCCAGCTTGATTTCCTGCACCTGCTAGGTTTCCAATAAAAGTATTTTCGCGACCAGTTGTATTATTAAATCCACTATTGCTTCCAACAAAAGTATTGCGATCAGCTGTTGCTGTCCCGACCCCAAGATTGTTTAATCCTGCTTGAAAACCAACAAATGTATTATTCTCAGCAATTGTATTAGTTTGCCCAGCTGAAAATCCTAAAAATGTATTTCGAGTTGCTGTAGTATTTGCTGTACCGGCTTGCCAACCTAGAAAAGTATTACGATTTCCTGTTGTATTAGCAGCACCTGCAAATGCTCCAACAAAAATATTTCGAATATCACCTGCTGAACCTCTCCACATGGTCATTTGATTGCCAATCATATAACCATTGTTTTGAATAAGCGGAACAATAAAATCCTGAACATTTACATTCCCAGAATTAACAGTAAGCAATTGATTAGGTGTGCCAGTATTTATACCCAATAAGCCCGCTGCTGTAATTTGTGCACGCGGAGTGTTGCTTGTTATAAAAGTTATTGGTAGAGCTGGAATTGTTCCTATTCTAAGAGAACCACTACTTCCTGGGTTAGCTCCAAGTAATTCCGCTCCTGTTATTACATTTCCTAAAGTACTCCAAGGTTGAGCATACACTCTTAAGGTAAGAAGCACTATTGCAGCGCAAAGAGATATTTTTATTTTTATTTTCATGTTTTATTTTTTTATTTGGTTATTAATACCTTTTGTGTATATTGAACTTGATTAATCGTAATTTTAAAAAAAAAAATTCCAGAAGTATTGTCAACAAAATCGACCTCATATAAATCAATATTATTTAAAATAATAGCATTTATTTTTTTGCCAAGCAAATCATAAATTTCAATTGACTCTATTTTCTCCTGTGACTTTATGTAACAGATGCCATTCGTTGTAGGATTTGGAAACACGGAAAGACTATTATCAACTTGAATTTCATTATTCGATGTCCAATTTGCAGCATAAATAGAATCTGTTGAAACGCAAACATTTTCTATAAAATAATAAGAAAAACAATTTAACATTCCTTCAACCTGAGCGGTATCTGTATTGGAGTCATCAAAAAAATTTCCTAGCATAATATAATTATAGGATGAATCTGATGTAAAAGATCCTGTGATTTTTGTCCAATTAGTCGTATCTGTAATTATTGATGATGAATATACTTGTGCTGAATTATTTATTGGAACAGGATTTGAAAAAGAAAATGGAACTGTGGAAAATTTTGTCCCAATTTTATCTGTTGCACATCCGCCATAAATTTCAGTTAAAACAATTTCAAAAGAAACAAAATATTTTTGACCAATTATTAGCGGTGTTATTAACTGCGCACCAATAATTTCCCTATAGAAACCAGTTGTCGCATAAGTGTATAAACCACAATAAGCATTTCCTGATAAAGCATATTGAAATCCTAACATATTACTTGGAACAGACATTTGTGGAAATGAAACAGACGCACAAGAATTTAAATAATCGGGGGATTCACAATATGAATCCCATCCAGTTGATTTATATACTTCTCCTGCCCCACTAGGGCATGAAGAATATATTTCAAAGCTCGGATTAGGAACTAAATTTGTTTGTGCCAAAACACCTTCCAGTGTAGAACTAAAAACAAAAAAAGAAAGAAAGATTTTGTATAAATATTTCATGCATAGACGTTTAATACTATGCAATTTAAGTTAAATAAATACCAATAGCAAGATTATTTTTATAGAAATTACAAGGAGTATTGCACTATCTTATTTAATTTTTTTAGCAGGAATTCCTGCATAAACACCTGCTTCTAAAATATCTTTATTTACAAAACTCAATGCTCCAACTGCAATATCATTTCCAACTTGAATTCCACCGGCAATTTTGGAACCTGCTCCAATATAAGTGTTTTCGCCTATCACCGTTCCGTGAACTGTAACACGTTTATGAGTTGAGCCCAATGTAATTACATTCGGACCTAAGAAACAATTCTTTTTCAATGTTGCATTGGATGTTAAAATGGTTCCGTATTTTATTGTTACACCATCTTCAATAATACAATGTTCACCTGTTCTGATTCTTCCTTGAACAATTACTTTTTCACCAATTTTAGTTCCTTCTTCTACTTCACAGTAGCTGCCAACTTTTGTTCCAGCGCCAATACGAACGCCTTTGTGTAAGATGGTATAATTGCCAACTGTTACATTGTCCCCAATAACAACATCTTCATGAATAATACAAAAATGTCCTATTTTGAAATTACTACCACTTTTAAAATCGCTTGCTATAATATTTGTGCCTTCCATGTTTTTATTTTCTTTTTATTATTTAATGATCCATCTAACAATGTCAAATGTCTCAGCATATTTTGAATTTATTTGAACGCCTCTTGTTCGAGCTAATGAACGGATGAATTCCTCGTTGCAATAAGGTCGGTGCGACTGTGACATATATTCTTTTAATGCGTCAATTTTTTTATTGATATGTGCTTCTTCTAAAATTACAAAAGAACTGGTATTGAACGTAATATTGTTCCAAGGCATTTCATAAGCCAAGATACTCGAAAATTTAAATGCTCTCAATCCTTCATTGGCAATCACATAATGATCTTGATGAATGTCATTTAAAGAAGGCATAAATACTATATCCGGCTTAATGCTTTCTCTTAAATCAATCAGTTTTTGCAAAATCTCTTGTCTTTTATCTGTAAAAATTCTTACTTGAAAATCATACAAGAACAAATCCTCTGGAGCAATTCCCAAAACACTTGTTGCTTTTTTAATTTCTGAGATAAGTACATCAGCTGGATATTTTTTAAGAACAGATTGTTCACAAGCAGAAAAAGCTGCCATATAAACTCTGCAACCTTCTGAAACAAGTTTAGCTATTGTTCCACCACAACCAAACTCACCATCATCGGTATGAGGCGCTAAAACAAGTACTTTTGTATTTTTAGGAAAATTCATTTCTTATTTATTTTTTAGGTAGAAAAATATATTGCTTTTGCTCAAACTCATCAATAGCTTGCATGTAATCATCAGGGCGACCAATATCTAACCAGTATCCGTTAAACTTTTTAACGTTGGCAGGTTTTCCTGATTTAATCATATCCAACATTAATGTATCAAATCCATAGGTTTCATTGTATTTTATATAGCTCATTACATTTTTACTCAGCATATAAATTCCCATACTCACTTCAAAAGTTGTGATTGGCTTTTCTCTGAATCCAAAAAGTTTACCACTCGCATCTACATCCAAAACGCCATATAAATTGACTGTCTCGCGAACATAAGAGGAAACTGTAAATGTGTTTTTATTAGATACATGATAATCATACAATTCAGAAAAGTTTAAATCCGTTAAAATATCTCCATTCATTACCAAAAAATTTTCCGGTAAATCTTTTATTAAACTCAAAGGACCCATTGTACTCAATGGTTTTTCTTCCAACGAATAATCAATTTTAATATTCCATTTTGATCCATCACCAAAATATGCTTTTATAATATCAGCTTGGTGACTCACAGTTAAAGTCACATGATCAAATCCATAAAAAGCCAATTGACGTATAATAACTTCCAAAATTGGAAAATCACCAATTGGCATTAAAGGTTTTGGTAATACAACAGTATATGGTTTTAAACGAGTTCCTTTTCCTCCCGCCAATATGATTGCTCTTTTAGACATTGTAAATTGTTGTTTTGTATTTTTTTAAATTTTCACTATTCAAGAACCATTCAATTGTTTTAGTCAATCCTTTTTCAAAAGTATAGCTATGCTTAAATCCTGTATGCTTAATCAATTTTGTGTTATCACACCACAAACGTTGCACTTCAGATTTTTCAGGACGAATTCGAGCAGGATCAACAACAAACTTTACATCACTTTTCATAATTTTTTTAATCAACTCAAAAGTATCAGCAACACTTATTTCTCCGTTTGAACCGATATTTACTTCTTGCCCAGCCAAATCATCGCATTTTGCAACAGCAATAAATCCGGCACAGGTATCAGCTACATAATTAAAATCTCTTGTTGGTGTCATGTCTCCTACTTTAATTTCTTTTGCTCCTACAGCAATTTGTGAAATAATAGTTGGTATAACTGCTCTGGCTGATTGTCGGGGTCCATAAGTATTAAACGGCCTTGCAGTTGTTAAAGGCAAATTAAATGCATTGTAAAAACTCATGGCCATAGCATCTGCTCCTATTTTACTTGCACTATAGGGTGATTGTGGTTGCAGTGGATGTTTTTCATCAATGGGAACATATCTTGCTGTTCCATAAACTTCGCTGGTAGATGTATTAATTACTTTCTTACAACCGTTTTCTAATGCTGCCTGACAAATATTTAAAGTTCCTTTTACGTTTACATCCACATAACTATCAGGAGCAACATAGGAATAGGGAATTGCGATTAATGCAGCCAAATGAAAGATGACATCTACATTTTTTGTTATATGCTTACAAAAATGCGGGTCTCTTACATCACCACTAATCACTTCAATTTTATTCAAACAAGAAATATCTTCCAGCCATCCCCAATTGTTAAACGAGTTATAATAACTCAAGGCTTTCACATTTGCTCCTTCAGCTACCAAAGCTTCCACTAAATGAGAACCTATAAATCCATCAGCCCCTGTTACCAAAACGGTTTTATTCTTTAATTCCATTATTCAATAATTTGTTGTTAAATTAATAAAAATACCAATACGATTGCTTAAGAGAGCAATAGTTCACAAAATTTCTCGTAATTTTTTGATGCTTTAAAGTGTTCATTCCAATAAGCTCTCACGCCATTCCTATATTCAATTGTGTTTTTACTGCTGTCCTTAAACTCTGTTATTAGCTGAGCAATTTTTACTGTATCAAAATCTTTTTCCAGTAAATAGCCAGTTTTATCATTCATTATTTCTGCTGTCCCACCAACATCTGTTGCAAAAATAGGAATTCCCATGCTGGCAACTTCCATTATGGTTACAGGCAAACCTTCTGTTTCACTTACATTCATAAACAAATTTATGGAAGTATTTTTCGTCTTGATTAAGGATTCTTCATAACTATTTACTCTTCCTAACAATTCAAAAGAGACATTAGAAGGCAAAGTCTTAACATCATTCAATAATTTTTCTTCTAATTCCCCTGAACCTCTGTGAATCCACTTCACTTTAAATTTAATATTTTTCAATACATCAATAATTAAATTCAATCGTTTTAATGCAATAATGTTTGAGCAGGAGTATATTGTAAATTCGTTATCTGGATTAAAAATTGAAAGTCCGTAATCATTCGTTCCAAAATAACTATGTGTTACTTTTTCCGGAAACATATTTTTATTTTTTGCATATTTTTCAGCACTCTTTGATAAAGCAATCACTTTATCGGTTTGAGAATAAATAAAATATCTGAATGGCATATAATTTCCTTCCCAACGTTCATCATATATATCATAACCCAATATTCTGAAAACAAATTTATTAATGTCATCTTTCTGCTTAAGCAATGCACAAGAAAGCGCCCAATCGTTCATCCAATAAGAATAAAAGACAGGCTCCAATGATTCTTCTTTATTTTTTTCGATATAAACTTTAAGCTGATTAGAAATATTAATATTCTGTGACAAAATACTAATCCATCTTCTGATTTTTTTCAGAAAAAATATTTTTTGTGGAGTATGATAAAATTCATTAAACAGAATTTTGATAATCCTAAAAAACTGACTGAAAAATATTGCTTTTGAATTATAGCTAAACGATTTATCAAAAAGGTTTACCAAAATGGCATTGTCTGGAATCTCTCTAATATAAGTATCGGTAGTAATTCTGGGGAAAATATAAACTTTCTCAAATTTTGATGCAGTGAAAATAATTTCATTTTCTAAAAACGATTCTCCACTAGCATAGGGATACTTGTTAGTAAATAAATATAATACTTTACCATTTTTTTTCATAAAAACTTTTTACTGAGACTAGTTTTTAGATACTGTTGCAGTTGAATTATTTTCTATCAATACTTTTTCAATAGTAGAGATACGTTTTTCCAACAAAGCTTTTTCTTTCAATAATACATCTACTTTTTTATTCAATTTTTCTACTTCATCTGCCTTTTGTTTTAATTCCTCTGTTTTTTTAGCGAGTGCTTGAATTGCAAGTAAACTTATACCATCAACGTCAATTGTTGTAATTGTAGTATCGCTTTCTCCAAACTGAAAAGCTTGATAAAAATCTTGTGCCATGGGGCCAATGTGCCGTATAGCAGGAGATTGTGATTTGTAATTCCAAGAAGTAATTTCCAGTTTAGCCAATTTGTTCAAAACAGCATTTGCATCTTCCGTTTTAAAATGTTCCTTTTTATGTTTATCAGAAACACTAGCCCAACTACCACCTCCTGCTGCTAAAGTAACACCGGCAGTTAATGCAGTATTGGAATAAAAAACAACACCACCAGAAGCTCTAACCATAAATTGATTATCGGCAGTACTATTTGTTGGTGTTATAGAGGATTGATCAGCATAAACAAAACTTCCTTTTCTTCCGTTTGTATTTGAATAATACCCCAATGCTGTTGAATAATTACCAGAAGCGTCCGTTTCATAACCAAAAGACAAAGCATATTTACCAGTAGAAGTGCTATGATATCCAATAGAAACAGAAGCTGAATCAGAAGCAACGGTTCCTCTACACATTGCAATTGAATAAACTCCACTTGCCGTGCATGTACTTCCCATAGCAATAGAAGAATTACCTGATGCAATCGAACCTTGTCCAGCAACAATTGAATAAATTCCGCTAGCTGTTGAATTTAATCCGAAGGCAGTTGAGTAAGAACCTGATGCAATTGTATTGTTACAAGCTGCAAAAGAATAAATTCCGATATTAGAATTATCCCAATGAGTACCTGTGATTCCACCAGCTCTGAATGCTGCTTTTTGAGGGTACCAAACCATTCGCGTTCCGGCACCAGAAGGTGGTGTAACGCCTGAACCAAAAGTTCCCTCTGCAAGAATTCCATCATTCCCAACAACGTGCAATGATGCCGTTGGAGCAGTTGTTCCTATTCCAATTTTTCCTACTGTAGTTATTCGCATTTTTTCGGTGTTATTAGTTTTAACAACTAAATCCACATTATCAGTTGTCCCAACAAAATTTGTTGCAGCACTTGTTCCAGAATTTCCCGTTAAATTCCAATAAGTAAATGAACTACCCGAATTTAAAGCATAAGTTGCCGTATCACAATAATTTGAATTGGTTGAATTTACCGATGTGGTTGAATTTGTTGAAAAAGCAGCTGAATCGGCATTGTAAGCAAAATTGATGGTATCAACAACCGACAAAACATTAAAAGCATAATTAGCGGTATCCGAAGTAATTGAATTTGTTGAATTGTAAGCAAACATAGCTGTATCAGAATCATTGTCAGGAGCTGGTAACCATACCGAACCATTCCACTTCAAAACATATCCTGATGCAACTCCAATAGTATCAACATCCGCCAAAGGATGCAATCTTAATGGTTGTGACAAATTACTTGAAGTTGAAGAATACATTGCATAGGGAACCGACCAAAATTGAATGGTATCTATATCAACATAAGTAGTTCCACCTGTTTCATCCATCGCAATTTTAATGAAATGTGTTGCTGCTCCCCAATTAATTCCTGAAAAAGAAGTTTCCGCTCCTGCTCCTGTTGTAGTTCCTTGTCCGATAATAAAATAAAATAAACCTAATTGATTGGTTGTTACATTGTGTGTTTCTTCCCAATGCAAAGTTCCACTAACAGTCGGACTATAAATCCCAAGCTTAACACTTACAGGTTGGCTAATTATTAATGTACCTCCAGAATTACGAGCTATACCTTGATAGGAAATACCTTGAGGTACTGTTTGAGAAATTGCAGTTTTACAAAAAACTACATTCAAAAACAGTAGCAGTAATGTGATTTTGATTTTTGTTTTCATTTTGTTTCTTTTCAATTATTTGAAATGATTTTTACCCTTCCCGCTTGGACTATGGGAAGTAGATAATATTTTTTTCTTGTTAAGTTCTTCTTCTATAATGTCGAGTCTGTTATTTAATTCTACTGAATCGTCTAGTTCGTTTACTTTATTTTTTAACTCATCAACAGCATTTAACACAGACAGATTTTCAACTCTATAGTTCAATGCTTGAATTCCTTTTAAAATAACTCCATCGATATCAATACCAGAAATACTAACATTGTTTTCTCCTAAGCCAAATGCATTATAAAAATCTTGCGACATTGGACCAATATGTCGGATAGCTTTATTTTGTGATTTATAATTCCAGCTTTTAATTTTTAATGCTTCTATTTTAACTAAAACTTCTTCAGCATTTAAATCGAGAAAATTTTCTTTTTTATTTTTATCCGAAACACTTGCCCAGCTGCCACCACCAGCAGAAAGTGTAACTCCCATTGTATTTGCTGAGTCGGAATAAAATATTGTTCCACCTGATGCTCTGACAGAAAATTCTTGTGCAACAGCAGCATTAAAGGTTGTACTGGATGAAGCATCTGAATAAACAAAAGAACCACTTTTTGCATTAGAAGAACCATGATATCCAATTACAGTAGACCAATGTCCGCTTGCTACCAAATAAGAACCAAGTGCCAAAGATTGTGCACCAACCGATTTATTTTCAAATCCAATTGAAACAGTTGAAACAGAAATATCAATATGATTTCCTTTTCCAATTGCAACCGACCTGCCAGTTAAACTACTACAACTATCACCAATAGCAACTCCATTACCACCAGGATAAGCACCCAATGCAGTGGCTTTAGATTTTCTTCCCATTGCGATACAATAATCTCCTGTAACAGATTCATCACCCGATGAAAAAGACCCTTTTCCAGTTGAAGTATTTCTTCCCACGGCAAAAGAATGTGCTCCCACATTTGCTGTGTCCCACTGATTTGAATTGATGTACCCAGCTCTAAATGCCGCCTTAGATGGCAGCCAAATTAATTTTGTTCCCGCACCAGAAGTAGAAAATGCACTTGTTCCAAATGTTCCGCTAGAAAACAAGCCATCATTTCCAGATAAACTCAGACTTGCTAAATTTGAAGTTGCTCCTAGTAAAACATTTCCATTTGCCTTTACTCTTATTCTTTCTGCATTGTTTGTTTTAACAATTAAATCGTTAGAATCATTCGTTCCAATATATTTTGCCGTTGAAACAATTGCATTTCCATTTCTTTCCCAAGCAGAAAAAGCACTAAAGAATGCGTACAATGCCGTATCCGAGTGCACAGATGAATTTGTAGTTGTAGAATTCAAAGAATTTCCACTAGCTAAAACGGAATCAGTAGAATAAGCAAACAGTACCGAGTCAACTGGAGAACTAGTAAAAACGTTACTTGCTGTATCGCTATAAATTGAATGACCTGATGTATAAGAAAATAAAACTGTATCTGAATCATTGTCGATAGCTGGAACCCAAAAAGAACCATTCCATTCCAACAATTTATTTAATGATAAACCAGTTAAGTTAACATCGTTAAATTTACTCAAACTATCATTGTTTGTTATGTTCGTTTTTAATGAATAAAAAGCATAAGGAACAGAAAACAATTGAGTAGAACCAATATCTGTAAAACTACTTCCTCCAGTATCATCAATCGCTACTTTCAAATAATACGCATTAGTGGACCAATTGATCAAGCTAAAAGAACTTGTTGCACCAGCACCTGTAGTGATTCCATTTCCAATTACAACTGAAATATGTCCGTTTGAATCGGTAGTTATCATTTGTGTTTCTTGCCATTGCAGCGTTCCGGATGCACTACCAGAATAAAATGAAAATCGTAATTGAATTGTTTGGTTACCAAGTTTTAATCCGAATGCATCTCTTACTGTAGTTTGATATCTATATCCTTGAGGCGCAGTTTGAGCAAATGAAAACACATTCATTATAAAAATGAATTGAATCAACAGCATACATTTAAAAAAAACTGTTTTCATTTTTAAATTTTGCTGATCTTAAAAGTGTTTACTATTTTATTTTTAGAGGAAGTCATTCTTAAAAAATAAAATCCGGAACTCAAATTCTGAAAATTTAATTCAAGTTTGCTAGCGCTGGGAGTTGACCTATTAGTTTGATTAATCAACAATTTTTTTCCAAGAATATCATAAATCTCAATAATTAACTCCTCGCCATAAAACTTGTCAAACTCAACAAATAAATAGTCGGACACAGGATTGGGAAATATTTTTGCTTGAAATGAGGAGCTTTCTATAATTGTAGTAGTAAGAAAAGGTTCTGGCTGAACAAATCCCTGAGTAAGCATATTTTGAGAATCAGAATAAGTCTCAAACATTAACTCCCCAATATTTGATTGGACTTCTAAAGTTCCAAAACTACCATAACTACCGGCACTACTTTGCATACTCGAACGTTGAATTGTTTGAGAAAGCAAAAAACTACTGACAAAAAACAGGACAATTGTTAAGACAACCTTTTGCATTGATTATGGTGAAAAATATGTAAGGTAAATATAAGTAAAAAAAGCATTCTTGCCTTTTCAAAAGGTTCAATTTATTAGTTAATAGCATGTTTCTGAGGTAAAGATATAAAACAGTGAGGTAAAACCAGACAGCAAATATTAAGGTCTCATTAGTATATATTTATTGATAGTGTATTTCAATAAATAGGAGAATTGTTTACCACTTAATCCTTTTGATAGTTTGATATAAGTCCAAACGCTTTTATAACTATATTCTGGTAGAATAAAAAATAAATTTGTCCAGCGATTTTCTGCAACTTTTACAAAAGATATTTTTTCAAAATAATTCAATTCATTATTTTTTTCTATCAGTTTATCCAGCCACTTTCTATACTTAACAATATTTACGACTGTTGGAGACAAACGGCCTTTACCAAAACCAATATGCAAAAGAAGTTCATCGTCAGAAGGTTCTATTTTCAAATAACTTAATATCCATTTGTAAATACTTTTTTTTCTTTCAATTGCAGTATTTGCGTTTAACACAGTTACATTGTGATTTTCTACTCTATACTTATATAATACATCGGCAATATTTTGATATTGAGTAAAATCTTTTAATCTAAACCACAAATCATAATCTTCCATATGAATATGTGTATCACGGTAACGAATATTATTTTCTAATAATACTTTTGTCCTGATAATACAAGGAGCATGAGTAATGCTGCTTGCAAAAACTAAACTCGATTTTATTTCATCATTAGAAAGTGGCACGGTCCAAATTCCTTTATCATCTCCAAATCGCTCCAAAGCACAGCTTGACACACCAACATCAGGATGAGCATCCATAAATGTTTTTTGTATTTCAAATCGATTTAAAACAGAAATATCATCTGAATCCATCCGAACAATGTATTCAGTATCTATAACTTCTAGACCTCTATTTAATGCTCCCACTAACCCTAAATTCTTTTCATTTTTCAAGTATTTTATTCTAGGGTCTTTGTATGAAAGTATTATTTCTTCACTTTTATCTGTTGAGCAATCATTGATGAGCAATAAAATAAAATCAGAAAAAGTTTGATTGAGAATACTATCAATCGCTTCTTTCAAATATTTTTCAGAATTATAAACAGGCATCAAAACCGTAACAGCGGGCTTTTTATTTTCCTTGTTTAAATTCTGACTCATAAATTTGAACTGGGTTTGAGATGAAATTATTTTATTTTTTTCCAATCAGGGGTTAAATAGATAGAACCTCCTGATTTAAGTAGTTTTCTTCTAACCAATGGAGATCCTTCCAATACATTAAATTCAGCACAAAACAACAAATGGTCGTAGGTTTCCTGGCTATTTGAACTAGCTATCCAAAAACCTAATTTATATGTCTCAGGATATAAATTTAGATTATTGAAGCGGATAGAAAATTGTGCTTCGTCTTCAATATAGTCAATAAAAAAATTGGAATCAATATTTTCAATGTTTGCTAAAACAATTTCATCGTATCGATATAAATGAATAGCAATACTAATATTTTTTGTAGGCTTAAAGGCTTTAATAGACAACTTCAATTCCATATCTTCACCAATAACAAAATTATTAGATAGCTGATTATTATTATAGATTTCTAATTTTGAAAATTTCAATGCACCCGTTCCTTTTCTATCTTTATTGTCAAGCAAATTATAGGATGGGCCAGAAGAATCAATAGAATTGCTCAAATATTGTTTAACCGCATCTTGTATATTTCCATCAAATACTTTAGTCCCATCTTGAAGAAGAATTCCCCTTGTGCACAATTGACTCATAGCTTGCATATTGTGACTTACAAATAAAATGGTTCTACCCTGCTTACTTACTTCACTCATTTTACCCAAACATTTATTTTGGAAAGAAAGATCACCTACAGCTAACACTTCATCTACAACTAATATCTCTGGCTCCAGGTGTGCGGCAACTGCAAAGGCCAATCTCACATACATTCCCGAAGAATATCTTTTAACAGGAGTATCAATAAATTTTTCTACTCCAGAAAAATCAACTATTTCATCAAATTTACTTTTTATCTCCTGCTTATTCATTCCCAAAATTGCTCCATTCAAAAAAATATTTTCTCGACCAGTTAATTCGGGATGAAAACCTGTTCCTACTTCTAATAAACTTGCAATTCTTCCTTTTACTTTAAAGGTTCCTACAGAAGGAGTTGTAACGCGCGATAATATTTTTAACAAAGTAGATTTTCCTGCTCCATTTTTTCCAATAATTCCTAACACATCTCCTTCGTTTACTGTAAATGAAATATCCTTGAGGGCTTGATGGATCACTTTCCCCTCAGCCTTTTCAATAATATCCAATTTTAAATTGGGATTTTCCTTCCCCCTCACATTCGCCCACCAAGCATTTAAGTCGCGAGAAATAGTTCCTGTACCTACTTCACCCAAGCGGTATTCCTTACTAAGATTTTCTACTTTAATTACAGTTTTCAATTTCTCTAATAATTATTTTATACTGTATCCATAAAAGATTTTTCAACCTTATTGAATAACAAAATTCCTATTAATAAAACAACTATCATAAACACAGTACTATAAATTAAATTTCCAGGATGAAATTCTCCAACTCCTGTAAACGCTAATCTAAAAGTTTCAATAACAGATGAGAGAGGATTTGACATAATTAACAATTTAAAATTTCCCGTTAAAGTTGTTAAAGGAAAAATAACTGGTGTAGCAAACATCAACAACTGAACACCAAATCCAACTAAAAATCTTAAATCTCTGTACTTTGTTGTAAGAGCTGAAATAATTATCCCCATTCCTAATCCTGTTCCAGCCATTATTATTACTAACAAGGGTAACAAAAACATATAACTGTTTGGATGAATAACCGTACTACTAGGATAATAATAAAGAAGTACTGCTAAGAAAAGTAAAAATTGAATAAAAAAAGTAATTAAATTACTAATGACAATTGATACAGGAACAGTTAATCGAGGGAAATAAACTTTACCAAAAATATGAGCATTGGTGGTAAAGGTGGTAGATGTTTTATTTAAACACTCAGAAAAATAATTCCACATTGTTATTCCTGAAAGATAAAAAACCAACTTAGGTAAGCCATCAGTTGGAATTTTAGCTATACCACCAAAAATAACAGAATAAGTTATTGCTGTTAAAATTGGTTGAATAATATACCACATTGGTCCTAATATGGTTTGCTTGTATACAGAAACAAAATCACGTTTAACAAAAAGCATTATTAAATCTCGATAATGCCATAAGTCTTTTAAATGTAAATCAAACCATTTTGTAGATGGTTTAACAACTAATGTCCACTCTTCCTCATCTTTTTTCATTTCGTACTTTCAATAAACTAAAATGGACAATTATTTTTGTTTTTTATTATTTCCATAACCATAGCTATTTCCATATCCATAACTATTTCCGTAACCGTAACCATAGCCGTAACCATAGCCATAATTATAATAATATCTGGCTCTACTTCTCTTAACACCATTTAAAATAAATCCGAAATTTTTAAGTTTATTTGTTTCAACAATTTCTTGTGCAATAGATACAACTTGCTTTTTAGCATATTTGGTATTTAAAACAAACAATGAAATGTCCACATTTTTCATAATTACTAAAGCATCTGTTATTAATCCTACAGGTGCTGTATCTACAACAACAAAATCAAAATGTTCTCTACCGTAATCAAATATTTCTTTAAGATGCTTACTTAAAATAATTTCAGATGCATTTGGAGGCGTTGGTCCAGATAAAATAACTGACATATTTTCAATCTCAGTTGGTAAAACACATTCAGCAACAGAAGTTTTACCAATTAATATTGTACTAACACCAACATCAGAACTCATCCCAAGTGCTTTTTGAACTTTGGGTTTGTGCAAATCCAATTCAACCAACAACACCTTTTTTCCTGCTTTTGCAATTATCGTAGCAATATTAGCTGAACAAAAAGTTTTTCCTTCACCAGGATTATATGAAGTAATTAAAATAACTTTTGAAGATGCATCACTAGCCATATACTGCAAATTTGTTCTGATAGCTCTAAAACTTTCTGTAATAGCAGCTTTAGGGTCTTTATCTACAATAATATAATTATCTTGTGCTTCTTGTGATAGTATTATTTCTCCAAGAACTGGTAAATTTGTTAATCGCTTCAATTCTGCCATATTTTCAATTGTTGAAAACAAAATTGTTCTAATGAAAGATATTACCAATCCCAGTACAAGAGCAACTCCAATAAAATAATAAGTAATTTTACGCTTATTGGGCTTAATTATTCCCATCGAATGTGCAGTTTCAATAATACTAGTTTGCGGCAATATTCCGGACCGTGCTATTACAGTACTAGCTCTTTTTTCTAATAGATATTCATACATTTTTACATTTACATCTACTTGCCGTTGAATAGTTAATAAACCACGTTCTGTTTGTGGAATACCTTTAATAATTCCAGTGTAGTCATCAATCTGCTTAGTTAAATCTTGAATTTTGACTTTCAACCCAATTCTTGAATTAGTTATATAGGTTAAAATATTTTTTTTAATTAAGGAAGTAGTTTTATCTAATTCGGCAATATTATGATTAGCATCTGTTGTTCCATATAATTTTTGATTGCGGCTCATTTGCATCGCATACAATTCATTAATAGCAGTTCTCAAATAATCATCACCTGTTTGTATATAGAATGATGGGGGCAACAATTTATCTTCTTTTGATTCTCCGATTGCTAAAATATATTTTTCTAAAGCATCTAAGGATTGAATCCACAATTGCACTTCTCTTCTTTTAGCGTCATAATCTACAAGCTTATCAAAATAATCATCCTCTTGTTTTTTTAAATTTAAAACTTGTTTATTTGCTTTAAAATTTTCTAAATCATTCTCAATTGAATTTAATATTTCAGTAACTCCCGCTAACTGTTTATCAATATTATCAAGGGTGTTTTTATTGATAATATATTCAGACTCCGCTGTATTATCAATATATACCTTTGATAAAGTATCTAAAAATGTTATCGCACGAGAAGGTATTTCGTCCTCAATCCCTAGTTCAAGAATTGTAGTATTCTCAATGCTTTCAACAGTTAAATTGTTTTTAAAACTACTTACAAGATTATCTATTGAATGAATTTGTATAAGATAATCTGTCTTATTTAAACTTAAGATACTTTTATCATTAATGTTTTCATTTTTCTTTACTTCTAAAACAAAATCAGAATCCACAATCTCTTTATTAAACTGCAAAATCTTTTCAACTTCTTTTTCTCCATCCTTATATGTAAGCCTAAATTGGTTTTCATTAATAATTTTAAACTTCATACGTTGCTCATAAAACTGAATGTTAAGATGTTTGACAATAACTTCGAATGGCATAGATTCATAAACTTCAGTAGTTTTAAGTCTTCCAACAATAAAATAGGACACATTTAATTTGAGTTTTAATAAGGCCCTTTTTATTAAATCGTTTGAAGTAATCACCCTTCTCTGATTATCATTGTCTTGATATGCTTGATAAAAGCCCAACCCTTTATATAATTGGTTCTGATAATCGTATGTTTCGTCAGATTTTAATAATATCTGAGATTTAGCTGAATAAACATTCGGAAGTTTATAAGTATAAAAGTAACTTAGAGCGCCTGAAATTAAAATTAAACCAAAAATAATATGCCAATTTTTAGCAAATATTTTTATGAACGATCTTAAATCGTCAAGCTCAATTATATTCGACTTTTTTTTGTCTGACATAGGAATAAATAGTGTTTTGCAAATATAGAAATAAATAAGTATCTATTTTTTGTTTCTCAAGTAAATATAGACTTCAACAAATAAAAAAACATGAAACTTTTTATTTGAATATTCGTTTACAAAATATACAAAAAACACTAAAGTTCTGTAGCGGTAAAATGCTTAATTTTAGAGGTGAAACAAAATAAATACTAACAAAATATCACTCTTTCTTACATCGGCAAAAAAACTACTATTTTTTTTCTCCTGTTATAAATAAAAAAATTATCTTTACATACTTAAAAAATCATAGTCATGAAAATATTTACTAAAAAATCAGCAGTAATTTGTGTTTTTATTTTATTCTTGAGTTTAAACACTTTTTCACAAACAAGTTATGTATCAGCTGGTGCTGGTCCTGCTGCATGGAATGTGGCTACATCATGGACACCTAATGGAATACCAGGAACAAATGATGATGTTACTATTTCTGCTGGTCATACTATTACTATACCTTCATTACAATACTGCAATAATTTAACTGTTGATGGTACAATTCAATGGACAGCAAATGTTGGTGTAATTACTAAAGGAAATTATGTGCTTACAGGTAATGAATTAGGAACTGGTAAACTTCAATTTAATACTCCAGGAACTACTTTATCTGTAACAGGAACTACTGGTAACTCGGTAGCATATAATTTTAATACTAGTAGAACTATATTGGCTGGCTCAACTCTTAGCAAAACTTCTTCAAATACAACAGTTGCTGCAGGTAAAACAGTTACTAACCTTGGTACTTTTACGATTGGAGCTACCGTCACCTATGCGGGATCAACTTTTGTAAATGGTGCAAATTCCACGTTAATTTTACGGTTTAATGGCTTTTTTACTGGTCGTACTTTCGATGCTAGTGCATCTAATAACTTGGTAAGAACTCTATATAACACCGGGAATATCCCTATTACTACTGCAGGTTATTATAACTTGCATTTGGCTGGAACTGCCACTGGCACAAAAAGTTTACTAGGGAATACTATTGTGTTAAATAATTTAACTATTAATGCTACAAATACATTAAATACTAATAACTTCAATTTATCTGTAGGCGGTAATTGGTCAAGTGCAGGAACGCTTTTAGCTACTGCGGGAGAAACGATAACTTTTGATGGAACAGCAGCACAAACTATTTCGAATACTTCAGGTACAACAACCTTTAAGGGATTAACTATAGACAATACTGCAGGAGTTACTTTAACAACGGGAACCTATTTGCTTAATGAGGTCTTAACTGTTACTGATGGAACATTTAACACTGGAGGTAGACCTTTTACAATGACTTCAACTGCAGCACAAACTGCCAGAATTGCTCCTATTTCTGGTTCTGGTGCCATAGCAGGAAACTTTACAGTTCAACGATTTATATCTACTAGAGATACTACTTATTGCGATTTATCATCTCCTGTTCAAAGTTCAACTTTTGCTGACTGGGAATCTGAGTTGATTTATGTTAATTATACTGATGCTCCTCCTACTTCAATTGCTTCTGGTTATACTTACGATGAAGCAGCTGATTCCTATGTAGCTGTTACAAGTTCAGGTACATTCTTAGCACCAGGACAAGGTTTTGAAACTTATCTTTCAGGTGGTGGATTTTATGCTAATTTCCCTTCAACCACTTTAACTACTGTAGGGGTTCCAAATCAAGGTGATCATGACTTAACAAGTAGTATTTCGAATGCTGTTCAAGGTTGGAATTTGGTTGGCAACCCTTTCGCTTCAAATATTGCTTGGTCAACTATTTATAGTGATCCTGGTACCAGCGGGCTTGAAGATTACATTGAAATGTATGATTATACTATTCAAGACTGGAACGGATACACTTCAGCTGATGCAATTGAAATTGCTCCTACTCAAGGATTTTGGGTATACGGATTACCTGGAAATGGTGCTGTAACTTTAAACATCCCGGAAACATCAAAAACAACAACTTCTGTAAGTGATATTAAAGCTAGCAATAAGATTCAACCTTATTTTATTTTAAAACTATCAAATACAAGCTCAAATTTTGCACATAAATTCAAAGTTGCAACATCTGATATTGCTTCAAACGGATTAGATTCAAAAGATATCGCTTTTAGACCTAGCCCAAACAAAGCTACACCTCAAATGTATTGTGAAATTGATGGTAAAAAAATCAATATTAACAATTTCAACTCTTCAAATGATAGCTATTCTATTCCATTAAAAACTAAAGTTACTATTTCAGGAAACTATAAAATAGAGGCTTCTGGGTTTGACTTTGTTGATTATACTTGTATTAAACTACAAGATAATTTATCAGGTAAAGTTATTGATTTAACTACTAATCCATACTGTTTTAGCATGAATTCTACTGATAATCCAGATAGGTTTACATTATTATTTAGCAAAGATGGGGCTTGCAAATCAGCTGAAATTGCAACTTCTACAAGTTTAGATTTTAGTAATCAAATTGAGATCCTACCTTCTTTGCAAGGAAATACTGTAAACTTCAATTTAAGTGAAATAACTTCTACAAACATTTCTGTGATAAATGTTTTAGGTCAAACAATTGTTGAAACAATCACTTTGGATGCTTCAAATCAATCAATAGGTATTACTTTGCCAGAAGGATTTACTGGTTTGTATTTTATCAAAATTGAATCATCAAAAGGTTCAATTACAAAAAAGTTTGTAAAAAAATAATTGGGAGTAATTAATATTAGTATAAATTTACTGCATTAATAATTATAGTATTATGAAAAAGAATATTTTTAAAACGGCATTTATAGCATTATTCCTTATAACACCTGCATTCATTACCAACACATTTGCTGTTGGAATGGGTATGGGAATGGGTATGGGAATATCACCCCCTTGTGGAGGTCCTTTTCCCCCTTGTCCTGTTCCATTAGACAGTGGAGTCTTATTTCTCCTTTTAGCAGGTGCTACTTATGGAGGAATTAAAATATACAATAGTTTAAAAAAGAATCCCGTTTTATAGGGATTCTTTTTTTATTACCCCTTCCAATTCATGAATTTTTCTTTTCTAAAAAATCCTGTAGTCCGTTTTTTATTTCTTGTCTTTTTCTTATACATCTTATGGTACCTGGTATACAACCTTTGGCTTCATCCTGATGAAAAACTAGACTTATTTGTTATCGACATCACCGTTTCAATTAGCAAAAATATTTTAGAGTTATTTGGATATACTGTTTATACTGGAGCTGACAGATTAATTGGAATAGATGGTGCATCAGGCTTGTGGATTGGTGATAATTGTAATGGAATAACACTTTTTAGTTTATTTGCCTGGTTTGTTATAGCCTATAAAGGGAAAATAAAATATAAATTAATCTATATTCCTTTAGGTATTCTGTCTATTCAACTACTAAATATTATAAGAGTTGTTATTTTGGCTATAATAGATACATATTCCAGATCCTGGACAGAGTTTAATCATACCTACACTTTCACCATAATTATATATGGATATATTTTCCTACTCTGGATGATTTGGGTGAATCGATTTGCTGAAAAGAAATAATTACTTCTTAAACAATTTCTTTACAACTGTTTCTTTGTCGGAAGAAATTTTTATAAAGTATATGCCCTCGAAATCTGATGGTAATTGTATTGTTTCTGACTGGCTGCTAACATATAGGTTTCTTTCTTCTACAATATCCTGTCCTAACATATTATAAACTGATATTGCTGTTTGAGTAGCTTCCGAGTAATTAAAATTAATAATATTCCCTTGTTGAGTAGGCAACACCTCAACAGAATTATCAAAATAGGCTATATTCTCTAATGCTATTGATTGCTTACAATTTGCATCTTTATTAAAATGCAAAACAAATCTTTTTTCGTCTTCCAACCTAAACATTTCAAACTCATAAGTACTCTGAGAAGTCAAATTAATAAATGTATTTTTTAATCTATCTTCCAATTGAATGCATTTGTATTCGTTCAAAAATTCAAAACCAGCTGCATCAATTTTATAATTACCAGAAGTATTCACCTTTACAACTAATGGCAAGGAGTAAATGTCATTCTCTAAATTAAATGTATTTAAATTAACCTTTGATCCATCAATATTTGAATACAAAGTAGGTGTAACTTTATTTGGACTAGGACGATAAGGCAAATCCTGAGCATCTAGATTATCAGAAGCTCCAATTTTTGCATCTATTTTAAAAGTATGAGAAAAACTATTTGCATTGCTTCCTATTTTTAAAGTAAAATAAGGGTGTGTTTTAGTTGGGGCTTTAATTGTACTATTAGATGTAGCAGTTTTTGATGATTCAGGGATGATCAAAGTCAATGGACTAGCAGCAGGCAATCCATACACCCAAAACCCTTGAGCTGATCCTATTTCTATTCCATCTGCTGAAGTATACCCATTCCAATCACCAATAGTATAATCATACATTTCAATAAAATCGTACAAGCCACTTGTTGCACCTCCCGATGCTGTATAAATACTTGCCCAGGAAACATTAGAAGCAAATGGATTTCCAACCAAATTCCAGCCCTGAACATTATTTGAAATTAAACTACTTAAGTTTTTGTCTCCCTGATTAGGAACTCCAATAACATTCATCGTTGTACTTGCAAATGGAGCATAAGCATAATCTCCTGCTAAAAACACTTCGAAGCCTTGTCCGGGTGTTAAAGTAGTAGCAGATGATAATACAGGAACATAAACATCAGCAGTTTCATTATATGTAAATGCTGAGGCCAAGGCACTTGGGGGAGTATGAACATAGCTAAGTGCAGGTAATTCATTGTCCCAATCCAAGAGAGTTGAACTTTGAACAGGTGAACACAAATCTGCAAATGAAGTATCTCTTGCAGTAATATATCTTTGAACGATAAAGTTTCCACTTAATGAAGCTGTAGCAGCAACTTGCCCAATCCTTGCTGTTCTGGACGCATCTGAAACCATTGTAAAACTTTGTCCATTCGTATTAAAATTTCCATTTAATGGATTAATTACTGAATTTAAAATATAAGTTCCGCTAATCAAGCTAACTCCACCGGCAGTATTATTCATATCTAGCCTATTGAAAGTTGTTGTACCACTACCTGCTAATGTTTGAGCTACACTTCCGTTAAATACAACAGCTCCGTTTTGAGCAGTAAATGTTCCATTATTAATCCAATTTCTTTTAACTGTAATAGAATAGTTGGAAGCAGAAACATCTAAATTGCTTGTAATTGTTAAATCGTTATTTACAACAATATTTCCACTAAGAGATTTTGCTGCACTACCTGCACTAATTAAGTTATGGTAAGTAAAGGCCGGAATTGCCTGTGCTATTGTTCCATTAATATTAATTGTACTATTTGTAACGGTATAAACATTTGTACCCGGGACAAATGCCGCTGCTATTCCTATTATACCCGCTGCAGCCAAAGTTCTTGAGCCTGTTGAAGAAGAACTCAAATTATAATAATTAAATGCGGGGATTCCCTGAGCAATTGTTCCATTAAAATTAACCGTGCTTCCTGTTATTGTGTAGACATTCACAGAAGGAGTAAAAATACCAGCAACACCAATTGTTCCTGCAGGTGCAAGAGTTCTTGTTCCTGTTGAGGAGGATGTTAAATGATGATAATTAAAAGCAGGAACTGTTTGAGCAACTGCTCCATTAAAGTTGATAGTATTTCCTGTTACTAGATATGTGGTAGTAACAGATGAAGGTGAAAAAACATTTGACACTCCAACAACTGCTGCTGGAAAAGTAACTGTTCGGGCACCGTTTGAACTAATTGTCAATGAACCATAATTCAAAATATTCACTATTTGATTTCCTGCTCCTATATAATCGATGTTCAATCCTGACAAAGTTTTTCCGGTAATTGTGTATTGAGAAATAAAATCAGGTGTTACGGCAATCCTTGTTACGCGTGCTGTTCCATTTCCTGTAAGTGTTCCTCCTCCACTAACAACAACTAATGCATTAGGAGAAAGTATTGCTCCTGATCCAACATTCAAGGTATTTGAAACACTAAAATTAGTTGCCCCAGTTACAATTGCGCTTGCATTCGAAATTGTTAAATTGTTAAAAGAACTTGCCGTTGTTCCACCAATTGTCTGTGACAAGGTTCCATTTAGCGTTACTGTTGCTGTTCCCGCAGTAAATGTTCCATTATTAGTGAAACTGCCACCAATAATTAAGTTATTATTTGAAGTGGCTAATGTAGTAGAAGCAGAAATTGTAAGACCTCCTGATAAGGTTGTAGCGCCCAACATTGTTTTAGTACTTCCGCTGGAAAGAGTTAAACTTGAATAACTTCCATCAGAAGGAATTCTAATATTTTGATTTCCTGTTCTGCTATAAATTACGGTATTTCCAAATAGAGAAGTGTTAAAATTAGTAACAGTAAAATTGGCATTATTTATTGCCAAATCTAAGGTTCCTGTTGCTCCTTGCGTCCATGCACCAGATCCTGTTAAACTAGTTGTTAATCTAACCGAAGTATTATTTGTATAGGAACCATTACATCTGATATCATCAAAAATCAATGCAGTTGAACCTGAAATTGTTTTAGAAGCTCCTGACAAGGTAAAAACACCCAGATTAGCATTAAAGGATCCATTAACAATTATATTTCCATTTATTCTGAACGACTCAGATACAGTAGAATTAAAAAAACCTCCAGCATTTACAGTTAAATTATTAAAAGTCTTTAATCCCCGAACATTGTTTATAGCAAGAGTACCAGAAATATTAGTATTTCCACCTACAGTAATTCTAATTCTACTTAAATCACATGTACCTGAAACAACATTAAAGTCACCTGTAATATTAAAAATTGGGGTTGCGCCTGAAGCAAGAAAATCTCCTCCATAAGTATTCAAATTACCTGTAATAGTATAGGTTTCTGCAGAAGTATTATTAAAACTACCAGTAGAATTCAAATCAACATTTGTAAATGTATTTGTTCCACCAGTATTATTATCATTAAAACTTCCATTTATGGATGTTAAACCCGAAACATTTAGAATTACGCTTCCTACAATAACTGATGCTCCTGCACTCACATTCATAGGCCCAGATACAATCAATGATCCAGTTGTGCTACCAGAAATAATAGCTCCATTATTTAGTGTTAGTCCACCTAACCCAACATTAGTAGTAGATGCACTAGTCCAATTAGCAGTTCCATTAATGGTTAAAGATAAACAAGCACCAGGTGCTCCGTTCATTGTAACAGTTCTCCCAGTGCAAATAATAACATTGTCTGCTGAAGTAGGAATTGTCGCTGATACTGCACCTGCACAAGACACTAAAGACCATGTAGAAGCTGTATTCCAATTACCATTTATTCTTGAATAATAAGTAGCTGAATTCCCGAAAAGGGAAAAAAGTAAAAACAAAAGAGATAAAGAAATGGAGTAGAATTTCATATTCATAATTTATTTACAATTTATTATATTTCCTTACACATGAAATAATTCCTAAATTTATGTTAATTGCAATGCCAAACCAAATATTTTAGACCAAATCCACATTTTATGCGATGATTTTGAGTTTAATATTAGCATTCGTTCAGGGCAAAATTCCACAATCAGAAACACAAATGGATATCATTCTGAGGGCAAAATTATTATCAATTTATTCAAAATCAATCAGGAATTCAACTGATGATAAATAGGACTTTAAACGTATTTTTGGAGATATGAAAAACTGAAAATCATTTAAAATTGTAATTTTGCTAAGTGAAAACTAAACCAAACAAAATCAAATTTGGCTTCTACGTTAGCTGTATTATAGCTCTGCTAATTCTATCAGGTTACTTAAGGGATACAGTTTTCAAAACAATAAATGCTTTGCTCAGAGCCTGGGATTTAGATCAAGATTATTTTCTTCCTCCTTTCCTTTCCTTTTTAGAAAACTATCAATACGAAACACTTGAAAATTTAAAGTGGTTATTGACTTTAATTTTTAGTTTACTTTATTTGATTCTGACAATATTTTCGATCAAACTTTTTCTAAAAAGCTCAAAATATATCAAAATAGCCATTTTCACTTATCTCGGAATTATAGTTATTTCAGGGGTTTTCATTTTAATTGGCTTGTGTTTTAACTCTATTGCACAGAAAATGTATGAATTTGCGAGGTATTTGATGGGAATGGCACAATCTCCTATCATTTTAATGATTTTAATTCCTGCGTTCAAACTTTTAGAAAAAGAAAAAAACAAAACTGTATAAGATATAAGCAACTTAATTTTACTTTTGCATTCATTCTAAATCTTTTATTACAACTATATGAAAAAAGACACCGCCATTTTCAATCTTATTGCAGAAGAAAAAAAACGCCAAACCATAGGACTGGAACTAATAGCTTCAGAAAATTATGTTAGCGAAAGTGTAATGAAAGCAATGGGTTCAGTACTAACAAATAAATATGCTGAAGGTTTACCCGGGAAACGTTACTATGGCGGATGTGAAGTGGTTGACAAAGTAGAGCAATTAGCTATTGACCGAGCAAAAAAACTATTTAATGCCGAATGGGTAAACGTTCAGCCTCATTCAGGAGCACAAGCAAATGCGGCTGTAATGCTAGCTATTTTGAAACCTGGCGACAAAATATTGGGTTTTGATCTTTCACATGGTGGCCACCTTACACATGGCTCTCCTGTAAACTTTTCCGGAAAATTGTATATCCCAAGTTTTTATGGAGTTGAAGAAAAAACAGGTCGTGTTGACTTTAACAAAATTGAAGCAATTGCTATAAAAGAACAACCAAAACTAATTATCTGCGGTGCCTCATCCTATTCACGCGATTGGGATTACAAAAAGCTGCGAGCAGTTGCTGACAAAGTTGGAGCCTTGTTAATGGCTGATATTTCTCACCCTTCCGGATTAATTGCAAGAGGTTTAATGAATGACCCTTTACCACATTGCCATATTGTTACAACAACAACACATAAAACCTTGCGCGGACCGCGGGGTGGAATGATAATGATGGGAAAAGATTTCCCAAACCCTTGGGGTGATAAAACACCCAAAGGTGAAATAAAAATGATGTCGCAATTATTGGATGCTGCTGTATTCCCCGGAACACAAGGCGGACCGCTTGAACATGTGATTGCTGCAAAAGCAGTTGCATTTGGCGAAGCGTTGGATGACAGTTATATGAAATATTGTATTCAGGTTATGAAAAACGCTAAATTAATGGCGCAATGCTTTGTTGATAAAGGATACAAAGTAATTTCGGGAGGAACTGATAATCATTGTATGCTGATTGATCTACGTTCAAAAAACCTAACAGGAAAATTAGCAGAAACTACTCTTGTTAAAGCTGACATTACTGTAAACAAAAACATGGTTCCATTTGATGATAAATCACCGTTTGTAACATCCGGAATCCGTGTAGGCTCTTCTGCCATTACTACACGGGGAATCAAAGAAAAACACATTCCTAAAATTGTTAATTTAATCGATAAAGTATTGATGAATCATGATAACGAAAAAGTAATTTCGGAAGTAAAGAAAGAAGTAAATAAATTGATGAAAGATTTTCCACTTTTTGCTTAATAAATAATCTTTAAAAAAGAGTCCCGCCTGATTTATTTGGGTGGGGCTCTTTTTTTGTCGAAATACCATAAAAACAGCCTATATTTTGCTTAATTCTTACATTGCACATCTAAAATATTAGTTTATTTTTGTAGCTCTTAAAATAAGGGTTAAAATTAAGTAGATTACAAGATTATGGCACAAGTTGAGTTGATAATGCCCAAAATGGGTGAGAGTGTTGCTGAGGCAACAATTATTAAGTGGTTAAAAAAAGAAGGCGATAAAATTGCGGCCGATGAAACCGTATTGGAAATAGCCACAGATAAAGTAGATTCCGAAATACCTTCAACAACTGAAGGAACTTTAATAAAAAGATTATTTAACGAAGGTGATGTTGTACAAGTAGGGAAAGCAATTGCTATCATTTCAACAGATGCATCAGTTGCATTAGAAACCCCTGAAGTTAAAACTCCTGTATCCTCACAAACTACAACAGTTCAAAAAGAATTGGCAGTTTCAGCCGTAAAAGAAGTTGTTACTCTGGAAAAAAGCAGCTCCGGAAAATTTTTCTCGCCTTTAGTCCGCAATATTGCTAAACAAGAGGGCATTGCAATGGCTGAACTGGAGAGCATTTCAGGAACAGGAGCAAATGGACGGGTTACTAAAAATGATATTTTAGCTTATATTCCTAACAAAGGAAAACAATCTACAAAAGAACAAACAAAAGTTGTTCAGGAAGTTTCCTCAAATGGTGCAACGCATGCAAAACCTGCAATTTCAGTAAATGCTGGTGACGAAATCATTGAAATGGATCGTATGCGTAAACTTATTGCCGATCATATGGTAATGAGCGTACACACATCTCCACATGTTACCTCTTTCGTTGAGGCAGATGTAACCAACATTGTGAGATGGAGAGAAAAAGTGAAAAGCAATTTTGAAAAAAGGGAAGGTGAAAAATTAACCTTTACTCCTATTTTCATTGAAGCTCTTGTAAAAGCTATTAAAGATTTTCCAATGATAAATGTTTCACTGGACGGAACAAAAATAATCAAACGCAAAAACATTAACATTGGAATGGCTGCTGCATTACCAACAGGAAATCTTATTGTTCCTGTGATTAAAAATGCAGATATGTTGAATTTAGTTGGCATTACAAAACAAGTGAATGATTTGGCTAACCGTGCCCGGACAGGAAAATTAAGTCCGGATGATATTCAAGGTGGAACTTATACAATTTCAAATGTTGGCTCTTTCGGAAATTTAATGGGTACCCCTATCATCAATCAACCTCAAGTTGCAATTATGGCTGTAGGTGCTATCAAAAAGAAACCTGCAGTTATTGAAACATCTGAAGGTGATTTAATTGGAATTCGTCATTTTATGTTTTTATCACATTCTTACGACCACAGAGTTGTTGACGGATCGTTGGGCGGACAATTTGTTAGACGTGTTGCCGATTACCTTGAACAATGGGATGTTAACCGGGAATTCTAAAATTAAAAACTATTTATCAAAATTAATTATGAAAAAAATTATTCTTCTGATTTCTTTTTTTGTTTTATCATTTTCAAATTTTGTTTCTGCAAATAGTATTGATGGAAATTTTAAAAGCATCTTCAACCAGGCAGAAGAACTTTTTGCTAACGAAAATTACACTGCAGCATTGCCATTGTACATGAAACTCGATTCAATGGACAAAGGAAATCACAACATGAATTTCAAAATAGGCTTTTGCTATTTAAAAGCAGCTACTTACAAAACAAAATCAATTCCATATTTGGAATTTGCTATTAAGAACATTGCAAAATATTATGAACAAGGAGAAATAAAAGAAAAAGAGGCTCCCCTTTCTACATACTACTACCTTGCCAAAGCTTACCACATCAACTACGAATTTGATAAAGCAATAGAAATGTATCAAAAGTATATTGATGCATTAGGAACAGACGCAAAACTTGCTGAAGAAGTAGAAGAAATCAAGCACGATATTGAAACCTGCAATTACGGAAAAGAATTAGTAAAAACTCCTAAAAAAGTTGAAGTAGAAAACCTGGGACCAGGAGTAAATTCAAAGTATCCCGACTATTCACCGGTTGTTTCTTTGGATGAACAAACAATTATTTTTACAACAAGAAGAACAGGCGGAGCAACTGAAAAGAAGCTTCCTAATGGTGAACATTTTGAGGACATTTTTGTTTCTACTTATTCTGAAACAGATAATAAATGGGGAAAAGCAACTCCTATTGGAAAAAATATTAATGGTGCAGGACACGAAGCTACAATCAACTTATCAGCAGACGGATTAAAATTATTGGTTTATAAAGATGATGGCGGAAACGGAAATATTTATGTTAGCGAATTAAAAGGAAAAGAATGGGGCGCTGCAGAATATGTGTCTGCTCCTATCAATTCTTCTGCGTGGGAATCACATGCTTGTTTTAGCTCAGATAATCGTGTTTTATATTTCATTAGCAACAGAGGTGGCGGAATTGGTGGCCGGGACATATACAAATGTCTTAAACTTCCAAATGGCGAATGGGGACCTGCACAAAATTTAGGCGATGTAATTAATACAAAATATGATGAAGATGGAATCTTTATTCATCCTGATGGAAAGCAAATTTTCTTTTCATCAAAAGGACACAACTCAATGGGTGGATTCGACATTTTTACATCAGTTATTAACGATGAAAATGGTAACTGGTCGCCACCGGTAAATTACGGATATCCTGTGAACACTACAGATGACGATGTTTTTTTAATCACAACAGCTGATGGAAAACGTGCTTTCTTTTCTTCTGACAAAGAAGGCGGATATGGAGAGAAGGATATTTATATGATTAAATTTCCAGAGTATGAGCCGAGAGATATAACTATCTTATTAGGAAAATTCATTAATCACACAAAGGAAGACATAAGTAACAACACCATATACATTATCAATAATGTTACAAATGATACAATTCAAGAGTTAAATGCGAATAGTTCAAGTGGGAAATTTGGAACAAATCTTCCTATTGGGAATACCTATAAAACAATATATGTAGTAAATAACAAAACGATTTTAAGCGAAATTATTGATGCTCCAAAAAAGCAAGGATATAAAGTAATCCGTAAGGAAGTGCCTTATTATGGTGACTCTACGCAACTTGTACTAGATAATTCAGTAGTAAATAATACTAATTTACTGAATGGTAAAAATGGTCCTTGTATTCTAGAAAAATCATCTTATCAATTATTTTTCAAATACAACAAAAAAGATGTGGATAACGAAGCGGCTGAATTTAAAAGCTTTATTGATGAGTTAACTAATTGTTTGACAAGCAATACTAGTTTTGAAATAGCTATTGAATCAAGCGCCTCTACAGTACCTACAAGTACTTTTAGGAGCAATGAAAATTTATCAAATTTGAGAGCGAAAAATGCAAAAGAAAAAGTCCAAAAAGCTTTGATTAAAAATGGAGTTAAAGAGTCGCAAATAAAGTTCGCAGAAATAAAAGCATTGGTGCAAGGCCCAAAATACAAAAAAGATGCACAAGAGAATATGGCAACTTACGAACAATACCAATATATAAAAATCAAAGCTATAGCTAAAAAATAACGATTTTATTTCCTAAAGTCCTTATTAATACTATATTTGCGTTCCTTTGAAAAGTGTTTAATACCCGATTATGATAAAAAAAATTACGTTATTTTTTCTTTTACTAATATCTTCTTCTGTATTCTCTCAAGGTGGAAAGGGCGACTATCGTGAATTATTCACTCAAGGAAACTACTTAATTTTAGAGCAAAACTATTCTCTAGCATTAAAATATTTCAAAGATGCTTATTGGATTGATTCAAGCAACGCAAACATTAATTATAAAATTGGCGTTTGCTATTTAGAATCAGCTACAGAAAAAAGCAAAGCATTGTACTACCTTGAGAAAGCAGTACAAAATGTAGCTCACAATTACAATCCGGAAGATCCACGCGAGAAAAAAGCACCTGAATTAGCTTATTATTCTTTAGGCGTTGCTTATCGTTTAGCTTATCGTTTTTCTGAATCAAACAATTATTTCAATAAGTTTAAAGATATCGTTGGCAATAGAAATAAAGAGTTAGCAAAGGATTTGGAAAAACAAGTTGAAACAAATTTTAACGCTGTTGAATTTATTAAAGATTCTGCTAATGTTAGTATCAATACTTTAGGTGATAGTATTAATACTATTTTTCCTGAATATAGTCCTGTTATATCTGCGGATGAATCTACTCTTATTTTCACATCGAGACGTGCAAACAGTACCGGGGGTGAAAAAACAGAGAACGATCAATTTTACGAAGACATTTATTTTTGTACAAAGAAAAGTGATGGTACTTGGACAAGCCCAAAGTCGATTGGGGCTAATATTAATACCAATAGTAACGAAGCAAACTTAAACGTTTCAGCTGATGGTCAGCAATTGCTTATATACAGAGACATAAACGGTGGGGATATTTATTACAGTAATTTAATTGGAGATGTTTGGAGCGAATTATATCCATTGAGTTCAAATATTAATTCTCCCGATTGGGAAACTCATGCTTGTCAGAGTACAGATGGAAATACACTTTACTTTGTGAGTAATAGAAAAGAAGGAAGTTTTGGAGGAAGAGATATTTGGCGTTGTGTGAAATTACCAAACGGGCAATGGAGTATGCCAACAAATCTGGGACCTGAAATCAATACTGCAGATGATGAAGACGCTCCATTTTTACACCCAGACGGAGTTACTTTATTTTTTAGTTCCAAAGGACATAAAAACATGGGCGGATTTGACATTTTTAAATCTGTAAAAGATGACAATGGAAAATGGAGTACACCAGAGAACTTAAAATCACCTATAAACACTCCGGATGATGATATTTTTTATGTGCAGTCGGCTGATGGTAAACGCGGTTATTTTTCTTCAATCAGAGCAGGTGGAAACGGAGAAAAAGATCTTTACATGATCAATTTTGACAGAGCAATTGTTGAGCCTTTAACACTTTTAAAAGGCTATGTAACATTTGATGGTTCTACAAAAGGATTGGCAATGGTTGAAATAATGGCAACAGATATGGAGAGCGGACTAGTTGTTCAAAATGTTAAACCAAATGAAACAACAGGAAAATATTTAATGATTTTAACACCCGGAAATGAAGGCAGAACTTACAATATCAGTTACGAAGCTGAAGGCTACCAACCAATAAATGTTCAAATTACTGTTCCACCAAACTCTTCTTATCAAGAAATTGAAAAAGAACTTGTGATGGAAGGAATAAATCTTGAAAGTAAAACTTTAGGTACAATTAGTATTACAGGAACTGTTAAAAGTATTGATGGTAAAGCAGTTTCTGGTGCTCAAATAGTTGTGAAAGATAATTTGACTGGCAAATTGATTGACACTTATTTTACAACTTCTGATTCAGGATCTTATTATTTTATTTTGAATCGCGGACAGAATTACAACCTTTCTTATGAGGCAAAAGGTTATTTGTTTCAGTCTGAAAACGTAAATGTTCCTAAGCAGCCAGAATATTCTGTATTAACAAAAAACATTGTACTTGATAAAGTACAGATAGGCTCTAAAATTGTTTTAAATAATATTTTCTTTGATTCAAATAAAGCCACTCTGAGAAAAGAATCAAATTTAGAATTGGAAAAATTATTACAATTAATGAAAGATTATCCTGAATTAACTGTTGAAGTTGCAGGTCATACAGATAGTAAAGGAAATGATGCTGCTAACTTAAAACTATCTCAAATGCGTTCTCAAGCTGTAGTAAATGCTCTTGTTAAAAAGGGTATAAAAGCTCAGTATTTAGTAGCCAAAGGATATGGCGAAACAGCACCAGTCGCTCCCAACCTCTTACCAAATGGCAAACCCGACTTAAAAGGTATGCAACTGAACCGAAGGGTAGAAATGAAGATAATTGAGTCTAAATAATTCAATTTCAACATTTTAACATTGTTAATTTCTTTTTATTACCTTTACGCTTTCTACTTTTAATTTTAATATTTTTGCTTGAATTTAATATATTCCCTTCCTTTTTAGGGTTGGGATAACTACTATTTATTAGACGCGTAAAGTATGCAAAAAATTATAGCTTTATTTTTTTCTTTAACCATTTTCAATGTCTCGTTAATTGCACAAGGCAAGGCAGATTATCGCCAAAAATTCACAGAAGGCAATTACCTTATTTTAGAAGGTAATTACACACTTGCATTGCAAAATTTTAAAGAGGCGTATGCAATTGATTCTACAAATGCTAACATAAACTTTAAAGTAGGTTTATGTTATATGAAATCCGAAACAGAAAAAAGCAGAGCACTTTACTATCTTGAAAAAGCTGTACTAAATACCGCAAAAAATTATAACGATTTAGAACCAACTGAGAAATCAGCACCTGTAAACGCTTTTTACTATTATGGACAAGCACTTCACTTCAATTATAAATTTGATGAAGCGCTTGCTAACTATGAAAAATTCAAATCGTTTTTAAGAAGCAAAAATGTTGATTTGATTAAAGATGTTGACAGACAAATTGAAATAAGTAATAATGCAAAATTACTTGTTACAGCTCCTATGAATATCATTCTTAAAAATTTAGGAGATAGTATCAATTCATCTTCTCCTGAATACAGTCCTGTGCTTTCTGCTGATGAAAAAACAATTATGTATACTTCGAGAAGATCTACTGGAACTGGAATGGATAAAACAGATGACGGTCAGTTTTATGAAGACATTTATATCTCTTATAAAAAAGAAGACAGTACCTGGACAACTCCAAAATCAGTAAGTGAAAACATTAACTCTGTTAGTCACGAAGCTACAGTAGGTCTTACAGCAGATGCTCAAACACTATTGATTTATAAGGATTACAATGGTGGTGATATTTATTTCAGCACCTTGGAAGGAAATAACTGGACATCACCTCAGCCTATGGGCTCAGATATTAATACAGCTAATTGGGAAACAAGTGCTTGTTTAAGCCCGGATGGAAACACTTTGTATTATGTAAGTAATCGTGCCGGGGGGATTGGTGGACGAGACATTTGGAAATGCGTTAAATTACCGAATGGGAAATGGAGTATGTCAATGAACTTAGGTGCGCCTGTAAATACAATTTATGATGAAGAATCTCCTTTTATTCATCCGGGTGGAAATGTTTTATTCTTTAGTTCAACAGGACATAAAACAATTGGAGGTTTTGATATTTTCTTTTCATCAAAAAACGAGGAAACAAATGCTTGGGAAGAACCACTTAATATTGGCTATCCAATAAACACTACTGACGATGATGTTTTTTATGTAACATCTCCTGACGGAAAACGAGGATATTATTCATCCTCTTCCCGTCCAGAAGGTTATGGAGAAAAAGATATTTATATGGTTTCCCTTCCTGAAAGAAAAGAAGTTCCATTGGTTTTAATCAAAGGGCTTATTATTCCGGCTAAAGGACAAGAGTTGCCTCCATTTCTAGAAATTGCTGTTACAAATAACGAAACAGGTGTAGTAACAGGAGTTTACAAACCATTAATGAGAGATGGTAGTTTTACAATTATTATTCCTCCGGGTAGCAACTATACACTTTCTTATACAAACGATGGTCAGGAATTTTTCTCAGAAACAATGGATGTTCCTATGAGTGCAGCTTATCAAGAAATTAACAGAGAAGTTCGTTTAAATGGTGTTAACCTTGGCGGCCCAGACACTCCAACAGATACAACAACAAACAACACAACAAACAATACTACAAACAATACTACAACCGATGTTGCATTTATTTCTGTAGATGGAAAAATTGCTGATGAGAAGGAATCACCTTTTACAAATTTAAAAGTGAACTTATTAAATTCAAAAGGTGAAATAATTAAGTCAACAACTACAGATGAATTAGGCTGGTTTATTTTCACCAATTTGCCTCCAAACGATGAATACTTAGTTGCACTTGATGAAGATGACACAAAAATAATTGGAAAATCATCATTTGCAGAGTTTAAAGATAACAATGGTAAATTGCTTAAAACAAAAAAAGTTAATGGCAAATTTGTTCTTGGGAACACAAAAACTTCAGTGAAGTTTAAAACTAAACCAAAAACAACTACTACAGTTGCATCAAACAATCAAAACACCAACCATCACGAACAGTTAGCGAGTGTAGACAAGTTGAATTTCCAAATGAACTTCAAATACAATGTCACTCAAATTGATGTAAATGATGGTCCATTCAAACAATATATTGAAAATCTAGTTGCTTTAGCTTCTAAGAATGGTGGTACTATCAATGTTAATTTAACAGCTTGTGCATCTCAGGTTCCAACTAGAGCTTATAAAAACAATAAAGAGTTAGCTACTGCCAGAGCTGAAAAAGCAAAAGAACAAATTTTACAAGCTTTAAGTGAAAAAGGAATTGACGCATCCAAAGTGAATTTTGTTAAAACAAAAGCATACGTTTCGGGACCACAGTATAATATTGATTACTTAATCAACAAGGCTTTGTATGAAAAGTATCAATTTATTAAAATAGCAGCATATTAACTATTCAATCTTTAAAGAAACCTCTGAAAAAGCATTTTCAGAGGTTTTTTCTATTAAATACGCTACAATTCTTTCATAAAAAAAACATTTTTTGTACTTTGGTACCAAACTTGGATTAAAGCATAATTAAAGAGAGAAGTGGTGAATAAGTGTCATTCTATTTTATTTAAAAAAATACTGTTTTTTGCATTTGCATTTTTGCTTATTAATAGCATTAATGCCCAACCAAAAACATCAAAAGTAGTTGATCCAGCAGATGCAAAAGAACACTTCTCACATGGCAATTTTTTATATGCCATTCCAGCTTACAAACAACTTCTAAAACAAGAACCTAATAATCCCGATTATAATTACAAACTAGGTATATGTTATTTATATACTAATATCAACAAAACTTTAGCTATTTCTTATCTTGAAACTGCAAGTAAAACACCAAAGCCTGAAAAACAAGTTTTATATCATTTAGGATTAGCCTACCAATATGCAAGTAGATTTGATGATGCAATAAAAACATATAATACTTATAAAACAACATTAAAGGGTCCAGAATTAGAACAAGTAGAACATCAAATAGAAACTTGTGAGAATGGGAAAGAATATGTTAAACATCCGGTTAATGTTTCTTTTCAAAATTTAGGTAAAGAAATTAATTCAGAATTTCCCGACTACTACCCTTTTGTTCCGGCAAATGAATCGTTCATAGTATTTACTTCCAGAAGAAAAGATAATATTGGTGGTCAAGTTGAAGTTGATGGATATTATTCATCTGATATTTATCAATCGGTTCCGGTTAACGATGTTTGGACAAAACCAAAAAATATGGGCGGAACAGTTAATACCAGATATGATGAACAATCAGTTGGATTAACTCCTGATGGACAAACAATGTTGATGTACATAGATCATATTGATAGTTTAGGAAATATTTATTCTTCCATGAATAAAGCGGGTGTTTTCCAAAGAATGAAAAAATTAAACAGCAATGTAAATTCAGACTTTGAAACTGCCGGCTCTATTACTCCAGATGGAAACATTATATTTTTTGCTAGTAAACGTGAAGGCGGCTTAGGAGAAACAGATGTATACATGGCTCGTAAATTACCAAACGGACAATGGGCAAAAGCACAAAACCTTGGTCCAACTATAAATACAAAATACAAAGAAGATTTCCCGCAAATAGCACCTGATGGAAAAACACTTTATTTTTCATCTCAGGGTCATGCAGGAATGGGCGATTACGATTTATTTCAATCTACATGGAACGAAGAGGAAAACACCTGGACTACTCCAAAAAATTTAGGCTATCCAATCAATTCCGTTGGTGACGATCGTTGTATTTCATTTACAGAAAATAATCGGGTTGCTTATATTTCGGCTGTCAGAGATGGCGGATATGGTGATTTGGATTTATATCGTATAAAATTTGAAGATGCTGAGGACAGAACTACTGTTTTGCAAGGATATATTACTACCTCTGATAGTGTAAAAAACATTTCAGCTTTTGTTACTGTAAAAGATCTAAAAAACAAAGATGCTCAAGAGTCTACCTACGAACCTAATTCTAAAACAGGGAAATTTATTATGGCTTTAACACCCAGCAAATATCAAATCACAATTGAAGCCGATGGATATAAACCTTTTACAGATTCATTTTTTATTTTCGATATTGGAATAGGGCAAAATGAAAGTAAAAAGGTTTTTACTCTTCAGAAATAGCAACTTAAAATTCTTAATTTATTTCCCACCAACATAAATGATACAACTTAATTTAACTCGACCTATTGCCTTTTTTGACCTGGAAACAACCGGAGTAAATGTTGCATCAGATAGAATTGTGGAAATTGCTATACTAAAAATTTCTCCTGACGGAACAAAGGAAATAAAAACAAAAAGAATTAATCCAACCATTCCTATTCCACTTACCTCCTCCGAAATTCATGGGATTTATGATAAAGATGTTGCAAATGAACCAACCTTTAAAGGGATCGCAAAAAGTTTAGCCGACTTTTTAAAAGATTCGGATTTAGCTGGATACAATTCAAATAAATTTGACATTCCAATTTTGGTGGAAGAATTTTTACGTGCTGAAATTGATTTTGATCTTAAAGGAAGACGATTTGTTGATGTGCAAAATATTTTTCATCAAATGGAACAGCGAACATTGAAAGCTGCTTACAAATTTTATTGTGGTAAAGAAATAATAAATGCACATAGTGCTCAGGCAGACATTGAAGCAACGTTTGAAGTTTTTTTAGCTCAATTAGAAAAATACGATGGTGTTGAATATGAAGACAGAAAAGGAGTAAAATCTATACCCGTTAAAAATGATATCAAAGCTTTGCATGATTTCACAAACATCAATAAAAATGCAGATTTAGCAGGAAGAATAATTTTTAATGAAAAGGGGATTGAAGTATTCAACTTTGGAAAACATATGGGTAAAGCAGTTGAGCAAGTTTTTCGTGAGGAGCCCTCTTATTACTCATGGATGTTGAATGGAGATTTTCCACTTTATACAAAGAAAGTGTTAACGGAAATAAAATTAAGAATGGCATTTAACAGATAAAAAATAGAGAAATGGAGAATTATTGAATTAGAGAGTTGAGAATAAATAATTTTAAAATATAATAATTTAATATCCTCAATTATAAAACAATTCTTCAAATCACAATTCACTAAATCACTAATTTGAGAAATGAAAATCATTTGTATTGGTCGTAATTATTCAGAACATGCTAAGGAAATGAATGCTCCTGTTCCAACAGAGCCTGTATTTTTTCTTAAACCTGATACAGCAATTATTAAAGACAATCAACCTTTTTATTATCCTGATTTTTCAAAAGACATTCATCATGAAGTAGAGTTGGTCATTAAAATAAATAAACCGGGAAAAAATATAGATAAAAAATTTGCCAAAAAATATTACGATGAGATTGGCATAGGAATTGACTTTACAGCAAGAGATTTACAAGCAAAATGCAAAGAAAAAGGATTGCCTTGGGAGAAAGCAAAAGCCTTTGATGGCTCTGCACCTATTGGGAGATTTATTGATAAGAAAAAAATTGAGGATATAAATAATATTAATTTTAGTTTATCAGTAAACGGAAATATAGTTCAAGAAGGAAGCACAAAGGATTTACTTTTTACGTTTGATGAGGTAATTTCATATGTATCTAATTTTTTTACATTAAAAACCGGAGATTTAATTTATACAGGAACACCCAAAGGAGTTGGTCCGGTCAAAATTGGCGATAAACTAGAAGCATATATTGAAAACGAAAACTTATTAGCATTTGAAATTAAATAAGTCCACTCTTACAATTTAGCAAACAAAAAAATTACATTGATAAATTAAAAATAAAAACAATGAAAAAATTCTTCTTCCCTACTCTTGTAATATTAGCTCTTGTTGCTTGTACAACACAACAATTGCAAGAAACAGCAAATCTTGCTAAAGATGCTGTAAACACAGGAACCAAACCAGCTTCAAACCCATTAACAAATGATGAGGTAATAAGCGGATTAAGAGATGCATTAACAGTTGGGACTAATAACTCCAGTTCATTTGCCTCAAAAGTTGATGGATTTTATAAAAACCCTAAATTATTCATTCCTTTTCCACCTGAAGCTCAAAAGGTTAAGGATTGGGCTATTAAACTGAAAATGGAAGCTCAACTTGACAAATTTGTAGAAACTTTGAATCGTTCGGCTGAAGAAGCAGCAAAAGATGCTGCTCCAGTTTTTGTAAATGCAATAAAAGGTATGAGCATTGGTGATGGTTTTGCTATTTTAAAAGGTGGGGATAATGCTGCAACTCAATATCTAAGGGATAAAACTACTGTTGAATTGAGACAAAAATTTACTCCCGTTGTTCAAAATGCCATCAACAAGGTTGAATTAACCAAATATTGGAGTCCGATTATCAATAATTACAATAAAGTACCATTTGTAGAGAAACAAAATCCTGATTTGACGGCTTATGTAACTGATAAAGCAATGGAAGGCTTATTCAAATTAATAAGCGAAGAAGAGCTTAAAATCCGTAAAGATCCTGTTGCCAGAGTAACTGACATACTAAAACGTGTTTTTGGTAGCATAACTCAGTAAAAATCAGATATGTTTAAGTCGGTATTTTCCTGTATTTTTTCAAAAAAAATGCTTTTTTAATCGATAAATAGCTTATTTTTGTCGCTATCAATTTTTAAGACAAAATAAGTTAAAAATGAGTCTATCAAAATCAAAAAAGTTTCTACTCGGAATTTGCTTTTTTGTATTGTTTATTTTCAATGCTTTTGGTCAAGTTGCTGGTGATTATAGAACTAAAGCTTCTGGTGTTTGGTCCGCTTTTGCCACTGTGTGGGAAAGACACAATGGGACAACTTTTGTTGCTGCAGTAGCTGCTCCAACTAGTGCAGATGGTGTAATTACTATACGAGCTGGACATACGATAACATTAGGCGCAAACACAACAGTAGATCAGCTAGTTATTAATAACACTGGAATTCTTTCCATTCTTACAACTAGAGTTTTAACAATTAACAATGGTGCTGGAACTGATGTTCAAATTGATGCAGGGGGTGCCTTAAATTGCTTGACTGGCTCAGCTACTTTAACTATTAATGCGAGTGCTAATATAATTAATAATGGTACTTTATCTCAAACTGTAGGAACAGCAATAGTTAACAATAATGGAATAATCACAAATTCTGGAACTATTACATCAACTTCTTCTGCAAATTTCAGATTTTTGGCAGGCAGCGAATACGAACATAATTTTTTATCATCAGTTGGAACAATTCCTGCCGCTACTTGGAATGCAAGCTCAACGTGTGAAGTATTAGCATGCTTAGGACCTGGTGCTGGCCCAAGTGGAATTGGCCAAAGTTTTGGACATTTTATTTGGGACAATACTGGACAAGCAGCTGGCGATATTAACTTAGCTGGAGCATTTATTGGTACCCAAGTAGGTGGAAATTTTACTTTAAAAAGTACGGGGGCAGGAAGATTAGTTCTAAAAGGAACTAATGCGGGAGGAACAGCAATTGGTGGTAACTTTTCCATAACAGGTGGCTCAATGGTTTTAACAAATGGAGCTGTTGGAGTTGCAAACTCTAATCTTTTCGTTACTGTAACAGGGTCTTATTCTCAATCAGGTGGAACTTTTATTCTATCAGAAAATTCCGGAACTTCTGTGTCTACAAATGGTTCTGCTTCAATGACAATTGGAACAACAACGAACATAACAAATGGAACTTTGACATTAAGTAATAGCCCTAGTACAACCAGCTCTCAAGGAAATGGAACTTTTACATCTACAGGAGCTATGACTGTTTCCGGAGGTACTATTAATTTGTCAACAAGTACAGGTTCCGGTCTTGGTGGAACTGGCTCTTTAAATACTTCTAGCACTTTGACTATTTCAGGAGGAACATTAAATCTATGTTCAAGTACTAGAACTCTTGGTGGTGGAAGTGGAACTTTAACATCTACTGGATTAATCACATTATCAGGAGGGACTATAACTGGATCCAGTGCCACAACTACTGGTGTTACCGGGTGCAACTCTACAATTCAAGCAAATGGTGGATTAACAATAACAAGCGGCATTCTAAATCTAACTCCTGGTAATATTACTGGTGGCGGTGGAACAGGATTTATTAATGTAACAGGAGCTTTAGCTGTTTCTGGGGGAACTCTTACTGTTAATTCTAGTACAGCAACGCTAGGAACAACTGGATCAAATGGAACAATATCTGTATCAACAACATGTACTTTTTCAGGAACTGCTTTGGTAAATTTAACTAATAGCACAACAACTGGAGGTGGTGGAAGCGGAACATTAAATGTCACAGGAGCGTTTAGCATGACTGCAGGAACTTTCAATCTTTGTTCAACTTCTGGTACAGGAACCGGAGATGGGCTTTTAGATGTTGGAGGAAATTGCTCTTTTACTGGTGGAACTTTCAACATTACATCCTCTACAACTGCTGCAGCTAATACAGGTAAAGGTACGATAAATATTGGAGGTAATTTTGTTCATACAACTTCTGCAGCGTCATTTGCTAGAACTGCTACAAGTGCTTCTGCAACTGGTACAATTAACATTGATGGTTTAACTGCACTACAAACTATTCAAAGTAATTCTGGATTTAGCGGTACAGGAATAACTTTTAATATTAATCAGGGGGGTGTAGCTGCTGCAATTACAAGAATACCTGCTGCTACAACTTTCATAGTTAACTCAGGAACAACCTTTAATGTAAATGACAATCCTACCAATATTACTGGTAACGAATTACAAGTAGTTGCAACAGGAGTGCTGAATGTATCTGGAATAATGAATGTAAATGCAGATGCTACTTTAGATTTGATTGGATATGCTATTGTAGATGCATCAACTGGTGGTGGTGTTTTTAATTTGAATTCAGAGGGCAAACTTATTACAAGACACGCCCAAGGAATTACAACTTTAGCTTCAGGTGCAACAGGATGTATAAGAGTTACAGGAGGAAGAACTTATAATTCAAGCGCAAGTTATACATACAATGGGACTGCTGCTCAAGTTACTGGAAATGGATTACCAACAGCACTTACATCTTTATCTATATTAACAATAAATAATACTTCTGCAGTTACAACACTTGGAGTTACACTTACTCAAGCTACGTCTACTTCAGGTACATTCACATTAACCGCTGGAAGATTTATCACTTCATTAGCAACATTATTTACTATTAATGATGATGGAATATCTTCTTCTTCAGGATCAATTTCTGCTTTTGTTGATGGTCCAATGAAAAAAATAGGTGATGATATTTTTATTTTTCCTGTTGGCGATGTTTACACCAATACTGTTCCTACTTTAGCAGCAAAATGGGCTAGAATAGAAATTGCAGCTCCAACATCCGTTACTGATGAATTTACTGCAGAGTACCATAAAGAAAATGATCCTCATAATTTTCAAGTTGTAGGCTTAGTTAACGGTGCGGGAATAGACCATGTTAGCCATAAAGAATATTGGGATTTAACTAGAAATGCAGGTACAAGTACACCTCATGTAAAATTATATTGGGCTGATGGTGCAGTTGGTACTAGTATTGGAAGTGCTATTTCTTCAACCTCAGATTTACGTGTTGCTGAGTATTATTCAGGACAATGGAATGATAAAGGAGCTGGAGCATTAACAGGTACAACAGCTTCGGGAACCTTGTTTACGGGCATAATTCCTGATTTTACAACTGGTTTACTTATGAATTTTACTTTTTCCAGTGCATTAGGAGTTAATCCTCTTCCTGTTGAATTACTTTCTTTTACAGGCACTCCTCTAATGAATGGAAATCAATTGGATTGGTCAACTGCAACCGAAACTAACAACGATTACTTTGATTTAGAAAGAAGTTCTGATGGAATTGAATTTATTAGAATAACTACTATTGATGGTAATGGAAACTCATCTTCAACTAATAATTATAAATTTTTAGATTCAAACCCTTTTGATGGAACTAATTATTATCGCTTAAAACAAACCGATTTTAATGGTGAATATTTCTACTCTAGCATTGTTTCAATTCAGAATACAAATTCAGCTACTGTATTAGTATATCCAAATCCAAGTAAAGATATTGTTACAATTGATATTACTGATAATTTTGAATCTCTTAAAATTTACAATATGCTTGGGGAATTAGTTTATGAAAACAGCTCCAATGAAACAAAATTCCAGTTTAATCCAATTTCAAATGGAATTTATGTAGTTAAAGGATTAACCACCGAAGGAAAAGAAATTACAACCCGTTTTATTAAAAACTAATTTCTCGCCCTTCGTCCCTCGACTTCGCTCGGGATGACCGACCTTTGGTCGCGCTCAGGGCGACAAAAAAATCACATAAAAAAAAGTCCCTTCCGAATTGTAGGAAGGGACTTTTTTTACATCAATTTATACTTATTAGTATGGATGAACCCAAGGCGTATTAGCCTCTTTAGGCTGTATTGTTAACACAGGAATTTTTGAATGATTGATGATCTGCTGAGCAAATGTTCCCATAAATCTTCCGGTAAGATTTTCATCTTGATCTGTCATAATTACAATTAAATCAGCATTTACGGCTTTAGCATAATCATAGGTTGTTTTAGACTGATTTTTTCCATCTACTGTTTTACGTGAAAAGGGCAAATCACATTTCTTAACATATTCCTCTATTTGATCTAATTTTATTTCAAATTTTTTGCGATCGCTTTCATCATTAGAATCAGCTAGACCAAGAATATGAATTTTAGATGCGAAGTGCTTAGCTAAAACAATTGCCTGATTTACTTTTTGTCGAGAGTGAACCGAATCATCAATTGGCAATAAAATATTTGTAAAACCTAATTTTTTTGCATGTGCCTGAACAGACATTACAGGACACTCTGATTGAGTAACCATTTTATAAGTATTACTTCCAATAAAAAATTCTACTACTCCTGAGGTTCCATGAGTACCCATTACAACCAAATCAACATTGTGCTCTTTTGAAACAGAAAGTATTTCACTAAAAATATTTCCGGTAGATGTAACATGCAATGATTTCACTCCATATTTTTTCTGAATATCAGCAGCAACTTCAGATAATTTTTTTTCGATAGCTCCTGTTAATTCAGTCGGTGTAGAAATTCTCAATTCCGGGGCAACTACACTAAACTGCTCCCAATGTTTTTCAATAACATGTAGCAAAACCAATTCTGCTTTGAAAAGTTGCGCAGTAAAACCAGCATGCTCAATTGCAAGCATAGATGTTTCTGAAAAATCAATAGGTATTAAAATTTTTTGAATATTAAAAGCTTTCATAAATATTTTGTTTTTAAATTAATATGGATTAGGGAAAGATGTTGTGTCTTTTTTAGGCAATGGACGAATACTCAAAACCGGAATCTTAGAATGATTAATAATTTCTTGTGCTGATGAACCAATAAAATATTTTGTGAAATCCACTTCTTGTTGTGTCATTATCATTATCAAATCTCCTTCGACTTTGGTTGCGTACTCTAAAATGTTTTCTGCTAAAGTTTCTTCTCCTTTAATTCCTTTAATAATTTCAGCAGTGCATTCAATATCTTCTTTTTCTAAAAATGTTTTTACTTGTCCGAGCTGACGGGTTAAACGGTTTACAACAAATTCATCGGTAGTAAATAAAACAGAAACTACCCTGATTGTCGCACCCCCAAACAACTTAGATAATTCGATGGCTTTGGTAACTTTTTCGCGGGTTTCTTTAGATAAATCAAGAGGCAAAACAATATTTTTACATCCTTTTCTGTGATGTTTCCCTTTTATGGTTATTACCGGAACTGCAGATTCACGAACAACTCTCAAAGCATTCGAACCAATAAAAAGTTTGCGTTTGCCATCATCTCCATTTGTTCCCATTACAATCATTGTAGCATTTATCAATTCAGCAACTTCTGCAATTTTTTCATAGATACTACCTTTTCCAACTAACGTGTTTACGGTAACTTTGGCTTTCTTTTCAACACTGGCAGCTAATTTATCTAAATCTTTCTGAACATTCTTTTTTATGTCTTCATTCTGCTCTTTGGAGAAAAATTTTGATATCACTCCCATTTCTTCAATTACATGCAAAAGAGTAATTTCTGCATGGTATTCACGGGCAATATTAAAGGATTGTTCTAAAGCAATAAGCGACTGTTCAGAAAAATCTATTGGAACTAATATTTTATTAGTAGATTGAATCATAATTTTTAAATACTTTT
>SXIH01000057.1 GCA_005772895.1 Bacteroidota bacterium | reverse complement strand
CTTCTGGTCCGTCAATGAATATCTTGATTAAATTAATGTCTATCGTTTCATTGGTTATCGCTCCATACATTGCGGTAAATACTGCTGAAGCTGGAATGGGTTGCGAAGGTGAAACAACTCATATGGAATGTTGCGAAGGACATGGTGCTGAAATGGAAGCTTGTCACGATAGTGGAAATGTATGCGACATGACTAAATGCGCATCAATGACAAAAGAACAATGCGCTGCAATGTGTGATTCAACTGGTTGTTCTCCTGAGGAAAAAGCATATTGCATGAGCATGTACGGTGCTGACGGAAAATTTGTTGGTCCGAAATGCGATATGAAAAAATGCATGAGCATGAGCAAAGAAGAATGTGCTAAATATTGCGATTCTGTAAAATGTTCTCCGGAAGAAAAAGCTATGTGTGTAAAACATGCTGGTGGAGGTGAAGCGAAGGCTTGTTGCAAAGGTCACGAAGCAGAAGCTCCAAAAGCTTGTTGCAAAGACAAAGCAGCAGCTCACGGAAAAGCTTGTTCAGGTGAAGGAGATAAAGGTTGTATGGAAGGATGCAAAAAAGGTTGTAAATCTAAAGAAGAGTGTATGAAATCATGCGGTGAGTCTTGCGCAAAGCATCATTAATTAAACAAAAAATATTTTATGAATCCAGACATTTATCGTCTGGATTTTTTATTTGCTTTAGTTTTAGTAAATTTACTTCTCTGCTAAAGAAGTTTTAAATGAAACCTTTCCTTTTTGTTTTTTCATTTGTTGCTTTGATTCTTTTTTCATCTTGTGAAGGAGATGAATATGTAACGTATAGATTTACGAGTCTCGATTTAAAAAATGCAGACTCATCACCGGGCATGCCTATGGTTATCAATTCTGATTCTATCAGAAATGAAGTCTATGTACTTCGATTAAATCTACACCCTGTAGAAGTATCCCGCAAAGGAAGATATTTTGATACTTACGAAAGTTCTGTAAGAGTGTTAAATCCAATAGTAAAAATAAAAATCACTAGCTCCGATTCATTTGACATCATGCATCCTGCCGGTAGCAATATGAATAACTATTTTGTTTATTTGGCCGGAAATTATATGCATGTGAGTGAGCCAATTGGATATGATGGAACCATAGAGCCAACAGCTAGATATAATGAGGATTATGCAGAAAATAATTTTCCTGAGTATGCCGATTTACTTTTAATTCATCCTCCCGATAATTTGGTTTATCGTAAATTTTATGTGGAGCTAACCATAAAAGATGAAGGAATTTGGAAAGATTCAACAACATTGATAAAGCTTTATTAATGAGACAAGTTATTTTTATAAGTTTTATTTTTTCAAATGTTGCTTTTGCGCAGGTAGATACTGTAAAGCTTCAGAAAATTCGTTTTGAAGCAATACTTGAAGGGGGACTTGTGTTTGGTAATACCAATAATATAGAAGCACTTCCTGAGAGAGCAGACATTTTCATGAACAATGCAAAAAAACATGGAACAAATGTTCAGTTTGGATTGCAAACCTATTTTTTTAATAAAGTTATGCTAGGTGTTGAGTATACACATGATAAATACCAAGCTGATTACAAAAAAATCGTTTCTGAGATTAAATCCAGTAATAGCAATTATTTTATTCAGGCTGAACCAAAGTATCAGAGCAGTGAAGCTTTTTCATATGGTGATTACAATTTAAATTATTTGCGACTTAGTTTGGGTGGGAATATCAGACTTACAAAAAGTAAATACCTTCAGCCTTATGTCGGTTATGGAATAGGAAAGGGAAGATTTCCACATGGAAAATTTGCATTCAAGGATAATTTATCAAACAATTTTTATATCAACGATTTTTCTTTCAATTCTTTAAAAACTACTGGATATGTTGTTGGGATCAGATACAAATATTTTGCAGATGCCTTTTCCAATGATGGTTCTGTATCTTCAATATACAATAATTTAGGAATAAAATTAGAAGTCGCTTCCATGAATGTTTCAGGAAATGGTAAAATTGTGCATACTCAGGGTGTTACTAATGTAGAGAGTTCAACAGATTTTCAAATCACTAAAAATTTCCAATACATTACTGTTGGAGTATTTTTAGGATTAGGATATAAAGGAAAAAAACATGGAGGGTCTTTTTTCTTCTCAAGTTATCCAATAAAGCCATGGAAAACCTTAAAAGAAAGAATTCAGGAAAAGAGAAAAACCACTTCTTAAGAAAACATGTGAGTGCCGTGCATTAATCCTATAATTAATGCAACAAGAGAAAGTAAACCTCCGGTTATAGCAAGTTTATTTTTTGTTTTAAAAGCAGGAATGGAGCATAATAGCAAAGCCAATCCACCAGCAATCACTAAATTCATTCCTGTGTTTACTTTTGCTTCATGTGCTGCATATAACATCATGCTTGTCATTTCATCTGAGAATCCTGTATTTAATGAATCTTCGAGAGATTCAGCAGCAGGAACCAGTACAAATTGTAAATAGATTCCTGTGATAAAAGATAAAATGCTGAGGACGAATCCTGAAATAGATAATACTTTCATGTTGTTTAGTTTTTTGAATAGTTAAATCTATACTTCACTAATTAACAATTATTTTTCCAGTCGATATGCCATTTTTATTAGTACTAATTTGATAAAAATAAATTCCGGGTGCTAAGTTTGATTTGCTTACTTCAAATGCGTTTTCTTTTTTCTCAATTAATGGTTTAACTTCCTTTCCGGTTGCATCAATGATTTTCAATTTGTAATCATCGGTAGATTGATTTTGATTGCTTACAATTTGAATAGTAGTTTTCTGATTGAATGGATTCGGATAAGCAAAAGAATACGTCCAGGGGTTTATTATCACCGTTTCATTAATAGAAGCTGTTAAAAGTGGATCAACTGAAAGCAAAGAATCAATATTTATATTTTCATCTCCCGGATAATAAGCCATTATCTGAAATGAATCATAAAACATTTCATCATTTGAGTTTACACCCGGAATAATAAGTTGAGGCGGACTAAATGGATTATTTGGATTGGACGAAGAGTTATCATAAATATGAACTCCGTGGTATCTGTAATTCATAGGAATTTTGACAAGATTACGATAGTAATAATAAAATTGCCAATGAAATTGCCAGTCGTTAATTCTCATCAGAGGAATAGTATCAGGAGCTCCACCTGTAAGAGTTGTATCTGCGTATGCATAATTCAAAATGTCGGTACAAATTTTATGAGCGTGAGGCAATGAACTAAAAATAGAAAGCGGTAACCAATCCAGCAAAGCAGTATCGGCAGTTACGGTTTTTATTTCACCGGGCATCATCCAATAATTCCAATCTTGCAAAGGAGCAAATGAATAAACTTCACGTACACCAGTTGTTCCAATAGGATAAAAATAAAAACGTACTTGTGTGCTATCTTGTTGTCCGCCACTACCAGCCGGATAATGAATTTGCAATAAAATTTGCGAACCTGCCTTTAAACTAATTCCCATCTTTAAAATAGTAGAATTTGGAAATACGATTGGCTCGGATCCAGGAATAAAACCGCCAATTCCAATATTTGCTGGAAAGGTGAAAGCGCTTCCAGACAAATCGTTGCTGGTAGTTGCAGTTGTATCGGCACCAACACTTACATGATGAACAATGCCGCCATTTCCCGGAACAATTTCTACTGCTCTTATGATTCTGTTTGAAACTAATCCGGATGGAAGTGCAAAAAGATTATATGCATCGTCAGTAGAAGTTGCATTACTTGTAAAGGTTGGAATTTGAACTACCAAATCAGGTGGAGGCGTAAGTTTGTATTGAGAATAAGTTGGCGGGGCAGGAGCAAGCGTTGTATCACCCGGCAATGCAGCAGTGCTGATCCAACTTAAAATGGCATTTTTTTCTGATTGTGTGATGATATGTTCTCTTGCAAATCGTCTGTATGTTGTATCAGCCGGCCAAGGAGGCATAATGTTATTGTTGAGTGCAAAATCAATACTCCAAATTTGAGGAAGCGTTTCTGAGTAACTCATTAATGAAAAGGGTGCCCCTCCTCCGGTATGATGACAAGAAGTACATCTGTTATAAAATATTCCTGCTACATCTTTATACTCTAATTGCGAAAAAGATGTGGATGTAAGGGAAAGAAATAAAACTATGAGAGTAAATAGTTTTTTCATGTGGATTAATTTTAAATAAAAATAAGGATTTATTGTGTAATTTGCAATATTCAATAAGAGTTTATATGTCAGACAAAAATTTTACTATTTATAAATCTTCTGCCGGCTCCGGCAAGACCTTTACATTGGTGAAAGAGTATTTGGCTTTGGCATTGAACGATCCTTCTGAGCCTCCACAGGCTTATAAACATATTTTAGCGGTTACATTTACCAACAAAGCTGCTGCTGAAATGAAGGAGCGGATTATAAAAGCTTTAAAAGAACTTTCTGAAGAAGATTATACTACTGTTTCAAGTGGGACAAAAAATTTATTGGTTGAACTAAAGAAGCATAAGAAATTAAATGCCGCAGGAGTTTTAGATGATAAAATTATTCGTAAAAGAGCATTAAATGTTTTAACTGCTATTCTCCATAACTATTCTGATTTTGCAATTGGAACTATTGATGCTTTTGTTCACAAGGTTGTCCGCACATTTGCTTTCGATTTAAAAATTCCTATGAGTTTTGAAATTGAGATGGATGATGAAAAATTATTGACTCAAGCCATTGATTTATTATTGGCGCAAATTGGAAATGATGTACGTTTGACCAAAGCATTGGTGGAATTTGCAGAAAGCAAAACCGATGATGAAAAAAATTGGCACATTGAAAACGATTTAAAAGTATTTGCTAAAAATTTATTGGATGAAGAAGGTGCCCTTCATATCGAAAAATTAAAACATCTTTCAGTAGATGACTTTTTTGAAATAAAAGATGTCTTGTTTAAAGAAATGAAACAATTTGAATCAATGGTTTCTGCTGAAGCAATAAAAGCATCGGAATTGATTAAAAAAACAGGATTGACCAGTAAAGATTTCTACTATAGTGACAAAGGGATTTTTGCTTATTTCGAAAAGCTGGGTAAGGGTCGGATGGATTATATTAAACCTAATAGTCATGTTCAAACAACCACCGGGGATGATAAATGGAATGGCGGGAAAATTAGTGCAGATGCAAAAGCTGCTATCGAAGGCATAAAATCAACTTTATTGGATTGCTTTTCGAAAATTCAAGAGTTGAAAGACAAATCTCATTCTGATTATGTTTTATTTTCTCTCATCAGTAAAAATATTTATTCCTTGGCTGTATTAAATGAGATAGAGAAACTATTGACTGAATATAAAACTCAAAATAACATTCTGCATATTTCCGAATTCAATAAAATGATTTCTAAGATTGTTTTAAATGAGCCTATTCCTTTTATCTATGAAAGATTAGGTGAACGATATAATAATTACTTGATAGATGAATTTCAAGATACATCGGTGATGCAATTTCAAAATTTATTGCCTTTGATTGATAATTCCTTGGCAAACGGTCATTTTACTATGTTAGTTGGTGACGGGAAACAAGCTATTTACAGATGGCGTGGAGGAGAAGTGGAACAATTTGCCATGTTGCCAAATGTATTTAAGCATAACGATAATCCTTTGGTATTAGAACGTGAAGAGGCTTTGATTCGCAATCACATTCCGCAAATGTTGGATAAAAATTATCGTAGCAAAAGGGAAGTAATTGAATTCAATAATTCTGTTTTCAGAACTCTTTCCGGAAAACTAAATGAGAAATTCCAGACTATTTATGAAGGTTTGGAGCAAGGATTTAATCCGGAAAACACTGGAGGATTTGTGCAAGTTGAATTTTTAGCAGGAGAGAAAGAAGAATTCCGTAATCAAAACAAAGAAAGAACGTTGGAATTGATTCATCAGTTGATTGCAGACAATTACCAGTTGAAAGATATTTCTATACTTGTCCGCAAAAACACCGATGGAAGCGATATTGCCAATTATTTAACGGAAAACGGAATAGCTGTCATCTCATCAGATTCATTATTGTTAAACAATTCAACTGAAATTAATTTTTTACATTCCTTATTAAAATATTTGTCAAACACAAGTGATACAATTATCCAAACAGAAATTTTGGAATATTTGTTAGCTGCTAAATTAGTTTCTACAACAACTTTGGATGAAACATTGCAAAATAGAACTGGAATAAGTGCTATTTTGAAAAATGCAAATTTTGAGTTTAGTGTTACACATCTTTCAAAAATGGCTTTGTATGAATTGTGTGAAGAACTAGTAAGAATTTTTAAATTGAATTCTACTCCGAATGCTTATATACAACTCTTTTTAGACGAAGTGTTGAATTACAGCATAAAGAAAAATAATAACCTGAACGACTTTATTGAATATTGGGAAGAGAAAAAAGAAAAAGCTTCTTTGATTATTCCTCAAGGAATGGATGCTGTGAACATTATGACTATTCACCGTTCCAAAGGGTTGGAATTTCCGGTAGTTATTTTACCTTTTTCAAATACTGAGAAAAAAAGTGGCAAAAAGAATTTGTGGATTGATATAGAAAATGAAAAACTTTCTAAATTATCATCTGCAATTGTTCCAACAAACAAAAATTTAGAAGAAACAGAATTCGCTCATTTGTATCAAGACGAACAAAATAAATCTTTATTGGATAACTTAAATGTGATGTATGTTGGATTTACAAGAGCAGAAGAACGTATGTACGTACTGGCGGGAATGCCAAGTAAAAAACCGGAAAATTTTTCATCGGTGAGTGATATGTTGGCATATTATTATCAATTAAATAACGAATGGGTTGATGGAAAAAATATTTACACTTTTGGAAATGTGAAGAATCATGTTTCTAAGAAAGTGATAAATGAAACAGGGAATTATGAATTGAAATCTTTCAACTCTAATCGTTGGAGAGAAAGCATTAAAATGCGAGCTGCAGCTCCGAGTATTTGGAATACAAATATGGCAGAAGTAAAGAAAGATTATGGAAATATTGTTCACACTGCTTTAGCAAAAGTGAAAGTAGCGGAAGATATTCAGCCGGCATTAAGTTCGATGTGCGCAGAAGGACTTATAACGAACGAGGAGCAAACTCAATTAAAAAATACACTTGGCAAAATACTGGAATTACCACAATTGAAAGCCTATTTTGAAAAAGGTTTATTGATTAAAAACGAAGCAGAAATAGTTACTTCCAGCGGGGAATTATATCGTCCGGACAGAGTAGTAATAAAAGGCAAAAATGCTGTAATTATCGACTATAAAACCGGAGAAGAGCGAAAAAAACACAAAGAACAGATTATTGGCTATTCCGATTTGTTGAGCCAAATGGGATACACAGTAACGGAGCGATTGCTTGTCTATATTGAAGAAGAGAAGGTGGTTCCCGTTCAATAAAAGTCTCCATTTATCCCTGAATATCACCATTTAACAAAATCATTTTGTCATATTAATGATTTGAGGTAAATTCGTTCTCAAATTAAAAAAGACATGCAAAATATCCTTAAACTTTCAGCCCCGATAGCTATCGGGATTGCTACTGTAATAACTTTCGCATCTTGTGGTGGCGATGCAAAAAAAGACGAAGCTGTTCAAGCACCTAATACAGGAATTGACACAAAAAATATTGACAGCACAGCAAAACCTGTAGATGATTTTTATCAATTTGTTAATGGAAATTGGATGAAAAACAATCCAATACCCGAATCGGAAAGTCGTTGGGGTAGTTTTAATGAGCTGATGGAAAAAAATCTTGCAAAGCTTAGAGCAATATTGGATGAGGCAGCTAATGATAAATCAGCGGTTGCCGGAAGTAACAAACAAAAGATTGGTGATTTTTATTCAGTTGCTAACGATTCAGTAAAATTAAATGCTGATGGAATTACTCCATTAAAAGATGAATTTGCTGCCATTGAGAATATCAAAACATCAGATGATTTAATAAAAGCAGTTGCACATCTTCATACAATTGGAATAGGTCCAATGTTTGGCGGATATATCGGACAAGATCCAAAAATTAGTACCGAAATAATTACTCAATTCGGACAAGGTGGTATTTCATTGCCTGACAGAGATTATTATACAAATACGGATGAGCGTACTTTAGGAATTCAAAGCGCTTATAAAAAGCATATTGCAAATATGTTTGTTTTGCTTGGTGATAAACCAGAAGTAGCAGAAAAAAACGCAAAAGTAGTTTATGGAATTGAGACTACTCTTGCAAAGGCTTCTATGACAAAGATTGATATGCGTAATCCTGAATTGATGTACAATAAAAAAACAGTGAAGGAATTAGCAGAATTAACTCCTAATTTTAACTGGACACTTTATTTCGAAACAACTGAAATCAAAAACATCAATAATGTTATTGTTGGTCAGCCAGAGTTTTTCAAAGCTTTAAATACTGCAATTAAATCGGTTTCAATTAATGATTGGAAAACATATTTACGTTGGGGATTAATTGACCAAACAGCAAGTAAGTTAAGCGATAATGTTGTAAACGAACATTTTGATTTTTATGGAAAAACTTTATTAGGAATTCCTGCATTGAAACCGAGATGGAAACGTTCATTTGAAGCTACAGATGCTTCTTTGGGCGATGCTCTTGGGCAAGTATTTGTTGAAAAACATTTTACTCAAGCGAGCAAAGATAAAGTTGCTGAGATGGTGAAAAATTTAATTGCTGCTTACCGTGTTCGTATTGCAAGCCGCGATTGGATGAGTGAAGAAACAAAAAAAGCTGCCAACTTAAAGTTGGATAAAGTAATGTTGAAATTAGGTTATCCTGATAAATGGAAAGATTATTCATCTTTGGATATCAAACGTGATTCTTATGTTCAGAATTTTATGCGTGCTAATACTTATGCATTTAAGCAAAGTGTTGCTAAATTAGGAAAACCGGTTGATCGTACAGAGTGGGGAATGACACCACCTACAATCAATGCGTATTATAATCCTTCTATGAACGAAATTGTTTTCCCAGCAGGAATTATGCAGCCAATTTTCTTTAACCCTGACGCTGATGATGCCGTGAACTACGGTTGTATGGGTGCAATCATTGGTCACGAATTAACACATGGTTTTGATGATGAAGGTGCACAGTTTGATGCGGACGGAAATTTGAAAAACTGGTGGACAGATACAGATAAAGCTAATTTCAAAAAGAAAACAGATATGTTGGTGAATCAATTCAATAATTATATTGCAATTGATAGCATGCATGTGAGAGGCGAATTAACTTTGGGAGAAAATATTGCTGATTTGGGCGGATTAACAATTTCCTATTATGCTTTGAAAAAATCGATGGAAGGAAAACCTGCTCCTGAAAAAATTGATGGCTTTACTGCTGAGCAACGTTTCTTTATGTCGTGGGCACAAGGTTGGAGAGGAAATATGCGTCCCGAGTTCTTAAAGAACATGGTGCAAACTAATCCTCACTCACCTGGTAACTTCCGTGGAAATGGACCATTGAGCAATATGCAGGAATTTTATGATGCATTTGGCGTAAAAGAAGGTGATAAAATGTACCGCCCTAAAGCTGAAAGAGCAGAGATTTGGTAATATTGTTTGTGATTAAAAAAGCCTTGCCCCGAGTACTCGGGGCAAGGCTTTTTTAATCACAATTAAACTATATAAAGTGTCACAATAGTAACGTCAGACTGAGCGGAGTCGAAGGCTTCAGTATTTCGAAGCGATTATGTTTTTTCTACAAGATAAATACTCTTCTTCTGAAATTACTTTCCAATTCTCTTTATAATCAAACGTCATGTCGTGAAGAAAATTTCTATCTGGCATAATATTGACTTTAAAATGAGTTAACACATATTTACTACCAATGATTTGAATTTCTTCCCACTCAGTAGAAGAAGTAATCTTAAAGAACGATTTTTCGTTTAAATATTTTCTGTATTGAGGATATTGAACTTCCATAATTAAAATTCCGGACAATCAGTAGCACATTTTTTACCCAAACGCAATTTTTTTATTCCGGTTTTCTTTTGTTGTTTTTGTTTTGTTGCTTTAGTAGTAGTCAAATCACTTGATTTTATATTTTCTTTCTTTGAAGTACTCTTTTCTGATTTTTTTGACGAAGCTGTTTTTCCTTCTTCCCCGCCTATCGGACGAGCAGGCTTTGTAAGTTCAGATTTTGTTTCAGTATTTACTACCTTTTCAGTTTGGATAACATCCATCGGTTTTGATGTCCCTGCTTTTTTCTCAAAAATTGCATTTTGCTCAAATTCATCTTCTACAATAGGTTCAGGGCTTACTTTGCCTGAATTGTTTTTTTCTTCTTTTACTTTGGGAGCAGTTTTCTTTTCTGAATGTACAGTTTCTGTTTTTACTACTCTTTCTTCTTTCGCAATCGCCCTTCCTCTTTTACTTGTCGTATTTGCAGAAGAGTTTTTCGCATAAATGCTCTGATATTTCGGTTTTGAGAAATCACTATCACCTGAAGTACGTTTGCTTAAATAAGCGTAGTCCTTGCTGGTGCTTGATTTGTTATTGGAACCCGGACAAGCATCTGATGCTCGTTTCACTTGGGCTGATTGCGACAAACAGATGAATTGCGCAATAACTAGAAGGGCGATGATTCTGTTACTCATATATTTATTGTTTTTTTAAAGGAATTCATGAATACTTACGCATTTCATGATTTCTTTGTTTTCATCAATAACGTACCAATATTACCAATTAGTATTTTTATATTTACATTTTATAAGAATAATTTTAGAAATTCAATATAAATGCAATCATTCCTTCAAAAAACAGTTGACTATCTCTATGAAAAATATGGAGACGATGTGAGCGAGTTATGTATTGTATTGCCCAATAGGCGTGCGGGTTTGTTTCTGAAAACGCACTTTTCTAAAAAACTCAAAAAAACATTCTGGAGTCCGGAAATACTAGCTACCGAAGATTTTGTATCTCTTTTGGCCGAATTGGAAGTGGCCGATTCAACAACTTTGCTTTTTGAGCTGTACGAAACAGTTAAGCAAGTTGGAAAAAGAGATATTGAGAGTTTTGATGAGTTTAGTAAGTGGGGACAAATATTGTTGAGCGATTTAAATGAGATTGACAGATATTTGGTTGATCACAAACAACTTTTCGGAAATTTAAAAGACATTAAGGAATTAGAAGCCTGGAGTTTGAATTCAGAAGAAACATTGACTGATTTTCAAAAGCAATATCTGGAATTCTGGAAATTATTAGGAGAATACTATCAGAATTTTTCTCAGCGTCTATTGTCTCAGCATCAAGCATATCAAGGCATGGCTTACCGTGTTGTAGCTGATAATGTGGAAGAGCGTGTGGCAAAACATCCTTGGAAGAAAATTATTTTTGCTGGATTCAATGCTTTGAACAAGGCGGAAGAGGAGATTATTGAAAAATTGTTGAATGCAGATAAAGCAGAGATTATTTGGGATACGGATTCATATTATATTAATAATATAAATCAGGAAGCAGGACGATTCATTCGGAAGTATCGGCAATCAGGAAAGTTTTCAAAACTATTGCCTTTTGATAAACAATCGAGCAACAGAAATCTTACAATTGAAGAAACACTGCTTTCGGTTGAGAAGAAATCAGTTACAATTATTGGTGCGGCTAAAAATGTTGCTCAGGCTAAGGTTGCCGGAAGCTTGGTGGAGGAAATAAAGAAAACAGATCCATTATTGCAGGCAACTGCTATTGTTTTGGCAGACGAGAACTTGTTGTTTCCGGTTTTGCATTCTTTACCTGAAAATTTAAAAGACATAAACGTTACAATGGGATACCCATTGAAGAATACTCCTGTTGCCGGTTATTTTGATTTAGTTTTTTCAATACACGAAAACGGATTGAAACTAGCACAAGGAAAAGCTAATTATAGTTTTTATCACAGTGATGTTGTGAAGTTGCTGAGTCACGCCTACACAGCAACAGCCTTGCTTACTGTTTCAAAAGAATATAGTATTCGTAAAGTTTTGCAAGCAATTCAACAACGAAACATTGTTTTTGTCAGTTTGAAAATGCTCGAATCAATTTTTGCTGAGTTCGAATGCGAAAAAGAGTTTGACGTTCTTAGCGGAATTTTTAAACATTGGCAAACTCCTACCGATGCAATTGAATGTGTTCATTATTTAATTGAGACATTAAAAAATGGAATAGTTCTTCAGCAAGACAAAAATGATGAAAACAAAGCAAGTTTGGAGTTGGAATATTTATTCGCCTTTACAAAAATCATAAAGAGAATACAAGTCTTAATGGAACAGTATCCCGATTCCGTTAAAGATTTAAAAACTTTGAGAAGCATAGTGAATCAAATTGTACGAACTTCAACTTTGCCATTCTATGGTGAACCTCTGATGGGTTTACAAGTAATGGGAATGTTAGAAACACGTACCCTTGATTTCGAAAATGTGATTTTGCTTTCTTGTAATGAAGATATATTGCCTTCCGGAAAGGCGGTCAATTCATTTATTCCTTTTGAATTAAAAAGAGTATTCGGATTGCCAACATATGGTGATAAAGATTCAATTTTCTCTTACCACTTTTATAGGTTGCTACAAAGAGCTACAAACATCTATTTGCTGTACAATACAGAAAGCGATGCTTTAGGAAGCGGGGAGAAGAGTCGTTTTGTTACCCAATTGATTTATGAATTACCAAAAGCCAATCCGAATGTGACTATAACGGAGCAATTGGTAAGCATTCCAATCATTAATAATGGTGCGGAGAACAAAATATCCATTGAAAAATCGGATTCCGTTTTTGAAAAATTAAAGTTAAAATCGGAGATAGGATTTTCTCCTTCTCTATTAAACATTTATCGTAATTGTTCCTTGCAATTTTATTTCCATGCAATTGCTAAACTAAAAGAAGCCGATGAAGTAGAAGAGACTATTGGCGCTGACACATTAGGGAATGTGATTCATGAAACATTGGAGTCGTTTTATAAACCGTTTGTCGGGAAAAAGATTCAAGTGGATGATATAACAGAAATGAAAAAGAAAGTAGACGTAACTACTTTAAATTTCTTTAAAATAAAGTATAGTGAAACAGAAGTGAGTTATGGGAAAAATTTGTTAACCTTTAAATTAGCACTTAAATTCATAAACAACTTTTTGAATGCAGAAATTGTCAATATTCAGAAAGCTGAAAAGAATGGAACTCCAATTATTATTAAAGCATTGGAGCAGGAATTAGAATCGGATATTTCGGTTGGTAAGAATGTAATTAAAGTAAAAGGAAAAGCAGATAGAATAGACACGCTTGGAAGTATTACACGAATTGTAGATTATAAAACAGGTTTAGCTGATAATAAAGAATTAAAATTAGATGACTGGGAAGATATTCGAACAAATGCAGGATTGGCAAAAAGTTTTCAATTGCTAACGTACGCCTGGCTATACCAAAAAACAAATCCAGAAATCAATGAGAACATTGTTTCCGGGATTGTTACATTCCGTGAGTTAAGTGCCGGACTAAAACCTGTAAAAGTTAATGACTCATCTAGTTTGAATGTGGAAGTATTAGCTGATTTTGAAAAACAACTTCAGGTGTTGCTTTCTGAAATATTTGATAAAAATTTGCATTTTACCCAGACAAAAGAGTTGGATAATTGTGAATATTGTGCCTTTAAGGGTATTTGTAATAGATAACTATTCTTTCTTAATGTGTTTCCCTCTCGTTCCATTCAGTCTTTCTTTATAATCTTGTCGCTGTTCCAGCGGAATAAAGTTTGTTGCAACAGTAACCGTTGTATCAATCGTTAACTGAATTTTCATTTCATTTCGAATGCTATCGTAAATTATAGGAAGAAAATGAATTTCTTCTTTAAAATTTTTTTCGGCAAATTTTTGAAGAAGTGCACATTGAAATGGGTCTGTAGCAACAGCAATTGTTTTGTATCCTTTTTGTTTTGCCAATTGGTAACTATAGTATAAATTTTCTGTGCTGTGTTCTGCAATTGTATCAATTAAAATGTTTTCAGATTTTATTCCTAGTTGTGCAGCAAACAGTGCCATTGATGGACCTTCTTTCCATTTTGTATAAACAGCATTTCCGGAGTAGATAATATTGTTGGTTATTCCTTTTTTATACAAAAAATTTGACCATACAATTCTAGCCTTTAAGAGTGTATCCCATTGTCCATTAAACAATGGTAAACCAGGAACAATAATAACATCCACCGGTTTTATTTGCTCAACGCTTTTGTAATGTTTGTTTTGCCGGCTTCCAAAAAATATGCACGACTGAAGACTCAAAAGAATAAGTATAAAAAAGAGAATTCTCATTTCGATGGGTCTTTTTGTTTTTTGAAGACAAATGTATATTGAAATCCGATACTGAATATAAAAACAGGGCTGAATTTGGTATATCTGATATCTATTTCGGTAGAATAAGGAATCATAAACTGTCCTTGCAAAATGGCTGAAACATTTCTGATTCCAACTTTATTGGTAATACATGGTTCGAGAAGAAATAATTTTCTATTGTGAAATTCTTTATTTACAATGTAAACCGGGCTGTTTATTAAAAGTGTACTATCTGCATTTATTTCTTTATAGATGTATTTTTTGAAATCGATATAGGATGTTCTGCAGGAAATTGAAAAAGAGTAATTGATTTTATAGATTTCCATTTTTGAAAAATACCCAAATGAAAGTTGAAAAAAATATTTGTTATACAAGGATTCGGTAATGTAATTTGATTTGTCTTCCTGAAATGCTGTAATCCAGGCACTATTTTGTTTTAAAAAATTTCTGGTAGAATTAGCTCCTCCTAAAAGTTCATACCTCCATTTTGCATTATCTTTTGAATATCCATAAGTTCCAATTAATCCTTCATAAATGGATAATCCTTTTCCCGCACTGATATTTGCTCCTACAGAAAAGTGCTTAATTGGATTGCTACCAACCAATACTTCAGCGTGATTGGTTCCAACAAATGCTTTTGCTTGTATTTGTTTTTTTTCATTAAATAAGTGCTCGTTTCCTATGGTTGGAACGTATACAGAGCGTACTGCACAACTTGAAAATAGTAGTATTGGTATTAAAAGGTGATAAGGCAATGCAAGAAATAGAGAAATCCTACGTTTCATATATCTCAAATGTACCCATTATTGATAAATCTTCAAAATTAGGTATCTGTATCTTTCTTACATTTACTGCATTATTAATATAAATATATTTAACCGGTGAGCTCTCATCATAAATCGGATAAGGAAATTCAGCAGGAATTGCAGCTAATTGAAGCCGCAAAAGAGAATCCAGCGCGTTTCGGAGTCTTGTACGATAAGTATTATAAATCAATATTCGTTTTTATCTATCGCAGGACTGATGACGAAGAGCTCACAGCTGATATAACTTCACAGGTTTTTTTAAAAGCACTCATCAACATCAAAAAATACGAGTACAAAGGTGTGCCTTTTTCCGCTTGGCTTTTCAGAATTGCCTTTAATGAAATTAATATGTATTTTAGAAAAAATAATGCCCAAAGGGTGGTGAGTCTGAGTCAGAATGGGATAATACAAATTGCTCAGGAAGCAGAGTTGGAGGAAAATACAGAAGGAATTAAACAAATGATGAATGCAGTTAAACAATTAGATGCCTTAGAACTTCAATTAATAGAATTACGATTTTTTGAAAAGCATTCTTTTGCCGAAGTTGGCGAGATTGTTGGTATAACAGAGAATAATGCGAAAGTGAAAGTCTATCGTATTTTAGATAAATTAAAAAAAGTGTTGAGCAAGAAATAATGTCGAACTTGAAATTTAATATTGATAAACCCGATTTGCCGGACGAGCAAATCAACAAGCACAAGGATTTTAAGAAGCTGATTTATAATTATCAGACTGCTACAAAGCCTTTATACAAAACTCCACTTTATAAAAATAAAAAAGTGTTTATTGTTATTCTGTTGATTTTGTTGGTGATGTTTGTGATTATCGAAGCATTGGAGAAAGAGGAGGACGGAAAAGTTCCTGAGAAACAGGAGCAGACAAAATAGTTCTGATGAAAAATATTCTTTGGTTATTGATTTTGTTTTGCAAACTCTCTTATTCTCAAAATAAGAACGTTGAGAATTTAATACAATATACCTTTCAGGATTCTGTAACAATCGAAGCCAATATCTTTATCCCATCCTTTGATGTTCACGACCAAAAAATAATACCTACAATTATTATTGAAAAGAAAGACGTTATTGAGATCATATTGCATTATGTGTATAATTCGCAAAGAGAAAAGCCGAATTTACAAGATACCTGTTTTATTGCTACATATAATCCAAAAGAGTGGGAAGGTTATGATTCTATTTCTGCGGAATCGCCATGTCATGGAGATACCGGTTATTGTTATATGGCGGGGATAGGTATCGGAGAATATACAATAAGATTCCGCAAGGGCAAAAACACTAAGACGTACAGTCTAATTGTCAAGTAATTACTCCGTAAACTTATAACCAACACCTCTTATTGAGTGAAAGTGTATTGGTTCTCTCTGATTCTTTTCAAAATATTTTCTAAAGGCCAAAATATAATTATCGATAGTGCGCGATGAAGGATATGCATCTTTTCCCCATACTAGATCTAAAATTTCTTCTCTTGAAACAACTTCTCCTTTTCTTTCAATCAATAATTTTAAAAGCGCAATTTCTTTTTTACTGATTTCAGCTTTTCCATTAATTCCCCTGATTTCATAGGTCACAAAATTTATCATATTTTCTCCAAAGGAATAGGATTCGATAGATTTATCCGATTCTTTTTGTGGGCTTCCTCTTTTCACCAGAATTTGAATTCTTAAAAGCAATTCTTCCAAATTAAACGGTTTTGTGAGATAATCATCAGCACCCAATTTCAATCCTTGGATTTTATCGGAGCTGGAATCTTTAGCTGTAAGAAAAAGTACCGGCATTTGAGTGTTTTCCTTCCTTATTTGCTCACAAACATCAAACCCGTTCATTTCCGGTAACATGACATCCAGAATAACGAGATTAAAATTGCTCCTGCGGAATTCTTTTAATGCCTCAATTCCATTAGTCGCAGGTGTAACAGCATAACCCTCCAATTCCAGGTTTAACCGGATCGTTTTTAACAGGTTTTCTTCGTCTTCAACTAATAAAATGCGCTTTTGGCTCATAATGGCATAAAGATAAAAACAAAAACTTAATCACTTGTTAATAAAGTCGACAAAGCGTAAATTTGTGTCCTAAAATACGACTATGTCAGCCCAGGATATTTCTTCACTTTTATTGGATTCCAATCTTTCCAAGGATTTAAAAAAAATCACTGAAAAAGTAATGGCAAATGAGCGAATTACCTTTGATGAAGGTGTTCTTTTGTATGAAAAAGGTGAATTGGGATTCTTGGGAACTCTTGCAAATTATATCCGTGAACAAAAAAACGGCAATAATGTATATTTCAACAGAAACTTCCATATTGAACCTACAAACATTTGTGTGTTTGATTGTAAATTTTGTTCCTACTCCCGTTTGCTGAAGCAAAAAGATGGAGCGTGGGAATTATCTGAAGAAGATATTTTGAATCTGGTTCGTAAGTACGATGGAAAACCAGTAACCGAAGTTCACATTGTAGGTGGTGTTCACCCGAAAATGGGTTTGATGTATTTTGCGGAGTTAATCAAAAAAATAAAAACCATTCGTCCTGACTTACATGTGAAAGCATTTACTGCTGTGGAGCTGGAATATATGTGCAGAAAAGCAAAAGTAAGTTATGAAGAAGGATTGAAAATATTAAAAGACCACGGACAAAATTCTTTGCCGGGTGGAGGTGCAGAAATTTTTGATGAAACTGTGCGTAAAGAAATATGTGAAGATAAATGTACTTCTGCACAATGGTTAGAAATTCACGAAACAGCACATAAATTAGGAATGCCATCAAATGCTACAATGTTGTACGGACACGTAGAAAAATTTGAACACAGAATTGATCACATGAACCGTTTGCGCGATTTGCAAGATAAAACAAAAGGTTTCAATACATTTATTCCATTGAAATTCAGAAATGGTGGAAATCAAATGAGTCATATTTCCGAATCAACAGTGATTGAAGATTTACGCAATTATGCTGTTTCCAGAATTTACATGGATAATTTCGGACATATAAAAGCATACTGGCCAATGATAGGCAGAACTACTGCACAACTTTCATTAGCATTTGGTGTAGATGATATTGACGGTACAATTGACGATACAACTAAAATTTACACAATGGCTGGTTCGGAGGAGCAATCTCCTGCATTAACAACTCAGCAATTGGTGGAAATGATTAAACAAGTTGGAAGAACACCTATTGAAAGAGATACACTTTATAATGTGATTACGGATTATAGTAATTATGATTTTGCTACTGAGGTAGTCGCTTAAAAAGGTTGCTCGCAGATTTTTCTCAAGCATAATATCTTCGCATTAGTCATCCCGTGCTAAAACACGGGATCTCCCCATTGTGTGTACTAGCTTCTAATTGGCAGATTCCGCCCATTCGACTCCGCTCAGGGTGACAGCACGGAATGACGGCTAGGATGTTGATATTGCTTTCTATGGACCTCTACGGCAACTCCGCCATCAATTCAAACAAGCGTTCGAATTTATATTTCAATTCCACTTCGGTCCACAACGTATTGTTTCCAATCATTGCGAAACACAATAATTTTCCGCTTTTTGTTTTTACGTAACCTGTATAAGATTTAACTCTTGCCATTGTTCCACTTTTAGCATGGAGATTTCCTTCTGCCAATGTTCCATGTGATAATTTTCTGATGGTTCCAGATTCACCAGCTACAGGAAGTGATTTGTAAAATGCAGGAAATATATTTTTATCTTTCGCAAACACAACCAACATTTTTACCAATTGGTTTGTAGTAATGTTATTCATCCGGGAAAGCCCACAGCCATCCACCATGCACAATCCACGCAAATCTACTTTCTTTTCTTTCCAGAATTTATAAATGATGTTTACGCTGCTTGGACCACTGCCGTATCCATTCTCGCTTAGGGAAATTGCACGTAAAATACTTTCCGCATAAAAATTCTGACTGATTTGATTTGTGTGATAAACCAAGTCTTCTAACTCAGGTGATAGGGTAGAGGAGATGATTGTTTTTTTCTCTTTGATCTCCGTTTTGATTCCATTGAATCTTATCAAGCGAATGGTTGTTGCTGAATCTCTGACTTTTATTCCGCTTGAAACTAAATTACTACATAAGAGTTGAGCACAGAATAAGGCTGGATCGGGAATAGCGCTTCGTTCTCTCAATGTATCGGACACTTCTCCGAAAACAGTCCTTGTATATTGAAAAGGAGCACCTTGTACATATGCATACGATTTTGTTATTTTCGGATTGTGTATAAGTTGATTGTATAATTTTAATCCTGGAATTTGTGGGTTGGTCTTTATACTCACACCATTTTTTCCTCCTTTACAAAGAATATCATATACGTTTTCACGGATGTTTAATCCGCAAGGGCCGGTTCCGTAGTCGCTTTGTATATCTTCCCATGTCCAACCTAATGGAATTGGATCTTGATCACAAGATTGAGCATCACCAATTATTAAACCAGCAATACTGTCAATTCCTAGTGCCTTGATTTTTTTTACCCACTCTTCCGCAACTCTGTTCGGAGAGCTTCCGAAAGTTTCGGAGCCCAATGTTGGATCACCACCGCCACGGATATAAATATTTCCGTTCAATGTTTTTGTTGTTGCATCAATTGTTCCGTCATACTTTAATGTTGTAGAAAATCGGTATTTCGGACCGAGCATAGCTAGTGCTGTTCCTGTTGTAACTACCTTCATGACAGATGCAGGAACCATACATCTGTCGATATTAATAGCACAAATGTTTTTTCCGCTATCGGCATCCGCCAGGCAAAAACTCCAACTTCCGCTAAAAAGCTCATCGGCAGTATTGATTGAATCTACATAAGCTTTCAATTTTCCTAATGCTGATGTATCAATTAATGCTGTAGCAACAACTGAATCTTTTTCTGATTTATTTATGATTGTAGAAATTGGAGTATCACCAATAGAAAAGATGATAGTTGTCCCCAATATTGCTAATGGCAATATTATGAGAGCTAGTATTTGTTTTACTGAAAGTTTTTTATTGAGAAAATGTTTCAATTACCGATTTGCTTTTATTTTGCAAATGTATTGAAATCTGAGGACTTGTGATTATCATCGGCAAATTCCCCCTAGTCCCTCCCGATAGCTATCGGGATCCAAAGGGGGAATAGGTTAGACTTGTGATAATAACTTATTCTCTAAAAATTCTTTCAAAGATTTTCCAATAATATCTGTCCAACCTGCAGCAAAATTTGTTCTTGCAAAATCTTTGTTGTTTTGTGGAAATGTTTCTAGTCCTGTATGAGTTAGTTTTAATCGTGTAGAATTTCCTTCCTCAAACAATTCAAAAGTGACAAAAGAATTTCCATCATAACCATCGTATCTCCAGCTGTAGGTTAATTTTTTATTTTCGACTACTTCCATCACTTTGCACAAGTGTAAATATTTTGTTTCTTCTTCGGTACAACCTTCAAAAGTAAATTCAAAACCAACCTCGGCTTTAAATTCTTTTAAGTCGAAATACCATTTTGCCATTTCGTCTCTGTTGCTGATGGCTTTCCAAACTGCTGAAATAGGAGCAGAGTAGGTTCTTTCTATTATGAAAGGTTCTTGTGTCATTTTGTTATTATTTTTTATGATAGTTTTATTTTTTTATTAGTCCCGTAGGGACAAAATATTGGAAGAAAACAAATCCAATTCCCAAACGCAACTCCCGTAGGGATGATATATATTGCGTACCTACGGCACGCTAAAATTTCTGGTGTTATATAATTCTACCAATATTTTTGTCCCTACGGGACAGATTAAGAAGGTTATTCTGAAGAATAAGTAAACATCCAGTTGATTCCATATTTATCTGTACAACTGCCGAACAAAGCTCCGAAGAACATGTCCTGCATCTCCATATCTACTTTGCCGCCTGCCGAAAGTTCATTGAAGAGTCGGTAGGTTTCTTCTCTTGATTCCGGTTCTACATTGATATGCATATTGTTTCCCGTTACCAATTTGAATCCCATGCTTTCAGGTGCATCGGTAGCCATAATGGTATGCCCTCCTGTAATTGGAAGTTCTACGTGTATAATCAATTTTTTAAATGAATCGTCCATTGGAGGTGCTCCTTCATTTCCTGAAACATCCTCAAAACGCTGCATTCCTTTTCCTGAAAATTCGGTTTTAAAAACGCTTTTGTAGAAGTTGAACGCTTCCTCTGTATTTCCGTTGAAGTTTAGATAACTTGAGCTCCTTGCTTTTTTTATTGTCTTGTTTTCTTTCATTAATCCAATTCTTGTTTTAAAATAATGTTCAAGCGCAGTTAATGTCATTGTATAACCTTCTTTGAAACCCATTGAAATGGTTGTTTCAAGCTGCTTCAGATCTTCAAAATAAATATTGTTTTCTACTAAAGTCTTTTCTCCTTTTTTTGAAAACTCTATTTTCCATTTTGATTGTGGTAATTCTTTATTTGGTTTTCCATTGGCATCACAAAATGAATCGATTCCCATAAAATATTTTTGGTTTACAATTTTTGTGTATTCTATCAATGCCCAATGTTCTTCACCTTCCGGACTTACCATAGCATAAACCCAATTTCCGCCCTCACGGAAGTCCATTTTTTTTGTTCTGGCTTTCCAAGGTTTTGGTGCCCACCAATTGTCTAAAATTTCACTTTTTGTAAATGCATCCCACACTAAGGAAATATCTGCTGAAAATTCTTTTTTAACTGTGATGGTGTTTGTTTCCTTGTTGACTATAAAGTCAAATGTTGAATTTGTACTCATGTTATATGTTTTTTAAATATTCTTCTAATTGTCTGAATGTTCCGCCAAATCCTTGTTCCATACCTTCGTAAATTGCAATAAAGGTATTGATTTCTGCTTCTGAAGCATTGTATGGTTCACTTTGTAAGAGTAGAGTAGTGACTCCTTCTTTTTCTGTTAGCGTAATTTTGCATAAAATTTCTCTTGGTACATCTAAGCCTTCAAAAGGTGGTTTGATGATTTCTCCTTTTTCATTGGCGAATGAGTTGATCCAAGTAATACTGTTTGGTTTGTCAATTTCTTTGTAATTCATAATACCGTAATTAACCTGATGACCATTCATCTTATAATGAAAAAATCCACCTACTTTGAATTCTAACTTCATTACATCAATTGGTGCTTCAACAGGTCCCCACCATTTTGCCAGAGCTTCAGGATTTGAGAATGCTTCAAACACCATTTGCTTTGGTACATTGAGTGTTTTCGTTATTGACAGTTTTTGTTTCGACTTATCCATTTGCTTCTGCGTATTTTTTAAAGTTGTTTGCGATTGCTTGCCATCCACCTTTTTGCATTTCAATTGGGTTTTCTGTTTCAGCATCAAATACTGTAACAATCTTAGTTGCTTTGCCATCTTTACTAAAATTGATCACACAGGTTCTACCATCTTCCATCACATATCCAATTTCTTCATTTATTTTTACAGAAGTATAAGTTCCTATAAAATCAAAACCGAAACTTCCATCTTTTGCTTCCATTCGTGAAAGAAATTTTCCGCCTACTCTCAAATCATTTTCTGCTTTTGGTGTATGCCATTCATCGGATGCAGTGTTCCATTTCATTATGTCGGCCGGTGTTGTCCAAATTTTCCAAACTTTCTCTATGGATTGATTTACTGTAACTTCTACTGTGATTTTTTGTTTTGCTGTCATTTTTTATATTTTTTATTTGTTTTCTTTTTTTTGTCCCCCTTTGAAGGGGGTAGGGGGATGACGCGTTTGTTAGTTGCTTGTAGTTCATTCAAATAAACCTCCAACGCATCCAGTTTCTGCTCCCAAAACTTTTTATACTGCTCCACCCACTTATTCACTTCATTCAACTTTTCAAATTTGGCTTCACAATATCTTTCTCTGCCTTTTTGTTTTATTGTAATCAAGCCACATTCTGTTAAAATTTTAATATGCTTTGAAATAGCAGGGCGACTAATGTTAAATTGATCCGCTACGGCATTTAAGTTTAAGGACTGGTGCGCAACCATGCCGATAATCTCTCTGCGTGTTGGATCTGCTATGGCTTGAAATACGTCTCTTCTCATTTGTTTTGTAATATCGGCTCAATATTAATATGTAACCAATCGGTTACAAATTTAAACACATTTTTTTAATTGGCAAATTTTTTTGAAAAAAATTATTGAAAGGAAAGGGTTATCTTATTGAATGATTACTTTTTTATTCAATAGTTGTTTGTTCTCAGTTTTTAGGTGCAGGAAATAGATTCCTTTTGCTAAGCCATTTAAATTTATAGATGAAATAGGAGAAGCGGATAGATAAACCACTTTACCTAATGCATTCTGAACCTTAATGCTTTCTATTTTATATGTACTACTTTCGATAGTAAACATTCCAGTAGAAGGATTCGGGAAAATACTTATTGAATTTTCATCCGGAGTTTCGTCAATAGCCAAAGTCCCGTTGTAACAATTCAGATAGTTATCTAAGATACTATCCTTGTAAGCAGAACTGGAAGGAAGTTGAAATCCATTGTGATCTAATATCGGGTCTTGAATGAAAATATCTATAGTAGCGCCTTTTGACTGAAGCCAGTTGTACGTGTTATTCATTTTTACGCAACCTACTGTTGTATCATTTGCACCGCAAAATAAATTCCAGTGCTTGCCGGCAAACGGTGTAAAACCAAAATCACCATTGTCAATTGAATCATATAATGGGTAAGCTAAGTCCGCATCACCGGAATTTGAAATGGTAGTACAAAAATAATTGTTCCCACTTAAAATGTCTTTTAAAATCATTGCATACGAACGGGCAGAGCCGCGACTAAAACCATGCAAAAATGCTTTGTTTGAAGGATAATTAATTCTTGTTAATGAAGTGTCAATATAGTTATAAAGTGTATCGTCAGGAAAATAATCTAAGGGAGGGTTTGGGTTGTAGCGGTTCCATTGAAGAGCAATTATTCCACAGCCGTGTAATTGTGCTTGTGGATGCCAGCTTTTGAATTCCATAAATGCATTGCAATGAGAACCATGTAAACTTACTATGAGTGGTGTTGTATTTGGTGTTGCACCAGTTGGAAACCATTGAATATAAAAAGAGCTACTGTCAGGAGTAGAAAAAATTTGTGCTCCGTTTGTTGAAGCATAAGTTACAAGAGATGGATCTTGAGCAAAAGCTGAATCATAAAGAATTTGCGCTGGTCCTGATAATTGTGCTTGAACAGTGCTTAGCCCTATTATGATGTTTAAAATTATGAGTAGTAATTTTTTCATGCATCTGTTGGATTGTCAAATAGGAGAAAGGTTTAATGTCTTCTTGGAATTTTTTGCTTTTCAGAATTATATCCAAACAATTATCTTTTTTTTATCTCCCTCTTGCAGTTTTTCTTTTTTTCGGATATCTGCTTTTATAGGAAGTAAATAAGTATTCTTTTTTGTGTCAAACCAAATAGCAGTTTCCCATTCGCTGTTACCAATTTCTGCAATAGCTTTTAAACGGCCCCAACCTTCTTCTTGCCATTTAAGATTTTCTCTTATTTCTTTTGATAATTTTTGTGGCAAGGAAGCAAAGTGCCAACCACCTGGTGCTTGGTATTTCCATATTTCTGTTGTAAATGGGTATTTTATTCCTTTGCTTCTCATACTTATACCTACTTCAATCTCTCCAAAACTCCTTTTCGTTTCACTATATTTTTATAATCCCATTGAATGGTCTTGGATTTTTTTAACCAGCGTTTTAAATCTTTTGCATTTATTTCATCAACTGAATTATAAAAAATAGAAGCATCTTTAAATTTTCCACCAACTACATCTAATTTATCTTCTTCAAAATCGGCACCACTCCAAAACATCAAGCGCCAACCTGCTTTTTGTTTGCTGTAACCGACAATAGGGTTGCCATCCAAAAACCAAACAGGATGAGCATGCCAGACTTTGTTTTCTGCTTTAGGCAAATTTTCGTCAATAATTGTTGCCAACAAATCACAGATTTTTTTGTCTGCTGTTGTTTGCGATTTGTTGTATCCTTTGATGTCTTTGTTCATTTTCAATTTTTATATTTATACATTTAATCTATCTTCATAAGGAACTTCTTCGCCAAATTCTAAATTGCGTTTTAATATTCTTAAATACATTGCCCAACAATAGTTGGAGATTCTGAAATGTTCGTTGTCTTCCTTCCAGCCTGTATGATAAAAATGAATTTCAGTAAGACTATTTTTGTTTTTAAGCATAAAGCCTACTTTACTGGTATTCCAGTCTGTATCAGAGTCAGTGAATTGCAATTCAAATTCATTGTTGGGAATATATATGGTTACTATAGCTGTCCAGTTATACTCAGGTCCAAAAGAAAGTTGGTAATGTGCTCCAATTTCAGGTCTGCCACTCGAACTTTTGCTCCACCATGTGTCTAATCCTTTCGGTGTTGAAATACTTTTAAATACTTTTTCAATTGGAGCATTTACAGGGAAATAATGAAACAAATCTGCCATGATATAAATATACAAAATAAAAAAACGTCCAGAGGTTTTACTCTGGACGTTTTACTATTAAAATTTACTAATAACGTTTTACTTTATAAACGACAACAACTTCTCCACACTCACTTTCGCATCACCATAAAGCATTTCTGAATTTGATTTGTAGAATAATGGATTGTCTTCGCCTGAATAACCAGCCGACATAGAACGTTTCATAATAATTACTTTTTCTGCTTTCCAAACTTCAATTACCGGCATTCCATAAATAGAACTTGCAGGATCATCTTGTGCACTTGGATTAACAACATCGTTTGCTCCAATCACCATGACAACATCTGTCTCTGGCATATCTTCATTTATTTCGTCCATTTCCAAAACGATATCGTAAGGAACATTTGCTTCCGCCAACAATACGTTCATGTGTCCTGGTAAACGACCGGCAACAGGGTGAATGGCAAAACGTACATTTTTTCCTGCTTTACGTAATGTTTGTACCATATCGTAAATTGGATATTGTGCTTTTGCAACTGCCATTCCGTAACCCGGAACAATTACTACAGATTTTGCTTCTTTTAATAATGTTGCAACTTCTTCGTGATTCAATGCAGTTACTTCTCCTTCAATAGCTTTTTTCTCTCCACCTTGTGATGATGATGCAGTAGCATTCGCAAAAATTACAGCGAAGAAAGAACGGTTCATCGCGTGACACATGTGCATTGAAAGAATTGCTCCGGAACTTCCAACAAGTGCACCCGTTACAATTAATAAATCGTTTCCTAACATAAATCCTGCTGCAGATGCTGCCCAACCTGAATAAGAGTTCAACATAGAAACAACAACCGGCATATCTCCACCACCAATTGCCATTACCAATACAATTCCAATGAAAGATGCAATGGCTGTCATGATTAACAAAGGAAGCATTCCATCAGTTCCGTGTGCTTTACAGAAAAACACTCCTAAAACAGTACATCCTCCAAGCAACAATAAATTCATAGTTTGAAGTCCTTTGAATGCCCATGGTTTAGAAGGAATCTTTCCATCTAATTTTCCCCATGCAACAATAGAACCAGTGAATGTAATTGCACCAATAAAAATTCCTACAAAAACTTCTACCAAGTGAATCATGTGTGCAGCACCTGTTAGTTTTTGTGTTTCAGGATCCATATAAGAACCGAAACCAACCAACACTGCTGCCATTCCCACAAAACTGTGAAGGATAGCAACCAACTGTGGCATGGAAGTCATTTCCACTTTGCGTGCGACCATGATACCAATTAAAGAAGCAATTGCAATTGCTCCGATAATATAAACATGTCCTTCAACGCCTTGTCCTAAAACGGTAGCAATGATTGCTACAATCATACCTACAATTCCGTAGATAACTCCACGTTTTGCAGATTCCTGAGAGGCTAATCCTCCTAAACTTAAAATGAACAGAATACTTGCAAATAAATATGCTGCTGTTTGAATTTCTTTTGCTATTTCAATCATAATTTCTTTTTTTATCTATTATCAACCAATATATGTGGCTGCTTATTTTTTAAACATTTTCAACATACGGTGTGTCACAAAGAATCCACCAACAATATTAATGCTGGCAATCAAAATAGCAATACCTGCTATAATGGTCATTGGATTTTTGATATCATTTGTAGTCTGTAATAAACCACCCACAACAATAATTCCGCTGATAGCATTTGTTACAGCCATTAATGGAGTATGCAAAGCATGTGCAACGTTGGTGATTAATTGCCATCCGACAAATATCGATAACACAAACACCGTGAAATGTTGAATGAAATCACTTGGTGCATATTTACCAACTACAAAAAGCATTGCTCCAACTACTGCCAAAGTAATAACCATGGATGTAGTTGCTTTTTTTGCTGCTGCTTCTGCAGTTGCTTTTGTTTCTGCTTCTGTAGGAGGAACAACTTTTGGTTTTCCACCAGCGGTCGGACTAACAGGAAGTGGTGCAGGAGGCCAATTAATTTTTCCGTTATGAGTTACCATTGCTCTCGACACAACAGCATCTTCCATATCAATTTTCCATTTTTCTGCTTTCCCCATGTCATCTAATAAGTGACACAAGTTGTTTCCGTATAATTGTGATGCTTGTGTAGGAAGTTGATTTAATTTACCAACGATAGTAACACCATTTGGAGTTGTATATACTTCTCCGTTTTTAGTATACATACAGTTACCTCCTGTAGCTGCTGCTAAATCCACAACTACCGAACCTGGTTTCATTGCATCTACGTGATAATCCATCCATAATTTTGGTGCTGGTCTACCCGGAATTTGTGCAGTAGTAATTACAATGTCAACTTCTTTTGCTTGTTCTAAAAACAATTTCATCTCCGCTTCAATAAACTCTTTACTCATTTCTTTTGAGTAACCGGATGATGTTGCTCCGTCTTCTTCAATTTCTACAGTAAGGAATGTTGCACCCATCGATTCGATTTGTTCAGCAACTTCTTTACGTGTATCAAATGCACGAACAATTGCACCTAATGAGTTGGCTGCTCCAATAGAAGCTAAACCAGCAACACCAGCACCAATCACCAAAACTTTTGCAGGTTCTACTTTTCCTGCGGCAGTAATTTGTCCGTTTAAAAATCTTCCGAAATGAAATGAACCTTCGATTACGGCTCTATATCCTGCAATGTTTGCCATAGATGATAACACATCCATTTTTTGTGCTCTGGAAATACGGGGAATCGCATCCATTGCAATGGCATTTACTTTTTTATCTGCTAATTTTTGAAGCAAAGGTTGATTTTGAGCTGGCCATAAGTAACTAAGTGTTACCAAACCTTCTTTCATCATGTCCACTTCTTCCATGGATGGCTCCTTAACTTTAAGGACAATGTCAGAGCTTCCATAAATATCGGCAGCAGTAGCTACAATTTTTGCCCCTGCTTCTTCAAAATCTTTATCCGAAAAATTGGCTTTTGCTCCGGCACCTTTTTGAATATAAACTTCAAAGCCTTGCTTTTGGAGTCGTTTAACGGTTTTTGGAGTAGCCGCGACTCTTAATTCATTTGGAAAAATTTCCGATGGAATTCCTACCTTCATATTTAATCTATTTATTTGTTTTTGATGAACAAAATTTTTTGCGTTCCGAAAGTAATAAAATAATGTTTACTATCCAAAAAAACGGGGATTACGTAATTAATGACCTGAATTTCAATACTAATGAACAGAGGTCGACTTTGTTTGACTGGCAATATTAGGATAATCCGTAATAATCCCATCCACTCCCAAGTCGATAAACTTTTTCATTTCCTTTTCGGAATTCACTGTCCACACAATTACTTTACAACCCAATTTGTGGGCTTGCTCAATGGTTTTTTGTTTACATATTTTAGAATTTGGATTATAGCAATAAGGCGTAAATCCTAATTTACTAATGTTGAGTTTTACGGATGTGAAATTGGCGACTAGCAAACCAATTTTTAATTCAGAATTTATTTTGTGAATTTCTTTTAAGCATCTCACATCAAAACTCTGAATCAGGATGCGGTTGTTGATGCTAAATTTTTTTATTTCATTATAAATAAGTGCGACTGTGACTTTTGTATCGGAATGATATTTTCCATCTCCGAATTTATTGTTCTTTATTTCGATGTTGTATTTTATTGGAGGTAGATTATTGTCCTTAGTAAACGTTTCCATCTTTTCAATTACTTCAGATAACAATGGTTTGTATTCCGCCAATTTTGCCTGTTGTGGAAATTTTTTATTTCCCCTTTTCCCACAATCGTATTTTTTAATTTCGGAATATGTTAATTTGTGAAGATTGTTTTTTGATCGTTTTGTAATTGCATTGCCTTCCGGAGATGTACAAGTGTTTGGATTGAACCAAGGTTCATGTGAAACTACAACTTGTGAATCTTTTGAAATGATTACATCTAATTCAATATAATCTGCTCCTGTTTTAATTGCTTCTTTAAATGCAGTTAAAGTGTTTTCCGGAAAGTGGCCTCTGAATCCACGATGTGCGTGTATTTCAATTTTCTGTCCGAAAGAAAAGAAATTAATGAATAGAAATAATATTAAGAGTACTTGTTTCATTCGTTTACGAAAGTACTAAGAAACCATCAGAATTTTGTAAGTTTGCACCAATGGACTTATCAAAACTACCTAATCAAGCCCGACTGGCAGAAACCAACACTAAAAAATTGTTTGAGGTTTTAAAAAGAAAAAAACCAAACAACTTGGATGATGTTGTTCACGAATTGCACGATGAAGCATTTGAGAAAATTGATTGTATGAAATGTGCGAACTGTTGCAAAACAACCAGTCCGATTTTTAACGACAGAGATATTGATAGAATTTCAAGAAGATTAAGAGTAAAACCTTCCGATTTTATTTCCAAATACTTACACAAAGATGAAGATGGCGATTTTGTTTTAAATGAAGCGCCATGTGCTTTTTTAGATTCCGAAAACTATTGCTTGATTTACGAAGACCGCCCTGCTGCTTGTCGCGAATACCCTCATACAAACAGAAAACGTTTTTATCAATTGCTCGATTTAACTATTAAGAATACTTATGTTTGTCCGGCCGCATTCGAAATTGTAGAGCAGATGAAAAAGAAGTATAAATAGTGTTATATTTGATTACCTAAAAAACTACCAATTCAATGAAAACAAAACTTACTTTAATTTCTACAATTGTATTATCCTTCTCGGCCTTTGCAATAGTTATTTCTAATGGTGACCCGGTAAAAAAGAAAAAGCAAGTCAAAAAAACAGAAGTTGAAAAACAAATCGTTTCTGCGGATGAAGGAATGGTGCATGGTGCATCCAAAAGATCGAAATGGGAAGTTTCCCGCTTAGCAGATCCGGCAACCGGAAGAATTCCTGATAATATCCGTCAGTTAGAATTAGCTTATGCGGCAACTTTACCAAACGATTTGCAAGTAGACAGAAGTATGGCTAGTTTAACAATGACCAATCGCGGACCATGGAATGTTGGCGGAAGGACTCGTGCTTTTGGGATTGATGTAAGTGATGAAAGCAGATTGTTGGCAGGTTCTTGCTCCGGTGGAATGTGGATTTCAACAAATGGCGGAACATCTTGGTCGCAAACAAATACTTTGTCTCAATTAAAAAATGCAACCTGTTTGGTTCAGGATAAACGCACAACACATACAAATACCTGGTATTATGGAAGTGGTGAAGCTTATGGTGCTTCGGCAAGCAGTGGAAGTGGAGCTTATTATTTAGGAGATGGAGTTTTTAAATCAACAGATGGTGGAATGACTTGGTTGCCACTTTCAGCAACATCAAGTGGAAATCCAAATGGTTTTACAACAGGATGGCAATTGGTTTGGAATATGGCTATTGATAATTCGGCAAACGATTCAATAGAAGAAGTGTATGCAGCAATTTATGGCGGAATCACCAGAAGTTTGAATGGTGGAACTTCTTGGTCGACAGTTATTGGTGGTAGTTCTTATTTTACCGATGTGCAGGTTTCTTCAACCGGAGTTGTTTATGCAACTTGTAGCGATGACGGAACACAAAAAGGAATTTGGCGTTCTGATTCAGGGTCGGCTTTTACAAATATTTTACCTGTAGGATTTCCAACAGCTTATAATAGAATAGTTGCAGGAATAAATCCCAACAACGAAAACGAAGTTTACTTTTTAGCAAACACTCCCGGTTTCGGAAAAGTAACTTACAATTATTTAGGAACACCTGAGTGGAACAGCTTTTGGAAATATACATATGTATCGGGAAGTGGAGCAGGAGCAGGAGGAACTTGGCAGGATTTATCAGTGAACTTACCAGCTACGGGTGGAATGTTTGACAAATGGGGAGTACAAGGTTCTTACGACATGGTGGTAAGAGTAAAACCGGGAAGCTCAAATGTTGTTTACATTGGTGGAACAAATTTATATCGTTCTACTACAGGTTTTCAAGATTCTGTTAATACCACATTTATTGGTGGATACGAACAATTTTCAGCATTGCCAGTAATTAACTCTTACGCCAATCACCATCCCGATCAACATTGTATAGAATTTTCACCATCCAATCCGGATATAATGTACAGCGCAAACGATGGTGGAGTTTTTAAAACTATGAATGATACTGCAGCTGCAGTAGTTTGGCAATCGCTTAACAACGGGTATTTAACTTCCATGTTTTATACTGTTGCAATTGATCACGCAACACCGGGAAACAATATTATTATAGCCGGAGCACAGGATAATGGAAGTTGGTATACCAATACTGCTTCGCCAACTACTCCTTGGGTTCAGCCCCGTGGAGGTGATGGTTCTTATTGTGCTATTGCAGATGGGCAATCCAATTATTATTTCTCTATTCAAAATGCAAAAATGATGAAAGCAACAATGGATGGAGCAGGAAACGTTACAAGCTTTGCTCGTATAGATCCTATTGGATTAAAAAATCCGGAATTTATAAATCCGTATACACTTGATCCGAACAACAATAATTACATGTATGTAGCTGGAGGAAAATATTTATGGCGTAACGATGATTTATCAGGCATTCCAATGATTGGAAATTGGGATTCTATTTCTACAAATTGGACACAGTTTGTAGATTCAGTTCCGGGGAGCGCGATGATAACTGCAGTTACGGCTTGTAAAACTCCGGCTAACAGAGTGTATTATGGAACGGATGTAAAAAGAATTTATCGAGTAGACAATGCCAATGTAGGGACTCCAACTCCGGTAGATATTACATCAACAACTACTACAGCGTTATTCCCGAATGGTTATGTTAGCTGCATTGCTGTTGACCCACTTGATGGAAACAAGGTAATCGTTACTTTTTCGAACTATGGATTGAACAGTGTTTTTTATACAGAAGATGGTGGAACAACTTGGGCAAAAGCCGGAGGAAACTTAGATTTGACATCAATATCTAGCCCTTCTGTGCGTTGGGCAAGTATTCTCCATGTTGCTGATGGGACAGTTTATTTATTAGCAACAAGTATTGGATTATATGCTACAGATACATTGATGGGAACAGCTACTGTTTGGGTTCAACAAGGAACAAATACAATTGGTAATTCTGTTTGTGATATGATTGATACGCGTACCTCAGATGGATTAGTAGTTGTAGCAACACATGCAAGTGGAATTTATTCTACAAATATTACAAGTGTAAATGATATTGTTACTGTGAAAGATATTGCAGCATCAAAAGATGATTTGCAATTGACAAATTATCCTAATCCTGTTGCAGATAATACAACTATTGAGTTTACGCTAAATGCTAAAGCAAATGTGAATTTACAAATTTGGGATGCGTATGGAAGATTGATGGAAACGCTTGTTAATTCACCAATGCAGGGAGGAAAACATTCTATTGTATTTAATAAGAAAAATTTAAGACCAGGTATTTATTACTATAGTTTAACTGCTGATAAGAGAAGAAAGACAAACAAAATGGTGATAGCTAAATAAACATTTGATTGTTAGTTAATAAATCCTCTGCTCCGGCAGGGGATTTTTTTTGCCCGTATTTTTGTTTTGTACTTTATATAAGAAACAATGTTTTTTGATGCCTTAGGAAATTTCGATTACCATGCTTGGATTATTCTTCCCTTAATTATTTTCTTTTCGCGTATTTGTGATGTGAGTTTAGGAACTATCCGTCACGTTTTTATTTCTAAAGGATTTAAAAAAATTGTTCCATTGCTCGGTTTTTTTGAAGTGTTGATTTGGATTATTGTAGTAGCACAAGTAATGAAAAATTTAAATAACTGGGCATGTTATTTGGCGTGGGCGGGTGGATTTGCAACGGGTACCTATGTTGGATTATGGATTGAAGAAAAATTAGCATTGGGCTTACAAGTTATCCGAATTATTACCAATCAGGATTGTGGCGATTTGTTGAATGCATTAAAAAAAGAAAATCACGGAATTACAGTTGTAGATGCACAAGGAGCTTTTGGTCCTGTGAAAATGATTTTTACCATTATCAAACGTAAAAATGTAAAAGAGGTTATTGGGTTAATCCGGAAACATAATCCAACCGCATTTTATTCTATAGAAGAAATTAAAAATTCCAGTCAAGGTGTGTTTACTGAAAATACCGGAAGTGGTTTTTCTGTTATCCGTAAGATGTTTCCTTCAAGGAAGGGTACTTAGATTATGCGGATTTCTTTCTCATAAACCCAATTAAGGCAATTAAGGAAACAATTGTCCAGCAAGCTTCCAATATCACAAAAGGAATATAATTGATTAATACAGAAGCTAAACAAGCTATTCCAGCTCCGAAAATATTCATCAGGATATAAGTGTAGGAGTCTTTGTGAAGTTTGTTCGAGAGATTTAAAAAGAAAGCAATCAGTAAAATACTTACTCCTATAAATCCTATCCAGTCGTTTGTGTTCATGTGTGAAATTTATAACGTCTAATAAAAAAATCCCTGTCCGTTATAAAACAGAACAGGGATTTTATAGTGACAATTTTATTGTTTACTTATCTAAATCCTCGAAATTCACATCCGTAAAACTAGTATCAGTTTTAGGAGTTTCCGTTTTATGATGTTCACTTGGAACATATTCCGGACGAGGTTCAATTGCAGGAGAAATAGATTTGATATGTGCTACTGCTTCATTCAATCCTTCTGCAAATTTTTCAAAATCTTCTTTGTATAAAAACAATTTATGTTTTTCATAAAAGAATTTACCGTCATCACCAAAGCGCTTCTTGCTTTCTGTAATTGTCAAATAGTAATCATTTCCTTTTGTGCTTTTAACATCAAAAAAATATGTTCTTTTACCTGCTCTAACAGATTTCGAGAAAATTTCTTCTCTGTCCATTCCGTTTTTGTCAAATCCTTCTTCCATCTTTGCTAATGTGTTGTTTGTTCGTTTTTAAATTAGATTCTGACAAATGTTTACAAAAAAACTTGCTAAAACAAGCCTTGTTAATAACTTTTGATAGCTTGTTAATAGCGAAAATTCTATTGGATAAAGACTAAATGGAATGTTCAGGCAGTTTTTTCCTCTTCCAATAACTGCATCTTGTGCAATTCGAAGTAAGTGCCTTGTTTTTCAATCAGTTGTTGGTGATTTCCCGATTCTATTACTTCTCCTTTATCTATCACAATAATGTTATCGGAGTTTTTAACTGTGGAAATGCGGTGACTAATTATCAGGCTGGTTTTATCGGCCATTACCTTTTTTAGGTTTCCTAAGATTTCTTCCTCTGTTTCAGTATCAACAGCTGAAAGACAGTCATCAAAAATCATTATCTGAGGTTTTTTTATAATTGCACGTGCAATGGAAATTCTTTGTTTTTGTCCGCCCGACAAAGTAATTCCTCTTTCCCCAACAATGGTTTCAAATTGATCTTTGAAACTCATAATGTTAGAATAAATAGCCGCATCCTTTGCTGCTTGTACAATTACATCAGCTTTTTGATTTTCTTCATCAATACTAAAAGCAATGTTGTGTGTAATTGTATCGGAAAATAAAATGACTTCTTGCGGTGCGTAACCAATCTGGCTTCTCAATGCAGAAATCGGAATATTTTTAATGTTGTTTTTATCTACTAAAATTTCACCTGAATCTACATCGTAAAGCCTGCACATAAGATTTGCAATGGTGGATTTCCCTGAACCTGTTCTTCCAATAATGGCTAAGGTTTTGCCTTTTGGAATTTTAAAGGAAACATTTTTCAAAGCAACTATTCCCGAATCAGGATAAACAAAGTTGACATTTTTAAACTCAATATCTCCGTTAATCGTTTCGGAAGTAGCTAATTGGCTTGTGATTTCAGGTTTTGTATGCAAAAACTCGTTGATTCTTGTCTGTGAAGCTGCTGCACGTTGAATCAGTGATGTTACCCAGCCTAATGATGCAATTGGCCAGGTTAAACGATTGACATAAACAATAAATTCGGCAATATTTCCATAAGAAATTTTATGATCTATGGCCTGCATTCCACCAATATAAATGGTAAACAACGTACTTAATCCAATCAATAAAATCATAAAAGGCTGAAACAATGCTTCCACTTTCACCAATCCCATTGTCAGATTTTTGTATGAATTGCTTTGTTTTTCAAAATCGGAAATGGATTTATCCTCTCGGCCGTAAGCCTTTAGCACTCGTATTCCTGAAAATGCTTCTTGTGTATGAGTAGTTATTCCGGATAATTGTTCTTGTACTTTTGTGCTTTTTTTATTTATAGTATTACTTACATAGTAAATTGATATGGCCAAAATGGGCAATGGAATCAATACATACAGTGTTAATTCGAAATTTACATTTACCATTTCGGTAATAGTAAACAAAAACAAAAACAAAGTATTAAAAATGTACATTATTGCCGGACCAATATACATTCTTACTCTCCCAACATCTTCGCTGATACGATTCATCATATCGCCAGTGTTATTTCGTTTGTAAAATGCGGTGTCTAGTTTTTGATAATGCTCATACATTTCATTTTTTAAGTCATACTCAATCAGGCGCGACATAACAATAATTGTTTGACGCATCAAAAACAGGAAAAAACCACTAAGAATGGCATATCCCAGGGTATAAAGTCCATAAATCAGTAATTGATGATAACTTTCAGAAGCCGGAATTCCTTGTGAAACGGAAGTTCCAAGATAATCAATAGTTAATCTAACGTATGGAACGGCTGTTACAGCAAAGTAGTTGGAGGCAACAACAAATAATAGTCCTAAAAGCAGTCGTAACCGGTACTTATAAAGATATTTATTGATATGTTTTAGTGAGCCCAATTTGATTCTTTGTATCTTTAATCTGTTAAAAGTACGCTTCTGTCTGTTTATTTTTGCCCACTCGGAAAATAAATATAATTTTGCGGTCAAATAAAAAGCTGGCGGTATTTTTAGCGGTTCAAAAGTACTCAAAAAAATAACGAACATTCTACAAAAACATAAACAAAAAACGTAAGATGGAAGTTCTGGATATAAAAAAATCACATTTGGCAGAAAACCCTGTGATAGCTCAAATGGGCTTAAATAATCATGAGCAAGTGGTGTTTTGTAACGATAACGATACAGGATTAAAAGCAATCATAGCCATTCACAACACAGTTTTAGGTCCGAGTTTAGGTGGAACGCGTATGTGGATGTACAATAACGAAATGGAAGCATTGACAGATGTGTTGAGACTTTCACGAGGAATGACTTATAAATCATCAGTAGCAGGATTGAATTTAGGTGGTGGGAAAGCAGTAATTATTGGCGATTCAAAAACTCAGAAAAGTGAAGCTTTGATGCGCAGATTTGGAAAGTTTGTAAACAGTCTATCAGGAAAATACATTACTGCAGAAGATGTTGGTGTGAGTACAAAAGATATGGAGTACATCAAAATGGAAACCGATTATGTTAGCGGTTTGCCTGTAAATATGGGTGGAAGTGGCGATCCTTCTCCGGTTACTGCATATGGAGTATATCTTTCTATGAAAGCATCTGCAAAAGAGAAATGGGGAAATGATAGTCTGGCAGGAAAAAAAGTAGTTGTTCAGGGAATTGGTCATGTAGGCGAAAACCTAGTAAAGCATTTGGTGAAAGAAGGTGCAAAGGTTTCTATCTTTGATATTAATGAAGAGCGTTTGAAAGCAATTTCGAAAGAAACAGGTGCTGAGGTGATTACAGATGGAAATAAATTGTACGATTTAGATATGGATATTTATGCTCCATGTGCTTTGGGAGCAACTGTAAATACTGATACTTTGAACCGATTAAAATGTTCTATTATTTGTGGTGCAGCAAACAATCAATTAGCGGATGAGAACGTTCACGGTAAAATGGTGATTGAAAAAAAGATTATTTACGCTCCTGATTTTGTTGTGAATGCAGGTGGAATTATAAATGTGTATTATGAATTAGAAGGATATAACCGTGAAAGAGCAATGGCACATGCTGAAAAAATTTATGATACCACTTTAAATATTTTCAAATTATCAAAAGAGCAAAATATTCCAACCTATATGGCAGCAAATCGTTTAGCTGAAAAAAGATTGGAAGATATTGGTAAGATTAAAGTTAAATTTTAAGTTCATTGTCATCCCGAGCGGAGTCGAGGGACGTAATTCGTAGTTATGTTAAACAGAAGGTATTTAAGAATTAAGGTGATGCAGGCTTTGTATGGATTTTTTCAATCTGATACAAAAGATTTAGCGAAGAGTGAAAAGGATTTATTTACCGGGATAGAGAAAATCTATGATCTGTTTATTTATCAATTAGCTTTTTTAATAGAATTAAAACACGTTGCTAAAGTATTAATGGAAGAAGCAAAAACCAAACGACTTCCAACCGAGCAAGATTTAAACCCAAATTTAAAATTTATTGAAAATAAGTTCATTAATCAACTTGCTGATAACATTCATGTTCAACGTGAAATTAATAACCGCAGAATAAGTTGGAATAATGAATTTGAATTAGTAAAAAAAGTTTTCAATAACATTAAAGCATCTCCTGAATTTGAAAAATATATGAATGTTTCGGATGATTCATTCAACACACATCGTGATTTTGTTTTGGAAATGTTGAGGGAGTCAATTGCAGATTTTGAATTGTTGAATCATTTGTACGAAGAAAAAAACTTGCACTGGGGTGATGATATCTATATTGTGAATCCGATGATTGTAAAGATGATTGAAAGCACAAAAGAAAATGTGAATCAGGATGCAGCTTTAATGACTTTGTATAAAGACAAAGAGGAAGATATGCAGTTTGTGAAAGATTTGTTTCGTGAAACAGCAGTTCGTAACGATGAGATAGAAAAAATGATTGGAGATAAAACAAAAAACTGGGAAGTTGAACGAATAGCTATAATGGATGTTTTGTTAATGAAAATGGCCATTACAGAGATTTTGCATTTTTCCAGCATACCGGTTAAAGTTTCCTTAAATGAGTTTATCGAAATTTCAAAAATGTATAGCACTCCAAAAAGTAAAATATTTATTAATGGAATTTTAGATAAAATTGTTGCTGATTTAAAAGCAGGAAGCAAGTTGAATAAAATGGGTAGAGGGTTGATGGAATAGTTGCTGGTTATTAGTTGTTGGTTGTTTGTGGAGCGTCTCCCGATAGCTATCGGGAGCGAGAAATGTGGAAATCTCTCGAGAAGTGAAATTTAGTTTTTAAGTATATATCATGAAGACAAAATTATTTTTAGCATTAATATCATCCATATTGATGATTTCATGCGGACAAGATCCAAAGGATGGCGACAGAACCATTTCATCGGATGTGATAAATGTTCCTGCTACGGCTTCAGGAAAACAAGCGGCACCAGGTTCGGCACCCAACATTGCTTTTGAGGAAGAAAAGCATGATTTTGGAAAAATTACTCAGGGAGAAAAAGTTTCTTTTACCTTTTTGTTTAAAAATAATGGCGGTTCGGATTTAGTTATTTCCAATGCATTAGGTAGCTGTGGATGTACAATTCCTGAATATCCAAAAGGTGCCATCAAACCGGGAGAACAAGGAAAAATTGATGTGACATTTGATAGTGCAGGAAAATCGGGTTTGGTTCAAAAAACAATTACACTTACTACCAATTGTACACCAAGCACTAAGGTATTGACGATTATGGCAACGGTAGATGTTCCAGAGGAGGATTAATTGAAGTTCGAAGTCGGAAGTTAGATTTCGGAAGTAAAAAAGTAGACAATTAGAGCAGTCGACAATAGACAAAAAATAAGAAGTAAAAAGTAAACAATTTAATAAATAATAAAAACAAACAATTATGGGTCAAATAGGTCAGTTTCTTCCGTTAGTATTAATTATCGTTGTGTTTTATTTTTTCATGATTCGTCCTCAGTTGAAAAAAACTAAAGAACAAAAGAAATTCCGTGAAAACATTAAGGTAGGCGATAAGATTGTTACTATTGGTGGAATTCACGGTAAAATAGCTGATGTTGGCGAAACAACATTTATGATTACTGTTGAAGGAGGAGTAAAATTAAAAATCGAAAAAAATGCCATTTCAATGGATGCTTCAACTTTAATTGGAGCTGAACAAAAATAATTTTCGTCCCGATTGCTATCGGGGTCATATGAATAGCCTTAAAATTGAAATCAATATTTTTTAAAAATAGAAAGTCAAATCCTAAGGATGCAGCTCGAAGTAACAGACGAGCGGTTACATTTGTTTTTTGTTTATTGATTTCAATTTTTATATGGCTTTTAGTATCTCTTTCAAAGGAATATACTATATCTGTTAACTTTCCTGTTAAATACACCAATCTCCCTGCAGATAAACTAATTGTCAATCAATTACCTGAAATTATTGATATCGAGATTAGATCATCCGGTTTTAACTTGCTCATATATAAAATGAAGCAACACAGAGAAACTATTATGCTTGATATTAAGGATGCGAAATCCACTTCGATAAAAAACAATTTCTACATTAATTGTAATAATCACCTCGATAAAGTCACCAGTCAGTTTAGTTCTGCTATTAAAGTAGTTCATATAAAACCGGATACTGTTTTTATTAATTACAACAAAAAAACAAGTAAAACTGTTCCTGTAAAAGTAAACTTGAACATCGAATTCGCAGAACAATTCCAGCAAACAGATAGTGTTCAGATTGAGCCTAAAACAATTGAAATAATGGGAACAAAAGAGGTTTTAACTACAATATCTTTTGTTGAATCTGTAGTAACAAATTTGAAAAAAGTAGATAAAACTGTTTTGATGGATTTGAAGCTAGTGAAATCTTCAACTATGAAACAAGTTGAGTTTTCACAAAATTCAGTAAAGGTGAAAGTGAATATCACAAAATTTACTGAAGCTATCGTTGAGTTACCGGTTGAAGTTGAAAATTTGCCGAACGGATTGAATTTAAAAACATTTCCTGATAAAATTGCTGTAAAATATCAAGTTGCATATAATGACTATGGAAAGATCAATCCTTCAGATTTTAAAATTGCGGTCGATTATTCAAAAATAGAACAGGGAAGTAATAAATTAAAAGTTCAGATTGTAAAATTTCCTGAAAATGTCCGCTCAGTAAAATTGAGCAACGAAAGAGTTGAATATATTATCCGAAAATAACGTCATGCTAAAGCTTGGAATAACAGGAGGAATAGGAAGTGGCAAAACAACTGTTTGCAGATTGTTTGAATTGCTTGGTATTCCTGTTTATTATGCGGACGAAGAATCTAAAAAGTTGTTGGATGAGGATAAAGAAGTGAAGAAACAAGTTGTTGGCATTTTTGGAGATTCAATATTAAATGATGCAGGATTTATTGATAGAAAAAAATTAGCAGGAATTGTTTTTAATAATAAAGAACAATTAGAAAAATTAAATTCTATTCTTCATCCTGCTGTTGGATTGCATTTT
>SXIH01000007.1 GCA_005772895.1 Bacteroidota bacterium | reverse complement strand
TAGTGAAAAAACACTCTTCAGGTTTTATGACGATGGTTTTGTCGCCATAGTTATAAACTTTCAGTTTAGATTTTATTACATCAAACTCGCTCAATGCGCCTGTCACATTAATTTTAATAGTTGGCGATTCAAATGTTTTGTCTTCGAAAAATACTGTTTCGTATTTTATTTTTTTTTGAGCATTTGCATAAAGAGCGATGCAACAAAAACAAAGGATAAAATAATTTTTCATTTTAAATTTATATTCGCCCTGCCTGCCGGCAGGCAGGTTATTTTTTGACCGGAACATTGATTGTAACGATAACTTTATCTTGCCCTTTTTTCATTACGCCAAAGTCACTTGTATGAATTGTCATATTTCCTTTTAATACTCCTGTGCCATTTGCTTCTTCCTTAAAAGTGAAAGGGATTTCAACTGTTTTAACGGAGTCTTTTATTGTTAAGCTGCCTGTTGCCAAAAATCCTTCTTTGGTAGCTTTAATTGAAGATGATGAAAATTTAATAGTAGGGTATTTTTCTGCATCAAATATATCTGCAGCTTTCAGGTGATCATCTTTTTGCTTATTTCCACTGTCAAGAGTTTTGAAGTCAATTGATGCTTCTATTTTCGAAGAAGATGGGTCTTTGTGGTCAAAATCGATGGTAGCTTTTAATCCACTTACTGTTCCTTTGGTTCCTTCATCGGGTAATTCAAAATTAATGGTTACTCCTTCGCTTGATACATTCCAAAGAACAGATGCTGTAAATCCGGTAGTGATAATTGCAAATAGTGCAATAATTGCAATAGATAGTTTTTTCATAGTTTGATTATTTTACATAAAAATACAAATATTTAGCTGTTTCTGAAACTGAGGGTCATTTTTTGAACTATTTGCTAAAAAATAAGGTGTTTGGAGCCTGTAACTTTTATATTTGTGTGTTCGTCTCAGTCAAAAATGGTCTAATTTCGTCATCTAAACTATAAAATATGAAAATGCTGTCTCAATTCCCGAAATTCTTATTCCTGTTCATTGCCATACCATTTTTTGCTTGTGGTGATATGACCGTTTCAACCGGAGATGGTTCTGATAAAGTAAAAGGAAATGGAAAAGTGGCTACAGAAGAAAGAGAAATAGCACCTTTTAATCAAATTGTATTGGAAGGCGTTTTTAATGTTTATTTAGTTCAGAAAGAAAAAGAGAAAATTAGGATAGAAACTGATGAAAATGTGCTGTCATATATAATTACTGAAGTAGAAAACAATGTTTTGACTGTTAAGTTGAAGGATGATTCAAAAATTACCAAGATGAAAAAAATTAATGTATACATTACATTAGCAGATATTAATAAGTTAGAAACAAAAGGAGTTGGTTTGTTGCATTGCATGGGAAAGTTAAATTTGAAGTCGGTTGATTTGGAACTAAAGGGAGTAGGAGCAACAAAATTAAATTTAGATTGCGATACGCTGAATGTTAAATCGGAGTTGGTTGGATCGTTAACTTTATCAGGCAGCTCAAAAGTGTTTAATGTTAACCATAAAGGAATTGGTTCTTTTGAAGCATTTGATTTTAAGTCGGAAAAAGTGGATTTGGAATCCGATGGAATTGGCAAAGCAGAAGTGTTTGCTTCAAAGGAATTAATTATAGATGCAAAAGGATTGGGTGGAGTGAAGTATAAAGGAAATCCTGCTAAAAAGGATATTAAGAATGAAGGAGTTGGAGTAGTTGCGAGTGTTGAATAGTTCTAAAATTGTTTTCGCCCTAACACTTCGACTCCGCTCAGTGTGACGGCAAGGTTTAGTCTCGTTAATTAGCAAATAAAAATCCGTGTGAATCCGTTTTATCAGTTCAATCTGCGTTCCATCAACCCGATATAGTTGTACGGACTATCAAATCTAAGGTTCCGTAATTTTTTCTTTTTAAATTTATCACCATTTTGTTGTTCATTATTCTTTAGGGATTTTTCCAACCTTTATTTTTTCTTGCCGTACAAAAACCAAAATTTACATACTAATGTAAACAAAGTTCTTTATCTGTAAGGACTTTAGAAGTCCTTCAATATTTATCATATTTATTTACTGAATTAAAATTATTTCAAGATGATATATCTAACGCATTTAAAATATACAAGTCATGAAAACAAAAACATTTATCTTAACATTGTTGGCTTTGATCATCCATGTGGTGATAAAAAGTCAAACACCAGCTAATTCAGCTTTTCAACACGACAAGAATTTTGTATTGGGTTATCAAAACTATACAGAATCAGAAAAAAGAGAATTCTCTATGATTGATGATCCTTCAGTTTTATTAATTCAGGCAGAAGAATTAATTGCCAGAGCAAAAAAAATGAAAGCACTCGCAAGTTTAAAAAGAGGAGAAGAACAAAAGCGAATGATGGATGCTGCCAATGAATTGTTAAAACAAGCTGACACAAAAAAATTAGCAGCTTGTGAATTATTGGCATATAACAACCGAATGGAATTTAAACTTTTGAAATCTTCGTTTATGAAAATGTTGGGCGACTATGATCAAAGTGACAGCACAATTATCAGGGCTAAGAGTATGTTGCTTTCTGCAGTGCGTTCTTACCGATTTGCAGTTGAATTGAGAGAAGAGGCTTATGCGCAAAGAAATGTAGTAGCAGTTTTAGCAAATTTGCATAACGCAGAAGAAAGAGAAAGCCAGGCAATCATCAATATTGTGCAGGCAATGAATATGGTAGAGAAAGTTGCTCCACAAGTTGTAGCAGTGAGATAACTCTTCACTAATAAAAAAAAGCCTCTCGTTTATTGAGAGGCTTTTTTAAAACTTTATAAGTCCGATATTTCCGCTGCCACTTCCGGATCCGATACCATCAAAAAGGCCGTCAAGAAAATTACTCCAGCCATCACCGTTGCCACCACTAAAGTCATCTATGTATCCGGTAACGCCAAGTTTGAAAACTAAAAAGTCGTTAGGAAGTTTTTCAGCTCTATAGCCAATGTTGTTACCAATTTGTTGCAATGATTTTACATCAACATATTCACCTGGCACTTCTGAGTGCGTCCACATTACTCCTGTATCAATATAAAATTCATCTGTAATTCTGAATAATAATCCTCCAGTTGCACCAAAATTAATGCCGCTGGTTTTTGAAATAGTAATGGAATTAGCATTTTCATCTTTATCGTCAGGGGTGATGGTCATGCTACTTGAAAAATAACGTAATCCTGTAAATCCTTCTGCATAGGGAATTATTCTTCCATTTATTAATGAAGATGAAAGTTTCGCAGAAAAATTAATGCCTGTTAAGCTGTTTGAAAAATTTACGCTGGCATTTCCTGTTCCACTTAATAAGGGAATGCCTTTGAATGTTTTTTGTCCTACACCATCAAAATAAAAATAACCACCAAAGCGTAAACAAAGTGGGGAAGGGTTGTTGCTTTTTATTGTTCTTCTTCTTGCTTCAATAATATCAATTGGGGGAGTGTAGAATCCAAATCCTGCTCCGCCACCGGAGATTAGTTTTGGTGAGTTTAATGAGAGTGGTGCCGTTCCATTTATTTCAACAACGGATTGGGCATTTGTTTTTATTAAAAAACTTAATGAGAATAAAACAATTATAAAAAGTGAGTAGAGCTTTTTCATGTCTTATGATTGTATAATCAAATATAAGATATTTTTATGAAATGTTAAAATATATGAATCTATTTTCTATGGAGCCCTATCTTATAACTAATGGAAAAGGCTACTAAATTTGTTTTTGATTTTTGTTTATCAACTACTGCACCTGTTTCATTATAAATATTTCTATCTTTTAAATTTTCGAAAAAATCCCTGGAATAGCTAACACTCATTGTTAGGCCCGGGTTTTTGACATGGAATCCTATTGAAGCACATCCTCCTAAATTAAATTGATTAAAATCAGAATAAGATAATCTAGCGTATTGATTTTTTGTTTTTAGAAGATACTCTGGAACTAGTGCTAACGCATAAGCAAGTCGGATCTCTTTTCCCATCTTTATACCTGCACCTTCTAGCATAAAAGTTGAAATTCCTATCGGTACTTTTAAGTAACTTGATTCTGTTTGTGATTCCGAATATGCTGTTTCCGGTTGTAGCGTTTTGATATTATATGGTGATAGTCTGTAATACTCCATTTCGATACAATATTTTAATCCTACAAAGCAATGATTGTTGTAGAATCCGACTAGTGCTTCTATATCTCCTCCACTTTTTTTATTTTTTTTGAATGTAAAATTGGGACTGAATGAAAACAGCATAGCCCGTGTATTCTTCTGTGCAGCAATCGGATCTTTTTTTGCAGCAGGAGACTTAGCAATTTTTATTGTTCCGGTTTGAGAAAACAAACAATTCGTAATTAATAAAAGGACTAAAATAGCGGAGTAGGCTTTTTGCATCTTCTTTGTTTTACTATAATAACGGGGATGATTAAGAAAGATACAGGAAGGATGCGCAAAATGTGCCAAGTGCCAAGTGCCAAGTATTATTTTTTCTTTCTAATCATAAGAATAACAAAAACGGGAACAATGCAGCAGATAGCTACAATTATCATTAAGGTTGTACTGTCCATTTCGGTAGACATTATTTGCAGTATTTTCTAAAGGCTTCTTTTGAACCTTCTAATTCAAGCTTAACTGCTTTTTTAAAGTCATCGCAGGAAGTTTTATCTCCGGTAGTATTTTTTATTAATCCGCGTTGGAAATATGCTTCGGCATAATCATCTCTCATCTTAATTGTAATAGTATAATCCAATATTGCATTTGGCAAATCTCCTTTTTTGAAGTTGGCATTCCCACGATTAAAGAATACATAGTCGGCAGGGAATAATTTAAGTGCCGCATTGTATTTTTCAATTGCTTTATCGTATTGTCCCTTTGACAATAGAGCATTGCCTTCAAAATAAGTATTGTAGAAATCAACGTCTTGCGAAAAGCTGTCCGCAGAAAAGACTATAAGAGTGATAAGCAGTATTAATTTTTTCATGGTATAAAAATACTCAATAAATAAACCAAAAACAAAAACAGAGGTGTTCAGTTAAAAAGTGTAGAGGAAATTAGGCTTTTAGTTTCAAAAAAAGGAAAATAGTTTGCTTTATTTATCGACAAGCTTCAACCAATCTTTTATTATTTTTTGCAGAGCCTTTTCTTTTGCCTTAACATCTGTCATGTCTTTGAATACAAGTAATCGTCTGCCATCCTTGTAATCGCCTTCCAATAATCCTGAAGTGTCTTTCACTTTTGCTCCGCTTGGGAATACCAACATTATTCTTTCTTTATGAAGATTCATTACTATAAGTTCTCTTTTGTATTCTTTTGGGTCAGAAGATTTCATTTCTCCGGTATAATAAAAACTAGGGTTGTTCCATTTAATACGTTCCCCAATTTCTTTGTCGCAGCTTAAAATAATCTTCCGGATTGTTTCAATGGTTTTAGCAAATGAAGGTTCTAGACTTTTGATATGAGCACTTACTTGCTCGGAGTCGGTTGTGTTGTTTGTTTTTTTCATTTTTTTATGTAGGTCCATTTACCTTTTTCATTTTTTGCAATCCAGAATTTACTGCGAATTGAACCATCTCCATAATACCACTCATAATAGCATGAACCAAATTGACCATTATATTGTTTTGTGTAATCCAATGTTTCTATTTTCGGAGGATTATCAGTATTGTTTGGATCATACGTTGTTTGTGTTACCGGAAGACCGTTAATGTATTTCTCTTCCACTGCCAATCCCTTTTCATGATAAAGTTTAAAGTTCCCATTCAATAATATTGGCTTTCCCATTGTAGCTTTCTCACCATCGCTGACAGTTTTGATGGATTTCCTTTTATACCTTTCTCCACCTTCTATCAAAATAACTAATTCGCCATTTTCGTAATAATTATAACCATAATAATAGGCTTTGCTGGTATCTTTTATTTCTACTAACTGTTCAGTTAAATATACTTTCCAGAATCCATGTTTTTTATTTTTATCATTATGTCTGTTTAATGAATCTGCGGGAATTTGTGAGAAAGCATATTGCCACAAAAATATAAATGTGAAAAGAAGTAATTTTTTCATTCTCCTTGATTTTTCATGTACTCCTCATATTGCTTAAAATCTTCGGGCGGAAGAGTAGCCCTCATATATTCTATATCAAGTAATCGACTTGATTCATCAGTTGGGTAACGATTGTATTCTTCAAATGCTTTTATATATCTTGGATGGTCACGAAATTGTATTTTAATAATTGAAATAGACGGTAATAAAAATAGTAAAAGTGCTATAGTCCCTATAATTGCAATCCGCAATTGTATTCCTGAGTAATAGGAATCTTTATTTTTAAATAGTTTTATGAGAATGATAATAAGAACAATTATAGTAGGAATCAGAGCCACAATAAGTGTAGCATTGGCTCCGGGCCAAAGTTGAAGTTTAAATAGTATTCCAACCAATAAGTTCGACAAACATATTCCAGTTACTACTGCGCCTACTACCCTCATGGTACTAATTCCTTCATAGGATGCTTTTTTGAATATATTCCTTAACCGAATGCCATTAAAAAATGCAAATCCTAAAGCAAAGTATATTATTGTGAGTAACTGCATACTCAAAACTAAAAGTACACCACCTCCCGGTATAAGGAATAATTTAAGTAAAATAGAAATAAAGATTAATGCAGCTAAAATTTTTTCTGTTAATTTCATAGTATTATTGTGTCAATATTAAATCCACTTTAGTTTCTATTTCCTCAATTAACTCAGCATCCATAAATTGGTATTCATCAGGAATATCGAGTATTATTATTTGTTTGTCTGTTGTTTCATTTGGAAAATTTTCTACCATACGTTGCTTGTGTTTCTTCTCCATCACAAAAATTAAATCGGCCCACAGAATTGTTTTTGCCGACAATTTTATTTTTGCTGAGGACGATGTTCCTGCAGACTTTACATTCAAGCCATTACGGTTTTTATAAATAGCTTCTGCTGTTGGACTGCGCCATTGATTTCTGCTACAAACAAATAGGATATTCATTCTCAAATATAAGTCTTTCAAACATACTTTTTTTCTTTTCGTAACGCAAGAGCAAAAAATACAACAGCTGCTGCACCACCAACTGCTGCCGGCCAAATAAAACTGCTTGAAGCCAAAACCAGAAAAACTATTGAAATGAATAAGTTTAAAGCAAGAGCATGAACGCGAAGTTTGTGTCCTGGTTCAATTTGTCGGAATATTAATAAATTAAATATTCCGAACAAAACAAGACTGAATGCCATCCACAAACTAAATCCTGAGAAGATTCGGAATGCATTATTATTACCTAAAACGCCAATGTCGAGTGTTGTTTTTTTGAGTTCATTTAAAATTGGGGAAGGGAACCAGTTTGCAATGCTTGTTTCAAAAATGATTGTGCATAAATCAATTAAAATGAAATGGCCGATTCCTCCAACAATTAATGTGAGAGAAGCTAAGGTTGCCCAAGTGTTTTTTTGTATGTTGTTTGGAGTTATCATGAGGTATTCAAATATAATTCTAATGGGTTGTATTTCCAAATGATAATTTTGGCTGGTTTGAGTGGTTTACTTTCGTAAAGAACATTTTGGTTTGTTTTCCTAAGGAGGGGGTGTCACCCACTATAACGTTTCGGCTCCGTTTACTTCCTTTTACTTTTTGAAGGCAAAAAGTAACAAAAACCTTTTTGAGATTGCAAAGGGAATTTGTTTTTTCCTTACCAGGAAAAAACAACCACGGATAATTGATCGCATGAGCGTTGTATCTCCGAAATGTAAATATTTCTGGCGATCATTACCGCTATTCCTGAACAATCTCAAATTGCCACCCCAAAAGGTTATCTTGTTAACATTAAAGCCAAGATTAATTAACTTTTCGGAGCTGTGCGTGAGGAGTGGCCGGGCGCGATGCCGCCTAGGGGTGAACGCCATTTTACTAGAAAATCTTAGCAAAACCTTTAGTGTTTTGATTTAGATTTTCAGGGAAATGGTGAGAGGAGGGAAGCAATCGCCCGGTCTTGAATTTTTGTTTCTTTTTGTTCAAGCAAAAAGAAAGAGAGAAAAATTGCGTAGACAAAACGATTTAAGTCAGTTTAAACGCTCATTAAAAACAAAACACAATCTGTCACCCTACACCACCGATATCCCATTCACATCAGTAGTCAATACCTCCGTCATATAATCAAAGAAAGGCCTCATTGCCTTAAATGTATCACTCATTTGTTTTGCAAAATTTTCTGATAGCACTTCTTTATCTGTAAAGTTTTTCTTTACATAAAACTGTTTGAAGCGCAATAAATCTATTGCCGGACTTTTTGCATCATATCCTTTCGGAGTAGTTTTTACTTGTTCTCCTTCCAGTTTTCCGAATACATCAGTGAATTTTTTATTCTTTAGTATTTTACGGAGCGCAGTGGCATCGTGTGCAAATTCATCTCTTATTCGTTTCAAGTCTTTGGGCTCCGGGCCCCAAAAGCCTCCTGCTACAAATGTGTTTCCTGCTTCTATGTGAAAATAGTATCCGCCTCTGCGTTTTTTTGTTGCTCTTTGAAATCCTCCGCTCCAATTACTTTTATAAGGAGTTTTGTCTTTGGAAAAACGAGTGTCTTTGTATATACGGTGCAGACTTTTTTTGCCACTTTGATTTTCAATCACATCATGCTTATTCATTTCTAATAGCAATGCATCAGCAAAAGCTATAATATTTTCATGCTCTTTTAAATAACGGTCTTTGTTAGCATTGAACCAGTCACGGTTATTGTTTTTCTTCAGGAGTTTTAAAAACTCAAGATTGGAAGGTTGGATTTTTGTCATGTTGTACTTAGTCTAGAACAGTGTTGTTATTTTACTTCATATTTAATACACCCATTTTTCTTTTTAAAAAATGAATCAAATTTATCATAGGTTATAATAATTGTTTCATCTTTCTTTTTAATCTCCATTAGTTCAAAATTGAAAATACGACCATTAATAAAGTATTGATTCTTATTTGAATAATTGTCGTTGCTTAAATGTCCGAATCTTAGAATGCTTTTAGGTGGAAGTGTAAACTTGAAAATTACGGATGATGTATCCATGTCTTCCAGAACTATTTCTTTATTCCAATCAATATCACCTGAGTTGGTCGACATATATGCATCAGGCATATTATCAAATATCGGGAAGCCATTTGCCTGACTTATAGAATAAGTTATCAGAATACTTGATTCGGAATTATTATGAACCACAAAATATTCCTGCCAGGAACAGCCTGTTAAAATAACAATGGTCAGAACAAAGCCTAATACTTTTTTCATGGAATTAAATTACACATTTTTATTCAATGCCTGGCTTAGCCACTTTTGTATTGTGGGTATGACCTTGCTGCTTACTTAGTTCACCTTTCAAATGGAAGAGTTTATCGAAAATAGAATGTAGGGGCTTTGTTTTTGCGTAAACCAAATAAAAAAACGTTCAATTCTAAAAGCGGAGGTTGTCATGAACACAATTGATAGAATAACTATATGGGGCGATCGTCACCATGTAGGTTGGCTTGATTTCTTCAGAGTAATGCTTGGAGGAATACTTTTTTTTAAAGGAATAGAGTTTGGAAGTAATCCCAGAGAAATTAACGGATATTTTGAAGCAGGAAGCTTGAACCTGTATTCCTTTTTTATAATTCAGGTGGTGAGCATGATACATCTTGCCGGTGGAGTAATGATCGCTACAGGTTTAGCAACCCGCTGGGCAGTAGCTTTTCAGATTCCAATTTTAGTAGGAGCCGTTGCTTTAAATTTTATGAATAACGACTCGTTTGAAGTCTATTCAAATTTAAGCCTCAGCATAGCTGTATTAGTTATGTTAATTGTGTTTCTGATTTATGGTTCCGGTCCTTACTCAGCTGATGAATATTTTAAAAAAAATTGAGAATTTTTAGAACTTAATAAAACTTTTGCGAACTCTTATTTAACCAAGTATTCATCTTAAATTTCTTTGTTATGCCACGCTATAACAAAAAAGAGTCACCCAATCTCGAAATAAAAAAAATAGAAGTAAGGAACCTGAAGGTTAACGACTATTTTGGTTTATCTGATACGATGGTAGAGGCGTATAAGAATTGGCACGATACTATTTGGTCGGAGAGTGATATTGCCAGGTTGATTGAAATTTTTCCGGAAGGACAGTTTGTTGTTGTGATAAATGATAAAGTAGTAGGTTGTGCACTTTCTATAATTGTAAACTACGATGAATTTGGTGATGACCACACTTATCAGCAGATAACCGGTAATTATACTTTTAGTACCCATACAAGATCGGGTGATGTGCTTTATGGAATAGAAGTTTTTATTCATCCCGATTATCGTGGACTTCGTTTAGCGAGAAGATTATATGATGCAAGAAAACAACTTGCGGAAAAGAAAAATTTACGTTCCATTATTTTTGGCGGACGAATTCCTAATTATTCTGCACACGCTGAAAAAGTAAGTCCTAAAGATTATATTGAAAAAGTAAAAACCAGAGAATTGCACGATTCTGTTCTGTCCTTTCAACTCGCGAATGAATTTCACGTTATAAAAATATTAAACAATTATATGCCAGGAGATAAAGATTCGAAGGCGTATGCAACACTTATGGAGTGGAATAATGTACTACACGTAAAACCGGTTCATGCAAATTTGCAGAATAAAACAATTGTAAGATTAGGATTAGTGCAATGGCAGATGCGTCCTTTTAAAGACGTGGATGCACTTTGTGAGCAGATAGAATTTTTTATTGATTCAGTTTCTGGTTATCATTCGGATTTTGTTTTGTTTCCCGAATTATTCAATGCGCCTTTAATGGCAGAATTTAACCACATGAGTGAAGCTGATGCTATTCGAGGACTTGCACAATACACCGAAATTTTACGGGATAAATTTATTGAGTATGCAATTACTTATAATATAAATATTATTACCGGCAGTATGCCTTTCATCCGGAAAGGTCAGTTGTATAATGTCGGATATCTTTGTCGGAGAGATGGCTCCATCGAACGATATACTAAGATACATACCACACCCACCGAAGTAAGTGCTTGGGGAATAGTAGGAGGGAACAAGCTTAAAGTATACGATACCGATTGCGGAAAAATTGGTGTGTTGATTTGTTACGATGTTGAATTTCCTGAGCTTCCACGCATATTGGCATTGAATGGCATGGAAATATTATTTGTCCCTTTCCTAACCGATACACAAAATGCTTTTACAAGAGTAAAAACCTGTGCGCAGGCAAGAGCTATTGAAAACGAATGTTATGTAGCCATTGCAGGTGGCGTTGGTAATTTACCCCGGGTGAAAAATATGGATATTCAATTTGCTCAATCGGGTGTTTTTACTCCTGCTGATTTTGCTTTTCCCACAAATGGAATAAAAGCAGAAGCAACTCCCGGAGCTGAAATGGTTTTAGTTGTGGACGTAGATCTTGATCTGTTAAAAAAATTCCGTTCACATGGAAGTGTAAGTAATTTGAACGACAGACGAACCGATCTTTTTGAATTGAAACAATTGAAACCAAATGAAAGGAGAGAAGTGCTTCAAAAACATGCGGACGACAATTATATTTTCAATATTTTAAATCCGATTATTTTAAAAGAAGGTGCTTGATTTGAATGGTTTTCTGAAAAGCAGTTTGATTAATGTTTATCAGGAAACTCTTCCACATTTGCTTTTTTATTCTTTGATCCAACAGCTTTATAGAGTGTAATTGTAGGAACAAAGAATATCACTTTTTTACCATCTACCATTTTTGACCCTTGAATATTATCAATAACTAATTTGTCAGGCATTTCAGCAAATTTATATGTTGTACCAGCCCATGAGTTAGGTGATTTGCTCATTACTTCTTTACCTTTGTTATAGAGCTTGATTTCATATGAACTAAGAAACGGATCACCTTGTTTTTTCCACACATCTTTTCCATTGCTCAATAATTTAATGGCACATTTTTTAAAATATTCTGTTGTGATGGAGTCCCCATCTGTATAACTTTCTTTTATTTCAGAATTAGGAGATGTTGGATAGATAAGATGCAAGTGAAATGTTTTATCATCTTGTGCAAATGTATTTGTACAAATTAAAGAGAAGAGGATGGTTAGTATGTAAAGTTGTTTTTTCATTTGAGTATGTTTTAAATCATTCTATTTTTCCTTCATTCTTAAGTACTTGTATCAAAAATAAAACACCTGGAGTTGCTGACAGTATAATATAAGCAACAGAGGAATCAAATCCATTATCAAGTATTGATATAATTAAACCCACTGCTACACTAGATAAAACGATAATCCCGGCTAATTTTAATCTTTTTAATGAATAGCATAAGCCCACAAAGTAAATTAAGGGACAAACAAACGTTCCCATAAATTCAGGCCAGGAAACAGTGCCTGCAAATGGATTACCTCCCAACATCATGCAAATGACAAACAAGAAAAAGATTAAACCAAAACCTATTATTTGCCCTATTATTACAAGTCCGCTTTTCTTTTTCATTAATATGGATTTATTTCTTATGAAGCCGTTTTATATTTTTATCAATATATTTTTCGGTTGGCAATAGCGATTGTTGTATTCGTTTTGCATATTCAATACTATCAATAATATTTTTGTTTTTTTCTTCAATAATTTGTTTTTGAAATTCAGTTTCTTCATTCTTAAGCTCGATTATCTTTTTTTGTTCTTTTGTTGTACTTAATGTTCGAAATATATAACCTGCAAACAATGCTAGAATAAGAAGGCAACCAATCGCAGACCAAATAATAATCTTTTGCTTTTTGTTTCTTTCTTCTGCCAAAGCTTTGTGATTTTCTAATTCTTTTTGATGTTCAACAGTAGCAATAGCTTCCTTTTTATCGAATTCGTATTTTATTTGACTTTTTATTCCTGCTGTTCTAGTTCCTTCATTGTCTAAGCTGTCTTTGTAAAATATATATTGCTTATAATGTTCAAATGCTTCAGGTATATTTCCTAAAGTTGTGTGAATAATTGAAAGTGATTTCTCTGCATTTTTAATGTTCATAGGGAATTTTAATTCTTTTGAAATTAAAAGCGATCGATTTGCATATTCTAGTGCCTGTTGATAATGCATTTTCTTTTTGCTAGCGTCAGTGTCACCTAATTTCACATAAAAATCTGCCATTGCGCTTAAACAAAATGCAATCCCCATTTTGTTATTCGTTTCTTCATGTAACGACAAACTTTTATTGAAGTAGTCTTTTGCATATTCTAGATCATCCAGTTTATTATAAATATTGGCAATAACTCCATACGACATAGCAATCTTTTTTTTGTCGCCCATATCTTGTCTTATTTTTAAACTCTTGCGCGCATAATCCATTGCCTTGGCCAGATCTTCTGTGCCAATATATATAACTGCAATATTGTTGTATTGATTTGCTACACCTTTATTGTCGCCTATTTCTTGTCTTATCTTTATACTTTTAAAATAGTAATTCAATGCTTCTTTAGTATTATTTAGATTATTATAAATAAATCCAATATTATTCAACGAATAAGCAGCACCATCTTTATCACCAATTTTTTCTTGAATTTCTAAAGCTTTTCGATAAAAATTTAATGCTTTTTCTAAGTCTCCTTGCTCAGAATAAATTACACCAATGCCAATAAATGAATTTGCAATTCCTTTCTTATCAATTATTTGTTCTCTTATTTTTAGAGCTTTTTGATAATACTCCATTCCATTTGATGCATCTCCGTTGGTATTATGGCAAAAGCCTATGTTATGCATAGCATCCGCTTTAGATTTTAAGAAAGAACGTTTTTCTTTTTCATTTGTAGTTGAATTGTTTTTATCAACAATTTGAATTGCTTGCTCGCAGAGCGGAATAACAGTATCTTGATTAGAGTAAAAAAGTTCTTCAGTTAAAGCTACAAGAGTGCTTGCCCGAGTTGTATCGTGTTTTGCATTTTTAAGTGCCAGACTTAGTGAATCAACTTTGCTATTTTGTGCAAATAATGATGACTGGCAAAACAAACAGATTAAACCGATTAGGTAGTATCTTAATTCATTCCTGATATTCATAATTTTGCTTTTTGAGTAGAGTAGTTTGTGCTTATGGGAACTAATATACAAAACATTCACGATTTGTTATTGAAGCTTATTTAATGTAAATAAATGAAAATCAGTTAAATACAAAAATTTTGTATTCTTTTATGGAATCCCCGTTATAAATACATCTTATTCCTGGTTATCAGAAATTAATGTTCAATTAAACACCTCAAACCATGAAAACATTCGCTATCTCAATCCCAAAACCTTGTCATGAAGACTGGAACAAAATGACACCCGATGCAAAAGGAGCTTTTTGTGCTTCCTGCCAAAAATCGGTGTACGACTTTTCTAAAAAAACCGATGAAGAAATTATTGAAGTTTTTGAAAAAGAAGAAAAAGGAAAAGTATGCGGACGATTTACACCTGCTCAATTATCACGTCCGGTAATTTCTTTTGGAAATCCAACTCTTACCAGTCGCTTAGCAATATTTGCTTATGCACTTTTGATGGTGTTTGGTGCTGCATTATTTAATGGTGCTGATGCTTACGGACAAGAAATGACGAAAGGAGAAATGAAGGTAAGAGTAATGGGGAAACCGGCTATCAGACCAATTGAGGAGCCGGTTATAAATAAGAAAGAAGTTACAAAAGAAGTAACTAAGGAAACTATAAAACAAATTAAAGCAACTAAATGCGGATTAAGTAAAAGAATAGAGGATGAAGAACTAATGCAATTAGGACAAATGATGGTTGTTGAAAGTGTTATTGACACGCCTCCGCCAACAATTCCTCCAACAGTTGAAGAACCTGTATTTATAAAAATGGGCGAAGTAGCAATTGAAGAACCAATTTTTACAAAAAAAGTAGAAGAAACTACTGTTGAAATTGTGGAAGAGCCAATGATGTTAACAGGTGATACAGTTTTTATGGAATATCCGATTCAAGTTGGAATTGATACACTTGCTGTAGAAGAAGTAGAATTAATTGAAGAAGAGTTAGTAAATGTTATTGAACCAATTCCATTTGTTGAAACAGAAGCGATAAGCATGATCGCAGGTGGAGTTAGTTATATTGAAATACTAGAAACAGAAGTCATAGAACCAATTGTTCCGGTAGAAGATATTACAGAAATTACAGAAACTGAGACAACAGCAACAATTACTGAAACTGTTATTGTAACTGAACCAGAAAACACTGAAGATAAATTACCAATTGTTGCTGAAACAATTATTCTTCCTCCAACCGAATTTGAAGTAAAAGTTTCGCCAAACCCAACAAGCGGACAAATTACTTTGAGTTATAATTTGGAAAACACAATGGCTGTAAGAATTGAGTTGTTTGACATTACCGGTAAAATGGTGAGAACATTAAACAACCAAGGAAGACAATATGCAGGAAAATACAATGTGTCGTATAATATTTCTGATCTTCCTAATGGAATTTATATGGCGACATTGACTACTGAAGAGAATAAAGTTACGACTAAGGTGATCTTGACGAGATAGTTTTGGTGACTAGGTAACTAAGTGATTAGGTGACTAGGTGATGAAGTGATAAAGTAATAAAGTGCGACCCCTCTGGGGTCGTTTCTTTTTTATTTTATGATGTTATTTTATTTTAATATCTTCACTTATATTTTCATGAATACATTAAACATTCCCAAATGAAAAAAATAGTACTCCTGGTTTTTGTCGTTTTTTCTTGCTTAAAATCATTTGCTCAGCCTGTTAATGATGCTTGTATAAACGCAACACCTATTACTTGCGGAGCTACAGACACAGGATCTACAGTAACGGCTACGATTGATGCAGCACCGGTTTGTGGACCATCTTTATCAATAACTGCTCCGGGAGCTTGGTATACTTTTGTTGGTACAGGTGACGCTGTTACTGCAAGTCTTTGCGGTTCAGCATTTGATACAAAAATTATTGTTTATTCCGGCTCATGTGGAAGTTTAACCTGTGTTGCAGGAAATGATGATGCTGGTGGGGCTTGTCCTTCTAGTGGTTTAAATTCAATAGCATATTTTAATTCAGTTTTAGGTACAAACTATTATATACTTGTAACGGGGTTTAGTACAGCCACCGGAGCATATAGTTTAAATATTGCCTGTGCTGCTCCATGTGTGCCGGTGCCGGCAAATGACGATTGTTCTGGAGCAATTTTATTGTCACTTGCACCTGATATTTCATCCTGTTCACCAACAACCGGAACAAATACCTGTGCAAATAATTCTTTAATAAACCCATCTTGTTTTCCTTTTGGAACTATAAATGATGTTTGGTATCAATTCAACACAGGTACTAACACAGGTATAGCAATTGACTTTGATGTAATTACCGCAGCAAATACATATTCATACGCATTGTATACATCATGTGCGGGTGCAGATGTGAGTTGTGGATCTTTGCCTTCCGGAGCAATTACTAATATTTCCGGCTTATCAACAAGCACAACTTACTTCTTACAAATATTTAATAATGGAGGACTTGAAGCCGGAACTTTTTCATTGTGTGTATCTGCTCCACCGGGACCACCAATTCCTCCTCCTAATGATGATTGTACCGGAATAACTCCAACAACACTTGTAAATGGTGCAGCACCGGTTACTTTTACAGGAACAACATATGCCGCAACATACGATGCGGCATTTAGTACAATTGTAGTTTGGGAAGCAGTAACATTAACCGAATGTAGTAATTTACAAATTGACTATTGCGGAACAAATCCATCTGTTATGCAAAGTGCATTGATCTATTATACTGCTTGTCCTGTTGCCGGTTTTACTGCAGGAACTTATGACGTTACAACCTGTTCAGACGGGAATGTTACTTTTTATTTTTACAATTTACCTGCTGGAACTTATTATTTACCAGTACTTGGAGGAACTCCTAACACACCGGGGCCTTATATAATGAATGCACAATCTTCTGATTGTACTACTGGTATTGAAGATGTAGCACTAACTAAAAGTACTTTATTGTACCCAAACCCTGCGGCTGATGTTTTAAACATCAAAGGTGTTTTTGGTAAAGAAACAATAGTTACTATTACTGATGCTTTAGGAAAAATTTTATTAACTCAGAACTTTAATTCTTCAATTGATATTTCTTCTTTATCAAATGGAGTTTACATAGTTCAAATTCAAGACGGAAATTATAAGCATTACGAACGTTTTGTGAAAGCAAAATAGTGATAAAGTGATTAGGTTATAAGGTGATTGAGTAATATTGCGACCCCTCTGGGGTCGTTTCTTTTTGTGGATGTGTTCTTTTATTAATATGCGACTCCTCTGGGGTCGTTCCGTTTTTAAATTAATCTCAAAATAACCCCGGAGGGGTTAAATATTAATAAAAAAAATAACACACCAACACCACAACCCCAGCGGGGTTGAACACAAATCTAGCGAGTGCCTTTCCTAACCAGCTTCCTATCACTTCCAATTGCTTTTGGATCAACTCCGTTAACTTCTATTGTATCGTTTTTATATTCAAATCTTCTGTATAAAGTAACTGATTTTTCTCCCATGTATTGATTTAGTTGAAATAGAATACTTGTGGGTTTAAGGAAAGTGTCTTTAATGAAATAGTTTTTATTATTAAAAGAAATATTGAATCCATAAAAGGCACTATCCTTAGAAATCACTTTGTTGTTTGTAAGCTCGCTGTAGAAAAATTTAATAGAACCGGAAGTGTTTGTTTGGTAACGGATAGATTGTTGGTTCATTGTAAAACTAACGTTGATGCTACTGTCATTTAAGTCGAAAAATGAAAATTCTACTGAGTCAGGATAATTATAATAATAACCTGAACTCCATTCATTGTTTTCATATCTGTTTTTTGTGATTCTTGTTAATAAGATAGCATCTTTTTCAATGGTATACGTTCCTCTTTCTCTAATTTTTCCAAAAAAGAAAGGATACTTATAGTAGTAAGTAGAACTCTTATGCAAACGTAATTTGCAACTGCCACTTTTGTTTACAAACGTTTGGGTTGTGCAACCTATAAAAATTGGTATAAGGAAGAATAACAATTTTTTCATGGGAGGAAGGTAAGGAATTTGTTAAGGTTGCGCTATATGTAGTTGCACTTTTGGGATTAATTATCGATTGACAGCATCATATAATAGATCCATATGAATATACCAATTAAGATTAATAAAACTACTGATAAGCTTTTAGGAAACGTTTTCATAAAACGTTCGTTATATGTTTTTTGATTGGAAGGGACAAAAGCTGTTAATGCCGCTAAAAGTCCACCTAATATTACTACTATAATAATATTTGAAAAAAGATCGATAACAAAACTGATTATATCTAGTGTGTCAGAATAATTATAACGATGAATAAATATATTTTGAATTAGAAGATGAATGACAAGTAATATAATTGTTATTATCCAAAGTGGTTTTTGTTTCATTTAATTAAATTACTACTTTTTCGAGTTTTATTTAAAACTAAATAAAAAACATATATGTGAAAGATAAGTATGGCTGTCATAACAATCACATGTGATAAGGTGGTTGTGTTTCGAACAAAATGCATATAATAATTGATTCCTGTTATACAAGTTTGTGTTATTATGGTTAGCGTAAATAAATAGTAGTTTAGGATTCTTGCAATTTTTTTTGATTTAGAAATATAAAACAAGCAAATAAATACATTTAGTATTCCAATAATTCCATCAGCTCGGAGTATATCTATAAATAATGATATCCCATCATTTCTGTCAAAGGAGAAGGCATATGTTCCTAAAACACTACAGAAGAATAGTCTTATAGTAGACCATAAAATTAGTGTCAATATAAATGAGGTAGGGTACTTATTTCTTGTCATCGCTTTTTTAAGTGTGTCAGACTAACATAATTTACACTTTTCCTTTCTTTGTATGGATTTTCCAATGATTTTATAATATGAAATCCAAAAGAAGTTTCTGCCATGTATACTTCCCCTTTTTTATGTTTTGTGATTTCTGTTTTAAATGTTTCCACAAAATTTGTGTTGTATGTCCATCCTAAATCACAATTAGTTGCTTTGTTTTTGTCATCTGAATATAGTTTGCAAAGCATGTCAAAATCTTTTCCCGCTTGAGCATCTTTAAGAATGTTGTTAGCTGATTCAAGTGCTATGTCTCGTCCTTTTTTTATGTTTATCCAAATGTTACCAACTCTTGCTTTGTAAGCTGTATCAGCAGAAATAAGTTTAATATAGAAAATGGATGTGTCTGATGTGTATGGACCATAAACTAATCCAAGAATACCATTAAGAAGGTCGCGATGAAATTGATTGATGCTTGTGTCAAATCCATATCCTAAATCAACATTTTCTATTGAAAAAGGAAGGTCAGAATGTTTTTGAATGAATATTGAATCCTGAGTTGATTTCTGAAAATCAATTATTGTTTCCTTTTTAAATTCCTTTTGAGAAAATAATGGGTTTGATAAAAAGATGCAAAGTGTTAGAAGGGCGAATAGTTTTTTCATTACATAAAGTTAACAAAATTTAGGCTGGAGCCTAACAACATAGTAAGTCACTAGGCAGAGCCTAGCGCCTACAGGGTTTTTTCATGGGAGGAAGGTAAGGGTTACTGAGCACTAGGTAAATTTTTATATTTTATACTTTCCAAAATTGCTTCCACTTTTTTTATTTCTAAATCATTTTCTTTACTTCCTTCTCTTTCCTTGGCAATTGTAAAAGAGCACATAAATAAATTTCTCTCTTTAGCCAACGCCCAAAAATATATTATTCCATTTTTATTATCTTGTACGAAGTGTTTTTTAGATATGGCACAATCAAATTTGCCAATTTTAGACATTAGAGAAGTAGGTTCATCTTTTAATCTGTCCATTAAAAACTCTTTTGATTTGGTTGAATCTATTGGTACTACATCTATGAATGGTGATATTCTTAAGTTTCCTGTCCATAATAAAGTATCAAAGAATGAAAATGAATCTGTTTCATCATCATATTCAGACCAAGAAGCGGGAAGTTGTATTGAAAACAAACCTTCGTTAAAAAAGTAAGTTTTGTATTCCTGTTTAGAACTACAACCAAAGGCAAATAAAAGAAGAAGAATAATTTTTTTCATTTTAAAGTTGAATTGATATTTATTCAAGGTATTCAGTAAAATCTCTTTTTCCATCTTTATAGTGTTCTTTATATTCTACCTTGCCATCTTCATCATAATATATCCAAATTCCTACTTTCTTTCCATTTTCATAAAGCATTAAGGAACTAAGTCGTCCGTTTGAATGGTAAATCTTGTAAGGGCCATTGTAATTGCCATTGTTTATATTGTACTCATAGCTTTTTACCCCGTTTTTTTCATATCTAATAGTTTTATAAGACAAATATCCGTTTTCAAATTCTGTGGTTAATACAATTTTGCCAGATTTACTATAGCGAATGCTTGATTGGATGCTTCCGTTTTTCCACATTTCAACGGATTCTATTTTGCCGTTTCTGTAATAATTAATAGTTTTTCCTTCTGACAGACCATATTCAAGTTTGCTGCTTCTTTTTCTTTTCCCTCCTAAATAATTTTTATAAGCAATTCCAGTAAAAGGAAGAGTATCTCCTTTCTTGTAACTGATGCAATGTTTTTTAAGATTTAACTTTCTGTATTTAGTGCTGTCCACTAGAGAAGCAATGGATTGAGACAGAGATAGCAAAAACAGAATTGTTAATAGACTTTTTTTCATAAAATGAAGTTACATATTTTATTTATTGTATAGGTAATAAATTAATGTAAACAAAACAGCTCCGTAACAATCTTACGGAGCTGTCTAATTTAATTACTCTTTATAAATTACTCCCCACCCGGCTTCACAACTGTAACCCACTTACCAGGCTTTCTCGAATTAATTGTATTATCATACATCGCTTCACAATAAATAGTTGGTAAATAATATCTTCCAACATAGGCTGCGTTTAACACTAAGCGGAACGTGCTTGTTTTGTATGGAGAAATATTAAAGTAAGTATACACTCTGTCATCACGTATATCCTGGTACGTTGGATAATCGCTCTTAATTACAGATTCTGCTTCTTCCATACGTGTGTTGTGAATTTCCCAACCGCTTGGGAAAATTTGTGACAATGCCATTTGCAGGTATTCACCTTTAGTTCCCGGGTTGGTAATTTGTACCTCGGCAATAAAGTCGGTTCCTTGTTCCAGTTTTGTAACATCAATTATTCCACCTGTCATGTTGGTATAATTAATATTTACTTTCAGGTCGTTGTCAACTTCTGTTTGGTCGCCTGTTTCCGGAATACCTTCTAAGATAACTCTTGCAAACATAATTCCTGTTCCGTTATTTGTTACAGAAATATTTCCCGCACTTGCATTTTTAATTGCCATGTCAATTTGTTTCACAGGCAATTTGGTGTTGAGTGAAATAGGAGCATTGTTATTTATTTTCACATTGTATTTCATTTCCTTGCTTGTTCCACCCAATGCAGCAAACTTAGAAACTGAAATTAAACAATAAGCAGTTGTTTGTGTGCTCATCCAATAACCAGAACTCAATGCTTTGGAAACAGATTTCACAACTGGACCGGCTTTTACTTTTTCGTTTAACAATGTCAACGTTTCCAAAATCATTGCATCATCACGGTCGTTTGAACCGTAGCTGTAACCCATTTCTCGGTAAGCAGCAGTTACATAAGGTAAACCGGTAATTAATTTTTTAGCAACTTCAGGTTGTCCGGCTTTTGCATAAGCAGCAGCCAATCTCCATTTTGCAGAAGCAGATAAGTTCGGAACTTCTTTTAATCTGTTCATCGCACCTAACTCAGGAGCTTTTGCTAATGCAAGCGTATACAAACGGTAAGCCTGGTCTAAATCGTGGTTGTGATAATAATAACCATGATTTGTTCCGCGTGGTGTCCATGAATTTGCTTGGTTGCGTTGGTAACGTTTCCAGTTCTCCATCATTCCCGGAGGCAATGCATATCCTTTCGCTTCTGCTTCTAATAAGAAGTGACCGGAATAACTTGTTCCCCAATAATCCGCATCATAATGTCCGGCCCAATAACTCATTCCTCCGCTACTTGTTTGGAAAAGTTTGATGCGTTCAATTCCTGCTTTGATATTTTTATCAATTGCAATTTTGAAATCGCTGTTCAGTTCCATAATGTCGCTCAGGAATAATTGAGGGAACACAGATGAAGTAGTTTGCTCAATACAACCGTGAGGATACTCAATTAAATATTTCAAACGTTCACCTAAATTAATAGGAGGGATGCTCGAAAGTTCAAGTGTTCCTTTGTTTGTTCCCGCCATACCTGCAGGCGTGAACGGACTATCCCAGGTTTTACCTGCATCAATAATGGTTTCAATTACATTCACCACTTTCGGATTTGGATTGCGCACATCAATTTCAATATCGTATGCCGCTTTTTCATTTCCGCTTGTCGCGATAATTTTTACTTTACCAATACCAAGTGCTGAGTTTACTTTTAATTTAAAAGTAACCACATCATCGCCAATTTCTTTAAATGAAATTGATTTTGATTTTCCATCCACTGCAGTAAACATATTATTGGTTTGAATGTCTACTTTCACATTCTTCACATGTTTTTCCATTGCAAAAACAGAAACAGGAAGATCCACTTCTTCGCCCGGACCAACCACACGAGGCAATGTTCCAAGTATCATCAACGGATCACGTACAGGAGTAGTTTTTTCTGCAGAACCGTAAGCAGACTTATAACCTGCTACTACCATTGTTCTTACAGAACCAACATACTGAGGCATCATAAATTCATGAGTAACCGTTTGTCCTTTTTTAAGGAAGTAAGGACCCATAAATTTCACCATCGGTTTAAAACGGTTGGCTTTATTTCCACCTTTATTACCTGCATCACCATCACCACCAATTGCTAAGATGCGCGACAGTTCAGCTCCGTAAGCACCCATTACCATATCAAACATATCCCAGGTTTTTACACCCAATGCTTCACGTGCATAAAATGCGCTCCAAGGATCAGGAGTTTTGAAACGGGTTAAGTCTAACAATCCTTCATCTACTATCGCAATAGTATAAGTCATTTCTTTTCCATCTTTTTCAGAAACAGTAACAGTTGATTTTGTTTCAGGTTTCCAAACATCAGGAGTTTTAATAACCGGAGTTAAATGTGTGGCTGGGTCTTCCACCGAAATAGGAATGACACCATACAAACGGATTGGTAAATCGTTGATCGTTTGTGCGTGCGGTTGAACCATGGTTACGTTTACATACACGTTTGGTGTCATGTCGGCCGTTACCGGGAAGTTGAAAGTTGTTTCTCCTTTTTTAGTTTCAGCCCAAAATGCTTTGATCACTTTTGAACCACTTTCAATACTAATTAATGCACGTCCTTCTCCACTTGATGGAATAGTTAATTTCACATCTTCACCAACATTGTATAGTTTTTTATCGGAGCTGAATGATAATAATGTAGCGCCTGAATTTCCTTTCGGAGATTCTCCTGCCCAAGCCGGCCAATCAATATAAACCGTTTGTCCGGTTCGGTGTCCGCTTTCTTCATCAGTTACACAAACATAAAATCTTCCCCAATCCGGACGGTTAATTCTCATCGTAAATTGTCCCTTACCATTCACAGTAGAAATTACCTGGTCTTGAATTGGTTGTTTGTATTCGTTTCCTACATAGTTTGCTAAATCACCATCATAAGAATCCCACCACCATCTCCAGCCAACTTTATACACTTGTACTTTCAGTTTGCTTTTCGAAATTGGTTTGCCATCACTATCAACTGTCACTACTTTAAATACGTGATTGGTATCTGTCACCAACATTCCCGAAAATTTCTTTCCTTCAGGAACTTTCATTCCCACATAACTTTCGTAAGGAGAATAAGGTAAAGAAAATTGGTCAATACTAAATGCACCACCTTTTTCAAACACACGGATTTTGAAACTTGCTTTCAACATTCCGGGAGCAGCATCGTTCACAGTGATATCCGGTTTCACATAAGCTTTACCTTCTTGATCGGTGTTGCCGTCAAAAATAGTTTGTGCTTCGGAAGTAAAGTTTCTTGCCTGATCATCAAATTGATAATCGTCATACTTTTTAAAAGTAGTATTCGATTCACTTAATGTTACTTCTACTTTTGCATTCAAATCTTTTGCAATTGCTCCCACCAACCATTTCACTTCCATTATTCCATTGTCTTTTTTCTCAACAGAAAGTTTATCACCCGGGAATGCCAATTTAATTTTCAAACGATTCGGCATAATCGTTTCTATTTTGATGTTCTTGGTAAACCAAGCCCCACCAACCTTTACACGGGCAGTCCAGTTTCCTGTAGGAGAACTTTTTTCAGTTGTAGTCGTGAAATTATAGAAACCATTTAATCCAACGGTCTTAGTCATTTTTCTAAAGACTTGTCCTTGCGGATTCAATAATTCAAATTGCACAGGATGATTTTTAGGAAGCGTATTTTGTTTGTCTTCCAAAATAAACGACAAGAACAAAGTATCACCTGGTCGCCATACACCACGTTCTCCATAAATAAATCCTTTCAATCCTTTTTGCACTTCTTCACCCGAAACATCAAATGCGCTTAATGATAAAGAAGAACCATCATCCAATTTTAAATAACCGCGTTGCGAACCGCTTTTTACTATCATTAAAAATGGTTTCTTTTTAAATGTAGCATCACACATTCCACCGCCATCAGTTTTGAGTGTTTTCAAAACCTGCAATTGGTAGTCGTATAATTCAACTGTTGCATTACTTATCGGAGCAGTAGTAATTAAATTGGTAACGATAAATTTCATCGAACCATCTGTTCCGCGTTTTGCGATCAATCCTAAATCGGAAGCAAGAATATTTCTGCTTACTTCTTTTCTTCTGTAATAAGAATTTTTGCAAGGGTCATCACGGTCATCGTAATCATAATCGTAATATTCATAATCATCATAATAGTAATCGCCATAATAATCCCATTCGTGTTCATCATCCTCTTCTGTTCCATCCGATACTTCCTGCATGTCTTCACTCACTGCATCCGGTTCAGCACTGTCACACTTATATGTAGAGTATTCTTTTTTGAAAGAGATAATTACTTTATAAATAGCACCGGGTTCTGTCTTGATTAATTTAGCAAGGTCGAAGGAATAATTATTCCATCTTCCTAAATCCATTGCGCTCTTTTGTGTAAGTTGAATAGTTTTTTTCAAGATCACTTTTCCAACTCTTCGTAATTCACGGTTTCCTTCCATATTATTTACCTGAAGGAATTGAGGAATATTTTTTTCGTAAATTTTTAAAATCTTTACATCAACAGCTTTTAAACTCACTGCACGGAAAGGGAAAATCAAACCATTTGAATTTGGAAGAATACAACCTTTACCGATCAATTCGATTCCCGGTTTTATTTCTTCGAACATTACTTCCATTACGTAACGTTCTTTCAAAGGCATTCCTAAAATATTTTTAACACCTAATTCGGCAGTGATAGTGCGAGGTCCCGCCTGACGGGTTTGTGGATAAACACGTATCTCATTGTCTTCAACAATATATTTTAAAGCTGAACCACCGGACAAAGTAACAAGTCCGTCCAATGTTTGGTTTTCCAACACAGGATCTGAAAACTGTAGTACAGCGTATTGTTCAGGACTTTGAATAACTTTTACATCTACCACTTTAAAATCACCAAGCGCAGGAATATCAATTACTTTGCTTCCTTTCATGCCGACACCTAAAGCATCGCCATCCCAGAATACTTCTACTTTTCCGGCTTTTTCTGTACGTTGAATTCCATCTACAGTAAAACGTGATATAGTTCTGCTTCCTTCATGAATCCAGGTGATTGCAAGGTTTTTACCATTCTGTGAAACAGTAACAACTTTTTCCATCGCTTGTGGATTTGCAACATCAGCAGTAGAAAGTGTTCCTTCCAAACGCTGTGTGCGTAAGGTTTTTTTATCGGTTGTTGTCATTCTGTCAACAAACACTTCATACGATTGCTGCATCGTTTGAAAATCGAATTCGAATGTTTCAAATTCAGATGGAACTTCCAAAATATTAGAAAGATAAAATTCTGCATCATAATGTGTATTAGGCGGAAGAGGCTTCTCAGGGCGGAATTCAATGGTTCTGCTGTCTAACCAAACAGTAGTTCCCTTAATAGAAGGAGAAAAATCAAAAAGTGTTTTGTCGATTGGTTTTCCAATTTCAATCGGACTCTCCATTTCATTGGTAAGCAAAATTCGAATAGTAGATTCATTCGAAATAATTCCTGATGTGTATGCATTGATATAGGCACCAAATGCAGGGTTTGTAGCAGTATCACCTAGTGATGATTTTTTTTTACTGAATACAATTAAGCAAATCATCCCAACGGCAACAAGTCCGGAGATGAGCACTAATAGTCGTTTTGACATTTTTTTAGGAAGTTTTTTGTGGGTTAGTTTATGGGTAGAAAGATTTTCTTAATACAAATGTATAGCAAAAAAACATTCTGTTATAAAATGTTAAATAATATTTATTTGGGGTAACAAGGGGGATATTTGTGCGTTATTTAAGAGCATCGGAATTGGAACGCAGATTCAACTGATTATTATGATAAAAAATGATTTCTAGGTGTAGGGTAGGGTTATGATTTTATTGCCTTTGGCAATCTGGATAAAAAATCCGCGAATCCCGATAGCTATCGGGACTGCGAAATCTGCGAGCAAAATTTATGGAAATGGACCCATTATTGTATCAGTTAACAGAAAAGAAACCTAAAAACAACCGTTTATCATTTATTGCGTATAAATTAATGTAGATTGAGTAAATTCGTAAAGGATATAACAGACCCCGATTCGTAATTCGTTAAAATTCGTAATTCGTAGATTATATGAAAATTTCAAGAAAACTATTCTTCATCATTCCAGTAGCTTTAGCCTTAGTCTCAGCTACCATCATTGTTCAATCCGACAAGGAAGAAGCCATCGACCAGATATTAATGCAGAGCTTGAACAGTGTTCACTACTCTCCACAAACTATTGATAACGATTTTTCCCAAAAAGTATATAAGTTGTATTTGCAACGATTGGATTATAATAAGAAGTTTCTGATTCAATCCGATGTGGATGAACTTAAGAAGTTCGAAAAGCTGATTGATGAAGATATCAATGGAGCTAAGTTTGTGTTTTTTGATAAATCCTTTAATCTTATCAATGCAAGAGTGGAAGAAGCAAAAGCTTATTATACCGATATCCTTTCTAAGCCTTTCGACTTTACTACAGAAGAAACCATTCAGCTGGATGCAGAAAAGCTCAACTATGCAAAAGACAAAGAAGCTTTAAAAGAAGAATGGCGAAAATCCTTAAAGTACCAAACGCTTGCCCGTATGGTGGAGATGATGGACAATCAAACTAAAGCCAAAGAAAAAAGCGATACTGTTAAATTAAAATCCCAGTTAGAGTTAGAAGCAGACGCCCGCAAAAAAATCTTAAAAAGCAACGATGATTATTTCAAACGCCTGAAAGAGTTCGACCGTGCAGATAGAATTGCCATTTACTTCAACGCAATAGCTGGAATCTACGATCCGCACACCGAATTTTTCGCTCCGAAAGATAAAGCCAACTTCGATATTGGTATGACCGGACAATTGGAAGGAATTGGTGCACAGCTTCAGGAAAAAGATGGTTATATTAAAGTAAGCAGCATTGTTCCGGGTAGTGCTTCTTATAAACAAGGACAATTAAAAGGTGGCGATATTATTTTAAAAGTAGGACAAGGAGATGCAGAACCGGTGGATGTGGTAGATATGAAAATGGATGATGCAGTTCTTTTAGTAAGAGGAAAAAAAGGAACTGAAGTCCGTTTAACAGTAAAAAAACCTGATGGAAGTATTTTAATCATTCCTATTATAAGAGATATAGTTGTGTTGGAAGATACTTACGCACAATCAGTTATTTTAAAAGGAAAGAAAAACATTGGTTACATTAAACTTCCATCATTCTATGCTGACTTTTCAGGAAAAGGCGGTAGAAGTTGTTCTAAAGACATCAAGAAAGAATTAGAAAAATTAAAAGCTGAAAATGTAGATGGCGTTATTTTAGATTTACGTTATAACGGAGGAGGTTCTTTACCCGATGTAGTTGATATGGCAGGATTGTTTATTGATAAAGGTCCGGTTTGCCAGGTAAAACAAAAATCAAATCCTGCACAAGTGTTAGAAGACAGAGAAGCAGGAGCGGTTTACAATGGTCCTTTAACCGTTATGGTAAATTCCAATTCGGCATCGGCTTCCGAAATTATGGCGGCAGCAATACAAGATTATAACAGAGGGTTGATTGTTGGAACATCTCCATCTTCTTTCGGAAAAGGAACTGTTCAGCGTTTCTTTAATTTAGACGATTATTTACCTCCGGCTTATGCGAGCATCAAACCTTTGGGAGAAGTAAAGATCACTACTCAAAAGTTTTATCGTATCAACGGAGGAACTACACAATTAAAAGGAGTTGTCCCTGATGTAGTTTTACCGGACCCATATTACTTATTAGATCAAGGAGAAAAAGAACAAGATTATCCAATGGCTTGGGATGAAATTACTCCTGCTAAATATGAACCATTGAAACAAGCATATTCTATTTCTCAACTTAAAAACAACAGTGCGGAGCGCGTAAAAAATAATCCGGGCTTTGGAATTTTAAACGATGCGGCAAAACGTTTGAAAAAACAAAAAGACAATACTGTTGTTTCCTTGAACTATGATAAATATGTAGCAGAACAAAAAGCCTACAAAGAAGAAGCAAAGAAAATGGATGCGCTGGATAAAGAAATAGAAGGAGTAGAGGTGATTGCATTAAAAGCAGATGCATTCCCTGAAAGTGATACAGTGAAAGTGAATAAAAACAAAGACTGGTACAAAGCGATTAAGAAAGATATTTATCTGAATGAAACGGTAGCGATTATGAATGAGATGAATAATGGGGTTTCGATGAAGAAGTAATTAGTCAATGTGCTAATTTGCTTATGTGCTAATTAAAAAATAATTGTTTGTGAAAAAGGGCTCTTCTGGAAACAGAGGAGCTTTTTTTTGTTTTTACGTCATTGCGAGTCCCGCATTTTCGCGGGATGTGGCAATCTCATTTGTCACGGAGCGTCTATTCATCGCAACCGTCTCCCGTGCTGTCACCCTGAGCGTAGTCGAATGGGCGGAATCTCCTAGTTAGTAGCGTTTGCCATTCTAATAAGCAGATCCCGTGTCGTAGCACGGGATGACGGCTACAAGTTGATCGCCCTCCGTAATGAATTTAAAACAAAAAACCCAGACATTTATCGTCTGGGCTCTTTGTAGTAGCAGTTGTAGTAGTAGTGTTTCTGTATTATTTCATTAACTCACAGTCCTTATAAGTTTGAACAGTAGTTTGTTTTCCTTTTTCGTCATACCATGTCCAAACTCCATCTTTTTGTCCGTTTGCACCGTATGCACCTTCATAGTTTTTCTGGCCATTGTCATGATAAGCAATCCATTTTCCTGTTGGGATTCCTCCTTTGGTAACATTGCCTTCGCTGTGTGTTTTCCCGTTTTTATAGTAATGAGTAGTTTTTCCGGTAGTAAAGTTGATATCCGACTCTAATTGTCCGTTATCATACCATACTTTCCAGTTGCCGATCATGGTACCTTTGTCGTAATATTCTTCCGAACGAACAGTTCCGTTTTCGAACCAGTAGCTCCATTTGCCATCTTTAGTAGCATTAACTCCCTGACGTTGTTGTACAGCTTTAGAAGCAGTGGCATCTACAGGTGTTCCTATGATAATTCCTTCAGATTTTTTGTTGCCGTTTGGCCACATTTCTGTTTTTTTATCCTGCGCATTTGCTGTTAAAAACAATGCGATTGCTGAGAGAGTAAATAGAATTTTCTTCATTTTTATACGATAATTTTATAGTTCCAAAGATAATTGAATATTTTTACCTAGAAATACTATATTTATGATGATAAAAGTAGGGGAAAGGTTGCATGAAAAAGTCAAAAGTCAAAAGTTTTTAAGCCTGCCTGCCGGACAGGCAGGTCAAAAGTCAAAAAAAAGTAACAAATAGAGCCTAGCTTCGTCATAGACTCGAATTATACCAAATACCAATAACTAACAACCAACAACAAACAACCAATATATATGAATTTATCCATCAAAAATCTTTCAAAAACCTACTCGAATGGCCTGAAGGCATTGAGCGACATCAATATTGAAATAGGCAGCGGAATGTTCGGACTTTTGGGTCCGAATGGTGCCGGAAAATCCTCTTTAATGCGGACAATTGCTACCCTCCAGGAGGCAGATAGCGGAACAATCACCCTAGGTGATATGGATGTGCTCAAACAAAAGGATGAGGTGAGGAAGGTTTTGGGGTATTTGCCTCAGGATTTTGGTTTTTATCCCCGTGTTTCGGCTTGGGATATGATTAATCACTTTGCTATTTTGAAAGGAATCAATAATCCTAAGGAGCGTAAGGAAATTTGCGAAGCTTTATTGAATCAAACCAATTTATTCGAAGCCCGGAAAAGAAATATCGGAGATTATTCCGGTGGTATGCGTCAGCGATTTGGAATTGCTCAGGCTTTATTGGGTTCTCCGAAATTAATTATTGTGGATGAGCCAACTGCAGGATTGGATCCAATGGAACGTAACCGTTTTCATAATTTGTTAAGTGAAATTGGAGAAAATATCATTGTGATTTTATCGACTCACATTGTGGAAGACGTTCGCAACTTATGTTCGAATATGGCAATTATGAATCAAGGAACAGTTTTGTTGTATGGAAAACCTGCTCAAGCGATAGAAGATATGAAGGGGAAAATTTGGATGAAGCTGATAGATAAAGAACAATTGACAGAAAATAAAACAGCACACAAAGTAATTTCTACAAAAGTGGTAGAAGGAAAAATTCAAATCCATGTTTACAGCGCAACGCAGCCTGATGCTTCGTTTACTCCATTGACAGCGGATCTCGAGGATGTATACTTTGCAACGATAACAAATTAGATGTGAGATATCAGATGTGAGATTTGAGAAAAAATAATCTTAAATAATTCACATCAATTATCTCACGTCTCAATACTCATATCTCAATACTGATAAAATGTTCAAACAAATTTTTTCTTTCGAATTAAAACTCTGGTTAAAAAAACCGGCTACATATATTTACTTCTTGGTATTTTTTGCTTTGTCGATGTTCATTACGGCTGCTTTAGCAGGATTTATAGGAACTTCAGGTGAATCAAATACTACCATCAATTCTGCAAAAGTTATTGCTGAAAATTTAAACGGGCTTATTACCGACTTAATTGGAATTATTATTTTAATTACAATTATTGCTCCTGCTGTTTATAAAGATTTTCAGTACAACATGCATCCGCTACTTTTCACAAATCCGATTACAAAATTCGGATACATGTTTGGGCGTTTTTCCGCAGCATTTCTAGTTGCTTTGTTTGTTATTTCAGGAGCGCTGTTTGGACATATGATTGTTTGTGCAATTCCGGGCATTGAGGCGGAGCGGTTGGGTGCTTTTAATTTAATGAATTATGTTCAGCCCTTTTTGTTTTTCGCAATCCCGAATACTTTATTAGTAGGTGCAATATTCTTTTCGGTGGTTACATTTTCACGTAATATGATTTCTGCTTATGTGGGCGCAATTATATTATTAGTATTAAAAGGAGTTTCTCCAATTTTACTTTCCGATATCGAAAATCAAGATATTTCAGCTATGCTGGATCCATTCGGTGATCAGGCTTTTGCTAATACAACAAAATATTGGTCGGCTGAAGAACAAAATACTTTAGGAATTCCAATGAGTGGAATTTTATTATATAATAGATTAATGTGGCTTGGGATTTCTTTGGGAATAAGTGCACTTACATTTTATCGTTTTCAGTTTTCACAATTCAATAATCCTGTTTCGTTTTCTTGGTTCAGAAGAAAGAAAAATGAAATGAAATCAATTGCATCCGTTCCTTTGATGTCTTTATCTGATTTACCAAAAGTAAATCAAATTTATACTTTCAAATTCAGTTTGTATCAGATTTGGTTTTTAGCCAAGTTTGAATATTTCAAAATTGTAAAAACTATTTTCTTTGTCATTATAGCTTTGCTGTGCATACTTGTATTGACATTGGTTGGACCGCTTTCAGCACAAATTTACGGAACACCAACAATGCTTGTAACTTATCAGGTTTTACAGATAAGCGGAGTTATATTTATGCTTTTTGCTCCTATTTTAATTGTTTTCTATTCGGGTGTAGTTGTATGGAGAGAAAAAGATTCGAAAGTAGATGAGCTGGTTGGAGCTTCTCCTATTTCTACATGGACGTCTTTCTTGTCAAAATTTTTCGGACTTGTAATGATGCAGATGACTTTGCTGTTGATTATTATTCTAACCGGAATTTTCATTCAGATGTATGATGGTTTTTACAAGTTTGAAATTGGCTTGTACTTTATAGATTTATACGGATATAAATTAATTGGCTTGGCATTGTTATGTGCTTTGTCGATGGGAATACAAGTCATCTTCAATCAAAAATTTGTCGGCTATGCCATTTCAGCAATATTGATTGTAGTATTGCCAATTTTATCAAGCAGTATGGGTTGGAACAATGGTTTGTACCAATTCAATAGCAGTGGTCCGCGTATGTTGTATTCCGATATGAATGGTTACGGACATCAGCTGTTCACTTTTGTGATTTACAAATCTTATTGGGTGAGCTTTGCTATGATACTTATTATTTTTTCTAACCTGATGTGGATTCGTGGTAAAGAAAAAGGATTTAAGATTCGTTTCAGAATTGCTAAAGCTTCTTTTAACAGAAAAGCAAAATTAGCAATGACTTTAAGTATTTTATCTTTTTTACTTTTCGGTGGTTTTATTTATTACAACACCAATGTATTGAACAAAAATCTTTCAGAAAAAGATCAGGAAAAAGCGCAGGTTGCTTATGAGAAAAATTATAAGCGTTTGACTAACACTCCTCAACCACGCATTATCGCTGCTAATTGGAGTGTGGATATTTATCCGAACGAACGTGGTGTAACTATGAAAGGTTATTATTTTATTAAAAACAAAACGAATAAACCAATCGACAGTTTGTTGGTGAATATGTTTCCGGATGTAAATTTAATTTCAATGGATTTTGCTCCTGAATACAATGCAACACTTTCTTTAGATGATACAGAAACAGGTTTTAGAATTTACAAGCTTGCTAAAAAATTCCAACCGGGCGATTCAATGAAGGTGAACGTAAGTTTAGACTTTTTCCCGAAAGGATTTAAGAATGCAGATGCTGGTACTGCTATTTTGTGGAATGGAACTTTTTTCAATAGCATGGTGTTGCCAAGTTTTGGATATGCAGAAGGAGCAGAGCTGGCAGATGATTCAGACAGAAAGAAATATGGCTTAGGAAAAAAGGAGCGCATGGCGGATGTGAATGATTCAACTGCGATGAAAAATAATTATATCACCAGTGATTCGGATTGGATTGATTTTGAGTGCACGGTTAGCACAGTGAAAGATCAAATTGCCATTGCTCCTGGGTATTTATTAAAAGAGTGGGAAGAAAATGGAAGAAAGTTTTACCATTATAAAATGGATTGCAAAATTTTAAATTTCTATTCTTTCCTTTCCGCACATTATGAAGTGAAACGCGACAAATGGATTCCTGGTGCAGGTTCAATGAATAAGCAACCTGTCGCAATTGAAATTTATTGTCACAAAGGACACGAATATAACTTGGATAAAATGATCAATGGAATTAAAAAATCATTGGATTATTATACCAAGAGTTTTAGTCCTTATCAGCACCGACAAGTGAGAATTTTAGAATTCGCGCGTCCACAAGGGACATTTGCACAATCCTTTCCGAATACAATTCCTTTTTCTGAAGGAATAGGATTTATTGCAAAAGTAGATACAGCAGATCCTGAGTCGGTAGATTATCCTTTTTATGTTACAGCACACGAGGTGGCGCATCAGTGGTGGGCACATCAGGTGATTGGTGGAAATGTTCAAGGGGCAACAGTAATGTCGGAAACCATGAGTCAGTACTCCGCTTTAATGGTGATGGAAAAAGAATTTGGAATACCAGCTATGAAGAAATTCTTGAAATATGAAATGAATCAATATTTACAAGGACGTGCAACAGAAGGTAAAAAAGAGCGTCCCTTAATGCTTTGTGAAAATCAACAATACATTCATTATAATAAAGGAAGTGTTATAATGTATGCATTGAAAGATTATATCGGAGAAGATTCTTTGAATGCAGCCTTGGCTAAGTACATTAAAAAAGTGGGTTATCAAGAACCACCTTATACTAATTCGGTTGAGTTCTTGAAATTTATCAAAGCAGCAACTCCAGATAGTTTGAAATATATCATTAATGATATGTTTGAAACAATTACTTTGTATGAAAACAAAACAACAAAATGTTCTTACACAAAAACAAAGGATGGAAAATATCTTGTAAAGATTTCTGTTGATTGCAAAAAGATGAAAGCAGACAGCATTGGAAAAATGAAAGAAGTAGCAATTGGAGATTGGATAGATGTTGGAGTTTTTGGAAACAAAGAAGTGAACGGTAAAAAAACAGAAACAGAATTGTATTTACAAAAACGTAAGATTGATAAAAAAGTAATGGAGTTTGAAGTTATTGTAAACGAAGAACCGGAAAAAGTAGGAATTGATCCATACAATAAATTGATTGACAGGACTCCGGATAATAATTCAAGAACGTTTAAAGATACAGCTCCTGCAACGGATGCAAGTGAAGGTGGAGCGGTTGTGACGATTGGAGGTTAAAAGGAATTATAAATGATGAATTATAAATTATAAATCATGAAAAAGCTACTTCTATTACTAACTCTAATTTTATTTACAATGAACACTTATTCTCAAGCTCAGGAAGAAGATGTAAAAGGACTTATTACAAAAGCAATGCAAGAGCAGGAAGTTTCATGGAATAAGGGCGATTTGGAAGGGTTTATGTTTCATTATTGGAAAAGTGATAGTTTGAAATTTATTGGGCAAAGCGGTATTACTTATGGCTGGCAAAAAACCTTGGATAATTACAAAAAAAATTATCCGGATAAAGCTACAATGGGAACATTGGATTTCACTATTCTGAGTATTGACCAAGCATCACCGAGTACAGCTATTGTTGTTGGAAAATGGCACTTAAAGAGAGATAAAGGTGATGTGGGTGGTTATTTTACTTTGGTTTGGAGGAGAACAGAAACACGCTGGGTCATTGTAATGGATCACACGAGTTAAAATTAGGACTTCGCTCCTTTGGTGCTCAATTAATATTCTTATTCAGGTTTTTCTGCTACTAATATATAGTCCCTCTGGGACTATTTTTTTTAACTCCGTAGGAGTAAAATATTAATAGAAAATAAAAATTATCAAATATTATTTGAGCACCGAAGGAGCGAAACAGAAAGAAAGGGAGAGTTAATTATTTTGTGATTGCGATATAAATCGAATACAGAATAATAAAAGGTAGTAGTGCTATAGAAAGAATAGAGTAAACCAATCCGTAAATAGAAAAGGCAGAGAACAAAAGAAAATCTGCCAAATTTGGTTTGGTTTCTTTCCCAAATTTATCTAATAGAAATTTCTTTTTTAATTCTTCCACTTTCATATCCAATGCTTGCTCTGTTGTCACTTCATCGGCATATAGATTCTTTGTTCGTCTTCCTCTTGCAAATGCTTTTAACGTATTCCAAAAGTTAATTGGAATTCCAATCATCATTCCGCTTGTATTGATAAAGAACGCAGCAGGATATCTTCTACAACCCGAAGCAATTTCCCAAGCGCTTATTTCAGCTTCTTCTTTCATTGTGGTTTTGTATCCGGTAAGCAAATGATGAATGTCGTGCTTCATAACGGCCTTTCTGCGGCCATCGAAATTGGGGAAGTAAAAGGAGAATTTCGGAGCGAGTTCTATTTGAACGTAGGAAAGACTGTTGCCACCATCCAATTCTAAATGATTTTCTGTATAAAATTTATTTAGTATTTCGCGGGGCGTTTGCTCGTCCATTATTCTTTCGAGTAATTTATTTTTTTCAGGCTTTCTAAAAACGGACTAATTGCATTCCAGTATTCCTGATTGTTTTCATCGGTTTGCCATAAAGCTCTTGAACCATGTGTTCCAACTGACTTAGGAATGTATTGAATTTTTGTCTCATCCAATCTTACATTTTTTAAAAGACTGGTTGTTTCAATGGATTCTTCTTTTGATGAAGTAACAAACATTGGAATGCTTAAGTTTTTTAATTTCTCTGTTAAAGAACCTTTTTCTTCAATAAAATAATCACCCGGAGAAAAAGATACAACTGCAGCAACATTTTTATTTTCTAAAGCGATCCAAAGTGCTAAAGTGGAAGAGTAGGAGCTTCCCCAAAGAATTACTTTTTTATTGTATTTGTTTGAAGTGTAATTAACTGCTGCAACAATATCCTGTTCCGCATCCAGATAATCAATTGGTTTTCCCAATGCTTTTGCTTTTAACATTGTTTCATTGTTCTCTTCAACTAGTGGTCCGCCCGAGCGCTGATCAATAGCAATACAATTAAATCCCTTTTCTAAAAGAGTTTCGGCTATTCTGGTGTATTCAAACTTGTTGTATCTGGCTTGATGGCAAAGTACTATAATAGGAGAGCTGGAATCACTAAAATAAAGGTTGGCGGTTATTGGTAAACTATCTAAAGATGGGAACGTAATTTTTTCAGGTTGTGTTTTTTCTCCTTTTTGTTCTACTATTATTTCTTTTTCTTGAGGAGCATTTTGGCAGGCACCTAAAAATAAAATAACTACACTTGAGAATATTATTTTTTTCATTGAGATGTTTGTTTTAACAAATCATTTATTTCCCTCTCCCTTTATTTCTCTGCATCCAATTTACATCATTATTATCATATTTACTTCCGCGTTTTGCTTTGTAAACTTCAAAACGTGATTTTGTAATTGTTTTTGGCCATGAATTGTTTTTCTCATCTATGTCAGCAGTTTCTTTAAACGGGTCGAGCAAAATGGATTTTACTTCTTTGTATTTTACAAATGTCTTTACTACGTTTTGCTCATTCTTTCTCCAGATGTAAGCACTTATCTGTTCTGTTTCGCTTGTTCCGTCCACATAATTCCATTGTATGATAATTGGCATCACCAATCCTCCTTTGTTTGAAAAAGATAATTCGTAGTAAAAATTATTGGCGAATGCTTTTATTTCTTCGTCAGATAATACGTTTAATTTTGCATTTGCATTGTATTTTACTTTTTCTGGATAAATTAATTTTGGCGCTTTGTTGTAAAAATAATAATCTCTCAAAGCTGTATCTGTATCTACCAAAAATTTCATTCCGCTTTGTTTGTTTCTGATTTTTGAAACATGTTGAAAATCTTCATTCGGATTTACTTCCGGGCGTTTCCATGTTTCCATTTTCTCTTCTACTTCTTTCGAATTTTTTACAGTAAACATTTTTACTCCGTCCAAAGAAATATCTACAGGATCTGTATCGTAAAACCAGCCTCTCCAAAACCAATCTAAATCTACACCCGATGCATCTTCCATTGTTCTGTAGAAATCAGCAGGAGTAGGGTGTTTGAATGCCCAACGAGTTGCATATTGTTTAAAAGCGAAATCAAACAATTCGCGACCCATTACTGTTTCTCTTAAAATATTTAAAGCAGTACAAGGTTTTCCATAAGCGTTCGCTCCGAAATTATTAATGTTCTCACTATTGGTCATAATTGGTTCTAACTCATTTTTTGTAGAACGCATATAGTCGGTAATTTTATCAGCTGGTCCGCGATTAGATGGATAATTATTATCAAATTCCTGCTCCGTAAGAAACTGACAGAATGTATTTAAGCCTTCGTCCATCCAACTCCACTGACGTTCATCACTATTGATAATCATCGGAAAAAAGTTATGCCCAACTTCATGAATGATCACTCCAATCATTCCGTATTTTACCCTTTCAGTATATGTTCCATCAGGTTCTGTTCTTCCGTAGTTAAAACAAATCATTGGGTATTCCATTCCGTTTGCTGCTTCTACACTTATTGCAACAGGATAAGGATAATCAATGGTGTATTTCGAATAAGTTCTGATTGTATGTGCTACAACTTTTGTAGAATATTTTGAATACAGTGCGTATGATTCTTTCGGATAATAACTCATGCACATTACATTTCTATCTCCTTGTTTAATACTCATTGCATCCCAAATAAATTTACGGGAACTTCCCCATGCGAAGTCGCGCACATTATCTGCACTGTATTTCCATGTTCTGAATTTTGTTTTATCTGGCGCTTTTTCTTTTTCTTTTGCTTCAGCAAGCGTAGAAATTTCAATTGGTTTATCAGATGTTTCTGCCAATTTCCATTTTGTTAATTGTTCTGGAGTTAATACTTCATTATAATTCGAACAAGTTCCTGTTGCAGCAATAATATGGTCGGCAGGAACGGTCATGCTTACTTTATAATCTCCAAATGCTAAAGAAAATTCACCTCTTCCAGTAAATTGTTTATTGTTCCATCCGCCATAATCGTTGTATACGCACATACGTGGATACCATTGCGACATAGTGAACAATGCGCTTCCATCTTCAAAAGGCTCATAGCCACCTCTTCCTCCAATTCTTGTGCGCTCAGGAATTTTGTAATTCCATTTTATTTTAAAAACATATTGTTGTCCCGATTTTAAAACTTGAGGCAAGTCAATACGCATCATAGTATAGTTAATGGTATAAGGAAGTTTTTTTCCTGTTGCGTCTTCCACATAAACAATGTTAACGCCACCGCCATCCATTTGTTTTTTTACATCTAAACCAAGTAATTGCTGATCGGTAACGGGCAGATTTACTTTACTTCCGTCAAAATAATTTGATTCGTTGTTTGGATTATGTTGGTTCTCGTCTAGTTGTAACCACAAGTAAGAAAGATTATCAGGAGAATTATTGGTATAGGTGATTTGTTCATCACCTTCTAATGTCAACGTTTTTTCATTTAAAAAGGCATCAATTACGTAATCGGCTTTTTGTTGCCAATATTGATTACCCGGAGCCCCGGATGCTGAACGGAAATTATTTGCGTCAGGCAAAATGGTTCCTAGTTGCTCAAACTTGTTTCCATGATTGGATTTCGGATTGTTTTGAATATTCTGAGCAAAAGAGAAATGCGTAAAAATAAATGCGGTTAATAAAAGCGTAATTTTTTTCATTAGAGAGCCAAAGGTTAATTTTTATCTAAAACTAAGGAAAAAAAGGATAAGTGATGCTCAATTATGATGAATGGTTGGTATAGCTTATGGTATTTGCTTAAATTTGTTTAATGGTAAGATTAAAAAGTAGAAAAATCGTATTGATAGGCCTTGCAAGTGCTATTTTTATGTTGTTATCATCATTCAGTCCGATGATGCATAAATATTATGTGGGGCTAACGGAAGTGAACATCGATTCTAAAAAACACACTTTAGATGTGAGTACAAAATTATTTATGGATGATTTGGAAGCTGCACTTTTAAAATCAACTAATAAAAAAGTGGATTTGAGTACTTCGGTTAATAATAAAGAAGTGCAAACGTTGCTAATGAATTATTTGGATGTCAATTTCAAAATAAATGTAGGAGGGAAGCTCTTGAAATTAAAATTTGTAGGATATGAAGTGGAGAATGATGCTGTTTGGTGTTATTCGGAAGTGCCTAATTTTAAAGGTAAAGGAACTGTTTCAATTTTAAACAAATTGTTGTATGAAAGTTTTCCTGAACAATCCAATCTGATGAATGTAAATTGGGATGGAGTGAGTAAAAGTGTAAAGTTGAGTAATCCTGATAAGTTGGCGGAATTCAAATACGAATAACAATTTTCTTTGTAATCGTCATTCCGTGCCCCGACACGGAATCTCCCTGTTAGGAGGTCAGAGCAAGCAATTAACAGATCCCGTGTCGTAGCAGGGGATGACAGTTAGAAAGGGATACGTTTTAAACCTCTTCATTCACCACGCCCATCGCACAAAATTTATCGATGCGTTGAGCAACACGTTTTTTAGGATCTAGTTTTTCTAAAGCAGTAATGTGTTTTATGATTTCTTCTTTTACTGTTTGGAAAGTAGTCTGTTGATCGGTATGTGCACCTCCAACAGGTTCTTTGATTATTCCATCAATCAATTTATTTCCTAACATATCTTCCGGAGTCAGTTTTAATGCTTCGGCAGCACGTTCTTTGTTGTTCCAGTTTCTCCATAAAATAGAAGAACAAGATTCTGGAGAAATAACCGAGTACCAAGTGTTTTCTAACATCAAAACTTTATCGCCAATACCAATTCCCAATGCTCCACCAGAAGCTCCTTCACCAATAATGATACAAATAACAGGCACTTTTAATTGCGACATTTCCAATAAGTTTCTTGCAATTGCTTCCCCTTGTCCGCGCTCCTCAGCTTCCAACCCCGGAAATGCACCTGGAGTATCAATTAAAGTAACAATAGGTTTGTTGAATTTTTCTGCCAGTTTCATCAAGCGCAATGCTTTTCTATATCCTTCTGG
>SXIH01000056.1 GCA_005772895.1 Bacteroidota bacterium | reverse complement strand
ATGCCTTCAGCGGTAGGTTACCAACCAACTTTGGCAACAGAGATGGGATTGATGCAAGAGCGTATTACTTCAACAAAACGTGGTTCTATTACATCTGTACAAGCGGTTTACGTTCCTGCGGATGACTTAACCGATCCGGCTCCGGCAACTACATTTGCCCATTTGGATGCTACAACCGTATTGAACCGTAAAATTGCCGAGTTAGGAATTTATCCTGCGGTGGATCCTTTGGATTCTACTTCCAGAATTTTAACTCCGACTGTATTGGGTGAAGCTCACTACAGCACTGCACAAAAAGTAAAAACAATCTTACAACGTTATAAAGAATTACAAGATATTATCGCCATCCTTGGTATGGACGAATTATCTGAAGAAGATAAAATGGTTGTTCACCGCGCAAGACGTGTTCAACGTTTCTTATCTCAACCTTTCCACGTTGCTGAGCAATTTACAGGATTAAAAGGAGTATTCGTTTCTATTGAAGATACCATCAAAGGTTTCAACATGATTTTGAATGGTGAAGTAGATCAATATCCTGAAGCAGCTTTCAACTTAGTTGGATCTATTGAAGATGCAATTGAAAAAGGTAAGAAAATCTTAGCGGAAGCGAAATAGTAAATTAGATATTAGACGTTGGATGTTAGACAAATTAATATCCAACATCTAACATCCAACATCTGAAAATATGCAATTAGATATAATAACACCAGACAAAAAAGTATACAGCGGTGAAGTAGATTCAGTTAAGCTTCCGGGTGCCGAAGGTTCTTTTGGAATTTTAAATAACCACGCTCCTATTATTGCGTCTTTGAAAAAAGGAACAATAAAAGTAACCGATTCAAAAAAGCATGTGGAGAATTTTGAAATCAATGGCGGTGTTGTTGAAGTACAAAATAATAAAGTGATTGTATTGGCTGAGTCTTAATACACGAAGCACAAACTACTCAAATGAAATCCAGACTTATCGTCTGGATTTTTTTTGTTTTAAAATGTCTTCAAATAGTGCATGACGTATTTCAGGGATTAGTTTTTTTAAAACTATTTACTTATACTTGTTATACTCAAACAACAAATATTTTCATGAAATCACTACTCATCTCTCTCCGAAATACTATTACCGTATTTTTACTTTTTATGTCACATTTCACAAACGCTCAAAGTTGGACTCAAGTAAATGTAGGAACGGTCAATGATGTTTATTGTGTAGAATATGTAAATTCTACTACAATTATTTTGGCTGGCTATGACGGAATAATTAAGTCAACAAACTCTGGTGCAACTTGGAACACTTATCCATATTTAGATAATCTAGGTAACCCTATTCCACTTTCATGGTTTTATGATATGCATTTTTTCGATGCTAATAATGGAGTTGCAAGTGGTTTCATTGCAACGGGAAATAGTGAGACTATTTTACGAACTAGTAATGGTGGACTAAACTGGACAATTGTGAGTGTTTATAATAGCGGAACATGGCCAAGAATGATTAATGATATTGGTTTTTTGAGTGGGACTGTTGGGGTTGCTGTTGGTACAAACGGAAGAATACTTCGCACAACAAATGCTGGATCAACATGGGGATCAATTTCAAGTCCAACTTCAAATGAATTAAAAGGAGTAAGTTTTGCAACTACACTCATAGGTGAGGCTGTTGGAAATCAAAGAATGCTTCGTACAATAAACGGTGGTACAAGTTGGACTGCGACATCTACTCCTGCTTACAATTTAGAATCGGTTCATTTTGTTAATTCAACAATTGGCTATGCTGTTGGAAATGTAATTTTAAAAACTATTGATGCTGGAGTATCATGGACACAAGTAAGTAGCATATCAGGAACAGATGTATATGCAGTTGATAATGACTCTGCATTTATTTGCAATACGGGTGTTTATAAAACTTCCAATCTTGGTGCATTTTGGGGAACGCAACCTTCAATTATTCCAGGAACATATAATGATTTAGATTTTGTAAATGTTACAGACGGTTATGTTGTGGGAGATAATGGAATGGTGTTTAAAACAACAACTGGTGGAGAACCATTGCCACAAACAGATGCTGGAATATTTGTAGTTGAACCGTATAGTTCAACTATTTGCCCAACAATTATGCCTGTCAGAGCAAAGCTTCGGAACTATGGGGCATTAACGCTTAATTCGGCAAATATTTATTGGAGTGTAAATGGGGTGCTTCAAGGTACAATTCCGTGGACTGGCACATTGCTTTCTGATTCAACAACTGCGTACATCAATTTAGGAAATTATAATTTTAATTTTAGTTCTCAACTTGTACGTGTTTGGACAGGCCAACCGAATGCTATTTCTGATCAATTTACTGGAAATGATACAGCTTCTACAACATTTGCCACCCAGAAATTACAAGGAACATATACAATCGGTGGAACAACACCAGACTTTGCAACTTTTGCAGCAGCAGTAACTCAAGTAAATAGTTATGGTGTTTGTGGTAATGTTATATTCAATGTTCGAAATGGAACATATACTGAAAATTTAAGTCTAATTCCATATACAGGTGCTGGAATATCAGGAAGCTTAACTTTTCAAGCAGAGTCAGGAGATAGTTCATTAGTTACTTTAACATCTTCATCTGGAAATACTGTTTCACTTAATGGATGTGATTATGTTACTTTTCAAAAAATGACAATTCAAACTACAAATGGTTATGCAATTGAATTTAAAAATGGATCAAACTCCAACTCCATAAAAAATTGTTTTCTTAAAGGAGCAACGACTGGAACAACTAGCAATTTATCTATAATTGGCTACACAGGTACAACCAGTTCTGATATTTTAATTCAAAATAATTATTTCAAATACGGCAGTTATGGAATTTATCTTTCCGGAGCAACCGCTTCATTGATTACAAATATTTCAATTATAGATAATTTATTTACTGATCAAAATGCAAAGGGAATTTATCTTTTATATTCATACTCAGCAATAATAAAAGGAAATACAATAAATAACTATTTAACAACAGCATTCGAAGGCTTACATTTTTCAAATAGTAGCGGAAGCTATGATATTTCATACAATAAAATATATACATCAATAGGAACAGGCCTATGGCTTTATTTCTGTGCCAACTCAATTAGTACAGAAGGATTAGTATTTAATAATTTTGTCCGTACCGGAGTATTGGGTGGAAGCATAGGAACGGCATTTGTAAATCACAGTTCTTATTACATTAAAATATATAATAATACATTTTACTCATTGGGAACTCATGGTTTTTCATTAACTTATTATAATTTATTACCTGCAGGCTTAAAAGTAGTAAACAATATTATTGCTGCAAGAGGTGCAGGATGCGCTATTGCAATATACAACAGCACCAGCGGTCTTGACCCTGCGACTTATAATCCAGCATTATTTACTGAAATAGGACCAAATGCTTATTTCAACAATGCGAGTAATCTAATGTCGTGGCAATCAGGTTTACCAACAATTTATGATTGGAAAAATAATTTTACAAAAGATAGTCTTTCATTTGTTGTTGACCCACAATTTATTAATGCAAATGATTTACATATCTATCCAAATAGTTCAAATTACCAATTGGAAAGTGCTGGAATTCCATGGGGTGGGCTGACAAATGATATTGATGGCGATTCAAGAATTGGAATTCCAGATATTGGTGCAGATGAATTTTCTGTTCCTTCACTTGATCTCCAATTATATACTCTTGCAGACACAGCAAGAATTTGCTTAGGAAGTAATTCACTTATGTTTAATGTAATAAATCATGGAACAACTACAATTACTTCCTTCACAACCAACTGGAAAATAAATGGAGTAACACAAACTCCTTATACATGGACAGGTTCATTGGCCCCTGGAGACACCACAGTTTATTTTTCAACAGGACTTTATAGTTTTACACCTGGAACTTATACCGTTAAGGCATGGACATCTTCTCCAAACGGAGGAAGTGATCTTATAGGAATAAACGATACACTTAACGATGTAATAAGTGCAGGAGGATTATCAGGAACATATGTTATTGGAACTGTTCCTTCCAGCTATTTAACAATCAATTCAGCAGTAGCAGATTTAATTGCTCAAGGAGTATGTGGTCCGGTAGTTTTTGACATAAAATCAGGAACTTACAATGAACAAGTTGTTGTTCCTTCAATTAATGGCGCTTCAATAATTAATACTATTACATTTCGTTCTCAAAGTGGAGACTCTACTTCTGTTGACTGGAGATTTGCGGCAACTTCAGCTAATAATTATGTTTTAAGATTGAATGGTGCTGATTATATTCATATTGAAAAAATGACAATACAGAGTACAACATCTGCATACAGCACCGCACTGCACATGCAATCAGGTTGCAATTATAATATAATTGAATCTTGCCGCTTTATTGGAAAACCAAATTCAGTTGGAAAATTAGTATGGGGAGGAAATTCAGTTGATAATTATAATACTTATAGAAACAATTATTTTATTTCAGGTCAAACTGCTCTTTATGTGGAAGCCGCTTACGGAACAAATGAAAAAGGAACTGTGATTAGCAACAATTATTTTTACAACACACGTTTCCGTTGCATAGAAATATGTTTCCAGGACGGGATTTTAATTGATAAAAACAAAATGTCATGCGATACAGTAATGACCGGAACTTCTGCCGCAATTTATATCACTTGGACAAGATTAACAACTGTTGTTTCCAACAACAATATCAGAGGACGATTTGCTGAGGGAATTTTCTGGGATGGACATGGCGGTGGCGCTTTTACTCGGCCAGTAGTTTACAACAATATGATTCATAACATGGGGCTTCAAGCAAATCATTGTCTTATGCTTCACATAAGCTGTACATACTCATACGTATTGCATAATTCACTTTTCCTTGAAACAAATACAACTTATTTATATGGTGCTGCTGGCAAAATTTATTCGAAGTACAACACTGTTCTCAACAATATTTTTTACAGCTCAAACACAAACGGAACAGCGTTTGATCCATATACCTATAGCTATTTAACTACTTGTGATAATAATATATATTTCAAGCCAAATGGCGGAAGTATATTTGGAGGAGGCACATATCCAAGTTTACTATCATGGCAAACAGCAACTCCATTTGATGATAATTCTTTTCATACTGATCCTGTTTTTGTTTCTTCTTCCGATTTGCATCTCGGCACAAGTTATTCTGCTGAAAATAACGGAACAAATGTTTTTTCAAGTCTTGTAAACAAAGATATTGACGGACAAACACGTTCATCATCAGCACCAGATATTGGAGCAGATGAATTTAATTTAACTCTTTTGCTATCTGATGCTGGAGTGTTTCAAATAATTAATCCAGCACCAATGTGTATAGGAGTAAATCCTGTGAAAGTTGTTTTCAGAAATTATTCAAGCGTAACACTCAACAGTGTATCAATAAGCTGGTCAGTGAATGGAGTTACTCAACCTTTGTTCAACTGGACAGGTAGTGTTGCATCCTTAGCATACAGTGACACAATTACACTTGGAACATATAATTTTACAGCAGCTGATACATTTTTAATTAAAAGCTGGACAAGTTTACCAAACGGGGTTGCTGATGGAGCCAATGTAAATGATACTACTTCTCTCGCAAATATTAAAACAAAATTGAGTGGAACATTAACAATTGGTGGCTCTAGTCCCGATTACATGACTACGACTGCTGCATGTGCAGAATTAACTTCTCTAGGCATTTGTGGTCCTGTTACTTTTGTTATTCGAAATGGCGTCTATCCACAAATCAATTTAAGTACAATATTCGGATCTAGTTCAACCAATACAATTACTTTTCGTTCAGAAAGCGGAAACAGAAATGATGTAGTAATTGAAGGAGCTAATATTAATGGTACGGACTATTTAACAATTCGTGATGTAACATTAATGGGAGTTCTTTCTAGTCCTAACTCATTAAAAATATATGGTGGATCAAATTACAATCGATACATAAATAATAAATTTACTGGTTATGATGTTTATAGTACCGGTGATACAGATAATTATATGGTTTTTGATAGCTGTCTTTTTGAACGCTGGGTATTTTTACAAGGCCAACCATCAGGAGCACTTGAAAAAGGAATGACTTTAAGATATAATACTTTTACTTATTTAAACGGAGGAGTTAGATTAGACCGCATTGATTCGTTAGAAATAATGGGAAATACATTTACTACAACAAGTCCAGCAGCAAGTGATAAAGGAATTGCTTTACAAGGTTGTAAGGGGAAAATAAAAATATTACAAAATCGAATTTGGGGAAATTATGTAAGTGGAATGCAATTAAACGACTGTGATGGTTCAGCAGGAATAGAAATGGAAATTATCAATAATGCTGTTTCCGGAAACAGGACATCATACATCGGAATAGAGCTAACAAGTAGTTCAAGCTACGCACATGTTTATCACAATTCGATAGATGCAGGTGGATCAAGTAGCGCAGGTTTAGCAATTGGTTCGGGAGCAACTGTTCGTTCATTTAATAATTCTATAAAGAGTTTAGGTGGCTGGATTTATTTTATTCCAACTACAGGAGCTACATTTGTTTCTGATTACAACAATATTTATTATTCTTCAGCAATTTATTATAATGGTATCACTTATACTAGCTTAGCTGCATATCAAACTGCAAGTGGCCGGGATTTAAATTCTATCTCTGTTAATCCATTATATGTTTCATCTACTTATTTATTTCCAGCAGAACCCGCATTGTACAATGCAGGACTTGGACAAGGAGTTGTAAATGACCTTAATAATTATCCTCGGAATATGACTACACCCGTTATTGGTGCTTACGAAATTCCAGAATCTGCTCCAGTTGTTATGCTAGGAAATGATTCATCGTATTGTGGAAACCAAACATTAAATGCTGGCAATCCAGGTTCTGTTTATTTATGGAATACTGGGGCTATTTCTCAAGCAATTACAGCAACAACTACAGGCTTATATTGGGTTACTGTTTCAAATGCATTGGGCACAGATTCTGATACTCTTTCAATTACTATTATTCCAAAACCAAACTCAACTATTTCAGCCATTGCTGATTCTATTTGTGTTGGTGCATGCATCTCTTTTAATACAAATACCATTGGAGGGACTCCTGAATATACTTATGTTTGGGAACCAACTTATGCATTAAATGATACTAGCATAAGTAATCCCACTAGTTGTATACAAGATGAGTATTTTACTGTTGTTGTCACAGATTTAAATGGGTGTTCTGATACTTCATCTTTCTTTTTTGAAGAACCACAAATGCCATGGGTATCTGTAGGACCTGTTGTAACAATATGCCCTGGTGATCCTGCTAACTTAGTAGCATATGCAGATGGAATTGAAACTTTTCAATGGTCTCCTCCTATTACTGTTACCTCACCAAACGATAGTAGCACAACTGCATATCCACTAACAAGTACAAATTATACTATAGTTGTTACAACTAATATGGGCTGCCAAGATTCTACTTACTTATACGTAAATGTTAGTATTCCTCCTGGAACACCATCAATTACTCAAATAGGAAGCACATTGTATTCTTCTGTTTTTACAGACTATTATCAATGGTATTTAAATGGCACTCCCATACCGGGAGCTATATATGATTATTATGATATTTTAGCTGATGGAAATTACACATTAGTAGTAACAAACTATGATGGTTGTTCTGATACATCAGCCATATTTGTAGTTACCACAACTGAAGTTGAATCAAACTTGAGCATTCATACTTTCGTGGCATCTCCAAATCCTGCAAATGACTATTCATATTGCAAAATAGAATTATCTCCTTCAGAAAATGGAGTGATTGAATTGTTTGATTTAATAGGAAATAAAGTTGATCAAAAAGAGCTAGCTCCAGGAAAAAATGAAAAGATATTTGATTTAATTCTCCTTTCAAATGGACTTTATTTATACAAAGTAATTATTAATAACGAATTAAGAATTTCTAAAAAATTAATTATCACAAAATAATTATTAATAAAAAATAAACGAATCCTGTTTCAAATTGAAGCAGGATTTTTTTTGTTTATATTTGGCAGATTACCTAAACCATTTAAATGAATTATTTTAAAACTATTTTTATTCTCCTGCTTTTTATTGCAGGATGTACTAATAATCCAGAAGAACCTAAAGTAGTGGCTCCAGAAATTCCTGTAGCTGTTCCCATTCTTTACCAAAGTGCAACTGGACATCCACAGATGGACCCTTTGATTGATGGCCTATTTTCAGCATTAAGAAATAGTAGTACAAAAGAATACGAGAAAATTATGCCAAGTGAAAAAGAAATCCAATTAGTCTATTTACGATTAGCACCAAAAGATAGACAGGAAGAAATTAAACAACGTTTGAAGGAAGAAAGTCTTGCTAAAAAAGAGCTCAAAATCCAGATGGAACTTTTTGAGCTTGCATTGAAAAGAGGAAATCAACAAAAAATCAATTGGAAAAACATTCAGCTTACTTCTACCACAATTGATAGCGCAGAACAAAGAGGAATTAAAGTTTTCAATGGAAATATTGGATTTACAGAGAATAACAGGGAATTCAACTTGAAATTTTCTGATTGTTTTATGATAGAAAAAAGAATGATAATCACAAACGTTGCTATTCCGATTGAAGATCAGTCGGACATCAATCTTGCAAATAATAAAAAGTACAAAGAATCTTATATTAGAAGATGTGTTGCAAAGGTGAAACAATATCCAGAAATGATTCTAACACCTAAAATGTCACCTGAGGAATATTGCGAATGCTCTTTCAATACAATTGCAAAACAGACTTATGGGGAGGACAATTTGAAAGATACTACTCGACTTAGTTTACAACCTGGTAATTGCAAATAAAAAATTCAAAAAATTTCTCGTGCATTTCGAAACTATCCAAACAAAAAACCTCATCCTCAAAGGACTTTCTCCTGAGGATATGAATTCTGTTTTTGAAAATCATACAAAAGCTGAAATAAAAAATTTATTGGGTCACCGCTCCGAAGAAGATTTTTTAAAAGAAGAAAGCAAATTCAAAAATGGGTATTCCTGTTATAACAGAAGTTTTAAATTGTTTTTGATTACAGATAAGTCATCTAACACAATAATTGGAAGATGTGGCATTCACAATTGGAATATAGAACACAAACGGGCAGAAATAGGTTATGTGATGGAAGATGAAAATTATAAAAGAAAAGGTTTGATGACTGAAGTACTTGCTGCAGTATTAGAATACGGTTTTACCAAATTGAAGTTAAATAGAATAGAAGCACTCGTTGGCAAAGAAAATACTGCATCTCTAAAACTATTGGAAAAATACAATTTTGTAAAAGAAGGGGAATTGAGAGAACATTATTTTATCGCTGGCAAACATGAAGATTCTGTAATATTCTCGTTGCTACACAATGAGTATAGCAACGAGAAATAACAATAAACTTTACTTAAACGCCACTTGTCTAGAATCTGCTTCTGAAATTTTTGTGAATGTTTCTTTGAAACTTGCGTACTCTTCCGGACTCACAGTTTCTTTATTAAATTTCATTGTGCGTGTTCCAACCAATTTTGTTCCTGCCATTTTAAATGTTAATGAATAAGAAATTAATGGCGTATTGATTACAACCGACTTAGGCATTTCTACCAGCAATTTTCCTTTTGGTAATTCAATAGTTAATTCTTCATGAGCAGTTTCCAATGCTGAAAAAGACCATAAATTAAAAGGGAAACTTCTTTTTTCCAAAGTAAGAAAATCCAAACTTGAATAAGATTCCGACCAAGGCAATTTGATAATTTTCATTCCTGCCACTTCCATCAAAGCATTGGTAACTGTGAAAGCTAATTTATAACTTACGGTATCGCTTAACGTGGAAAGATCACCAAAGTTTAATTCTGTCAGTTTAACTGGAGTAACAAAATCAACGCTCAAAGATTGATTCATCGTTTTTAGTTGCTCTTCCTTTCCAAGCTCTGCATAATCGTAACGTGTACCATCGGCAAACACTCCGGTTCTATAAGTAGTTCTGGAAATTGTCAGGTCATTATTATTGAATGACACATCCGCTTTACGGTAAATATTATTTGTAACTCTGTTGTTTGTTTTCAAACGTTCCAATTCTCCGGAAACTGTTTTTGTTTCTGTTGGAATTTGTAAAATATTACAGTTCATCAAAGAACTACCAAGTGTAGAAAAAGATAATTTATTATCTGTCAATTCAATAAAGTATTCTTTTCCATCAGCAACCAAATGCGCAATACAATGGTTAAAACCTACATTGGGCTGAGCAAGATAGTTGTCTCCATTATCACGCGTGCTAACTAAAACCAAATTAGCGGTAACGCCTACTTCTCTGCACATTGCAATAAAAAGCGTAGAAACATCCTTACAATCACCCAACTTAGTATTTAAAGTACGGGAAGCTTTTTGAGGAATAAATGCTCCTTGTAAAAACGAAACACTGCTATAGCTTACATTTTTTTCAATGTATTCATAAATCAATTTTGCTTTTTGTAATTCAGATAAATTTTTTGGTTTATCCTTAAAAACTTCTGCAACAGCTTCTTTAATTTCATAATCGGATTTTGCTTTTGTATTTGCTAAATCTGCATACCAATTGCTGATAAATTTCCAATCAGGAATGGAGGATATATCCAAAACGATTCCAACATCGTCTAATGGTGGCGCATAAGGCTCATCAATCAATCCGGGTAAATTAGATTTTTCAAAAGTGTACATTTTATACCCGGCTTCAGGTGACGAAATAGTTGGTTGCAAATTACTGTTCAATACTTTATAATTGAATTTTTTAGTTTCGGGAACTATCAAACTGTATTTACACAAACCAACAGGTAAACTAAAATTCAAATTAAATCTATCAGTAAAATGTGAAGCCATTTTCCCGAACACATAGTCCTCAATACGATACATAATATGAATAGCATCTCCAATTTCCAAAGAAGTAAACACCATTTGATTTCCATTTGTTTCGGCTTTCACTTTATTGCCATCACCTTTAATTACTTCTGCTTTTTCAATAATTAAACGTTGAGTATATTCATTGAAGCCAATCGCATATTCTTTCCAAGCATCAATTCCCGCTTGATTCAACACCTTAATCATAATATCGGTTTTTTGCTCAGTTGCTCCTTCAGGATAAACAATGCGTTGCATTTCATTCAAAAGCACTATGCTATTGTCTTCAGGGAAATCTTTTGCAGTAGGAGAATTCGAAAATATTTTATTTATATCTGTTTCAGGAAAATAATCAAACAACTCTTTTTTCTCCTGCATTTTTCTCAACAAATGATGCGCTTCATAAGTGGTAGGAGAAAAATAAATACATTTAGCAAAAGCCATTTTTGCATCTTCTGTTTTATTCATGGCTTCGTAAATTTTTCCTAATTGATTCCAATAATATCCGTTATATGGACAAATTTCCAAAACTTGTTTCAGCCAACTTTCTGCTGTTTCGTACTCCTGTTTAGAAAAATAAATGTCGGCCATATTTTCATAATAACCTGTAGCATAAGGATAATCCTGAGTTCGCTTAAGGAAAATATCCATTCCTTTTTGAATATTTCCTTTTTTGAAATAATTGTTCGCTAAAGTATTTGAAGCAGTTTCATTGTTATTTGTTTTCAAATATTTAACAAGTATGTCGTTTGCTTTATCGTAATCCTTATTTACACTTATCTCAATGGTGTATTTTAAATTCACAATTTCCCAGTTATCGGGATATTTATCATACAAGGCTTTTCCAACAGAAACAATGTTATCGAATTTTTTACGCTTAACGTAAATATCTAATTCCTGAGCATCTGTTATTAGCGTTTTTCCATACAAACCAACCTGTTTGTTAAGTAGCTTTTCAGCTTCATCATAATCTTCTTTTTCTATTGCATCATCATAAAATTCGCGTAAAGCATAATAGCTATCCGGGTCGTTGGTCTTAATACTTTCAACTGCTTTTGTAAGCAAAGTGGTATTTTGATCACGTGCATAACATTCTATCAAACGTTCTTTTGCATAAGTGAATTGAGGTGCAAGAGCAGCAACTTTTGTAAATGCTTTCCGGGCATCATAAGCGTTATCATTTCTCAAATGAATTTCACCTAACATTAATAATGATAAAATATTATCGGGATCAGATTTTAATTTTTCTGTAAAAAAAGCATCGGCAAAAAACGGAACAGATTTTACATCATAAGCGCTTGCTTTTGTGTATGCTTGCGCCTCGTTTGCATAAGTAATTCCCATCAGTGCATTTTCGTTCAAATCAAATAATCTAACAATAAAATTAGAACGATTCAATTCGCTTTTTCCAACTTGAACTAAAATTCGGTTATAACCTTTGTTCAATTTTACTTTAAAACCATAAACATCCAAATCGGTATTTTGCTCTTCAACTATTGAGCTAACTAAAAAATCGTTTACCCAAATTTTCATCGCACCTGAAGCTCCGGCACGTAAAATAATTTCCTGATCAGCCGGACTGTTTACAAAAGATTGCGCATAGCAAACAGCATCATCACTATTAAAATTAAAAGCGAAGTCGAACCACTTATCATTCCTAATATGTTTTACGTTAAACCATTTTACTTCAGCACCTACTTTGTTTTTAAACACAGATGAAGCTCCTGGATTGGCAAGTACACCATAATCTTTATTGAATCCACTTCCGGAAACGTTATCAAATTGTCCGACCGCCTGACAAAATTGAACGATTTGCACTTTATTAAAAAACTCTTTAGAAGATTTAAAATCGTTGCTTCTTTGAAAGTGATAACCTAACATAGAATTTGCAAGAGATTGCATACATTGATTTGCTTTAGGATCAACAGCAACAAGCTTCAAATATGCCAGCTGCTCTTTACTTTTTTTGTTATAGCTACCATTTATACATGCACTAGTCCAAAGTGCAAATGAGTATGGATAAGGATTTTCAGACGACTTATAAAAATCCATATAATACTTAAATGACTCTTCTGAGTTTCCGTTATCTCTGCTGATGATAGACAATGCCAAACTTGCTTCAGCTTTAGATACAGGATCTTTAGCCGCTTGTTTAAACAAATTAACCGCTTCGGTTCTGTTATTTTTAGAAAATGCTTCCCAACCTTTTTTCAAATCATCATTTGTAGCAATATTTATTTTTGCAGCAAAAACAAATACTACAAGGAGTACTATCGATTTCAATTTTTTCATAAATTATTTTTTAGATTGGATTTTGGAATAGATTAGTTAATTAACAGAAAATTTTATTTTTAAAATATTTTGGCGAGGCTTTGCTCGCCATCGCGAGTTTTAACCTCGCGATAATTTTTTATTTTTTTTGTGACGCGTTTTATCTCTCTTGGTTTTTTTCTCTAAATTTTTTTCAAGGGCTTTATTCAAATCAACACCTGTTTGATTGGCTAAGCATATAATTACAAAAAGAACATCCGCCAATTCATCCGCCAGTTCTTTTCCTTTTTCTTTTTTCTTGAAAGATTGTTCTCCATATTCACGAGCAATTATTCTGGCTACTTCACCTACTTCTTCTGAAAGAATAGCCATATTAGTAAGTTCAGAAAAATAACGTACACCATGAAGTTTAATCCAGTCATCAACTTTTTCTTGTGCTTGCTTTATGGTTAAGTTGCTCATGGTTTACTCTGGTTTTATCTGGTCATAAAGAAAGGAATAAAAAAAGGCAATTCAAAAAATTTGAATTGCCTTTTTAAATCATTTTAAAATTATTACTCCTGAACTACTTCAAAAGTCACAACTCCAACAACTTCTTTGTGGAAACGAACATTTGCTGTGTAAGTACCTACCGTTTTGATAGCATCTTCGTTCATTGTAATGTTTTTACGATCCACATCGTAGCCTAATTTTTTCAAAGAATCAGCTACTTGAACTGTTGTAACTGAGCCGAAAATTTTTCCAGACTCACCTACTTTTGCTCCAACTTTCACTACTAAATCTTTCAATTTAGCAGCAGAAACTTCAGCAGCAGCTTTCACTTTTTGTTCTTTAAATGCTCTTTGTTTAACAGTTTCTGTCAACATCTTTTTAGATGCAACAGTAGCCATTGTAGCAAGGTTATTAGGAATCAAAAAATTTCTTCCATAACCAGGTTTTACTTTTACAACGTCATCCTTGTATCCAAGGTTTTTAACGTCTTGCTTTAAAATTACTTCCATGTCTTAAATCTTATTTTAACATATCAGCAACATAAGGCAATAAAGCTAAGTGACGAGCACGCTTAACTGCTTTAGAAACTTTACGTTGATATTTAACTGATGTACCTGTCAATCTGCGAGGTAAAATTTTACCTTGTTCGTTGATAAATTTCAACAAGAATTGAGGGTCTTTGTAATCGATATACTTAATACCGCTTTTTTTGAAGCGGCAGTATTTCTTTTTCTTCACGTCCACTGTGGGAGGTGCAAGATATCTGATTTCTGAATTGTCTGCCATTTTTTTAAATGTTTAAATGAATGAATTAAGCAACTACTGCTTTTGCTTTGTTTCTGCTCTTTAAGCTGTATGCAACTGCATGCTTATCAAGAGCAACTGTTAAGAAGCGCAATAAACGTTCATCACGTTTATAAATAACTTCAAGTTCAGCAATAAATGCAGGTGGAGCTTGAAATTCAAACAAATGGTAGAAACCAGTTGTTTTCTTTTGTATTGGATATTGCAATTTGCGCAATCCCCAAGCATTTTCGGTTACAATTTTGCAACCATTGTCTGTAAGTAACTTTTTGTACTTACTTACCGTCTCCTTTGCCTGTTCATCAGACAAAACGGGAGTCATAATGAAGACGGTTTCATAATGTTTTAGCATTGTTTTGTAATTTAATTGGTTAATAATTAATTCGCCTTTTTTCTAAAAGGGACGCAAATATAATAAAAAGATTTCAAATTTCAGGTTTCAGATTGAAATATTCTTCGCTTAACATTTTTATTCTAAATTACTGAATTACAATTCCTTATAGATTTTTCAGGTGATGAAGTGATGAAGTGATAAAGTGATTGGGTGGGTTTCCAATTACGATTTTAGCTTAAATCCCTTTGGCTGACAAGGAATTAAGTGTCGCCTTTCAACTCAAGCTACTTTATCACTTCATCACCTTAATTACCTCATCACTAATCGCACTTATTAACGAAAAACCGACTTTTTAACAATCCGCATTATTCTCGTATTAATACTTAGTTTTGTGAAATAGATTATGGAAAATTTTATTGTATCGGCTCGTAAGTATCGTCCAGCAACGTTTAATACCGTTGTAGGTCAGGCGCATATTACCAATACTTTAAAAAATGCCATCAAAACGGAGCACCTTGCTCATGCGTTTTTGTTCTGTGGTCCGCGTGGAGTTGGAAAAACAACTTGTGCCCGTATTTTAGCTAAAACAATAAATTGTACAAATCGCACTTCTGAAATTGAAGCTTGTGATAAATGTGAATCCTGCGAATCGTTTAACAGTGGGGCTTCTCTCAATGTTTTTGAATTGGATGCTGCTTCCAATAATTCGGTGGACGACATTCGAAATTTAGTTGATCAAGTTCGTTTTGCTCCTCAACTAGGAACACACAAAGTATATATTATTGATGAGGTTCACATGCTTTCATCAGCCGCTTTTAATGCTTTTTTAAAGACGTTGGAAGAGCCGCCAAAGCATGCCATTTTTATTTTAGCAACAACCGAAAAACATAAAATTATTCCTACAATTTTATCACGTTGTCAGATTTTTGATTTCAACAGAATCCAGATTGAAGATATCGCAAATCATTTGGCATACATTGCAGGAAATGAAAACATCACTGCAGAAAAAGATGCATTACACATCATCGCTCAAAAGGCTGATGGAGCCTTACGTGACGCTTGTTCTATTTTTGATCAGATTGTAAGTTTTGCCGGAAATAATGTTACTTACAAAGCCGTAATCGACAACTTAAATATTTTAGATTACGATTATTATTTTAAAGTTACTGATGCGATTTTAACTGAAAATATTTCCAGTGCATTATTGATTTTCAATGAAATTTTAAACAACGGATTTGACGGTCATAATTTCATTGCCGGAATGGGTGAACACTTTAGAAATTTATTAGTTGGAAAAGATCCTGAAACGCTTCAACTTTTAGAAGTAGGAACAAATATCAGAGAAAAATACAAAGAGCAATCGGCAAAATGTTCCTTGCCATTATTGGTAAAAGGTTTAACGATTTTAAACAAAACTGATATCAATTATAAGTCGAGTAAAAATCAGCGGCTCCAGGTAGAGTTATCACTTATGCAACTTTGTTCGCTCAATTCAATTGGAATTGAGGCCGAAAAAAAAAATGACATACTCTTAAAGCCAAGAACTTCTTCTTCACAAAACACAGCTAAAGCAACCACTTCAGCTGTTGTAGAAAAGCCAAAAGGCGAAGCAATAACTTCATCCATTCCAATTCAAAAAGCGGCACCTGTTGCAGAACCGGCAACAATTGTAAAAAAACCAATTATCAAAACTTCCAGTCCTTCTATTAATCAACACCTCAATAATGAGAAAAAAGTTGACACTAAAAATGTTGTTACTCTTGAAGAAAATAATTTTTCACAACAAAAAAATATTTTTACTCAGCAGCAATTAGAAAGTGTTTGGGAGAAATATGCGAATAGTTTAAAAGACAAAGGGAAAACAAATTTAGCAACTAATTTATTGAATAAAAAACCTCAATTAAAAGAGAATTTTGTTGTTGAATTTACCATAAACAATAAAGCGATTGAAGAGTCAATAAATGAAGATAAAATTACATTTTTAGGAGTTTTAAGAAAAGAGCTAAACAACTATTCTATTCAGTTGAATTTAATTCTAATTGCAAAAGAGGATAAAACAAATCTTTATACTGCAACCGACCGCTATAAAAGGCTTTCAGAAAAAAATCCTGCACTAAATTCCTTCCGCCAAAAATTCGATTTAGATTTAGAATTTTAAACAATTTACTCTTTCCAGTTTTTATCCTTTTTCTGTGCAACCTTTTGCTTAATACAAGCATCTAATAAACAAGAAATTATATCATTTTGGTTTCTTCTCTCTAATCCAAAAGCACATGAAAACATTTACAAGCTTTATTATCCGACTGACTATGACTATAATTGTGGTTTTTACCGCATTTACTTCTATAGCTCAAACGACCACAACATTTAACTGTACAGGTGCGCCTGCCAGTTTTACAGTTCCCCCTTGTGTATTTAGCGTAAATATTACAGCTGCTGGAGCTGACGGTGGCGGAGGTTTAGGAGGAAATGGCGCAACTGTAACTTCTACATTGGCTGTAACGCCTGGACAAATTATTACAATGACCGTAGGATGTTCCGGGAATAATTCCGGGACAGCAGCATCAGCTGGATATGGCGGAGCGAGCTCAGGCGGACAAGGCTGGGCATCTAATGATGGAAATGTTAGCTACAACTCATCGGGCGGTGGCGGTGCCACAACCGTAACAGTTGGTGGATCTCCATATATTGTTGCTGCAGGTGGTGGCGGTGAAGGAGGAGGATCAGGTATCGTTGGAGGAGGAATAGGCGGATGTGCATCAGGTGCAAATGGCGTAGCTACTTTTGGTTTAGGGGGAATAGGTGCAACAACTACAGGCCCCGGAGCGGGCGGAACACCATGGGCTGCAACACCTCCAGGTGGTTCACCAGGCGTTGGTGGAACAGGTGGAATGGGTGGATATTGGGGAACTGCGTCAGGTGGTGGCGGTGGCGGTGGATACTATGGCGGAGGCGGTGGGGGTAATGATGGATGCTGCACTGGAGCGAATGGTGGCGGTGGCGGTGGCGGTGGATCAAGTTTGGTTCCAGGTGGTGGCGGATGTACCGGAGGTAACAACAATGGTCCTGGATATGTTTCTTTCACTTATACATTAGGTTCAGTAACAGCTACAGTAAACTCTCCCACAATTTGTGCCGGACAAACTGCAACATTAACTGCTACTGGCGGTACAACTTATTCTTGGAGTACTGGTGCAACGGGAAGTTCAATAAACGTTAGTCCTGCAACAACAACTTCTTATACGGTTACTGCTGCAAATGGAGCATGTACCGGAAGTGCTGTTGCAACTGTAACAGTTAACCCTTTGCCTACTGTTACTCCTGAAGCTAATCAAACATATTGTCCAGGTGCTGCTGTTCCTGCAAATACATTTAATAGCACTCCTGCTGGCGCAACATATACATGGACAAATTCAAATACTGCAATTGGTTTGATTGCTAGTGGTACAGGCGGAACACCCGCATTTACTGCTACTAATGGAACTGGCGCTCCTATTACTTCAACCATCACAATTACTCCTACTTTAGGAACTTGTGTTGGTCCAACCAGTACATATACAATTACTGTTAATCCAACTCCAGTTACAACTGTTAACTCTCCTACAATTTGTCCGGGTGGTACAGCGACATTAACTGCAGCTGGTGCTACTACTTATTTATGGAGTACCGGTTCTACTGCTAATCCTTTAAATGTTACTCCGGCAGGAACAACATCCTATACGGTTACAGGTACATCATTGGGTTGTACGTCTAGTGCTGTTGCTACTGTTACCGTTGGCGGTTCGGTAGTTGCTACTGTAAATTCTCCCACAATTTGTGCCGGTGCTACTGCTACTTTAACAGCAACTGGCGGAACAACATATGCCTGGAATACAGGTTCTACAGCTAATCCTTATAATGTTAGCCCAGGAACAACAACATCTTATACCGTTACTGCTACCGCTGGCGGTTGTACTGGTTCTGCAGTTGCGACAGTTACCGTAAATCCAATTCCAGTTACTACTTCTACAAATTCTACAATTTGTGATGGAGCTACTGCTACTTTAACTGCTGGTGGTGCTACAACTTATTTGCAGTAGAACCAGTGTCCCACAAATAAGTTGTGGGACACTGGTTCTACTGCAAATCCTTTAAGTGTTTCGCCTACAACTACTACTTCTTATACTGTTACAGGCACTTCACTTGGCTGTTCATCTACAGCTGTTGGTACTGTTACTGTAAACCCTTTACCGGTTGTTACT
>SXIH01000055.1 GCA_005772895.1 Bacteroidota bacterium | reverse complement strand
CAAGAGTGCATTTTTTATCTGTTCCTGCAATTGATTTTTGAATCCACTTACCAACATTGGTAGAACCTGTGAAAGCAATTTTATTTATATCCGGATGATTAACAATCGCTGCTCCTGTTTTTCCTGCACCTGTAACAATATTTACCACCCCTTTGGGCAAACCACTATCACGGATAAGTTCAGCCAATTTCAAAGCAGTTAATGGAGTTGTTTCAGCAGGCTTTAAAACAACCGTATTTCCTGCAGCCAATGCCGGAGCTATTTTCCAGGCAGCCATTAACAATGGGAAATTCCATGGAATAATTTGTCCGGCTACACCCAATGGTTTTGGATTTTTGTTTGGAAAAGCATATTCCAATTTATCAGCCCAACCTGCGTAATAAAAAAAGTGATTTGCTGCTAAAGGAACATCAATATCTCTGCTTTCACGGATTGGTTTTCCACCATCCATTGTTTCAATCACTGAAAATTCCCGTGAACGCTCCTGCATCAATCGTGCAATGCGATAAATATACTTTCCTCTTTCTTTACCGGATAGTTTGCTCCACTTCCCAAATGCAGCACGAGCTGCTTTCACAGCTTTGTCAACATCTTTCTCATCAGCATCAGCTACTTCTGAAATTTTTTCTTCTGTTGCTGGATTGTAAGTAGCAAAATATTTTTTGCTGTTTGGTTTTACAAACTCTCCGTTGATAAACAAATCATACTGCTTCTTTATTGAAACATGTTTTGAATCTTCCGGAGCGGGAGCTAAATCCCAGGCTACATTGAATTTTAGTTTTACGTCTTTTGACATCTTTTATTTTTTACTCCCTCTACAATTTGGAGAGGGCTGGGGTGAGGTTTAGTCTTTTGAAAAATAATCAGAGCATTGGTAAACTCCTGTAGTTTGTTTAGCAATTTGCATTAAAACATCATTGGCTAAACTACTAGCTCCGAAACGAAACCATTCGTTACTCATCCAGTCTGCGCCTAATGTTTCATTCACCATTATTAAATATTGTAATGCTAATTTTGATGTGGAAATTCCTCCAGCGGGTTTCATTCCAACCATTCGTCCTGTTGCATAATAATAATCACGAATAGCTTCCAACATCACTAATGTAACAGGCATTGTTGCGGCTGGAGAAATTTTTCCTGTAGATGTTTTTATGAAATCGGCACCAGCATACATAGCAATATCACTTGCTTTACGGACATTGTCCAAAGTAGAAAGCTCACCGGTTTCAAAAATCACTTTTAATCTGGCTTTTCCACAAGCTTCTTTGATTGATGCTATTTCGTCAAATACAAAGTTGTAGTTCCCTTTTAAAAATTCTCCACGGGAAATAACCATGTCAATTTCATCAGCACCATTGTAGACCGCAAATTTTGTATCGGATATTTTGATTTCATGTGTTGATTGTCCGCTAGGAAAAGCTGTAGAAACGGAAGCCACTTTTACGCCCGTACCAATTAAAGCATCTTTTGCTGTTTTTACCATTGATGGATAAACGCAAACCGCTGCAACTGTTGGTAAACCAGGAATTACATCATGTAAATGTGCTGCTTTGTAACACATTTGTTTCACTTTCCCTTCTGTATCTTTCCCTTCTAAAGTAGTCAAATCAATCATATTCAAGACCATTTTCATGCCTAGCATTTTCGATTCTTTTTTGATACTTCTAGTGGTAAACCTAGCTACACGCTCCTCAATTCCAACTTGGTCAATAGATGGTGTTATCCTAAAATCCGGAATAGTAGTTTTTGTGCTCATTCAGCTTGAAAATAAATGGATAGCAAAGATATTCAAAAAATTTCTTTTCTCAATTTAAAAAAAGGTTATACATTTGCCAAAGAAATGAAAACAAGTAACTTCTATAAAACAATGGGCAAAAACAGCACAATGATGTGTTGTATGATGTGCTGCATTTAATTTACAGAAGGACTTTTACATATATTTGAACTTAATTCAAAGGTCTTTCCCAACAGGTTAGGCCTTTTTTGTTTTATATTTATACTATGAATAACCATATTTTTCCAACCGATAAAATTTTGCAAAGAGCAGACAAAGAAAAACTGCTTAAACAAAAGGGAATTACTATTTGGTTTACCGGATTAAGTGGTTCTGGGAAAACAACAATTGCTGTTGCCTTGGAAAAAGAGTTGCAAGCAAAAGGTTTACTAACTCAAATTTTAGATGGAGATAATATAAGAACTGGAATTAATAACAATCTAGGATTTAGTGATGTTGACAGAATTGAAAACATAAGAAGAATAGCAGAAGTCACTAAATTATTTGTGAATTGCGGAATAGTCACGATATGTTGCTTTGTTAGTCCGACCGAAGAGATCAGAACAATTGCAAAAAACATAATTGGCAAAGACGATTTTATAGAAATATTTGTAAATACTTCTCTGGAAGTTTGCGAAAAACGTGATGTAAAAGGCTTATATGCAAAAGCAAGAAAGGGAGAAATAAAAGATTTTACAGGAGTTACAGCCCCATTTGAAGCTCCGCTAAATCCAGCAGTTGAATTAACTGATGGTTTAAGTATTGAAGACAGTGTAAAAAAGATATTGGATAAAATTAAATTATGAAAAACTACTCGCTCACCCATTTAAAAGAATTAGAAAGTGAAAGCATTTACGTTTTGCGTGAATTAGCAGCTCAGTTTGAAAAACCTGCATTGCTTTTTTCAGGCGGAAAAGATTCAATTGTTTGTTTTCATTTAGCCCGTAAAGCCTTTGCTCCTGCTAAAATTCCTTTTCCATTAGTTCATGTAGACACAGGACATAATTTTGAAGAAACAATTATCTTTCGTGATGAACTTGCCAAAAAATATAATGTGCAATTAATTGTAGGATCTGTTCAACAAAGCATAGATGAAGGAAAAGCGGTTGAAGAAAAAGGGTTTAATGCCAGCAGAAATGTTTTGCAAACTGTAACACTTTTAGAAACAATTGAAAAATATAAATTTGACGCATTGGTTGGTGGCGCCCGCAGAGATGAAGAAAAAGCAAGAGCTAAAGAACGATTTTTCTCACACCGAGATGATTTCGGACAATGGGATCCAAAAAATCAACGTCCGGAACTTTGGAATTTATTCAACGGTAAAAAACATCTGGGTGAGCATTTCAGAGTATTTCCAATTAGCAATTGGACAGAAATGGATGTGTGGCAATATATCTTGCAAGAGAAAATAGAAATTCCGAGTATTTATTTTACACATGAACGCGAATGTTTTATGCGTGATGGAGTAATTTATGCTCACTCAAATGTTATTCCATTGAAACCTGCAGAAAAAGTAGAAAAAATGCAAGTCCGCTTCAGAACAATTGGCGATATCAGTTGTACCGGAGCTGTACTTTCAAAAGCAAATTCTTTGGAAGAAATTGTAGAAGAAGTTGCATCAACTAGAGTTACTGAAAGAGGAAGCAGAATTGACGACAAGCGCTCGGAAGCAGCAATGGAAGACAGAAAAAAAGCAGGGTATTTCTAAAAAATTATTTGAACACAAAACTATTATGAGCGATTTTACAACAGCAGGATATTTAACAATGGATTTACTTCGTTTCACAACAGCTGGTTCTGTTGATGACGGGAAAAGTACATTAATAGGGAGATTATTATACGATTCAAAATCTATTTTTGAAGATCAGTATGAAGCGATAAAAGCTACAAGTGAGAAACGCGGAGAGGAATATGTAAATCTTGCATTATTGACAGACGGATTACGTGCAGAACGCGAACAAGGAATTACCATAGATGTTGCATACAGATATTTTGCTACACCGAAACGTAAATTTATTATTGCCGATACTCCCGGACATATTCAATATACACGAAACATGGTTACTGGTGCATCTACAGCAAACGCAGCCATTATTTTAATAGATGCCCGCAAAGGAGTAATTGAGCAAACAATGCGTCATACTTATATTGCTTCTTTATTGAGAATACCACATGTGATTGTGTGTGTAAATAAAATGGATTTGGTGGAATACAAAAAAGATGTTTTTGAAAAAATTAAAAATGATTATACTGCATTTGCGTCTAAATTAGAAATTAACGATGTACATTTTTTACCAATTAGTGCATTAAAAGGTGACAATGTTGTTGATGCATCAAAAAACATGGATTGGTACAAAGGAAATACTTTGATGTATTTACTAGAAAATATTCAGATTACAAACGACATCAATCATACCGATGCGCGTTTTCCTGTTCAATATGTAATTCGTCCGATGAGTACCGAGCATCATGATTACAGAGGTTATGCAGGAAGAATTGCCGGAGGTGTTTTCAAAAAAGGTGATGCTGTTACTGTTTTACCAAGCGGGCATACATCTAAAATAAAATCAATTGATTTATTAGATTCATCTTTGGAAGAAGCATTTGCTCCTATGAGTGTGACACTAACACTTGAAAATGAAATTGACATTTCCCGTGGTGACATGATTGTAAAAACAGATAATCAACCGGAAATTGCACAGGATTTTGAGGTGATGATTTGTTGGCTTGCAGACAAACAATTACAACTTAACGGGAAATATGCATTAAAGCATACTTCAAAAGATGTACGTTGTGTTATTAAAGAAATTAAATACAAAGTAAATATTAATACGTTGGAAAAAATTGAGAGTGATAAGGTTATTAATTTAAATGACATAGCGCGTATCTTAATTAAAACTACAGCTCCTGTTACTTTTGACAAATACGGTAAAAACAGAAACACAGGAAGCATTATCTTAATTGATGAAGCAACAAACGTAACTGTTGGGGCAGGAATGATTGTATAAAGAAATCTTTTTACAACTGTCTCCCGATAGCTATCGGGACCGTGCCGCGACACGGGATCTCCCAATTACGGAACGACTATTCCTAATTGGTAAGTGCTATACTTTTTGTTTTGATTTTGTCTCCGGCAATTATCTTCAACATATATATTCCGTTTACTTGGTTGGAAAGATCAACTTGATTTTGATTATCTGTAACTTCTTTTGAAATAATTAGCTGTCCAACTGCATTATAAATTTCAATTTTTGCTGAAGAACTATTTCCTAAATTAAAATAAATTATTCCGTTTGTTGGATTCGGGTATACTTCCAAATTTATTTTATCCAAAATATTTACACTAGTTGTTATCACCAAATAACAAGCAGAAGTGTCATAACATCCTGTTTCGTTTAATATCACTGCATAACTTCCGTCCAAAACAGGAGTATAACTTTGATTTGTTTCTCCGGGAATTAAAGCGAATGAATTATTACAGTCAACCCATTGATATGTTGAAATTGTGCTTACTGCAGTTAATACATTTCCGGCTTGAGTAACAGCATCATTCACTGCAGGATTAACACTCACATTTATCGTAGCTGAATTTGTACATCCTGAACTTGTTCCTGTAACTGTATAGGTTGAGGTTGACAAAGGAACAAATGCAACTCCATTGCTAACTCCACTAGTCCATGTATAACTAGTTGCACCTCCCCCGGTAAGGACAACAGATTGCCCAGAACAAATAATTATACTACTTGCATTTGCAGTAACTGAAAGAGCTGGATTAACCGTAATTGTTTGTGTTGATGTACTTGTACCACAACCTGCAATTGTTCCGGTTACTGTATAAGTAGTTGTTGCCGCTGGAATAAAAGAAACACCATTTGAAATTCCACCTGTCCAAGAATAAGTGCTTGCTCCTACTCCGGATAATATTACTGATTGTCCCTGACAAACTGTTGTAGAACTAGCACTAACAGAAACAGCAGGAACAGCAGTTACATTTAAAATGAAAGTATAAATTGTTGACCCTCCGAAACCATCATTAGCTGTAATTGTAATTGTTGTACTTCCTGTTTGTCCGGCAAGTGGAGTATAAGTTGCCTGATAGTTACTTCCACCGATATTATTTACAGTTATTGCAGCATTTGGTAATAATAATGTGTTACTGCTATTCACAGTAAATGAAATTGCATCTCCATCTGCATCAGTAAGTGTAAATGGATTAGATGAAGTTGTATTCATACACATATTCATCACTGGTGCATTTAATGAAAATACGGGAACAATATTCGAAAGTTGTTCAATCAGATGAGTTCCGTTTGGATAAGAACCTAATCCAGCACCTGATGTTCCTGAAAAATTAACTTTTGTAACAAGAATATTTGTTGTGGAAGTCCATTCGAATAAAGTTCCAAAACTAAAAGCTCCGCCATCTCTTGTTAATCCATAATATTTTCCAGTGCTTCCTAAAATCAAAGTGCCTTTTGGGAAAGCACCATTTGTTCCATCAAAATCAATTTTTTTAGTGAATACATTTGTTGTAGCATCCCAACTAAACAATGTTCCTGCTCCATCTGTTCCTCCATTTTGGGTCAGGCCATAAAATAATCCTGTATTATAAATTAATGAACCGGTTGGAGATGTTCCGCCAGTTGAAGTAAAATCATATTTTTTTGTGTAGATATTTGTTGTGGGGCTCCATTCAAAAATTACTCCGAAAGTATTTGCACCTCCACTGTTTGTCATTCCATAAAATTTTGTTCCGTTAAAAACTAGGGATCCAAAAGGGTTTCCTCCTGTTGCAGAAACAAAATCAATTTTCTTTGTATAAATATTGGATGAAGGGTCCCATTCGAAAATTACGCCAAAATTATTTGCCCCACCCGAATTGGTCATACCATAGAGCTTTGTTCCGTTCAAACGCATTGAACCCATTGGGCTTGAACCTGTGGCTGTAAGTAAATCTATTTTTTTTGTATACACATTTGTTGTTGCATCCCATTCAAAAATTACTCCAACACCATTTGTTCCACCAACACTAGTTAATCCATAAAATTTACCGCTATAAAAAAATAAATCACCATTTGGTTTTCCACCGCTTATACTATCAAAATCATATTTTTTTGTGTAGACACTTGTTGAAGGATCCCATTCAAAAATTACTCCGTAGTTATATTGACCGCCCAAATTTGTCATTCCATAATATTTTCCAGAATAAAAAACCAATGAACCATTAGACTGATTTCCAACAGTACTGTTCAATTCTGTTTTTTTTGTATATGTATTTGTATTTGCATCCCATTTAAAAATAACTCCATAACCATAAAGACCACCAAGATTTGTCAGACCATAAAATGTTCCATTTACATTTGCTAATGAACCTAGAGGAGTTTTACCCGACAAAGTGGTTAAATCAACTTTTTTTACATACGCATTTGTTACAGGATTCCATTCAAAAATAACTCCCATATCACTTGTTCCACCTGCTTTTGTTAATCCATAAAATTTATTATCCTTCAGTACTAATGATCCTTGCGGATAAGTTCCATTGGCAACATTAAAATCTATTTTTTTTGTGTAAATATTTGTTGTAGGATTCCATTCAAAAATTACTCCTCTGCTGCTGGCACCACCAGTGTTCGTCATTCCGTAAAATTTTCCGGCACTGTAAGAAAGTTTGCCATATGGATTTCTTCCTGTAGCAATTAGCAAATCTATTTTTTTTGTATAAATATTTGTTGATGGATCCCAAGTAAAAATAACTCCAGCATTACTTGCTCCGCCTGTATAAGTCATTCCATAAAACAGTGTTCCGTTTAATTCTAAAGTTCCATAAGGATTAGCTCCATTAGCTGTAGTTAGATCTATTTTTTGTGTATAAATATTTGTAGAAGGATCCCATTCAAAAATTACTCCCTTGTTACTTACTCCACCTTGATAAGTAAGTCCGTAAAATTTACTTCCATACAATGTTAATGAACCTGCCGGACTAGATCCTATAGTTGTACTTAAATCAATTTTTTTTGTAATGATATTTGTCACAGGATCCCACTCGAAAATTGTTCCTTTATTATTTATTCCGCCCAAGGATGTCATTCCGTAATATTTTCCAGCATAATAGGATAGCGAACCTTTTGGAAAATTTCCTGTTGCAGAAGTTAAATCTATTTTTTTTGTGTAAATGTTTGTTAACGTATCGTACTCAAAAATAACACCTGAAAAACTTGCTCCTCCATTATATGTCATTCCATACAATTTACCATTTCCACCATCCACTAAATCTGTCATATTTGGATTTGCACCTGGAGCAATATTTTGAAAAGAATGATCCATAACGTGAACATTCGTAGAAGGCGTATAATGAAAAATTGTTCCGAAATCAGAAGCACTTCCGGCAGAGGTTAGTCCCCACAATTGAGGAATATGCTGAGCGGAAACAAATTGAGCAATAAAAACTGAAGCAATTAGGAGTAGTCGGTTAATCATTTTTGAGAAGCCATTAATTTTTTTGCAAAATTAAGCTATTTATCTAAAGTACTAGGCTTTACGAAGGTGATTTTTCAATAAATTAATGTTAAATCTGTTATTTTGGAGTATAGAGCATTTCAATATGAGGTATATTGTCTTCCAGGTATTCTTCACCAGAAATTTCAAATCCAAAAGAAGAATAGAAATTTATAAGATAACATTGTGCTCCAATCCGGACAGGAACTTTCCCAAATTTCTTTTCAATAATTTCCATTGATTTTTTCATCAGTTCTTTCCCTGCTCCTGTTCCTCTTGCTTTTTCCGAACTAATAACTCTGCCTATTGAAACTTCTTTAAAAGAAATTCCTGGGGGCACTATTCTGGAATAAACTATTATATCACCCTTTGAATTGTAACCCGACAAATGCAATGATTTTAAATCTTTTCCATCTGCATCCTGATAGGCACAGTTTTGTTCAACAGAAAAAACGGCTAAGCGCAATTGCATAATTGCATACAACTCATAATTGCTAAGTTCTTCAAACGTTTGTATTTTCCAATCAATGTTCATTTGATAAATTTAATCAATATTCTTTTCTCTGTCCATGTATACATCAACAATCCTACAATACACCCAAAACTGTTTGCAATAAAATCGTAAATATCTGCACTACGCTCTTCAAAAACGGCATCTTGCATTAGTTCCAGTGCTCCACCATACGCAACACAAATTAAAAACGAAATTATTTTTGGTGACTGCTGTATTTTATAAAATGTCGTTTGTAATAAAAATCCTCTTATTGTAAATGCAATCAATACAAAAAATATTCCTGCATGTACAAATTTATCAAAGCTCAATAATTCTAAAAACGAAATATGCGGAATGTCCCTTCCGGGGATTCCGCATAATATCAGAATGAGTAATGCCCAAAGCATTGCCCATTTCATATGTTTTAACAACATTTTTAAATTTTTTATTGCTTCCCTTCTCCATCCCGATAGCTATCGGGAGAAAAGGTGTCCGCAAGGCGGACGGATGAGGTTTTAGTGTCCTATTAGAGCTTTATAATCAGCAGCGCTTAATAAAGAGTTAACTTCTGAAGCATCTTTCATTTCAACCTTAATCATCCAACCCGCTCCGTAAGGATCTTTATTCACCGACTCAGGATTTGTATCCAACCCTTTATTTACTTCTGCAACCTTTCCGGATACCGGCATAAATAAATCAGAAACTGTTTTTACTGCTTCTACTGTTCCAAATATTTCTTCATGAGCAAGCTCTTCTCCTTCTGTTGTAATATCAACATAAACGATATCACCCAATTCGCCTTGAGCAAATTCTGTAATGCCAATAAAAGCAGTATTGCCTTCCACACGAACCCACTCGTGATCTTTGGTGTATTTTAAATTTTCCGGAAAATTCATTTGTTTCTTGTTTTTATAATTGAAGCACAAATTTATAGTTAATTCTATAAGTTTGATTAATTTTCATGAAATTATTTCTGAAGAAAACACTCTTCTGACCTGTCATCCCGCGCTGTCACCCTGAGCGTAGTCGAATGGGCGGGATCTCATAATTTTGGAGACGCCTTCTAACAGGCAGATGCCGTGTCGGAGCACGGCATGACGTTGCCAGCTTAATTCGCCAAAGTCAATCGTAAACTAACTCCCGCATTGGTATTCGCTGTTGGGAAAGAGTTCGACAATACAGGACGGTTCATAATTCTATCATAAAAGAGACGGATATTAATCTTTTCACTGATCACATAATCTGCAGAAACTTTAATCGAGATAATGTTTGTTCCTGCTGTAGACTGACTCACCTCTTCCACAATTCGTCTGATAACCGTTTCGTTTTTACGGAAAGATAAATCCACTTTTAAATTCAAATCACTCTTAATTGGCTTACCTTTTATTTGTGCTTTCCCTAATTTTAAATTCGGAATACGATATCCCAATCCACCCACAATCTCTTGTCCGGCAACCTCAGTAATTGTCTTACTAGTCAAACCTAAAGACAAGTTTCTGTCTTTTTTGTATTCAAAGCTAACCAAAATGCTATTCTTTAAAGTCATGTCTAACTTAATAAGCGGACTCCATTGTTCAGAAATGGAAACACTGCTGATTAAATCCTGAGATAAGAAGTTGGCATTATTTGCAATAGATGAAACAGTTTCTCTCACATGTGTATAGCCATCACCATCGGGATCATAAAACAATAAGTTAGTTGTATAGCCTCCCACATTGTAGGACGAACGATATGAATGACTCAAAGTAAATGATTTGAAATATTTTTTAATTTTTTCCAATTTCGACAATCCATCATAAGTAATTCTCCAATTAGGTTTTGGAACTTTTGGTCTGCTGTTCAAGGTCACGCTGTTCGGATTTGTTCCTCCATAGGCGGCCAAAAATGCCGGAATTAGTACATCTTGAGAAGTTGCATTGTATCCATCAGCAAAACCATTTATAGTTGATGTAGAAAAAGGATTTTCACCTCTGCGTGCTGAAATGCTTGCTCTGGCATCCAAAAATTTCTGAAATGTTACTTCACCATCTTTTACAAAAGAAGTTTTATAACTTAAGAATGACATACTAAAATTTCCTGTCTCTGTAGGTTGATTGAACCTGAAATGATCTACCACAGAACCATCAGCCAATGTATCATTTGGTGTCCATCTGATAAATATACTATTGCTTTTCGCTTCTGTTCTGGTTGCAGTTAATTCAATTTTCAAATCCGGCAATGGCTCTAAGTTCGCACGGATGTTCAAGTTCTGACTTTGCGTTCTTGTATAAGGCGAATTAATCGATTGGGTTTTCCATAACCAATCTCTGTCGATTGCTTCATGAACAATATCATGTTGACTGCCTACAACAAACCCTGCTGTTGGCCCTTGGAATTGTTTATCCATTCCAAACATGGATGTTGATTGTTTATAGCCCGGTAAAATCGTTCCCTTGGTTGTACCATAAGTAATCGTTACCGTTTTTAACGACATTAATATTCGTGCCAGGTATTGAACAATTTCCAGTTTGTCTTCTTTTGCTTTTTTTGTAGAGTCAGCAATTTCGGCTGCAGTTTTAGGAACACCTGGCTTGACAACAGCACTTGTTTTTCCTCCTTTGTTATTCGACTTATTACTTTTTTGATTGATCTTTTTAAAGTATGGTACTTTATTATAAAGCGTAACCATATTTAATTGTCCGTTCCAATTCACAGATTCGGAGTTGCGGATGGTGTTACCCAACGAATCGGCATTGAATGGAGCTCTTTCCCAGCCATAGGTTCCGCCATATCTTACAGATGCAGATGTAAAATCCAATAATGGAATTTTATTAATTGGAATAGTATAATTTACTCCAACCTGCTGATTGAATTGTGTAGTAGTTCCTAACTTTAAAAAATTATCTCTTAAGGTATCTTTTTTCTCTCCTGTGTCAATTTCTCCTTGTGGCTCTATAATTCGTGCATCATTTGCAGCAGTATAATCTAACTTCAATGCTTTTGTGATGTCGTACTTTAATTCATAATTACGACCCATCGTAAAGCGTTTATTAAATGTTGGAATAATTAATAAATCTCCACCGGTTGTGTTTCTATTTTTTGATGTGCTGAAATCTCTTTCTACATCTGTACCAAAACCAATTTTATTTGGCATTAGATAAAAATTCAAATCTTTTATCAATTGCAAATACTTATGTTGGAATATTTTTGTTTTTGCAAATGGTTTATAATTTTTAGGTTGAGGGGCAAAGCTGTAAATCAAACCACCACGGTAGTTCCGCTGAGTGTTGTATTCAATGTTTACATCACGTTTGTACTGTTCGTTATACGAATAAGAAGCTGCCCAATTTTCCACATCGTAAATTCGGCTCTTCTTTGCATTTTTTCCTTTATCCTTTTTTACGTTAGTAAAGTTGATACTTCTCCGTTTTGTATAATCCTGCGTAACATGCTTCAAAGAGTCACGCACTTCTTTTGGAATGGTTTCATCTTTTAAAACAGGCTTAAGCAAAATATCCGGATCCAATGGATTGTATTGTGGAGTAATGAACGTTTCAGAATAACCAACATACATAGGAATATGAATGTTGTATTCTTCCGGTAAAAATTTTCCTAATTCTAAACTTGAGGAAACATCGTATTGTTTTAATGTTGCTCTTTTTCTTTCCTGAATTTTATTTTCAATACTTCCGAAACCGGGAGTGTAAATATTTCCTGATAAAGAAACGTTTCCGAAATCTGCTAACTTAGCTGTAACTCTAGCAGTAGAAGCCCATCCGCCTTTTTCGTCAAAATCACTTAAGCGCAATTCGTTCACCCAAACTTGTGCACACTTTGGCAAACCATCATCACCATCAGAAGGACCATCTTTTTTAGGATTGCGAACTCCAATCATCATCACTTTAACAGAACTTAAGTTTGGGTTTCCTTTAATTGTTATTAAACGGGAACCATCCGGAACTTGGTATTCTGAAGTTAATGTTACAGTTCCCCCATTGAACATGGCAATGTTTCTTTGTTGTTTTGCTGATTGCAATTTTTCAAACTCCAAAATCATTTCGTTGGCTTCCGGCCAAACTTTATATTGGTCGTCTGTATCCGAACCGTTGTAATATCCCGGAGCAGTTACTTTTAAAGGAATAGCATATTCATAATAGTTATCAGTATAATCTGTTCCTAAACGAACAAATACATATAAATCATCATTGTACAATGGATCAGCTGTATTTGCAGATGCTTCAGCGTGAATAAACATTTTTAATTTTTTATATTGACGCACATCCAACTCTGTTGTTTTATATCCCGCACGTGATTTTCCATCTTCCAAATTACAAACGGTTAAGGACATTGCTTGTTCATTTAATGCAACCAAATTTGCTGACCCTGTGTTTATCTCTCTGTCGATATTCGGAGGCAATACATAATTCACCGGTTGTTTGCTTCCATCTTCTTCAATGTTCACCGCACCAATATCAAATTGAGTATTTGCATCGTCATTCGGTTGATACAATCCGGGAAGTAATAAATCATAAGCATATTTTCTCCAATCGTTACGCACCAATTCTAATCTTGCAAAACGAAGTGTCACCGGTTTATCACAACCTTTTAAAAACATACGAACGAAGCGGATGGATTGAAAATTTTCAATTGCGCCAACACGCAATGCATTGGGATCTTTAATAGGAATTTTAAATTGATACCAGGTAATTGGCTTTGAACTTCCGTCTTTTATGTTTTGCCCTGTAGTTGTATAAACGTTAGTAATATAATTTGTTCCTACACCACCTGCAAAATCACTTGGTTTCAATCCAACTTTGTATTGAAAATAACTTTCTGTAGTACTTAAGTTATTATCACGGTTTATGTCTTCCACATTGGGAAGTGTAGTTGCTTGTGTAGGATACGACTCAGGAGAATCCGCAGTAGTTCTCGAGTTGTCTTCTAATCCGTTAAATTCTTTATAACGTTTTAATGTTTTATAATCTAATCCATCATAATCACTTCCTCTGAAATAATGAAAATCGTCATTTGATGGATCTGTACTGATGTCCGTGAATGCTCCGGGAGCAGTAACAACTAATCCTGCTGCTGCTAAGTATGCCGCAAAGTGAGCTTGTTCTTGTCCATTGTCCAATCCATCCAATCCAACATCCTGAGCTTGTCTATCACCTTCATCACTATTAAATGCATTTACCAAGGGTTGAATTAATCCAACATGTCCCCACGCAGTTGTATCTATTGGTAAATTGTTCCCGTTATTTTGTGCTGCTGTACTTGGTGCCGGCAAAACATTTTCTGCACTTTTAAATCCGTCTCTCAAAACATCTTCTGAAATATTTCCGATATCAAAATAAAGTTCCCCAGAGGTAAGTCTATCTGCTAATGGCAAATCACTATTAAAAGGGTCCATTACCCAAAACTGAATGAATTCAATATTAGCAGCTTCAAAATCATTTGTACTAATGCTGCGCATAATTCCTCCCCAACGGGAAGTGGGATTATTCAAATTTCCATTTGCATCCAAACCTGCTGAACAAAAAGACGGACTAACATCATAATTGTAAGGACCGCGCTCACTTGGATAATAAGATAAATCCAACGTAGTTAAAATCACAGGCGTTCCGGATGAAGATGGTTTATTAGGAAAAACTTCTGTCTCCGGAATTTCACGTGCAAAGTTATTCGACATATCTGTTGAACTGATATTCGGAGGAGTAATTCCATCTTGCGTACGCATCATCAATGGATCGATGTGATACCAATTTAATCTTGCTCTGTTAAAACCATTCGGTAAGGAATCCGACAATGCTCCTTCAGGAAACATTCCGGAAGCTGTTTGCCCTTGTGGTGTACTTGCCAAACTCCATGCACTTTGTGAATGCAACGCTATTTCCGACTGACTTCCTTCAAAGTCATCGATATAAGAGTTTCCGCTTTTTCCAATGGCTTTACTGTGACCCGGAATCAAATATGCAAATTCACCTGCAGCAGTAATCGTACTCATTTCTTTCGTTTCGATAAATGGAATTTTATCTACCAAACGAGTTAAGAAGGGCGCTTCTGTTCTATAGTTCGCATCAAATCCAAAAATGGTATTTGAAATTGGTTCTTCTCCAATGTTTACTTTTTTAGTGAGAGGCCGTTCCGTTAAATTTAAAACTGTTGCACCAATACTAAAATCTTTATTGATTCGATAATCGAGATGAGTCCCGAATAATGTTTTTTGCTGAATGGCGAAGAGGGCATTACTTTCTAGGGAAATTTTTATGGGTGTTCCCGAATTTAAAATTCCTTCATCAATAATTTTTACACGTCCCAGAGTATAGTCAACAGTATATTGTACGTTTTCCTGCAAAACAATTCCACCCGCTGTAACTGTTACGGAGCCTTGCGGAACGTTAGGTGCACCCAAGGAAATTTCGGAGCCTCCTGCTCCCTTGTAGGTTCCTTTTAATTTGAAACGATTTAAGTTCGCAAAAACATTTCGTGCAGAAGTAATGGTTGAATCGTATAAAGGATCAAATACATATGAATTTGCTTCTAGGGGATTACAAACTGGATCAAACTTGCTTCTTAAATGATCTCCGAAAGGTTCAATAACCGGAAAAATAATTCTACCGTTTGTTGAATTAATTGTTACACCATCAATAAAATCAAAAACTCCATCAGGTGTTTGATCACTTTGCTGATTTAAGCGATCGAGATTCAATACCTGAATCAATGGTTTTCCTTTTATTTGTGTTTGACAATCGGTAACAGGTAAATAATTAATGTCTGTTCCACTTATTGCGTTTGTATAAAACACCTCCAATTTAAAATCCTGTGCATTCACTTGGTATGCACCAATTGAATAAACGTTTTTCATCATCAAATTCCACATCGGATGTTTTGTGTTGATGGCAGAACTCTTTAACATTTTTGTAAACAAGGCATCAGGCGCACTGATACCGTCCGTTGACAATTCACCTACTTTGTATACATTTCCATTATATGTATACTCATAAGCAACAGAAAGAATTTGATCTGGATTTAATTGCTGATTTAAAGAAATATACCCTAGCCTTGCATTGAAAGTATATTCTGATGCTTGTAATTTTCGTGCACTGCTTACTAATTCAAAATTGGTTTGTTGTTTTAATATGCCTGCAGAAAGTGTATTAATTGCTGATACTGTATAATTTATTTTTCTTACATCTGTAACCCCTGTACCACTGGATGCGGCCATACTAGCATACAAATCATTTTGTCCGTTATAAGGTAATTTATCAAGAGCATCCATATCAACATAGAATTCTTGGTCCTGTGGAACATGTGTAGAATCTTCTGCCAATTCTGCAAACGCAACAACACTTCTTACATCATTGGTTGCACCATTGGTATTAGAAATCCAAACCTCTATCCGGTTGATGTTTATCTGAGAATTTACAAATGGTAAATTTGCTAAAGCAGCGTTAAAATTATCACGGAAATAATGTCCAAGAAAGAAATGTCGGTTTGCTTCGTATTGGTCGCCCGGAATATCAAACTTACTTACTTGCGCACCACCCGTAACTTCCACCTCTGATTTTTTTCCTTTTTGCTGCGACAATACACTTGTTACAGTCAATCGTCCGAATTGCAATTGTGTTTTTACTCCAAACAAAGTTTGACTACCTGTGATCAAAGAACCATTGAGCGGTAAACTCACATTACCTGCTTCAATCTTTTTTATGATTTCATCTTCGTAACCCGTGTATTCTAATTTCATTTGATTTTCGTAATCAAATGTTGCTTCGGTATTATAGCTTGTTGTTAATTTTAATTTATCTCCGATTTTTCCAACAACGTTCAATTGAATTTTTTCATCAAAATCAAAAGTGTTTGTCTTTCTATTCTTTACGGGTATCGCAGGGTTTTCTGTTTTTGTTCCGTTGTAAGCAAAAATTAATTCGGCAGAACCGTTCGGGCGGATATCAACGGTGTTACCACCAAAAATACGATCGAATATTTCTCCGCCTACATGTAATTTCGGAATAGCTGTTTTGCTTTGCGCATTTTCGCTTTCTGCATGTGAACGTGCATTCCAATAATCTTTCACTTGTTTATCAAACATTAATTTTTGATATTCTTCCGTATCTAAATACGTTGGCGGACGATAATCCATTCCACCCATTGTTTGATTTACATTGTACTGTCCGGTTACAGGATCGTACTCAACATTTGTATTTACGTTAGAAGGATTGTTCAACATCAAGCCACCTCCATTTGGATAATTCAATGGATCACCAGTTGATTGGTCGGTAAAATTGTATGGTAAAATTACGGGCGCGTCAGGATCTTCAGGCGTATCAATTGCAACGAGTGGTTTATTTGCTTCTGCAATATCTGCATGAAGGAACGAACTCATTTTGGCATTGGAAGTAACAATGAGCGAAAGCATTCCAATGGATGCTCCTGTAACAAGTATATATTTTGTAATCGACCTGGTCAAAATGCAAATAAAAAAATTAAAGATTTTTGAGTGCCGATTTAATCAGCTGTTCTACTGTTTGTCCTGTGCCTTCTGTTCTAATAATTTTATCCAACACTTTATCAGCAGCTGCTTTGTTGAATCCCAACATCACAAGAGCAGATAACGCTTCTTCCTTCAAAGTATTGTTAACGCTTGAAAATATTTCTGCTGATAAATCACTCTTGCCCATTTTATCTTTCAAGTCTACAATCACTCGCTGTGCTGTTTTTTCTCCTATTCCTTTTACACTTTTAATTACAGCAACATTTGCCGTAGCAATTGCATTTTGAATTTCAGCAGCACTTAAAGATGATAACATCAGCAATGCACTTGTTCCACCAACACCGGAAACAGAAACTAGCAAACGAAATAAATTTCTTTCTGCTATGTCTGCAAAGCCATAAAAACGAGGCGTATCATCACGCACATACATTTGTTCGGTAAACAATTTACATTTTTCGGCATCTCCGATTTTTGTAAATGTGTTTAAAGAAATTTGCATTACATAACCAACTCCACCTGCATCAATCACAACATATGTTGGTGTTTTCTCTACTAATTTTCCTTCTACATGATAAATCATTCGTTCTATTTTAAAAGACGTAATTAATTCAAAAGAGTTGCCTATCGTTATATTCAACCGTCACACTGAGCGTAGTCGAATGTGTTAGGAGAAGCTACCTTTTCGCTTGTGCATCAATAACAGCAATCGTAACCATATTTACAATTTCACGCACCGAGCTACCCAATTGCAAAATGTGAACAGGTTTTTTCATTCCAATTAAAACTGGTCCGATAGCTTCTGCACCGCCCATTTCCTGAAGCAATTTATAAGCAATATTTCCAGATGCAAGATTTGGAAAGATAAGTGTATTCACTTTTTTATCTGCTAAATCAGAAAACGGAAATTGTTCTTTCATCAATTCATCGTTCAATGCAAAATTCGCTTGCATCTCTCCGTCTACAATCATTCCCGGATAATTCTTATGTAAAATTTCTACAGCATCACGCATTTTGTTTGGCACTTCTCCTTCGGCAGAACCAAAGTTGGAATACGATAACAATGCAATGCGTGGAGTAATGTTAAATTGTTTTACACTTGTTGCAGTTAGAACAGTAATGTCAACCAAATCCTGAACAGTAGGATTCACATTCATGGTTGTATCCGCAAAGAAAAACGGACCTTGCTTGGTATTCATGATATACATTCCCGCTACACGTTTCACCCCTTCCTGCACTCCGATAATTTGTAAGGCCGGACGAATAGGATCAGCATACTTTCTTGTCAATCCCGAAATCATTGCATCAGCAGCACCTGTTTCCACCATCATTGCTCCAAAGTGATTTCTTTCTTTCATCACTTTTTTTGCTTCGTACAAAGTGAAACCTCTGCGTTGACGTTTTTTGAAAAAGATATCTCCAAATGCAGCTCTTCTGTCGTCTTCCGATTTACTACGCGGATCAATGATTGGAATATCTCCCAAATCCAAATTATTATCAGCGATTAATTTTTTAATTTTTTCTATGTCTCCTAAAAGAATTGGTTTAGCAATTCCTTCATCATGAACTTGCTGAGCAGCTTTTAAAATTTTATAATGATCTGCTTCAGCAAAAACTACACGCTTAGGATTTTGTTTTGCTTTGTTTGTGATGTTACGGATAAGTTTGTTATCCAAGCCTAAACGGTTGATTAACTCCTGAACATAAGCATCCCAATTGGTAATTTTATGTTGCGCTACTCCTGATTCCATTGCAGCTTTAGCAACAGCTGGAGCAACAGTATAAATCAAACGCGGGTCGATTGGTTTTGGAATAATGTATTCAGGACCAAACGTAATATTTTTTGAATCGTAAGCTAAGTTTACTGTTTCGGGAACAACTTCTTTTGCAAGACCTGCAATGGCATAAACAGCAGCCAACTTCATTGCTTCATTAATTTGTGTTGCTCTCACATCCAATGCTCCACGGAAAATAAAAGGAAAACCCAAAACGTTGTTTACCTGGTTAGGATGATCAGAACGACCTGTAGCCATAATTATATCCGGACGGGCAGCCATCGCTTCTGAATATGGAATTTCAGGATCTGGATTAGCCAATGCGAAAACGATTGGGCGCTTTGCCATAGACTGAATCATTTTTTGATTCACCACATTTCCTTTGGAAAGACCCACAAATACATCTGCATCTTTCATTGCTTCTTCCAGTGTTGTGATTTTTTTGTTTGTGCTTGCAAAGAATTTTTTCTGTTCATCCAAATCATCTCTATCAACTCTCAACAAACCTTTGCTATCTAACATTAAAATGTTTTCTTTTTTTGCTCCAATAGCAATGTAAAGTTTCGCACAAGAAATCGCAGATGCTCCTGCTCCGTTAACAACAATTCTAACTTTATCGATTTTCTTTTTTGCTACTTCACAGGCATTGAGTAATGCTGCAGCAGAAATAATTGCTGTTCCGTGTTGGTCATCGTGCATCAATGGAATTTTCAATTCCTCTTTTAATCTTCGTTCAATTTCAAAACATTCAGGGGCTTTGATATCTTCCAGATTAATTCCTCCGAATGTCGGAGCAATTGCTTTAACTGTATTTACAAAAAGGTCAATGTCGGAGGCGTCTACTTCAATATCGAACACATCGATATCTGCAAATATTTTAAAAAGTAAACCTTTCCCTTCCATAACGGGCTTAGATGCTAATGCTCCAATGTTTCCCAAACCTAAAACGGCTGTTCCGTTTGATATTACTGCAACCAAATTGCCTTTAGCTGTGTATTTATAAGCATCTTCAGGATTTTTCTCTATTTCTAAACAGGGTTCCGCAACGCCTGGCGAGTATGCCAATGAAAGATCTCTCTGTGAACTATGCGGTTTTGTTGGGATTACCTCAATTTTTCCAGGTCTTCCTTGTGAATGATAATCCAAGGCATCTTGCTTTCTTAATTTTGCCATTTTTTAGGTAAATTTTTTGAATTGCGAATATAACAATTTCTCAATAAATAGCATAACCTCAAAGGGATAATAACAAAATTAGGTTACTAATTTTAGAACGCAAAAATGAAACAACATTTTACTAAAAACTTAAATTTTATTATCTGTCCCTTTCAAAAAATTTCGACTATATTTTAAATTTGTTTCTCACGTGAATTAGTTTATATTAGCTAAATAAAAAGTACAAGTATGAAAAAAATAATTTACATCCTCTTGCTTTCCTCCTCTAATATTTGCTTCTCTCAAAAGGATTCAATAAAATACAAATGGGGTATTGGTTTACAATTAAATACTATTGATAAAATATTTCCTTTTGAGAATCCTGATGCAGAACTTGATTTTTATGATTCACATGGAGCTTGGAAAAATTTGTCATATTCCCTCGGTATAGTAGGAAAGCATAATGTAAATGAGAGATTTTCTCTTCGTTTAAAATCTGGGGTAATACAAGTTAATCAACAGCAACATAGAGATGTAAGGGATGAATCTATAGGAGCGCCATGTGGATCATGCTTTCTAGGAGATTTAACAATTAAACAAAGAAGATATTATATTTCTCCTGAAGTAATTGGTACAGTTAGCAAAGGTAATCTTGGAATTTATGGCGGTACTGGAATTCTTTATACTAAGTATAAGGAATTTTTACAAGAGGGGTATGGCATTTATTATACCGATGAAACCTTTTCAACAATTCAATATGATAATGAAAGCAAAGTGGTTATTCCTGGCGGGTTTTCAGTTGGACTTTCAGCATTCTTTGGAGTCAGTTTCCACTTACTAAAACATTTTTCTATTGGAGCTGAAATATCAGATTCATATGTCTATCGAAAATTAGGTGGAAATGTCGAATTAACTGTTTCTCAATCGATTCCATCCAACTATACCGCAACGTCTTATTATCTGTTTAGTGAGAGTGGGTTCACACATTCAAAAGGAATTGTTTCTTTTACAACGATTTATTTATTTTAATAAAACTAAAAACAAAACCATGAAAAAACTATTCGAATTTAAAACATTTTTCGCAAATATAATTGCATTAATGTTAAACCAAGTTTCTGGCTATAGTCAGAATCAGTGGGATGCTACAACTGTTGCTGGTAACTTATTAAACACGCCTCCAAGAAATAACATTTTTGGCACGGCAGGTTTGCCCAACCCTTCTGGCAAAAGAGATATTCGATTTTTTACTTTTGGTGTTGAGCGTATGCGTCTCATTGGAGAAATCGGGACTAATCAGGGATTTCTTGGAGTAAACACAATTAATCCAAATCAACGAATACATATTGGACAAGGTAGTTTAGGTGTTGAAGATGGTTTTGGAATTGTTGGGACAACATATTTTCCTGGCCAATTGGACATGGTTCAATTCCAAAATGCAAGAATAAATATGATTGTTCGGAATAAGACACTCGGAATTTTCTGTGAAAATTTTGGTGCAACACCCGATGATGTAAAACTAGGAGATGCTACTGATGTTAATACAACGATTTATGCACAAGATTTTGCACCAAGTGTTCAAAAAGGATTATTCTTACGGGGATCTAACGGAAATTTTAGAATGGGACATTTTATGATCCCTTTTGCTTTTCCAAACATTGAAATGGATGTTATTTCAACTGCGAGCGCACAGATGGGAAGCACAAATCCAAATATTTTTGATATTGTTTTCCAGGGAAGAATTCATGATGATACTTTAAGTAATATACGCTTGATGAATGGAACAAATGCCGACAACACATTTGTTCCTATGTTAGCAGGTTTTAATAACAGAAATTATTTTACAAATGCTACCCAAGGAATGGTAGTTAGTGGGGCAATAAGAGTTTCAAGCGATATAGCAGGATTATTTAACACTGCTGTCGTTGAATTTGATGCTAGAAAAAGAAATGCTAATGGGTTGGGCGGTACAGCTGTAATAAATAGAGATTTGTTTCAATGGTGTAATTTTACTACTCTTGAAATGCTAATGGACGCTAATGGTCAATTAGGATTGAGAACTGCCACGCCAGATAACAGATTAGAAATAACTACTATCACTGGGGACCCATTTTTTGGTTCTGCTAATGGTTCGAGTGGATTAAGGCTTACAAATATGAAAGGTGGCAGCGGTCCAGGATTTGCCATTCCAGTTGCAAACCCTGGTCCAGGTGTTCTTACTGTGAATAATGACGGAGATGTGATTTATGTACCTAGCGGTGGAAATTTTGGTAACGTATGTGGAACTACTGCAGTTCCCTTAACAACTGATTGGGAGATTCCGCTTGCAACATTTGCTTATAACTTTAGTGGCGATGGTGCTGTAAATATTTCTCGTTTTACTAATTGCGCTTCTACTTCCAAATTTTTTGTTGAAGATGATGTGTATTCTGTCACATCTGTCGTTCAAAACAATACAATGATTCCAGGAAATATTGCTGGTGAATTTATTGGATCCGATGCTGCTAAAGTTCACGCAATTGTAGTCCCACCAGGTGGAGGGAATGCTGGATTAGGTGTATTAAGCCCAAATCCAGGTTACAGACTTGTTGTAAACGGAAACTATTTTTTAAATGGAAATTTTGATGGAGTAGGAATAATGACATATCCGTCAGATCCACAGTTTAAAACAAATATTGATTCTATTTCAAATGCCCTAGACATTATTGGTCAGCTAAATCCAAAATCATTTTATTTTGATACAACAAATGTATATGGATTGAATTTTAGCAATAAAAAACAATATGGGTTAATTGCACCAGAAGTGGAACTAATATTACCTGAATTAGTAAGTAATATGAATAAAACCGAAGAAAGAGATACTTTAGGGAATATTATTTCTGGTTCTGTTTCTTACAAAACTTTAAACTACAATGCATTCATTGCAATTTTAATGCAAGGTATAAAAGAGCAACAAAAATCCATCGATAGTTTGAAATCAAAAACTTCAAATCAAGATTCCATCAATACTTCTTTACAAGACCAAATCAATCAATTGGCTACATTAATTAATTCGTGTTGCAGTAGCCATACTATGCAACAAAGTAACAATTCAAACAACCCAATTGTTTCACAAGATGTGAATCTAAAAGACAGTCAAATTATCATTCTAGATCAAAATAGTCCAAATCCATTTTCGGAACAAACCACCATCAACTATGATTTACCGGAAAATGTTGTAAAAGCACAAATGCTTTTTTACAATGTTCAAGGAAAATTAATTCAATCGGTAGATCTTTTTCATAAAGGAAAAGGAAGTTTAAATGTATTTGCTCAAGATTTAAGCAATGGAATTTATACTTACACACTTGTAGTTGATGGAAAAGTTTTTGAAACAAAGAAAATGGTGAAACAATAATTTTATTTAAAAATTATATTAAAAGGCTCGCAAAATATTTTGCGAGCCATTTTAATATTTACTTTAGCGATTCATGAAACCAAAATTAGTAGTATTTACAGGTGCCGGAATTAGTGCTGAGAGCGGGATTAAGACCTTTCGCGACAGTGGCGGATTATGGGAAGAATTCGACATAAATGAAGTGGCTACACCTCAGGCTTGGGAAAAAAACCAGCGTTTGGTACTTGATTTTTACAATAAACGCAGAAAACAGGTTTTGGAAGCCCAACCCAATAAAGCTCATTTTGCTTTGGTGGAATTAGAACAGAAATTTGATGTGCAAATAATCACACAAAATATTGACGATTTACACGAACGTGCAGGCTCAAAAAAAGTACTTCATTTGCATGGTGAAATCACTAAAAGTCGCAGTACTGTTGACTCATCTCTGGTTTATAAAATTGCCGGAGAAGAAATTAAGTTTGGAGATAAATGTGAAAAAGGGTCTCAACTTCGACCGCATATTGTATGGTTTGGTGAAATGGTTCCTATGATGGAAACGGCTTACATAATTGCCGAAAAAGCGGATATTTTTGTGGTAGTTGGAACCTCTATGGCTGTTTATCCGGCTGCAGGAATTATTGATTATTCACCTCAAGATATTCCCAAGTATTTAATCGACCCGAGTGACATTAAAGTAACCGGAATTGCTAACCTGAAAGTAATCAAAGAAAAAGCCAGCATTGGTTTACCCAAGCTGGCTTCCGACCTTTTGAAATAACCCTTCGACTACGCCTGTCTGCCGACAGGCAGGCTCAGGGTGACAATTTTATTTTGAGCTAATTACTAATTTTTTAGTTGAAATTGCCTTCCCATCTACTATGAAAGAGTAAAAATAAATTCCTGAATTTAAATCATCTACATTTATTTTTGCCGTTCCTTTTTTATCATTAAGTACAACCTCTTTTACCTGTTTTCCAACCATATCAAAGAAAACAATACTTCCTTGTTGAGAATATTCATTGATATCATACTTCATTGAAACCATTAAGTTTGCTGGGTTTGGATAAGCATTAGAAATTGTTCCTCCGATTTTTTCCATTTCGTCAACACCAACTGTAGAGTTGTATCTGATAGTAACACCTGTTGAATCTGTTATATTCGAAACATCATAAAATTGGTAATGAACTGTTCTGGTAATTGTTGCCATCTTAGAAATGAATTCAGCGTGAAAACCAAAATCAGCATAATGAATTGTATCACCCGGAGCAATTGCCAATGAAAGACTTGACAAATTGGTTGGCCAGTTATAACACAATCCTCCCCAACAAAAACGTGTTGAATCGGTTGGGTCAATTGTATAGATGGTTCTTCTGCATTTGTATGTATGTGAAACCGAATCGGTGTTCGTTACTACTAATTCTGTAATTAAACTGGCATTTTGCCCTATGTATACATCAAAAATAGTATTGGAGATTTCGTTTTCTGAATCGTCCATAACATCTAAACTGAATTGTCCGAAAGTGAACAAACTAGCAGTAACAAAGGCAATTGAAGTAATTATTTTTTTCATGGTATAAGTTTAATAGTAAATGGGATGATTTTGGTTAATCGTATACTCACAAATTTACGATTAGTTTCACATTATTACAAGTATTTTAAATTGATTCTTAGCTTTCGACCGACTTATACACTTAAAGGTTTTAATTTGCTTTTTACAATGTCTGAAAATTTTTTGTTTTCAATTTTGCTTTCCAGCCACGACATAATATCAAAATAAACCAAGAATTTTTCTTCCAAAGGGTCTTTCACAACTGGCTCCAGCTCCTTGTGTAATTGTTGGAAAAAGGCCATCGATTCTTTTTTGGAGTTTACATTTATCAATTTACGGATGGACGTAAGAATAATTTTTTCGAGCTTATAAAGTTTTTGCTTGCTGGCCAGGAATCGGTATGTCGACTTGATTCTATACTCCATGATATCAAACTTACCAAGTTCATAGTGCAATACAATTTCCATTATTCTTCCAATACATTCTAAATCCTGACGAATATTATAATTTTCTGCAATGTTTGCTCTTACCAACCATTTCAGTGCTTGTTTGTATTCTTCAGCAATCATTAACAAGGCTGTTACCTGCCAATAAATTATTTCTTTCAGGAGTTTATCCGACTCTTTATTTTTTTCCAATAAGATTTCTATTTCAGGAATCAGCTGAAGACATTTTTTCATGTTTCCCATCCTGAAATACACATTGAGCTTGGTATTGTATGCTTTTAAGAGAATGTTTAGCTTTTGAACGTCACTTTTCGGTTTTAAAATTTCCATTTTACTGATGTATTCCAAAGCTTCGTGGTATTTACCAATGTTATAACATTGGATACTGTGACGGTACAAAAACTGCGTTGGAAAATTCACGTTTGTTTCAATTACCTGAGGATTCTGTTCGAGCAAAGCAATTAGTTTGGAAGAAAATTCATAACACTTATTATGATCTTCAATATAATTATAATAACTCGCATACAATTCAAAATACAAAACTTTTGCGTTTATCGAAAGTGCTTGTTTGTCGTTTTTAAGAAGTGGATTTTTTAAAAACCAATCGTAACTTTTAATTTCTCTTTCATTGCGGAGCACACCCATTTCCATTCGCTGAACATACAATCTGTTTTTTAAACTTTCGAACTCAGCCATGTTTTTAATTTTCATAGCACATTGTTCAATCTCTTCAATTAAATTATCTGAATTGTCCTTTATATCTCCAACATCATATTGCATACGGTAGATACTTTGTTCCATCAAATTAATTTCGGGTATATAAGTCAGCTTTTCATTAGCAATAGCCATATCCTTGGCCTTTTTCAATAATTTTTTTGCCTGGGAATGAAGTCCTTTGTCGACTAAAATTTCAATTCTGTTAAGGATGCTTCTTATTTCGGTAGTTGAGTTTTTGTGATAGGCCTCCAGGCTTTCCAGAATCATATCGTATAAATAATTTTTCGCTACAGCAAATTGATTGATGAATCTTTCCGTTCTGAATTTCTGCAATAATTTTTTTTCATCATACTCTTTTTGATTATCAATTGCATCAAAAATTTTAGTGTAATTGTTTTGTTCATTACGTACATGAAAATTAGCATACTTCTTAAAATAGCCCTTTTCCGACTTGCTTAAGGATTTTACTAATTTGAAAAGATTGTCTGATGTTTTCACAAAAACTATATTTATAGAATGACAAATTAAAACCTTTTTATTCCAATTATCTAGCAAAATAATAAAAATTTCTTACAAAACACACGTATCGAATACTAAAATTTATGCCCTCAGAAGTATTGTTTTTATTAAAAAACTGACATTTTATGCCATTTCAAATACTAAGATTAAATTTAATTACGCTTGAATTCGCATAAATACGGGTCTATTTTTGGTTTATCGAATCAATGAAAATAGGGCTGAATTTATTTTGTTTATATTATAATAAAGTATTAAATTCGTTATTCGTGAAACAGAATTCTCAAAAATTATTTTAACCTAAATCCCTAATCAAAATGAAAAAAATTTTACAACTGATTGCGGCAGTGACTTTAACATTCTCTGCTGTAGAAAGTAAAGCTCAGTTGGCTGATGGAAGCATCGCGCCAGACTGGACATTTACTGACATTGTGGGTACTACTCACAATTTGTATACTTATTTAAATGCAGGTAAAACTGTATATATTGATGTTTCTGCTACATGGTGTGGACCATGCTGGGGATATCATACAGGTGGCGCTTTAGAAAACCTATATACTACTTATGGTCCAGGTGGAACAAACGAAGTAATGGTGTTTTTTATTGAAGGTGATGGAGCAACAGACATGAACGATTTGAATGGAACTGATGCTGCTTCGCAAGGTGATTGGATTACAGGAACTCCTTATCCTATTATTAATCCAGCTGCAGCTGCAACAACAACTTTCAACACAAACTATGCAATTGGTTATTTCCCAACTATCTATATGGTTTGTCCTGATCGCTCTATAACAGAAGTTGGTCAATTGTCAACATCTGCATTATATGCAGCAAAATCAGCTTGTTCAGTTGCAACTGCTCCTCTTGATGCTCAAGTAATGTTATCAACTGCGCTGAACCCTTCTTTGGCTTCTTGCGACAGCGTAACTCCAACTTTCCGTATCGGTAACGTTGGAACTACAACTTTAACTTCAGCTACTATCACTTTAAAAGTAGACGGAGTAACTCAAAAAGTATTCCCTTGGACAGGTTCATTAGCTACTTATGCTAACACAACTGTTACAGGTCAAAAAGTTGGTTCAACAATCCCGGGATCTCACGTTATTACATGTGAAATATCTAATCCAAACGGTGGTACTGATGCGACTAGTTCTAATAACTCTGAAACTGCAAACTTCATTATCTATCCTACTGTAGGTGGAGCACCAGTTGTTCAATCCTTCGAAGCTTCTGGAATTCCAACAGCTTGGAGCATAAGCAATGGTGGTGATGCTGCAACTTGGGATAATGCTACAGTTGGTTACACTTCTTCAAAAAGTATGACATTAAACTGGTATAACATTCCTGCTGGAGATGTGGATATCATTACATTAGATCCAATGTCTTTTGCTGGTGCTACTGGTCAATCAATGACTTTCAACGTTGCTTACCGTCAGTATACAACTGAAAACGACAACTTACGTGTTGAAGTTTCTACAAACTGTGGTACAACTTGGACATCTGCTTATAACAAGTCTGGTGCAACTTTATCAACTTTAGCTGCTTCAACTACAAACTTTATTCCTTCAGCTTCAACTGACTGGAGACTTGAAACAGTTAACTTAGGTACTTATGCTGGTCAATCAAACGTATTAGTTCGTTTTAAAGGAACTTCTGCTTATGGTAACAATATTTATGTTGACAACATTAACATTACTCAAGTAATGGGTGTTGAAGAATCAAACTTAGTTACTGGAGTAAATGTTTATCCAAATCCAATGGCTAACTATGCTTCTGTTGATTTCAATTTAACTGCTGATAACAATGTTTCAATTGTTTTAGTAAATACAGTTGGTCAATTAGTTAAAACTGAAAACCTTGGAAATATGAGTGCTGGTATCCATACATATGAAATGGATGCTACTTCATTAAGCAATGGATTATATTTCTTAAACATTACTGTTGGAAACAACACAATAACTAAAAAAGTGGCTATCAACAAATAGTCATCATTAATAAAAAATAAATCAGCTTTTGGTATGTTTATTGACATTCAAAGCTGATTTATTTTTTTATTAATATTGTAAAACAAAACAAATATGAAAAATTTAATATTAGCAACAATTGCTATTGTATTTTTAAACTCTGCAACAGCACAAAGTACATTACCTGCAGCTGATGTAAAAGCTTTGGATGGTAAAACAGTAAACACATCAAAATTTAGTAATGATAGTAAACCAATCGTTATTAGCTTTTGGGCTACCTGGTGTAAACCTTGTAAAAAAGAATTAGATGCAATTGCAGAAGTTTATGCAGAATGGCAAAAAGAAACAGGAGTAAAATTAATTGCAGTATCAACTGACGATTCTCGTAGTTCAGCAAAAGTTGCAACAGATGTAAAAAGTAAAGGCTGGGAATACGAAGTTTATCAGGACGAGAACCAGGATTTTAAACGCGCTATGAATGTTGGAGATATTCCACATACATTTGTATTAAATGGCAAAGGCGAAGTTGTTTGGCAACACAATGGTTATGCCGATGGAGATGAAGATCATCTTTTTGAAATTATTAAAAAAGTTGCCAAAGGAGAAAAAGTAAACTAACCATTTTATTTTATTTTTTGTGAGAAAAAATTATTTTGAATTGATTAAATCATCCGTTCTTTTTTGCGGATTACTATATAGCAGTTCTTCTACTGCACAAATTAACATACCGACTTTACCTGCTAATATGGGTGATGTGCATGGGAACTTCCAAGCAACAGCTCAATATTATATTCCCGATTCAACAATCGGAGCGCCAACAGTTCCGGAAAAAATGTTGATGAATGGTTTCGCAAATATCATTTATACGAAAGGAAAATTTACTGCTGGTATTCGATACGAATCTTATTTAAATACATTACAAGGGTTTGACCCACGCTATCAGGGAAATGCTATTCCATACCGTTTTGCAACATACAAATCAGATGCATTAGAAGTGACTGTTGGAAATTTTTATCAGCAATTTGGAAACGGATTAATTTTACGGAGCTACGAAGAAAGAGGATTGGGTTTTGATAATGCTCTAGATGGAATACGTTTAAAATATGAAGTAATAAACGGACTTTATCTTACAGGATTAACCGGGAAACAACGTTCGTTCATGACACAAGGTCCGGGAATTATTCGTGGCTTTGATGGGGAATTACAAATCAATGAAGTCTTCAAAAAATTAGCAGATAAAAAATTACGTTTAACATTAGGAGGAAGTTTTGTGAGTCGTTATCAAAAAGATGAAGATGCAGCATTAGTGCTTCCTGAAAATGTTGGCGCTTCTTCAGGAAGATTTGAATTGAATTACGAAGATTTCAGATTGAATGCTGAGTATGCATACAAAATAAATGACCCTAATTCAGCTAACGCAGTTGGTAAAATCTACAAACCCGGTGATGGACAAATTATTATGGCTAGCTATGCTAAAAAGGGACTTTCAGTTTCAGGAAGTGTATCAAGAGTAGACAATATGAATTTCCGTTCCGACAGAGATGCCATATTAAACAACTTGCTTTTAAATTACACGCCTGCATTAAATAAAAATCATACTTATAGTTTACTTACATTTTATCCTTACGCTTCACAACCAAATGGAGAATTCCAATTTTCGGGTGAAGTAAATGCGAAACTAATTAAGAAACCAACCTGGAAAATGGATATTACCATCAACTATTCAGGTTCAAATAATTTAGATACTACTCTTTTAGATCCTGCTACAGACAGCACATTACAAGGTTATACAGTAAACTCTTACGGTCCGGGCAAAAAAGTTTTCTTCCGTGATTTTTATGTGGAGTTGAATCAAAAGTTCGGAAAGAAAATTAAAACATCCTTAATGTATTCACACCAAATCTATAATAAAGGAGTGATTCAAAAACCGGGATTTCCAACAATTCATTCCGACATAGTTGTTGCTGACATTTCTTACAGATTGAAAGGCGAAGGAACAGTAAGAGTTGAAATGCAAGCCCTGTCAACGAATGACGACCACCAGGATTGGGGTCAATTAATGATAGAGTATACAGTAAACTCTCATTGGTTTGTAGCGGCACTGGATCAATACAACTTTGGAAACGATCATGTAAGTGAACGTTATCATTATCCTAATGCTACAGTTGGTTATAATAAAAATGCAAACCGTATTACTTTGAGTTACGGAAAACAACGTGCAGGTATTTTTTGTGTAGGCGGAATTTGCCGACTAGTGCCGGCATCCAATGGTGTTACTTTAACTGTTACAAGCAGTTTTTAAAAAATATAAAACAATGAAGAAGTTATTATTTCTATCAATCATTTCCGCAATCACTTTCACATCTTGTGATTTTGTAGGAAATCCTTATCCCGAAGTAAATGCAAATCTGGGCGACACAGCAACTTGTCCTACCCTGACATTTCCAACGGTTACAACTCATATCAAAAAAATATTGATCGAGGATTATACAGGTCACACTTGTGGAAACTGTCCTCGTGCAGCTGATACATTAGCATCAATTGACGCTTTGTATCCCGGACAAATTGTAGGACTGGCATTACATGTTGGAAGTTTTGCGACACCTTCTCCGGGATATGCGGGCTCTCCGGCTACAGCGTTTTTAGCTGATTACAGGACAGATGTTGGTGACCAGTATGATGCAACTTTCGGAGCTTCTGCTTTTGGTTTGCCTGCCGGAATGTTTAACAGAAAAGATTTTGCTATTGCTGATCACATTAAGTTTTATACAGGATGGAAAGCATATGCTGCAAGCATCGTTTCTGAGCCTTCAGTTGTTGATTTACAAATAGCCGTTGATTTTGATTTAGCAACCCGCAAAATTTGTTGTGCTGTAAAAGATTCTTTCCTGACAACTATGAGCGATACATTAAAAATGGTTGTATTGCTAACCCAAGACAGTATTATTGATTGGCAGGATAATGTTGGAGTAATTACTTCTACTTATGTACACCGTCACATGCTACGTGATGCTATTACTCCCGGAGGTGCCTGGGGCGAATCATTAATAAGTGGCAGCATTCCGGTTGGAACTACGCATACTAAAAAGTTTGCTTATACTATTCCGGCTGATTATAAAGGAATTCCTTGCGATGTAGACCAATGTCATCTCATAGCTTTTATTTATAAAACTAGTAACTACGAAATTATACAGGTAGAGGAAGTTGAACTAATACCTTAAATACTATTTTATTCGATTATCAAACGCCTGCACATTAAGTGTGGGCGTTTGTGTTTTAATTAATAACTTTGCTTTAATGAAAAATATCCATTTCATATTCATTTTTCTATCTGCTTGTATTTTCACAAGCCAAGCACAAAACCGTTTCAGACCTGGCTTTAAAGCAGGAATTGCAACTAGTCAAGTGCATGGTGATACGTATACTGGTTTTGATAAATTTGGTTTTGATGGAGGCGCTACACTAAATGCGAAAATAAATGAAAAGTGGAAAGCTCAATTTGAAATTTTATTTGTTCAAAAAGGAAGCAAACATGTTGGAGATGCAAGCAAAGGAGATTTTAGTTATTATTATTTGCAATTAAATTATGTGGAAGTTCCTATCTTATTTCAATATGAACACAAAAAATTTGTCTTCGAAATCGGTCCCGGTATTGGTTATTTAATTAGCTCAAAAGAAGCAGACCATAATGGTGATGTTATAAATCCGCTTTATTCGACTGAAGTAAGTGGAAGCATTGGAATAAACTATCAGATTTATAAAAACTTTGGAATTAACTGGCGTTTTACAAATTCTATTTTGCCTATTCGTAAATTTGCTTCTGGAGCTAGTACAGTATCGAATCCCGGACTAAGAAATAACGTATTAGCATTTACTTTAACATATACATTTGGAAATGCAACAACAGAATAAACATAAAATTGTAATTGCGATAACCGGTGCCAGTGGTGCAATTTATGCAAAAGTATTGTTGCAAAAATTACAAGCACTTAGTGAACAAATCGAAACTGTTGGAATTGTGATGAGCGACAATGCAAAAGATGTCTGGAAATTTGAGCTTGGAAATTCTGATTTTGAAAATCTTCCATTTAAAATTTACAGCAAGTCTGATTTTTTTGCACCTTTTGCATCCGGCTCCGCAAAATACAATACCATGATTATTTGTCCTTGCTCCATGGGAACATTGGCACGTATTGCAAGTGGAATTTCCAACGACTTAACAACACGTGCAGCAGATGTAATTTTAAAAGAGCGCAGAAAATTAATATTAGTAACGAGAGATACTCCTTTGAGTTTAATTCATATTAATAATATGAAAACAGTTACTGAAGCAGGTGGAATTATTTGTCCGGCAAATCCTTCTTTTTACAGCAAACCACAAAACTTTGAAGAATTAGCAGCTACAGTAATCGACAGAGTTATTGACTTAGCAGGATTAGAACAAAAATCGTATCGCTGGAGCGAGAAGGGTTAATTTTCTTTTCTAAAAAAGAATTTTAGCTATTACCCATATTGTAAATAAAACCAATGTTATCCAAAAAATAATTTTTTGAATTTGTTCAACCTGAGTAATCTTATAATTAAATAAGTTGTTCTTAATCTCTTTCATTATCACCCCTATTTTACTATAACTACTTTTTTGTACGCTGAACTATATCTGTTTACGATACTAACAATATAAATTCCTTCGGAGAATTTCTTCAAATCCATGTTTTCAAAATTATTTCCTTTCGAAAAATATTTCTCTTCTGAAAATAAAAGATTCCCAATTGCATCATATACTTTTATATTATGTTGTCCTTCATAAGAAGTATTAAAGCTCAATTCATATTGATTGTTTGAAGAAATTACATTTACAATTGACAGATCAGTAAGCTCATCATCACAAACCGGTTGAATAATATTATACGTTTTTGTTGTTCCGTCAAAATCGGTTTGACTTAAACGGTAGTATGAGTTTCCATTATAAGGTTGATAATCTGTCCATAAATAATTATTTTGCACTGAACTGTTGCCTGCACCATCAACAATGGCAATACTTTCAAAGTTTTGTCCGTCTTCGGTCTTATCTAAAATAAAATAATCGTTATTTACTTCTGAAGCAGTTGTCCAGGAAATATTTACTTTATTATTATCGCAAGCTGCAGAAAAATCAAGTAATTCGATTGGAAGAGGTGCTGCTAAATAATTTACTGATCCGATTGTAAAATAAAAACCTGTTCCTCCGGTAAAATCAACTTGAAAAACAACAGTATCAGCAGTATTATCTCCGGCAACCGGACTGTATTGTGTAGCACCAGTTGCAAAAACACCATTTGCATCAACTAGCAAACGCATATCAGTATAATTATTTATTCCAGCTACACCACCAACACCCGGTACGGCTGCCATATTAAATTTTAAAGTAACTGTTCCAACAGTCCCTGTTTCCTGCGCTTTCCACACACATTCTAATCTGGTTTGAATTCCTGCAGGTAAATCTGTCATTGAAGCTGCAGTTGCTGAAACTGCTCCTGTATTTCTTCCAACAACAAGGAATGAATTATCCGCTCCAAATGCGGCACCAGTCCATGTGGTATTTCCATTTGTCAAGGTTAAAATATCACTGGTTGGATTCAAACTTACAGTACTGGTAGATCTTAATTTGTTTAAACCGGAACTGGTTCCAGCATTATCACGTCCAATACCAATCACATAATTATGAAAACCTGTTTGGTTGTTCCAAATCATTGTTCCATCACTTGCCATATAAACCACGGCAGAACCGGTTCCCATATTATTTCCCAATGTGATTCCGTATTTTATTGCTAAATAAGATTCTACTCTTCTTGCTTCTGAAATAGATAATTTCTTATTAAAGGTCATAACTTCCGCAATATCAACCTGACAATACAAAGGATTTCCTAAATCGTTTGCACCAATATTAAGTGGTTTTAGTGTTCCACCCGGAGGATTAAATAAAAGTGACGGATGTGTTTTTATTGCATCTGTATTTCCATTTAATTTTAATGTTACAGTTGTAGCATCAGAAAAAAATTCAGCAAGAACATCTTTATTTACTACAGTTGTTGTACTTAAGTCGTTTTTACCTCCACCATTGTCATCAACAAAATCAATACGTTGACGACCAGCATTTAATTCCCAACCAATTCTCCAACTATTTGTCGGATCAGTTTCCCATTTATAATCAACTAAACCTGCTTTATAATTTTTCACCATAAAAATGGTATTATCTGTCACATGAAATAGACTCCCTCCTGCGAAAGTATTTGCACTTACTAAAATATCGTTAACGCCATCAAATCTTACGTAGTTTTGAAAGTTTACAAGATTCGGTTGAACAGAAGGTCGGTTACCGGCAGTTCCTTGATTTAAATTTCCGGTAATAGCAGCACCGGATTGATCAGCCCATGAGCTAACATTTCCGCCTGTAAGTGTAATTCCTGCATCCGACTTTAACCAATTTTTTAATCCCAATGCACTTGTAACTGGATAAGCACTGCAAACGTTTATTGTGCGATCTCCGGCTGGGTTATTTGCTGTTGGTGTTCTGGTAACTCCTGCAACTGTAATACTATTTGCTGCTACCAATTGTGCATCTGCAGTTTGTCCGGTTGTTGCAGCCAAGTTAATATCATAAGCAATCCAAAAATAATTTGTTCCGTATAATAATGTTTGTGACCCATTAATAGTAATATTTCCACCTGCAGGAGCAGTTCCTCCGCTTACAAATTCACTGGTAGTATTAAATGTTGAAGAATTACCTGTGTAATAAATATGAATAGAAGTTGCTGCATTTACTCCAGCTGTTCCGGTCATATTCATAATAAACTGCGTTGCGCTCAAAGGGGAAGCAGAACCTCCGGCCGTAACAATTTCAACACGAATAATTTCTTGATTGATATCACACTTTGTAACCGTTGCAGTAGACGCCTGCGCAACTGTACACGATGAATAAGTCATTGGTCCAGATGCGACAACATTAATAGAATAATCTTCTGTTTCTCCCCAGGTATAAGAACCACATGGAGTAATACTTGCTGCAGACCCTCCTTCAACCTGTACAATTCTCATACGTGTTGTGCCGATAGTTGCTCCACCAGGAACCGTAAAAGGTAAATTATGTGTGGATGGGAAACCTGGTCCGGCAGTTACCGTTCCTAAATTTTCACCTGCATCTAAAAAATCATTATCAATATTCCAATCAATAAATACGCTTGCTGCATTACTGTAAAAGAAACCACTACACTGAGTTAGTGTAACCGTAACTGTATAGCTTGCACTTTGAGTAACTTGAGCAGAAAAAGCAGTATAATCTGAATACATTCCAGCGCAAACCGAATTGTTATTGATATCGGCTGCACCATCTCCGTTTAAAGTTACATTTGAAATATCATCATCTGCTGTGCTTGTTGCAGTAGACGCACAATATTGTGCAGAACAATAATTTGTAATGAGTGAAAAAATTATTACGAACGAAAACAAAGTTGTTCTCATTATCGTTCTTAAAAAAGCGGAGAAGATTTGCTTCATTAATTTTGATTTTTACTATTAAAATAAAATGCGGGTATTCTTACTAGTCAAATTTAACAAACACTACAAAGGATTGAAAGCTTAACTTAATAAGTGGGAGAATTAAAGAATAAGTGGGAATAATTATGGATTTAAAGGAAAAAACAACGAACAAGATTGCCAGTTATGCAGGTGTTTTAACAGAACTTATTACCTTAGCAAAGGATATAATTAAAATGAATAAACATGTTTTTTGTCCGCATTTTTATTTCCTTCCTTTTTCTTTTTTTGAGCTTAGGTTTTTCTGCCCAGGTCATTCCATTTATTTCTGAAAAAAGTTTAGCGCATAGTGAAAAATACTCTGTACAATATTGGACCACAGAAAATGGGTTGCCACAAAATTCAATTAATGATATTACTCAGACAAATGATGGTTATCTCTGGTTTGGAACTTTTGATGGGCTAGTAAGATTTGACGGAATAAAATTTACAGTTTATAACACAAGTAATACTCCGGAACTTAAAATCAATGGTATAAAACGCCTTTTTACAGACAACAAGGGTAAGTTGTGGATTATTGGTGCTGATGGGAGTTTGCTCTCTTATTTTCAAAACAAATTCTATGCTTATTCAATTCCATCGAAAGCTTTATTCTATAGTAATGCAATTACAAATTGGGCTGACAATACTATTTTAATTGCTTGCGACAATAGCAAAATTTATAAAATTAAAAATGATGAGATCGATGAATTTAAAATTCCTGATTTTATTAATCAGACACATACTATAATATCAAAATTTGATGACCAGTTATATGTAGGTACAGAAACCGGTTTATATTCTTATACGAATGGTGAGTGGCACACATTTAATGAGTTTGTTGGAAAAAATTGTTCTGCTTTTTTTCGTTCTCCAAACAACGACATTATTATAAACATAAAGAATGATCTTTTTACTGTGCACCCTAAAAACGCAGAACTACTTTCCATTCCTGAATCACTTAAAAATATTGGCAATCTTAGTTTAGCCTTTAATGAAGAAAATGAATTGACAATTTTATCCGATCAAGGATTGTTCATTTTACAAAGTAATACTTTTCAACACATTTCCACAAAAAATGGATTATCATCAAACAATGTTAGTTCTGTTTTTGTGGATAAACAAAATAATTTTTGGGTAGGCACCTCAAGTGGTGGAATTAATAAACTTAAAACTAAAATATTTAGCACTCTCACTAAAGAAGAGGGAATGAATGATGATGGAACAACAGCAATAATAGAAACATCTGATAAAGGAATTTTAATTGCCAACAATTGCTCTGGTGTTAGTCAGCTTTTAAATGGAAAATTTACTGGCAAATTCTCTTCTCTCAATGGTACTTGTGTTTGGAGTATTTATGAGGATCCATTAAAAAATTTATTTTTTGGAACCTATGGTGGTGGTGTTTTCTATTACGATAAAAATGGAACAATTAAAAACTACAAAACACCTGAAGGATTGCCAGCTGATGTTATTTTTTCGCTTTACGAAGACTCAAAAAAAGAATTATGGGTTGGCACAAACCAAGGGTTAGGATATTTTAATAAAGATCATTTCATTTGTTTTGATACCACTTTTAAAAACACAATTACCTATATTTTTGAAGACAGGAACAAACAACTGTTTTTATGCACTGATAAAGGATTAGCAACCATCAACAATAATAAAATAGTAGAGCTACAAAACAAAGGCTTAGAAAAAATAAATGCCCGTTTTTTGTACGAAGATACGGATGGTGTTTTATGGATAGGAACTCATGGAGATGGATTGATACGTTTTAAAAACGGAACAACTTTTTCTTTTTCTTCAACTACTTCTCCACTTGACAACAATGTATGGAGTATTTCCGAAGATGCTTCAGGTAATTTTTGGTTGCCTTCAAACTCTGGAATGTATGTGATTCCAAGAAAAGAATTAAATGATTTTGCTGAAGGAGTACTTAAAAATTTAAACCCAACATTTTTATCAAAGGAGGATGGTTTAAAAAGCATAGAATTTAATGGCGGGTTTCAACCTACTGTTTTACAAAGCAAAAAAGGAGAGTTTTGGTTTCCTACAGTAAAAGGGATTGCAATTGTTAATCCGGGAGATTTGAAAAAATCGGATTATTTTCCTCAATTGATTATTGAGAATGTTTTTGTTGATGATTTTGAAGTAGAGACGAAAGATACTCTTACAATGAAATCTTCAGCTACAAACCTTGTTATTACATTCACTGCTCCTTCTTTTGTAAATCCTTCAAAATTAAATTTTCAATATAAAACAGAAGGAGTTGATAATTCCTGGATAAACATTGGAACAAACCGTGAAATCAAATTAAGTAATATTCCTTTTGGAACACACGCACTTCGCATCCGCATTTCCGGAAACATTAACAACAAAGAAACGGTGATTATACTTTCGAAGCAATTACCATTTTGGAAAGAAACTAAATTCATTACTGCTTCTATTTTTATTTTTGTTTTAATAATGCTAATCTCTACAATTGGTGCAATAAATATTATCAAAAAACGAGAACGCAAAAAAACCCAACTGAATAAACAGTATGCAAATATAGAGTTGAAAGCCTTGCAGGCACAAATGAATCCTCATTTTATTTTTAATTGTTTAAACTCAATTCAACATTATATTATTCTCAATGATGAAGTTGCCGCAAGTAAATACTTAACAAAGTTTTCGATGCTAATGCGAATGTTTTTAGAACATTCCAAATCCAATACAGTTACTCTACACGATGAAATTGAATTATTAAGATTGTACATTGATTTGGAATTGTTACGCTTTAAAAATGGATTTGATGTAAAAATTGACATTCATCCCGACACGGATATTTTTAATATAGAAATCCCAAGTATGTTATTTCAACCATTTGTGGAAAATGCCATAAACCATGGGCTGATGAATCTTGATAAAAATGATTCGTTAGCAAAAAAACAAGGGATTTTATATTTAACTTTTAAAATTGAAAACAGTCATGTTGTTGGAATTATTGAAGACAATGGAGTTGGAAGAGAAAAAGCAAAAGAATTAAAATCAGAAACACACAAAGATCATGCTTCCCGCGGAATGGAAATAATTAATGAGCGAATTGCAGTACTAAATAAAATGGAGAACACTAACATAACCATAGAAGTAATTGACAAAGTTGATTCAGCCGGCATTCCTTCAGGAACTAAAGTGATTATTAAAATACCTATATAAAATGATAAAAGCCATTGTTATTGACGATGAAGAATTAGGTAGAAATGTTTTAAAAAACCTCATTCAAAAATATTGCCCCGAAATATCTGTAGTGGGTGAGGCATCAAATATTAAAGAAGCTAAAAAAGCAATTTCAGAAACAAATCCTTCACTTGTTTTTTTGGATATTGAAATGCCAGGAGGTTCCGGCTTTGATTTATTAGAACAATTAAAAGATTCTGATTTTTCTGTAATATTTACAACCGCCTACAATCAATATGCGGTGAAAGCTTTCAGGTACAGTGCTGTTGATTATTTATTAAAACCTATTAATATTGATGAGTTACTTATAGCTGTAAAAAAAGTCCTGAGTCCAACAAGCAAAAAAGTCATGCAATCGTCTATCGATCATTTGATGGACAGTTATAACAACCAAGGGGTTTCCAAGAACAATAAATTAGCACTGCCAACTCAGGAAGGACTAGTGTTTATTGACATTAATGATATTGTGCGCTGCGAAGCTGATGGAAAATATACCCATTGCTTTATTTTAGGCGGGAAAAAGCTATATTCAACCCGGAGTCTAAAGGATTTTGAAGAACAATTGGCCCCCCGTGGCTTTTGCAGAATCCATCATGCTCACCTGGTAAATCTTAACCATATTAAAAATTATGTAAAAGGAGATGGCGGTCAAGTGCTCATGGTTAATGGAGATTCGGTGATTGTATCCAAAAGAAAAAAGGAAGAATTCCTGAACCGATTGAACAAGATCTGACCCCATAATTCACAGAATCTTTACCATTTTTTAACAAAAAACGTACAAAAACTAATTTTTAAAAAAAGTAACTTTGCGCTTGACTTTTCGTTTTAAATGAAGTAATTTAGTTCTGGTCAAAAAAAATACAAAGAGTATGTTTGAATTAAGCAAAAATATATTGCAAAAAGTGAGTTTTGATAAAGTCCTTTTTCGCAAAGAACTTACAAAAGCCGTTAAATGGCTTAAACCTGAAGAGAAAGCATTATTAATGATTTGGTGCTTAACTACATTTGGACATCAATACAAAGATGTTATTCAGGAAGTGTATAAATCGGTAGTTAAGTCTTAATAAACTCTACATTCCTTTTTAAACCCGTAAACTTGGTTCGCTTTACTGCAGAATCTTTAAACACACGTCTGAAAGTTTCTTCGGTAAGTTCTTCCCAGTCTTGTTTTTTCATTCCTAATAACTCTGCATTTGCTTCAAAGTGTGGTTCATGATGCGGTTTTGAGAAACTGTTCCATGGACAAACATCCTGGCAAATGTCGCAACCAAACATCCAGTTTTTAAATTTCCCTTTTACATCGTTGGGAATATTTTCTTTTAATTCTATAGTGAAATAAGAAATGCATTTACTTCCATCTACCACATAAGGCGCAACAATAGCATCGGTAGGACATTCATCAATGCATTTTGTGCAGGTTCCGCAATAATCTTTTACTGCTCCATCGTATTCTAAATCCAAATCAACAATTAACTCAGCAATAAAATAAAACGAGCCGCTCGATTTATTTATCAGATTACTGTTTTTTCCTATCCAACCCAGTCCACCTTTTTTTGCCCATGCTTTATCCAGAACAGGAGCTGAATCAACAAATGCGCGACCGTCAACTTCTCCAATATTTTCTTTGATGAATTCTAAAAGTAGATTTAATTTTTCTTTTATTACTAAATGATAATCTTTTCCGTAAGCGTATTTACTAATTTTCGGAGCAGTATCATCTACTTGTTTTTCGGAAGGATAATAATTTAATAAAAGTGAAATCACTGATTTTGCTCCCGGAACAAGCAATCGAGGATCTAATCGTTTATCAAAATAATTTTGCATGTAACTCATTTGTCCATGCATGTTATTGTTCAACCAATTTTCTAATCTGGGTGCTTCTTCTTCTAAAAAATCTGCTTTGGAAATTCCAACGTAATCGAAACCTAGTCGCTTCGATTCAGCTTTTATCTGTTGAGTATATTTTGAGGTTAGATTCAAGAGAGTTAATTAAGTAGATGAAGTTAATTGGGTTAAATCAGGCTAAACCTAAATTAACCCATTTAACTTTTTTCCTATTCAACTCATTTTGTATCGAAAAGACTTCCTTTAAATCCGCGGGGAATTTTTCCAAGGTGTTTGTAAGCTTGATCTGTAGCTTCTCTTCCGCGTGGTGTACGTACAAGATAACCTTCCTGAATTAAAAATGGTTCGTATACTTCTTCTATCGTTCCCGCTTCTTCTCCAACTGCAGTAGAAATTGTTGTTAAACCAACTGGTCCGCCTTTAAATTTTTCTATCAAGGTTGAAAGAATACGAATGTCCATTTCATCCAATCCGTTTTTATCTACGTTGAGTGCGGATAATCCGATGTGAGCAATATCAATATCGATATCCCCATTTCCTTTTATTTGTGCGAAATCTCTGATTCGTCTTAACAAAGCATTTGCAATACGAGGTGTTCCGCGACTTCTACGGGAAATTTCGTTTGCTGCATCTTCCGTAATCGGAACATTTAATATTCCAGCAGCACGGATAATAATTTTTTTCAGTAACTTGGAATCATAATAATTCAAACGGGAATTGATTCCGAAACGCGCTCTTAACGGAGCTGTAAGTAAACCACTTCTGGTAGTTGCGCCAACTAAAGTAAATGGATTTAATTTGATTTGAACGCTTCTTGCATTTGGACCGCTATCAATCATGATATCGATTTTATAATCTTCCATTGCAGAATACAAATACTCTTCAACGATTGGACTCAAACGATGAATTTCATCAATAAACAAAACATCGTTCTCTTCTAAATTAGTAAGCAAGCCTGCTAAATCGCCAGGTTTATCGAGCACAGGACCAGAAGTGATTTTAATATTCACTCCTAATTCTGATGCAACAATATTTGCTAAGGTGGTTTTTCCTAACCCCGGAGGACCGTGCAGAAGAATATGATCGAGTGCTTCACTTCTTTGTTTAGCAGCTTGCACAAATATTTTCAGATTTTCAACAACTTCAAACTGTCCGGTAAAATCATCAAACTCCGCTGGGCGCAATACTTTCTCGAACTCCTTTTCAGAAGAGCTTAAGTTTTCACCGTCTGGATTGATGTTTGGATTCATCTTACTTTAACATGATGCTAGTTTGTCCAACAATCACATCATCACAAATAATATCAATTAAATATTTGCCTGGGATAAATCCGCTCGGACTTGCACAAAGTACTTCAACAGCTACTTCTTCGTTTTTATAATTGATATCTTGTTTGGCTGCATAATAACCTTTTGAGCCATTAAATTTTACCATGTTTCCTTCATCAGCTGACTTACAAATTTCTTTTCCATCAGGCGACATCAATCTCACATAAACCGGTTTCACACCTTGCTTCGCAATTTTATTTTCTCCCATGACAAAAGAAACTTTTATACGTTCAACACGTGAAGCTTTGGTTGTTTCTACTTCCTTTTTTCCACCCGACTTAAATTTTACACCTTTAACAGTAGGATTTTCTGCTTTTAAAATCGAACCAATGTTTACAGTATTTTGTAATGCATCTTTATCTTTCGTAAGTTGAGTAGTAACATTTTTTTCAGCCACAAGATCTGCATTAACTTTATCCTTTTCAGCAATAACAGTTTTGCTGAACGTATTTAATGAATCAATCTGTACAACAAAATGTTTCATAATTGTACGCAATGTTTCTGTCTCTTTTCTAAGTTTAGAGATGATATACGCATCGTTTTTATGTTTTTCAGCTTGAATAATTAATTCTGCAATTTCTGCCTTTTTAGCTTCTAATTCTGCTTGAACTAGCTTATCAGAGGATTCTAGTTTTGAATACTCTTCTTGTAATCGCAGCAAATCGCTTTTTACATTGTCGCGTTCAACAATTACTTCTTGTTTTTCAACAACAACAGTATCTGCTCTGTTTTTTTCTTTCCACCATAGGTATCCGAATGTTCCATTTCCACCTAGTAATAGCACTAACAGAATCCATAAAATTTTATTATTCGACTTTTTTTCTTCTTTATTGGTTTCCATATTTAAGGATTGTTTATTTTCGACACACAAAAGTAATACTTTTTAGCCTTATTGCCCAAAATCTTATGCTGAACGACTTTATTTCACTGATATTTCCACAAGTTTGTGTATCCTGCAGTAACAGTTTGTATAAGAACGAACAAACCCTATGCACTTATTGTGTTTATCACCTGCCAAAAACCAATTTTCATCTGGATAAAGACAACCCAATTGCCAAAATTTTCTGGGGACGAATAAACATCCATTCTGCAGGAGCATTTTATGGATTTAATAAGGGTGGCAGAGTTCAGCGAATCATCCATCAACTGAAATACAAAGGCAGAAAAGAGGTAGGTTTTGCAGTCGGCAAACTCTATGGATATGAATTAAAAAAGTCGATTGATTTTAATACTGTAAACACCATTATTCCTGTTCCACTTCACCCAAAAAAAGTTAAAAAACGAGGTTATAATCAAAGTGAATCTTTTGCTGAAGGATTAGCAGCAAGTATGGAAGTTGACTCCGACTTCAAAACATTATTCCGTGCTCACGAATCGGAAACACAAACCAAAAAATCGCGTTTCAATCGCTGGCAAAATGTGGAATCGATTTTTCAATTGAAAGACATAAAATCATTGGAAGGGAAACACATTTTGTTGGTGGATGATGTTGTTACAACCGGAGCAACGCTGGAAGCATGCGCTCAAACATTGATGCAAATTCAAGGAGTTAAGATTAGTGTAGCGACTATTGCCTATGCTTCTAATTAGTTACTTGCGAAGCGTCATTGCGAGGCACGAAGCAATCTAATTCGTTTCGTGAGAGATTGCTTCACTACGCTCGCAATGACGTTATAAAACGAGCATTTTACACACCATTTTTCTTATCTTTGCAACCATAAGTAAAACCTATAATGGCTGAATCACTTTCTGTTTCGGGAACAACTAAAAAAGAGAAGTACGAATCACTTCTTCCTCAAATCAAAGCATTGATTGAAGGGGAAACCGATTTTATTGCCAACCTATCCAATATTATGTCGGCCTTGAAATTTGGGATGGACTTTTTTTGGGTTGGAGTTTATCATGTAAAAGAGAATGAACTTGTTCTCGGACCATTTCAAGGGCCAGTTGCTTGTACTCGTATTGGATTAGGGAAAGGAGTTTGCGGAACCGCTTGGAAAGAAAAGAAAACAATTATTGTGGAGGATGTAGATCAGTTTCCAGGACATATTGCTTGCAGCAGTTTATCGAAATCGGAAATTGTTATACCTGCATTTGATAAAAAAGGAAACGTAATATTGATTTTAGATGTCGACAGCAAACACCTTGCAACATTTGACGAAACCGACAAATTTTATCTTGAGCAAGTAATGACTATCATTAGCAAATGTGCTAATTAATAATTTGCTAATTGAAAATTTTAAAATAATAATATACTTGTTTAAATATAATTTCTATAAAATTAACACATCGGCACATCAGCACATCAGCACATTCATAAATATGCTTGTGATTGCTATTATGTTTAGTTCCTGTGCTCAAATTTTAGCTCCTGGTGGCGGAGCAAAAGACACAACTCCACCAAAAGTTTTGAAATTTATTCCTGATAGTGCTCAATTAAATTTTAATGTAAAAAATATTGCGATTGAGTTCGATGAGTTTGTTGCACTTAAAGATTTGAATAATCAATTACTTATTTCTCCGCCATTAGCGAAATCTCCGGATGTAACTATTAAAAACAAAACACTATTTATTGAACTTGATAAAAACGAAACGTTAAAACCAAACACTACTTATTGCATCAGCTTTGGAAATGCTGTTCAGGATTTGAATGAAAACAATGCCATCGAAAATTTTCAATACATTTTTTCTACGGGAACATTTATTGATTCACTGAAACTAAAAGGCAAAGTGCAAAACGCATTTAATCAGTCGACCGAAAAAGGAATTTTAGTAATGCTTTACAGCGATTTAAGCGACAGTGTTGTTTATAAAAGTCAGCCCGACTATTTTGCGAAAACTGATAAAGACGGAAATTTTCAAATCAACAACATCAAAGCAGGTAAATATAAATTGGTTGCAATAAAAGATGCAAACAACAATTACAAATACGATGGAGAAAGCGAAAGTATTGGTTTTGTGGATGCGCCAATTGATGTTTCAGAAAAACAAAATATTTTAATTGATTTATTTCAAGAACCACTAAAAAAAGTATATCTAAAAAAGTATATTCACGATTCACATGGGAAAGTAAGTTTGTTTTTTAATCAAGGTTCGGATAGTTTAAGAGTGCAACCTTTAAACAATGATCAAAAAGGCGTTCAGGAGTATCTTCAATTTTCTAAAAACAAGGATACATTAACTTATTGGATTAAAAATTTTATAAAAGACTCTTTGATTCTTCAGGTGAGTAATGGAAATAAAATATTGGATACTGTTTCATTAAAATTTATTTCAAGAGAAGAAGCTGAGAAGTCGAAAAAGAATCCTTTAAAGTTAAAAGTTGTGAGTAGTCCTAATGGGAATCAGAGTTTTGATTTGGGGGGTGAATTACGAATCAAATTTAACCATCCGATAAGTTCTTACCAAGATCAATTGATTACTTTAAAAGAAGATACAACTATTATAAATCGTTATAAATATACAATAGAACCAGACAAGGAGAGGATTCTTTTTGCTGTTTACGATTCAAGTAATATTTACGAAGACCCAGAAAATCCAGGAACATTTGTTCAACATTTTACAGAAAAGGGGTGGAAGAATTGGAAAGAAAACACCAACTACCATATTCAAATTCTACCTGGTGCATTTCACGATATTTTCGGTTTAACAAATGATACTATAAAAATAGATTTCAAAACTCGTGAAGAAAAATATTACGGAAGTGTGAAATTGAATTTATACGCTCTTCCATCTGATTATATTGTTCAATTGTTAGATGAAGCAGGAGTAGTTGTAAGGGAAAATTTCTTTTTAAAACCAAAAAACATAGCTTCACCCAAGAAAATTATTGAATATTCATATTTAGCTCCAAAAAAATACAAATTAAAGATCATCTATGATGATAATGGTAATCATAAATGGGATACAGGAAACTATTTAAAAAAGACTCAGCCCGAAAAAGTAATTTATAATTCTGAGTTAATTAATATTCGCTCGAATTGGGATGCGGAGTTGGAATGGAAGGTTGAGTAAACAAATCTTCTCTTCGTATCGTCACACCATAATACGACAAGGCATATCATTCTAAGGAGGAGATCCCGTGTCGTGGCACGGGATGACAGTTACGAGTTGTTAATCAATACTGAAATCATCCGCATCTAACATCACCGGAAATTGTTTTCTGAATTCTTCTAAGTCTTTATAATTTAAAGTGATTGTTGAAATACTTTCTTTTCCTGATTCAATTTTACTAATCGCTTCTCCTTTGAAATTCAACGCAACTGAATCTCCTGAATGATAAATATCGTTACCATCATTCCCCACTCTGTTAACTCCAATCGTATAACTTTGATTTTCGATAGCACGTGCAACCAATAATGCTTTCCATGGATGTGCTCTTCTTTCCGGCCAATTAGCGACATAGATTAACACATCGTAATCCACAGTAATTTCTTCTTTGTCTCCCAACTCCCGACTCCCGACTCCCGACTTATTCCTTGCCCAAACCGGGAAACGCAAATCGTAACAGATAAGCGGACAAATTTTCCATCCTATTAATTCTACAATTATCTTTTTTTCTCCGTGTCCGTAATGTTTATCTTCATCACCCATTCTGAAAAGATGACGTTTATCATAAACATTGTACATGCCGTCAGCTTTCATCCAGACCAATCTGTTAACATGCTTTCCATTCTCTTCGCAAATAAAACTTCCTGTAATCACGCAATTTTTTTCTTTTGCTTTTGCTTTCATCCAAGCAATTGTATTTCCAGTCATTGTTTCAGCAAACAATTCAGGTCGCATACTGAACCCTGTTGTGAACATCTCCGGAAGAATAATCAAATCAGTTTCTTCGGAAATAGATGCAATTTTTTGAGAAAACATTTCGAGATTTTTCTCTTTGTTTTCCCAATGTAAATTGGATTGGATGATGGTTATTTTTAAATCGTTCATTATTTTATCTTATTCAATATTTCTGCTGCTTTCTCCAATGTCTCTTCTTTCTTCGCAAAGCAAAAACGCAAAACGTGATTGTCTTCCTGTTCGTGATAAAAAACAGAAATAGGAATAGATGCTATACCAAATTCTTTTGTCAAACGAATAGCATAATCTGTATCCTTTTCATTAGTCATATTTTTATATCTCAGCAATTGAAAATATGTTCCTGCTGCAGGAGTAAATTCAAATTTTGAATTTTTTATTGCGTTGATAAAAAAATCTCGTTTTTGCTGATAGAAACTTCCGAGTGATAAATAATTTTCTTTTTGTTTTAAATATTCAGCCAAAGCGTACTGAATTGGAGTGTTACATGAGAACACCAAAAACTGATGTACTTTTCTGAATTCTGCCATTAAATTTTTTGGTGCAACACAATAACCCAATTTCCATCCAGTGGTATGAAATGTTTTTCCAAAAGAAGAAATAATAAAACTACGTTCAGCTAAAATCGGGAAACGTGCAACACTTTGATGTTGTTGCTTGTCAAAAATGATGTGCTCATAAACTTCATCACTCAAAATAATAATGTCGGTTCCTTTTGTAATTTTCTCCAACATAATCATATCCGCCATACTCATAACACTTCCAGTAGGATTATGAGGAGTATTGATGATAATCATTTTAGTGTGGTGATTAATCATCTTCTTCACTCTTTCCCAATCTATTGTATAATCGGGAGCGCGGAGCTGCATGTATACCGTTTTTCCGCCATTCAACTCAATTGCTGGTTGATAACAATCGTAAGCAGGTTCAAAAATAATAACTTCATCATCTTCACGAATAACCGCAGAAATAGCAGTATAAATAGCTTGTGTGGCTCCGGCAGTAATTGTAATTTCTGAATCGGGATCATATTTCGCTCCGTAAAGTTCTTCTGTTTTTTGCGCCAATATCTCACGTAAACCTATCAATCCGGGCATTGGCGCATATTGGTTGTTTCCCGCTTTCATGTATTTGTTCACGAGTGAAATCATTTCTTCGCTGCAGGCAAAATCAGGAAACCCTTGGGAAAGGTTAATAGCATTGTGGTCAGTAGCCAACTTACTCATCACTGTAAAAATGGTTGTTCCTACATTGGGAAGTTTACTATTGATTAAATTTGGATAATTCATAGAGCTAAAGTAAGCGTTAATTTAGTTTATAGATAAGCGAAAATATACTATTTCCATAAAAAGTTTACCTTTGCGGACTTAATTTTTAAAAAATACAACATGACGATTGAAAACAACTCTGTAGTTTCTGTAAACTACACGCTTCGTGTTAAAGCAACAGGCGAACAAGTAGAACAAACAAGCAAGGATCATCCTTTCGTATTTATATTCGGAACAGGTGGATTATTGGAAGATTTTGAAAACAATTTACGAGGTAAAAAAGCAGGCGATGCATTCGATTTTTTTATTGAACATGCACGTGGATATGGTGTTCGTGATGAACAACATGTTGTAATGATTCCTATCGAAGCATTTTTAGGAGAAGATGGAAAATTTGATTCAGAAAACGTAAAAGTTGGAATTACTTTGCCAATGGTTGATAATGAAGGAAACCGTTTATATGGTAAGGTTATGGAAATTACTACAGAACATGTAAAAATGGATTTTAATCATCCTTTGGCTGGAACAGATTTACACTTTAAAGGTGAAGTATTGGAAATTCGTCCGGCAACGGAAGATGAATTGGCACATGGACACGTTCATGGCCCACACGGTCATCACCACTAACCACAATAGGCAGTAAGCAATTGGCAATTTGTCAATTGTTTACTGTTTCAAAACATTTCATGACGTTCAGAACTCCCACCGAGCAAGAGTTTTTGCAAATTCGAAACTTCATTTTCCAGTTCGAACTGGACGACCGCAATCTAAAACAAGAAGAATTTACTGCTGCTTTCCGAAAAGATGAATTGGTTGGTTTTGGCCGGTTACGTGAACATTCGGACTGTATAGAGCTATGTTCACTTGGAGTTGTTACCGAGCATCGCAGGCAAGGTATAGGAAAAGCAATTGTTTCGGAACTGATTAAACGTACAAACAATAGTATCCATTTGGTTTGTATCATCCCCGATTTTTTTATTCCATTCAACTTTAAAATAGTAACAGAGTATCCTTTTTCTATACAAGACAAGCTAAATTATTGTACTCAAGAATTGGTTGTTCCAGAAACCTATGTTGCAATGTGTTTAATGAAAGTCAAAATTGCCTAATTCAAAAGTCAAAAGGTTTTATGTTCTCAAAGCCATTATTGACATTTATACATTAGTTAAACAACAATTTAGGGCTTAATTCGTCAGATAAAAGAAATTTTGTGGCGATTTAATTGAATTTGTTAACAAAATGCTATAGTTTTGTGTACCTGCTAACATAAAACTCTCTATTTATGAAAAAACTTACCACAGAAGAGTATAATCAGCTACCAATCCGCGGAAAAGGCCGTAGTTCACACATTTTTAACTCAATTGTGAATCTCCAAATTGGAGAAGCCTTATTAATTGAGAAAAGTGAATGGAAAAGAAAAGCGAGCCCAAGCACCTTGGTCCGTTACATTGAAAAAAATCACGATATGCGCTTTACTTGCGGATCAATTGAGGGAGGAAATGGATGGGCTGTGAGAAGAATAGGAGAAACAAAAAAAGAAACAGCACAAAAAGAAGTTTCGGTTGCAACACAAGTAATAAACAATACACCCGATGCAGTTCGTTTACAATTAAAATCAGATTTAGTTGTTTTTTATTTAGGACGAATGGCTTTTCATAAAATCGAACGCATAGAAGATTCGATAAAAGCGTGTGTAGGTCACTTTTGGAAAAGCGACAGCACTATGGTGAAAGAACTGTTTCATGAAATAATTAAAAGTTTGGAAGAACAAGGCCATATTGTTATAGAAAATGGGAAAACATATATTCCTTTAAGACGAAATTAAACCTCACCCCCAACCCCTCTCCTGAAAAGGAGAGGGGAGTTTGGATTTCTCTCCGCAAAATATATTTAATTAAATTTTTTATGAGTTTCTACGATTTAAATAAATCAGAACGCATTGAATTGGTTGACAAGATCAATCAGCAGATTTTATCCGAACTAAAAAGCGGGAAGCAAAAATACATTCTTGATTATTTTTCTGATGAAGATACTTATATTAGAAAAACAGGATATCTGGCAATAGGAAAAATATACATTGCAAACAAAACACTTCATCCTTCCATTTTTAAATTACTCAATTCCCTCTTCAAAAATGAAAACGAAAAAATCCGCCAAACAGTTATAAATGCTGCAGGTGAGATTGGGAAAAAAGATTTCGATTCCATCGAACAATTAATGAAGGCAGGATTATTTGATGAACATCATTCTGTAAGAAATGCAGTAATTGGTTCTATCAAAAAAATGGGAGAAAAAAATCCAAAACCTACTATAGCTTTTGCAAAACTATTTTTAAAACATCCAGATAAAGAAATCAGAAGAGAAATTTGTCATGGAATTGAACTTCGCGGGAGAACACACCCGCAAGACATTCTACCGCTTTTAAAAGAATTGCAAGATGATAAAACTGCCAGAGTCAGAAATACATTGGTGCATGTGCTCGGGCAAATTGCCTATAAAAAAGGTTGCTTGGAAACGGTGATAAAAGATTTAAAAACTTGGAAAAATAAAGAGTTAGTGAAGGATGCAATTGAAGAAATTATTGATGTGCATCATCGTTACAGAAATTTTTCTGTGAAAACGCAGGATGAAGCGATTGAGTATATTGAGAAAAATTATCGTGACTAGGGAACTAGGTGATTAAGTGATTAGGTGATGGGGTGATAAAGTAATTGTTTCGGAGCGTCATTGTTGCTTTAATGTTTCAAACGAAAACCCCTTTTCTTTCGCGAATTGAATAAACTTCGGCAAAGCATATTCCATATTTTTTTGTGCTTTATAACTATCGTGAAATACTATGATAGAGCCGTTTCTGACATTGTCAGTTACATTTACTAAACATTGTTCCGGACTGGTGTTTTTATCATAATCTCCACTCAACACATCCCACATTATTACAGAATATTGTTTTGTAATTAAAGCGAGTTGAGAATTTTTTATTCTTCCGTAAGGCGGACGAAACAACTTTGAGTTTACCACCTCAGCACATTTAATAACATTACGCACATACTGATTCCCATGAGTATTCCAACCTTTCAAATGGTTATAAGTATGATTTCCTACCGCATGTTTTTCTTCTAAAATTCTTTGATAGATTTCAGGATTTTTCGAAACATTTTCTCCAACACAAAAAAAAGTTGCCTGAATGTTTTCCATTTTTAAAACATCCAACACCCAGGGAGTAATTATTGGAACCGGACCATCATCAAATGTTAAATAGATTTTTTTTTTCGGAAGTAGGAACTCTCCAAATAGCTTTTGGATAAATTTTCCGGAGTAAATATGTAGGGCGAACAATGTACATTAAAAAATATATTTCACAAATAAAAAATGCTTCCTGAAAATCTGGAAGCATTTTTTAAATTAAATTATCTCTGTCCGCCTCGCTTAGGGGTTGGCAAATTGTATTGCTGAATAGCTTTTACATAGCGATCTTCAAACTCTTTACCTAATTTTTCCTGTTTAAAGAAATTCGCAAACGATACAAGCTGTTCTAAAATTCCTTGAGCTTGTTTTAACTCGCTTCCATAATTTGCAATTTGTTCTCTCTCTAAACTATAAATGTATCTGATATTGTTTTCATAGTTATCAAATAATTTTGCGGCAAGCGCATTTGCTTTATCATTTGCACCTGCTTGATAATATGCAAACACAACGGAATACAATGTTCCATCGATAGGACAATTTTCAAACGGAGTAACCTCTAAACATTTGTCCAATACTTTAATTGCTTTGTCTTTTTTGCCCTCTTCTGCAAGAACAGCAGCAAGCGTTCCGGCACGTTGCCGAATATTTAACACGCATGAACTTAAGAATACATTGTCTAAAAATATTTCTTTGTTATCCATTCCTCCCCACTTAAATTTATTCATGAAATTATCGTACATGATATCCGTAGCAACACGTGTTTCTTGTTGTGACTCTTGCTCATTTTGTCTTACAGGAACTAAACGATATGCTAATCCTTCCAATTGTAAATACGGAGCTAAATTCAAATACGAGCTTGCAGGCGCAGTTGCAGCAAAATATACTGGGCGCTTCCAATTATTGTGTGCTAATAAATCTAATATCATCACATCATTTTTTTGAAGATAGCTTGCAGACGTTGTATTTGGAACTGATGGTGACCAATCAATACTTTTCACTATTCGATTAGCCAATTCTTTTGGAACTGTTCCGTTATTTACAACTGTTGCACTATCAACAGGAATACTCATATTTTTTGTCGGGAAATAACTGTACCAAGTATCTTTTGAAACTTGTACTGTATGATCCATGTCTTCAATTTTTATAAACTCAATCAAGTCTTTTACGTTGATATATCCTTGAATTTGTTTTCCCTGATAATTACTAAATAAAACTGCTTCACGAGTTCCCTGGCGATACTGATACTTTGTAAATGAAAAAGGAACCGGATCTGAATCGTAAGCTTTGTGCACCATTTGATCGATGTACCAATCAGTATTCAAGAGTTCTAAACAAACAACTCTCACATCAGTACGGATTCCTTCCACCTCTTGTGCATACCAGAGTGGGAAAGTATCGTTATCACCGTTTGTAAATAAAATAGCATTGGGTGCACAGGAATTTAAATAATTCGCAGCAAAATCTCTTGCAATGTATCTTCCTGAACGATCGTGATCATCCCATTCTTCTTTTGCCATAATTGTTGGAACGGCTAACAAACAAACAACTGTAGCTCCTATTGCGCTTGTTGTTTTATTCATCCATTTTCCTAAGAAATCGAAAATTGCTAATACTCCAATACCAATCCAAAAGGCAAATGCATAAAAGGAGGCAGCGTAAGCATAATCTCTTTCACGTGGTTCTTCCGGTTTTTGATTTAAGTAAATTACAATCGCAATTCCGGTGAAGAAAAATAATAATCCAACAACAGCAGCATTGCGTTTATCTTTTTTGATATGGAAATACAAACCAATTAATCCAAGAATAAATGGTAAACCATACAATACATTTTTCGCTTTATTATTATCTGCTCCATCAGGCAAACCTTTTTGTTCACCAATGTTTGGATTTTCCAAAATCGGTAATCCGCTCATCCAATTTCCATCAGTAGAATTTCCGTGACCTTGAATATCATTTTGACGGCCAACAAAATTCCACAAGAAATAACGCGAATACATTTGTCCGATTTGATATTTAAAAAAGAATTTTAAATTTTCTCCGAATGTTGGAATTTCTTTAGAAACATTTTCTCCGGTTTGTGGATCGCGAATTGTTTTGTGTTTATAATTTTTAGGATTTGTCCATCTTCTATAACCTTGAATGTGTCGAGGATTATCGCTCCACATACGTGGGAAAATTGTACAAAAATCTTCATCATACACTCTAATTGCACCTTTACGTGCGTCCCAAATAACGTATTCTCCTTTTACAGTATCTTGAACATATAAAGGACTTCCATCTTTATCATCTACAGCAGGTGCCGAATAATATTGACCATGCATAATTGGCCAAGTTCCATATTGTTCACGATTTAAGTAGGATAATAAGTTTACAGCATTCTCAGGATTGTTTTCATCCATCGGAGGATTTGCTTGTGAACGAATAACAAGAATTAAGAAAGAAGAGTAACCAATTAAAAGTACCGTGAAACAAAGGATAACGGTATTCATGATTGGTTTTATTTTTTTAGCCGTATAACTTAAGCCCCAAACAATTCCTGCAATCAATAAAACACCATAAATAATAGTTCCGCTGTTAAAAGGTAGACCCATTGTGTTAACAGCAAACAATTCAAATTTAGCTGCAAGCTTTACTATCAAAGGAATTACTCCTGCTTGAATTCCACCAAGAATTACTATGGCAATAACTCCCGCCAAAATCAATCCATTGCGTGTAACTTTTTCTTTCTTTTTGAAATAATAAATAAAGACGATAGCCGGAATAGCCACCAAATTCAATAGATGGACACCAATAGATAAACCAATTAAATATGCGATAAGAATAATCCAACGATCAGCATGTGGATTGTCATCTACTTCACGCTCCCATTTTAATATACACCAGAATACAATAGCCGTAAAAAAACTTGACATTGCATAAACTTCACCTTCAACTGCCGAAAACCAAAATGAATCACTAAAAGTATAAGCCAAAGCTCCAACAGCACCTGCTCCGAAAACTGCATACATATTTGCTGTTGTGAATTCTCCACTTTTAGCAACAATTTTGCGAGCCAAAGCTGTGATAGACCAGAATAAAAATAAAATAGTGAACGAGCTACACAAAGCCGACATAGCATTAATCATCATACCCACTTTGCTGGTATCACCAAAAGCAAACAAACTGAAAAAACGACCAATCAAAACAAATAAAGGTGCTCCCGGAGGGTGACCTACTTCCAATTTATAAGCACAAGCGATATACTCACCACAATCCCAAAAGGAAGCAGTGGATTCCATTGTACTTAAATAAGTGAAAGATGCGATTAGGAATACAAACCAACCGATGATATTATTAAGACGCTGATAATTAGTGATATTATTCATGTTTTTTCTTTTATATAACGCTTGCGAAGATAATTAATAAAATGAACTGGGTTGACATTTGTAACCTAAAAAATGTTAAACAAAGCTATGATTACAAAAGGCTTAAGGCATACAAAATGCTCCTCTAATTCAAATAAAATTTTGAGAGATGAATATATTTATTAATTTTGCAACCCTAATCGCAGAAAAGCGAGGAAAGATTGTCCGATGGTGTAACTGGCAACACGTCTGGTTTTGGTCCAGAAGAGTCCAGGTTCGAGCCCTGGTCGGACAACACAAAGCTCATACGAAGGTGTGAGCTTTTTTTATTGAAAAAATCAAAAATTCACCAACCCATTTTTTTATTTTATTTATTTAAAAAAATAGTGCTTTTTATATTATTTGAATTTGTGCTTTTTTGTCTAAAAAAGTATTTTTTTGTCTTTAAATGAAGGTTGTTCAAAGACAAAAAAGTCGTGTTTGTATAGTTTTTTTATGGGATTGATAAAAAAAGCGGAAATTCCCTGCTGATAAAGATTTGGGTGCAACTTTTTTCTGAAAAAATGCATCTAATAAAAGCACGGAATTTTAATCAACTAATTTAGAAACTCTCATGTTTACCATCCCTAAAAAAATCGTTTTAAAATTTATTGTTTTATTTTCTTTTTTTATACTCGGATATTCAGCTAGTGCACAAGAAGTAAAAGAAACAAAAAATCAAACATATATTATTTCTGACAATGCCGGCATTGCTGATGTGCAACCATACATTGATGCGTTAAGCATAGCAGACATGAGATACCACAGACTTCTCAATAAGCGCCACACTATTGTTTTTCAAACAGGAGTTAAAGTAGAATTATTTTCTGCTTCTGAAATTTCTAAAAGTGGTAAATCAATGAATCTATCAGAATATCCTGAGGCATTTTCCCCTACTCGACAAGAGCCTGTTTTTGCTTTAGGTGCCAACAATTTCATAATTGAATACCATACTTCAACAATCAAACAGAACAAAGTATTATCTAAATAAAAATATTCTCTCTTATCTTTCATCCCAACATGAAAAAATCGCTACTCTTAATAATTACGTTGTGCTCACTTGTAAGCATTAATGCTTATGCACAACCAGCAAACAACAACTGTGCAACAGCACAAAACTTAGGCTCACTCCCCACTCCAGGCGCTTGTATCGCTGGACTACAAAATGGTGCTGCTACTACCGTTTCAGGAACAACCATTGCTGCAACTGCAACAACACCAGCTGTGGGAATATTAAATTGTCAAGGTGGAACAGCAGATCAGCAAGCACCTGCATTGGATGTATGGTATTCTTTTGTTGCTACAGGAACAACTGTTAACGTAAATATTACACCTGGTGGTGCCCCGTTTTTGCCAACACCAAATATTGGATTATGGACTGGAACGTGTGCTGGTTTAACGGCTCAAGGTTGTGGAATTGGAAATGCAGCAGGAAGTTTAACTGCTTCCTTTACTCAAATTATAGCCGGACAAACTTATTATATTCAAGTTGGAGGAAATACAGCAACTAGTACAGGTAATTTCAATCTTTCAGTTGACAATGATATTGATTGTAATGATTGTAACACCGTTTCTTCTATTACTGCAAGTCCTGCACCTACATTTGGTGGATATGCTCCCGGAACTGTTGTTACTTTTTGTTATACTGTTTCAAATTTCGCTGAAATAAATACAAACTGGTTTCATGGTGTTCAAATTACAATGGGAGCTGGATGGACTGGAGCAATAACCGGAACGGTACCAGCTAATGATTGTAACGTAGACGTAACTCCTGGTCCTGGTGATGCAGGTGATGGAGTTTGGGCATTTTATCCTGCTGGCGTTACAAGTTCTGCTACTGGTAGTTCTTTCGGTGCTGGATTTTATTTTGATAACGTAAACGTTGCGGGAACGAATGCAGGTAATAATTTTGGAGATCCTGGAAATTGTGGTTGGACATTTTGTTGGAACTTAACTGTGGATCCTGGTTGTGCGGCAGGTTCTGATTTAACTGTTACTGTTAATACAACGGGTGATGGAGAGTCTGGAAGTTGGGCAAGTGCTGGATGTGCGGATGATGCTACTTTAGTTTTCAACGCACAAGGATCTTGTTGTTTGCCAACAATGGCTAGTACTCCAACTTGTGTTGGTTCATCTACAGGAACGGCAACCGCAACTCCAGTAGGTGCTGGTGGACCATTTACTTATTCTTGGGCACCAGGCGGACAAACAACTCAAACAGCAACAGGGCTTGCTGCTGGAACATATACTGTAACTGTTACTAATGCTGCTTTATGTGCTGTTACTTCAACTGTTACCGTTACAACAATTGCTTCACCTACATCAAATGCAGGAGCTGATATTACCTTATGTTCAACAGTAACAGGTAATATTGGTTCAGCAGCTGTAGCTGGAAATACTTATTCTTGGTCACCAACTACAGGATTAAGTAGTAGCACTGTTTCAAACCCAACAGTTACAATTACGAATCCTGGGTCTACCGCTATTGTTACCACATACACCGTTACTACAACAAATGCTTCTGGATGTACATCCACAGATGCTGTAATTGTAACTGTCAATCCAACGCCTATAGTTACTGCAGAACCAAATCTTACATTTTGTGCAGGCGCTGCTGTTCCTGCAAATACATTTGTAACTACTCCGGCTGGTTCTAGTTTTGCATGGACAAATTCAAATACTACAATTGGATTGGCCGCAAGCGGAATAACAAGTGTTCCGGGATTTACAGCTACGAATGCAACAGCTGCTCCAATCACCTCAACAATAACAATTACTCCAACTTTGGCAGGATGCGTTGGTCCCGCCATAACCTATACAATTACTGTTAATCCTCAGCCTACTTCTACTTTTACTCAAACACCTAATATGTGTTTAACCGGAAATAGCTTTACATTTACTAATACAGGAAATTTAGCTGGAGGAACACAAGCTTGGACTTTTGGTGGTGGAGGTGCTACACCTGCAACTTCAACAACTAGTCCGGTTGTAGTAACCTACACTACTCCCGGAACTTATACTGTAACGCATACAGTAACAGGCGCTGGAGGCTGTACTTCTTCAACTACAAGTTCGGTAACAATTTCTCCAATGCCTACAGTTACTGTTACTCCTTCTTTCACAATTTGTGCAGGAGCAGGAACAGCAGGAAATTTAACAGCATCGGGAGCTTCAACTTATTCTTGGTCGCCAGGAACAGGCTTGAGTGCTACAACCGGTGCTACTGTAACTGGCAATCCGGCTTCAACTACTACTTATACAGTTACAGGAACTTCCGTTGATGGATGTACAGGAACTGCAACTGTAACAATTACTGTTAATCCAAATCCTGTTGTGAGTGTTCCACCGATTACTATTTGTGCGGGAACACCGGGAACACTAACGGCAAGCGGTGCTACAACTTATTCATGGGCACCTGCAACAGGATTGAGTGCAACTACAGGAACTTCAGTAACTGCTAATCCTGCAGGTACAATAACTTATACGGTTACAGGTACAACTCTTGGATGTACTGGAACTACAACTGTTACTGTTACAGTAAATCCACTTCCGGTTACAACAGTAAATTCACCAACTATTTGTCCCGGACAAACTGCAACATTAACTGCAGGAGGCGCAACAACATATTCTTGGACTCCTGGATTAAGTTCAACTACAGGCTCAACTGTTACAGGTTCTCCAGCGGTAACAACAAGTTATACAGTTACCGGAACTTCTTTAGGATGTACAAGTACAGCAGTTGCTACAATTACAATTGGTAGTAGCATTACTACTACAGTAAACTCTCCTACAATTTGTGCCGGACAAACTGCAACATTAACTGCAGGAGGTGCAACAACATATTCTTGGACTGCAGGATTAAGTTCTACAACAGGAACAAGTGTTACAGGTTCTCCTGCAACAACAACTAGTTATACAGTAACGGGAACTTCCGCAGGTTGTACAGGTACATCTGTAGCAACTATTACTGTAAATCCTTTACCTACAGTAACTGTTCCTCCAATTGCTATTTGTGCCGGAACTCCAGGAACGTTAACTGCTTCAGGCGCTTCAACATATTCATGGGCTCCCGGAACCGGATTGAGTGCAACTACAGGAACTTCTGTAACTGCTAATCCTGTTGGAACAACAACATATACCGTTACCGGAACACTTGCTACAGGCTGTACAAATACTACCACTGTTACTGTTACTGTTAATCCATTACCAACAGTAAACGTTCCACCACTAACTATCTGTGCAGGATTATCAGGATTATTAACTGCTTCAGGGGCTTCAACTTATACATGGGCTCCTGCTGGTGGATTGAGTGCAACTACAGGAACTTCGGTAACGGCTAACCCTGTTGCTACAACAACATATACTGTTACAGGAACAACTGCGGCAGGATGTACAAATACTACTACTGTGATTGTTACAGTAAATCCATTGCCGGTTCTTTCAGTTTCACCTATTACTATTTGTACTGGAATTGCCGGAAGTTTAACTGTATCAGGAGCAAATACTTATTCCTGGTCGCCCGCAACCGGACTAAGTGCTACAACCGGTGCAACTGTAACTGCTAATCCTGGATCAACTACAACATATACTGTAACTGGAACTGCCGCTACGGGATGTACGAGCACTACATCTGTAACAGTTACTGTTACTCCACCAGCAACACTAACAACAACAAACGTGAACGTTTCTTGTTTTGGTGGAAACAATGGTTCATCCACTGTTAATCCTGTAGGAGGAACAACACCTTATACTTATTTATGGTCGCCAGGTGGCGCCACTACAGCAACTGCAAGTGGATTAACGGCTGGAACCTATACTGTTACTGTTACTACAAACAATGGTTGTACATCAACTATTTCTGCAACAATAACTCAACCAACAGGAATGACTTTAACGATGGGCTCTGTGAATGCAACTTGTGGTGCATCTAACGGACAAGCATCTGTAACTGTTTCCGGTGGAACAACTCCTTATACTTATGCATGGACTCCTGCGGGAGGAACTGCTGCAACTGCAACAGGATTGCCAGCTGCAACTTATACTGTTACAGTTACTGATAACAATGGATGTACAAGTACAAACTCTGTTGCAGTAAATAATAGTTTATCTCCAACTGCAAGCACAACAGTTATAAGTAACGTTGCTTGTTTTGGCGGAACAAACGGTTCAGCATCAGTAACTATTTCTGGCGGAACTCCCGGTTATACTCAAGTATGGTCACCAAGCGGTGGAACAGGAACAACAGCAACTGGTTTAGCTGCCGGAACTTATACTGTTACTATTACGGATAACGTTGGTTGTATTGTAACTGCAAACGCAACAATTACTCAACCTCCGCTTTTATCAGCATCTACAGTAGTTACACCGGTTTCTTGTTTTGCAGGAACTAATGGAACTGCAACTGTTACAGGAAGTGGTGGTGTAACTCCTTATACTTATTCATGGGCACCAAGCGGTGGAACTGCAGCTACTGCTAGTGGTTTAGTTGCCGGAACATATACTGTTACTGTTACAGGAGTTGGCGGATGTACTGCAACATCAACTGCTGTAATTGCACAACCAACAATAATAACAGGAACTGCAAGTAATACTCCTGTTTCTTGTTTTGGCGGAACCAATGGAACAGCAAGTGTTGTAGCCGGAGGAGGAACTCCAGGTTATACTTATTTATGGGCTGCATCAGGCGGAACCGCTGCAACAGCAACTGGTTTAGGTTCGGGGACTTATACTGTTACTATTACAGATGCAAATGGTTGTACAAGAACAACAACTACAACAATCACGCAACCAACATTACTTTCTGTTACAACAACAAATACAAGTTCAACATGCGGATTAGCTAACGGAACTACTTCTGCAACAGCATCCGGTGGAACAACCGCTTACTCCTATTCTTGGTCGCCAAGTGGTGGAAGTGCTTCTACTGCTTCTGGTTTAGCTGCATCAACTTATACTGTTACAGTTACCGATGCGAATGGTTGTACTGCAACTTCTTCAACAACTATTGCAGACCTTTCCGGTTTAACCGCTTCTATTACTGCACAAACAAATGTGAGTTGTTTTGGCGGAACAAATGGTTCTGTAACTGTTACAGCATCGGGTTCTACTGGTCCTTATACTTATTCTATTAATGCCGGAGTTACTTATTTTGCTAGCGGAACATTTGGTTCTTTAGCTGCAGGAAACTATACTGTTATTGCGCAAGATGCAAATGGTTGTACGGTTTCTGTTCCAGTAACAATTACTCAGCCTGCTGCTTTAACAGCTGCTATTACTGCACAGACAAACGTTCTTTGTAATGGAGCAAATACCGGAAGTGTTACTGTATTAGGTTCAAATGGAACTCCAACATATACTTATTCTATCAACGGTGTTACGTTTGTTGCAAGTGGCACTTTTTCATCTTTAACTGCAGGTTCTTATACTGTAACTGTTCAAGATTTGAATGGTTGTACAACTACAGTTCCTATTACCATTACGCAACCAACACCAGTTACCGCTTCTATTTCTTCTCAGGCTAACGTTCCTTGTTTTGGTGGAAACACAGGCAGTGTAACAATTGCAGGAGCTGGTGGAACTCCAACATATATGTATACATTAAATGCGGGAACTCCGCAATCGAGTGGAACATTTAATGGTTTGACTGCTGCTACTTATACTGTTACTGTTACTGATGCTAACAGTTGTACATCTACTGTTACTGTTATAATTACACAACCAACTCAGGTTACTGTTTCTGCAACTGTGGTGCACGCTACTTGTGGTGCGTCAAACGGATCAATCACTGCAACAGGTGCGAGTGGAACACCAACATATACTTATTCAATAAACGGAACAACGTTCCAAGCAGGAACAACATTTACCGGACTTACTGCTTCAACATATACAGTTACTGTAAGTGATTTAAATGGTTGTACAAACACAACAACAGTTACAATAAATGATTTAAGCGGATTAACAACATCGCTTGCAACTACAAACGTTAGTTGTAATGGAGGAAATAACGGAAGCGCAACAGTTACAGCAAGTGGCTCTGTTCCTGCTTATACTTATTCTTTCAATGGTGGACCATTTGTAGCAAGCGGAACATTTGCTGGATTAACAGCAGGATCGTATACTGTTACAGCACAAGATGGAAACGGTTGTACTGTTACTGTTCCATTTACTATTACTCAACCAACAATATTAGCAGGGTCAATAAGTTCTCAAACAAACATTACTTGTTTTGGAGCTAACAACGGATCGGTTACTGTTACTGCTATCGGTGGAACTACAGCTTATACTTATTCTCTTGATGGAGGTGCATTTGTTGCTACTTCTACATTTGGAAGTTTATCTGCAGGAGCTCACACAATTGTTATAAACGATGCGAATGGTTGTTCAGTAAATATTCCTTTTACGATAACACAACCACCAGTATTGGCTTTAACAACTTCAGCAGTTAATGCAATTTGTACTGCAGCAGATGGTTCTACATCAGTTGTTGCAACAGGCGGAACACCAATTTATACTTATCTGTGGACACCATCCGGACAAACCACCTCAACTCAAAGTGCAATAACAGCAGGAAATTATACAGTTGTTGTTACTGATGCAAATGGTTGTACTCAAAGTGCAACTCAAAGTGTTGGATCAAATCCTGGTGGAACAGCTTCTGTTACCAGCAACAATGTTTCTTGTACAGGTAACGCTGATGGAAACGCAACTGTTTCAATGAGTGCAGGAGCAACTCCTCCATATACTTATTCTTGGAGCCCTTCAGCACAAACAACTGTTACTGCAATAAATTTAGGACCGGGATCATATACTGTAACTGTTACTGATGGAAATGGTTGTATTGCAACGGCATCAACAATCATTACTGAGCCTACAATTCTTGCAGGTTCATTTATTAATACTAACGTAACTTGTTTTGGAACAAATACCGGAAGCTCAACGGTTACTGCAACTGGCGGTGTTGGACCATATACTTACTTATGGATGCCAACTGCACAAACAACTCAAACAGCATTTGGATTAACTGCGGGTTCTTATACTTGTACAATTACAGATGCGAATGGTTGTACAAAACCTGTATCAACTACAATTACACAACCGGCACCAATGACATTAAGCACAACTACTGTTGATGCAAATTGTGGTTTACCAAATGGTAGCGCAACTGTAACTGTTGGAGGTGGTGTTGGACCATATACTTATTCATGGAGTACTACTCCTGTTCAAACAGGCGCTACTGCTACTGGTTTAGCAGCTAACACTTATGTTGTAACAGTGACAGATGCAAACTCTTGTTCACAAAATACTTCTGTTACGGTTAACAATTTAGCCGGACCAACTGCTACTGTATTTAGTTTTACAAACGTTTCTTGTAATGGATTAACAGATGGAAATGCAACTGTTACTGTAAGTGGTGGTACTAGTCCGTTTACATTCTTATGGTCAGATGCTCAAACATTACCAACTGCTACAAACTTAGGAGCAGGAACTTATACACTTACCGCAACCGATGTGAATGGTTGTGTTGCTACAACTTCGGTAACCATTACAGAACCGGCATTACTTGTAACAGCATTAACTTCAACCGACCCTGTTTGTTTTGGTTCTGCTAACGGAAATATTACTTCATCAACAACTGGTGGAACAATTGGTTACTCTTATTTATGGTCGCCAGGTGGAGCAACAACAAGTTTCTTAACAGGAGTTACTGCTGGAACATATTCATTGCAAGTAACTGATGCGAATGGTTGTATTACTCTTACAAATGCTACATTAACAAATCCTCCTGCAATTATTGCTACAACAACTACAACAAATGTTTCTTGTAGTGGAATGTGTGATGGAACTGCAACAGTTAGTCTTTCTGCAGGAACCGGACCTATCACTTATTTGTGGACTCCATCAGGACAATCAACACCAACTGCTACAGCATTGTGTTCAGGTTCATATACCGTTTCAACAACAGATGCGAATGGTTGTACTGCAACGGCTACTGCAACAATAATAAGTCCGATTTCATTAACAGTAAACATTACAAGTGTTGGACATAATTCATGTTTTGGTGCTTGTGATGGATTTGCTTCTGCAGGTGTAACAGGCGGTACAGCTCCTTTCAGTTTTATCTGGAATCCGGGTGGAACTGCAGGTGCTTCTGTAAATAATTTATGTGCTGCAACTTATACTGTTGTTGTTACAGATGTGAATGGTTGTACAGCATCAACTACAGTTCTTATAACAGAACCAAATCCATTGGTTGCAACAATTAATAATACAATCGTAAGTTGTTTTGGTGCATGTGATGCTCAGGCAACAGCTGTTTATACAGGTGGTACAGGACCATATACTTTTATGTGGACACCATCTTTACAAACTACACCAACCATATTAGCATTGTGTGCAGGTCCTCAGAACTTAACTGTAACAGATGCGAATGGATGTACTGCAATTAATTCGGTAGTGATTACCGAACCAACAGTACTTGCTGTAACAACAACAACAACTAACTCTGATTGTGGTGCAGCCAACGGAAGTGCTTGTGCTTCTATAACGGGTGGTTCACCACCATTTGCTTTTTCGTGGAACGATCCGGGAACTCAAACAACAATTTGTGCAACATCTTTAAATGCCGGAGTGTATACTATTTCTATTACTGATAATAGTGGTTGTATTGTAACAGGAACAGCAAACGTAAATGATAATACAGGACCGGTTGTTTCTATTGTTACAAGTACTGATGTTACTTGTGCAGGTGCTGCAAACGGAAGCGCTCAAGGTGCAATCTCCGGTGGAACTTTACCTTATACAAGCAGCTGGACAACAACTCCTGTTCAAACCGGAACTTTTGCAAATAACTTATCCGGTGGAACGTATTCATTTGTTGTTACAGATGGTGCTGGTTGTACAGCTTCTATTCCTGTGAGCATTGCTGAACCTACTCCATTGATCAGCGGAATTATTTCTACAGTTAGTACAACTTGTAATTTAGCTTGTGACGGAGCTGCTACAGTGCTTGCCGGTGGCGGAACAGGACCATACACATATTTGTGGAATGATGTAGGTTTACAAACTACAACTACTGCTACAGGATTATGTGCTCAAACTTATTCGGTTACTACTACCGATGCAAACGGTTGTACAAGTGTTGCTGTTGCTATAGTTACAGAACCAACTGCAATAAATATAAATCTTGTTTCACAAACAAATGTTTCTTGTAGTGGTGGCAACAACGGACAAATTACAATAAGTGTAACAGGCGGAACTCCGGGATATACTTACGATTGGATTCCTTCAGTGGGAGCAAGTTCAACTGTAACAAATTTAGTTGCAGGTTCATATCAGGTAACTGTAACCGATTTAAATGGTTGTTCTCAAGTAATGACTTATACTATTTCTGAACCACCACCTATTACTCTTACAACAATTACAAACCCAAGTACATGTGGTAACTCAAACGGATTTGTTTCAGTTACACCAACAGGTGGAACACCGGGCTTTACTTATTTGTGGAACGATCCTTCAACACAAACTACAGCCATTGCTATTTCATTACCTGCAGGAACTTATATGGCAATTGTAACAGATGCAAATGGATGTACTGCTGATACAACAGTTGTCCTTTCTGATGTTGCCGGTCCAACAATTTCAGGATTTACTTCTAACATGCCATCATGTAATGGATTATCAAACGGTGATGTTACTGTTTTGGTAACTGGCGGACAACCTTTATATACATACGCTTGGTCACCGGGAACACAAACTGCTGTAACAGCAACAGGATTACCTGCTGGTGTTTACAACGTAATTGTTACTGATGCAAACGGATGTACAGTTTCCGGTTCTGTTGTATTAAACGAACCAAGTCCTTTAAGTGTAATTGGTGCGCCTAGCGATACAATTTGTATCGGACAGTTGGCTCAGATTTACGGAGCAGGTTCAGGCGGAACAGCACCATATACTTATGTATGGAATCCTAGTTCATTTGGAACAACGGGCGGACCGTTTGTTGTAACACCAACTTCAACTACAAGTTATACAGTTGCCGTGGTAGATGCCAATGGATGTGCTTCTACATCAACTTCAACAACGGTTTATGTAAATCCACAAATAGCTGTTTTTGCAACTGACGTTACAGTTTGTGAAGGAAGTTTTGTTACTATTTCTGCTTCTGCAATTGGTGGAACAGGTGGACCATATACTTATACATGGAGCAATGGATTTAACGGAGCATCTCAATCTGTAAGTCCACCACTTGGTTCATCACCTTACGATTATATTGTTACTGTGAATGATGGTGGTTGTTCAATTTCTGTTTCTGATACTGCAACCGTAACTGTAAATCCTTTAGCAGTAATATTTATGACTGCGCCTGATACAGCAGGTTGTGAAGATTTCTTCGCACAGTTTACAGGATTAAGTAATATTGGAGGAACTACATTCTCTTGGAATTTTGGTGATGGTAGTGGTGCTGCAACAGGAACAAATGTGAATCACGTATATCCAACTCCTGGAACTTACAACGTAACACTTACTGCTACAACTCCGTTAGGTTGTGTGTCGTCAGTAACCAATACATCGTTTATAGATGTATATCCTGGTCCGACTGCAGGATTTAGTTTCTCTCCAAACCCTGCTACTGCTTCTTCTCCATTGGTTGCATTTACTGACCAATCTACAGGAGCTACTAGTTGGTTGTGGGATTTCATTTATACAAATCCGCAAACAGGATTGTATACAGGCACAGACCAAAATCCAAGTTTCATTTATCCTAACACAGGAGTTTATGTTGTTCAGCAAGTGGTAACAAATTCATTTGGATGTACCGATACCGCATACAACAATGTTGAGGTGGTTCCTGAATATGTATTCTATATCCCGAATGCATTTACACCAACCAACCACGATGGAACAAACGATACTTTTGGTCCGACAATTATTGGTTACGATATAGATACTTATGAAATGATGATTTTCGACAGATGGGGAAATCTGATTTATAAAACTTCCGACTTAAATAAAGGTTGGGATGGAAAAGCAAATGGCGGAGACAAAATTGCACAAATAGATGTGTATGTTTGGAAAGTAAGTGTGGATGACTTTGCAGGAGCTAACCATCAATATGTTGGTACCGTAACTATTGTGAAATAAAAATTATTTTAAAAATAAAAAGCCCAGACGATAAATGTCTGGGCTTTTTTTATTTTTTTAAAACCAAATAACTCTGTCCTTGTTCTGAAAATTAACGATACTAATACCTTCTCTTATTGATTAATATTGATAATACTTATAAAATCAAGCAATTATTTTATATATTAGTGTGTTATTAAAACTTAGAGTAATATTTAACTATTTTAACTAAACCATTCAAATGAGATTTTTAAAATTTAAGGTAGAAAATTATAGAGCAATTGAAAATGCTTCTATTGATATAAATAATAACAAACTTATTCCAATAATTGGGATAAATGAATCCGGCAAGACTTCAGCTTTGTATGCAATACTTGCATTTCATAAGCAGAAAGATGATTTTGCACCAGAAAAAAATAATGCAGGAGGACATTTAAACTATGATAACAAATATTATATCGGAAGAGAAACTAAAACAAGCTATATAAAAGCAGATATTTTACTTGAAAGAAAAGAGGAAATTGATGATATAGCTGATAAAATAGGACTTCCAAGAGGAGGTGAAGTTGAAAGTCAAATGCTAAGTCATCTTAGCCAAGATTTTGAAAAAATAATCCCCATTACGCTTTGTCGTGAATTAAAAAGAGGAGATGATGGGGTTGTTGCAACTAGATATTTTGTTGAAGGCGTAAAAATTCCAGATGAACAAAATCAAAAATTTGCAGAAGTTTTATATGATCACACTCCACACATTTTATATTTTAAAACCTTTGAAAACGAAATTGATCACCCAATTACAATTCCTAAAACTTATTTGGATGGTAAAGACACCAGTAAGAATAAAGAATGGAGAGATTTGCTGCAAGAAATTTTCAAAAATGCAACAAAAAAAACTATTGGAGAAGAATATACTATTGAGAATTTTTTAGCACTAGAAGATCAAAGTGATAAGCAGGGAAGTGTTATAAATGCTATAAATCAACAGTTGAATAATGATATCATGACAGAATGGAAAAGATTAAGTCAAGATGGAAAGGCTCCATCAGATGACAATTTTGGAAATCTTTCTCTTAATATAAAATATAGACCAAATAATGCTGAAGGTGTTCCGGAATTCACTATAAAAATAATTGACTCAATTCAGGGACAAACCCCAAAAGAATTTAGTATAAATGATAGAAGCACAGGCTTAAGATGGTTTTTCAATTTTATTATTAAACTAAAATACAATTTTCATTACAAAAATTCTGGAGCTCTATTTTTATTAGATGAGCCAGGGTCTAATCTACATTCAACTGCTCAACAAGGTTTACTGAACAAATTATCTGAATTATCCAAACAACAGAATCCTATAATCTTTGGAACCCATTCAGAAGATTTATTAGACCCTGATATTATTAACGTGGCTTGTGTAAAAATTGCTAAAAGAGATGGGCATAAAGTTTTTATAAAGAATTTTAATAAAGCTGGGGTTACAATGAATGAAGGAGCTTGGACGCCCCTTTTTCGTGCATTACATTTGAAAGCAGGATTTGAAAGATTTACGGATGTTACAGTTATTATCACTGAAGGAATTACAGACTATTACTTTTTCAGAATGCTCCAAACTTATTCAGCATTGATTAACAAATCTTTTAGATTTATCCCAGGAACAGGAGCCTCTCAATTAAAGGATTTAATATCAATTGCTATCGCATCATCTGAAAGATATCTTGTTTTACTTGATTCAGATGAAGCTGGAAAAACGGCTTACTCTAAATACGCTGATTTTTTTGAGGCTGAAGAAGCAAAAAAAATATTTAAATATGAAACCCCATATAAAAATGACAATGTTGTTTTAGAAGATTTTTTATCCGAAAACGATTCTAATAAACTAAAAGGAATAACAGAAGTTGAAGTGTTAAAATATGCAATTGTTGCGTTGTATCATTGTGGTGATCCTGAAAAAATAAAATGTTTTATTGAGACTTTGGACGATGAGACAAAGGATAATCTATCAAAAGTGCTTGCCAAAATAAGTGCGTTAGAAATAGCCAAACTAAGACCTGGTATGGCAAATTGAGCCACTTTAAAGAAATAGTTACGAATTCCCGGGAGCGCAAAATTTTGATATTTACCCTCCCGGGGGGATTCGAACCCTCCGCCTGAAGATTATGAATCAACTGTTCTATCCTTTAAACTACAGGACTATTTTTCTGATAAATTGCTTTACCAGTTTAGTATTCAAAAGTAATAAAATGATTTCTCTTTAACTAAAAAATATGGGTTTCGTTTCCTTTAAATGCTTGTTTTCGTTTCTCACTTTCCCTATATTTACTTCATGAAAAAACACCTACTACTTTTAACTTTTATTTGTTCTGCAATATTCAGCTTCTCACAATCCAGAATGTTTACAGGCAAACCTCAATACGATATTCTCACCAAACGTTTAGGTGATACACTCGGAATTACACGAGTTGAACTTTTTCCGGCCATTGCACCTTTGCATGTAAATAATTTTGACAGTCTGGTGAGTTATCAATTTTACGACAGCACCGCTTTTCACCGTGTAATTCCGGGATTTATGATCCAGGGTGGAGACCCTAATTCCAGAAGCGGACCTATATCTACCTGGGGCTTGGGTGATAGCACTCAACCAACAGTAAACGCAGAATTCACTGTAGCAAAACATTTAAGAGGAATACTTTCTGCGGCAAGAGATACTGATCCTAACAGTGCCAATTCACAATTTTTTATTTGTGTAGCACCTGCAGCTTGGTTAAATGGATTGTATTCGGTTTATGGAAGAGTTGTTGCCGGAATGAATTATGTTGATACGATTGTAAATGCACCAAGAGATATAAATGATAACCCTTTTGATAAAATTGAAATGTTTGTTTCCTATGTTGGCTCCAATGATACTGCTGCCAGTATTCCATTATTAAATACACCTTTGTCGGGTTCATCCAGCGCTTCTACTGCCAGAGTTTTAAAATGGTTTGCACCTAGTGATGGAATAATTTATCATGTGCAAGTTTCTTTGGATTCTACTTTTGCAACTACATACAAATCGTTGGATGTGGGAACAAATCAATATACCGTAACCGGACTTTTAGCCGGCAATAAATATTATTGGCGGGTGAATTGCAACAATGGTGGGAACATTAGCGGCTATTCCGCTGTTTGGAACTTTTGGGTTTCCGGAACTGGTATTGATGAGCATGCGGATGAAAATAAAATTATTGTTTCTCCGAATCCAAGTACAGGAAAATTTTTATTTTCTAATTTAGAAAATGAAAGTACTATAGAAATTTTTGATGCATTAGGAAAAAGTGTTTTGAAAACAACTTCTGATAATAATTCTTGTTCGATTGATCTAACAGGAAAAGCAAAAGGGATTTATTATTTTAATATTACTGATAAAAATAAAAACGTTCAGGAAGGAAAAATTATCGTACAATAGTTCACCACAGATTACACAGATAAACACAGATTATTGTTCTGTGAAAATCTGAGAAATCTGTGGTTAAACCGAAAATCATATATGAAAAAAATAATCATCATTTTACTTGCTATCTTATCGTATAGCACCGCATCAGCACAATTAATGTCCTTAGGATTTATTAAGAACTGCATGAGCTATAATCGCACAGCTTATGAAAATGAGTTGTTCAAAAAACATTATTTCAAAGTGGAACATGCAGTGGAAAATCCACAGAATGCATTGTTGAAAGGAGCAACTTCTTATTCAAATGAGCAAAATACTGCCAATGGAGAAATCAAAGTATTGTCGTTAATCACCGACAAACAAAAAATTACAGAGGTTTATTTTGTGAACGGACCGAAGAATGATTATTCAAAAAATTATACGGAAGTCTATAATCAAATGGTGTCGTTCTTTAATAATCAGACATCCTTTAAAAGCGCAAAGTATAATGTGGATGTAACAAAGTTTACAAAAGATAAAACTTGTTATTACGTTTACAAACTGAAAGAAATAATGGTAATAGTTGTTTCGGATACAAAGTTGGAGGAGACGTATTTTAAGTAATCAATCCCCCTAGCCCCCTTTTCAAAGGGGGAATTGGTTCACTTCCTAAATACTGAATATTTTTAGTATTACTTTCCTGTCAACAACTTAAATCCTTTTCCATGTACGTTAATTAATTCTACTGAAGTATCTTCTTTTAAATACTTTCTGAGTTTTGCGATATAAACATCCATGCTTCTTCCGTTGAAATAATTGTCATCATTCCAAATAGATTTTAGTGCAAAGTTTCTATCTAATACATCGTTGGCATGTAAACAAAGCAGTTTCAGCAACTCAGCTTCCTTGGTTGTAAGCTTGTGTTGCACTCCTTTTAAATCTAATACTTGATGTTTGTAATCAAACTTATATTTCCCAATCTTAAATTCTTCCTGATCTGAATTTTTTACTGTTTTGTTTTCAGTTCTTCGTAAAATTGCTTTTATACGCAATAACAATTCTTCCATGCTGAAAGGCTTTGTCATGTAATCATCTGCACCAACAGTAAATCCTTCTATCGCATCTTCCTTCATTGATTTTGCTGTCAAAAACATGATAGGAATATTAGCATCAATGGCTCTGATTTCTTTTGCCAATGTGAAACCATCTTTAATAGGCATCATCACATCCAAAATACAAATCCCGAATTTATCTTTCGAAAAAACATCATACCCCTGTTTTCCGTTTGTTGCTAAAACAGTTGAATATCCTTTTGCTTCAAGATATTCTTTTAAAAGACTTCCTAAGTTCGGATCATCTTCTACCAATAATACTTTTGTTTTTTCCATCATAACTACGAATTACGAATATAACGAATTACGAAACTGCGTAAATTTTATACTCTGGTTTTTATTGTTTAATTTTTTATTTCAAAAGGCAAATACAAAGTAAACATACTTCCTTTGCCCAATTCACTTTCTACTTTTATAGAGCCACCATGTTTTTCTACAACAGCTTTTACATAACTCAAACCTAATCCAAATCCTTTTACATTGTGAATGTTTCCTGTGGGTACGCGGTACATTGTGTCAAAAATTCTTTTTTGATTGTCTTTACTTATCCCTATCCCATTATCCTGAACAGAAATAAATATTCCTTCATTGTCGTTTTTTGTACTCACTATAATATTCGGATTTTCTTTTGAATATTTTAAAGCATTATCAATTAAGTTAAAAAGAATATTTGTGATGTGCACCCTGTCGGCATTGATAATTGGATTAGTAGCATCTAACTGAGAAGTAATTTGTCCTTCTTTGTTTTCTACCTGCAATTTAATATTTGTAAAAGTTTGTTCAATTAAATTATGAATATCAATATTCTGAAGTTTTAATTTAAATTCTCCTTTATCTAAAATAGCTGTTTGAAGAATGTTTTCTACCAACAAACTCAAGCGCTTGTTCTCATCGCCAATCATTTTTACATAATTACTTACACGGTCTTGCGATTTTTCTACTGACTTGTCGTTTAACACCTCTACAGCTAAAGATATAGTAGAAATAGGTGTTTTGAACTCATGAGTCATATTGGAAATAAAATCATTTTTTATTTCCGATAATTTTTTCTGTTTAAAAATAGTAGAAATTGTATAATAAAAAGAGATAATCAAAGTAAGCATAAATGCTAAAGAAACCAACAACAATCCCCACATGGAACTGACTAAATATCTATGTTGATGCGGAAAATATACAGAAAGAAATTTTGGTTTGATAAATATATTATCAGGAGAAAGATTTACTTTGTAGGGCGACTCATATATTTTTTTTCCTTTTTCGGAAAGCACAACAGAATCAACCGGAATGTTTTTAGTAGCTGTTACTCCAAACACATAATCAGCAGAAACTCCTTTTTGCAAGAGTTCAAATTTCAGAACCGAATCTAAAAGCACAGTATCTAATTTCTGACTAAAGCCATTGTAAACACTTACACTCACCAACTCATCAAAAATATCATTCACCATTTCATTTTTATGCGAAAGCCAGTTTTGATTTGATGCAGAGGCAAACTGCCGGAAAAAAGAAGGACCATCTGCATGTACTCTGTTGTGAAAATTACCCGATGCAGTATCGCTGGAATATTCCTTCTGACGCATTTTTTTAACAACCACACCGTTCGAATCTGTAGAGTACTCTTCAATAATTTTTACGTTGACATTGTTGTTTTTGATAATGCAATTCGTCATGTCGGTTAAAGAATCACAAACCAAATCTCTGTTTTTGTTATGTGGTCCACTTAAACTGGCGGTAATAATTCCTTGTTTCCTAAAGTTAAATTTTTGAGTGATTTTTGCTGCTGCCGAATGTTTTTCCATTCTCAAAACAACATTGTTCAAAGCTTCATTTACACTTTGCTCAAAACGTTGTTCGCCTAAGGTAATGGCATTATTTACCCAATAGATTTGAATACCTATTAAGCCAAGTAAAGCCAAGCTCGCAACCAGAGTAATAGTACGGATGTTTCCTTTGTTCATCATTATTAACAAAAATAAGGGATTAGGGCCTGTAGATGCCTCACTTAACATAATTTAACAGGGTTTAACAGGGCTTTAACATCGGTCGGATTGAATGTAGTCTATGTTTGTCTCAGAAATTTCTAGCTACATAAAACAAACGCATCAATATTCATTTTAAAAAACTAAAACCATGAACAGAAATTACATTTTTCCATTTATGAGCACACTGCTCTTATTGGCTATGGCTACAGGGTCGTACGCACAAAATCAAAAAACTAAAACCATCACTATTGTTAATGGCGACACAACAATTACAGAAAGCAATGTGGATAAGAAAGAAGTGACTAAAATGGAAAAGGAAATTGAAATAATGATTAATGATGATGGCAAAGGAGAAAAGAAAGTCGTTAAAAAGATTATTATTAATGATGATAATAAAGATGGGGAAGCTATGGCATATGCTTATGCAATTGGTGATGACGGAGAAGATGTGGAGATTACAACAAGTGAAGATGGAAAAGAAATGAAAGTTGTTGTAAAAACGGGAGAAGCAAAAGATTCCAAAGAAAAGAATGTTATAAAAAAAGAGATCAAATGCGAAGGGCCTGCAAAGGAAAAAGTTACTTTAAATATGAACGTTAGTATTGATAAGACAACTGCTAAAGTGGAGATAGAAACCAGCAGTAAAGAACAAATGAACGTTAGTATATTGGATGAAAACGGGAAACAAATATTCTACGATTCTCAAAAAGTGGGCGGGAAATACACCAAAGAGATCCCTTTAGGAAAAAAAGGCACCTACTTTTTAAACTTTATCCAAAACAAGACGTCTAAAACAGAGAAAATCATTGTTGAGTAAATCTTCAACATCACCCACCTACAAGATTTCGTGCAAATTAACAATGAAGAGAGGGCTCCGCAAGGGGCCCTTTTTATTGGAACACGGATGACGCGGATAAAACGGGTTTTCGCGGATTTTTTCTTTGGGATTTTTGCACAAGGAGGATTGGATTGCTCCAACTAAATAGCATTTTACGGATAATTAAATACACGGATTTTTGCTGTGTTTTTAAACTTAAGCGTTTAATCTGATTATGTCTGATTTTTTTGTTTATATATTCGCGACTGGAACTAAAAAAAGACAGATTTATGGATATATTAAACAAGGAGATTACGGATAAAATCATCAAAGCCTATTACAAAGTTTATAATAGTTTGGGTTATGGATTTTTAGAGCGTGTTTACGAAAATGCTTTGTTTATTGAACTTACGGATATGGGATTGGAGTGTGAGAAGCAACGACCAATTGACGTTTTTTACAAAGGGGTAAAGGTTGGGAGTTATTTTGCTGATATTATTGTAGAACATAAGATTATCATTGAATTAAAAGCAGCGGAGGCGATTGTAGAGGAACACGAATTTCAGCTTATAAATTATTTGAAAGCAACTGAAATTGAAGTCGGACTTTTGCTTAACTTTGGAAAAGCGCCAGAGTTTAAGAGAAAAATATTTACTAATAACATTAAGAAGATTGAACACAGATAATACGGATATAACGGATTTACGCAGATCATTATTTGAATTTTACTGACTACTAAATCTATTCAAATCCGTTTAGCTAAGCTATCTATAACCAATAAAAAATCCGTTTTAATCCGTTTTATCCGCGTCATCCGCGTGCAATCACATGCTAAAAATAAAGAACTACATCAACGGTGAACTAGTTGAGCCAAGTGCAAAACAGTACATCGACAACTATAATCCTGCAACAGGAAAAGTATATTCCCTTATCCCGGATTCGGATGAAAAAGACGTACAATTAGCTGTAGAGGCTGCACAAAAAGCGTTTCCAGGCTGGAGTAACACTCCAAAAGATGAACGTTCCCGTATTATGCTTGCTATTTCTGCTTTGATAGATAAAAATATGGAACGATTGGCTGTTGCTGAATCTGTCGACAATGGAAAACCTGTTTCTTTGGCTAAATTGGTTGACATTCCCCGTGCTGCCGCAAATTTTCATTTTTATGCAACTGGGATTTTACACTATGCTTCCGAAAGCCATTCGATGGAAGATACTGCAATCAATTATACTGTGCGAAATGCTGTTGGTGTTGCCGGTTGTATTTCTCCCTGGAATTTACCTTTGTATTTATTCACTTGGAAAATTGCTCCGGCAATCGCTGCAGGAAACTGTGTGGTGGCAAAACCTTCGGAAGTAACACCAATGACTGCTTATTTACTTTCTGAATTATGCATTGAAGCAGGTTTACCAAAAGGGGTTTTGAATATTGTTCACGGCTACGGACATAAAGTTGGATCGGCTATCACAGCTCATCCGAAAATTCCGTTAATATCTTTTACTGGTGGAACAAAAACAGGTGCTGAAATTGCAAAAGTGGCTGCCCCTATGTTTAAAAAATTATCCTTAGAACTTGGAGGGAAAAATCCAAATATCATTTTTGCTGATTGTGATTTCGAAAAAATGATAAAAACCACTTTGCAATCGTCCTTCGCAAATCAAGGACAGATTTGTCTTTGCGGTTCACGCATTATGGTTGAACGTCCGTTGTATGAAAAATTCAAAACAGAATTTGTTGCACGCGTTCAAAAAATGAAAGTAGGAAATCCTGCTTCCGATGATACAAGAGTTGGCGCTGTAGTTTCAAAACCTCACATGGAAAAAGTTTTATCCTATGTTGAATTAGCAAAACAAGAAGGCGGGAAAGTATTGTGCGGAGGAAATCAAGTAAAATTAGATGGAGAATTTGCAGAAGGCTATTACATTGCTCCCACAGTGATTGAAGGCTTGACATACAATTGCAGAACAAACATGGAAGAAATTTTTGGACCCGTTGTTACAATAATGCCATTTGATACAGAAGAAGAAGCATTGTTATATGCAAATGCAACACAATATGGATTGGCTTCTACAGTATGGACAGAAAATTTAACGCGTGCTCATCGTGTTGCAAATAATATTCATGCAGGAATTGTTTGGATCAACTGCTGGTTGTTGCGTGATTTAAGAACACCATTTGGTGGAGTAAAAAGTTCAGGTGTTGGTCGTGAAGGAGGTTTTGAAGCTTTACATTTTTTTACTGAGCCTAAGAATATTTGCATAAAGTTGAAGTAATATCTATGACTGAACAAGAATATTTTAATTTATCAAATAACGATCTTTACGAATTTATTCTATATTATGGGACCCGCCATGTAGGGATACTTGTTAAAAGGGAATCAAACAATTATTACATAGTTCCTCCAAATAAAATTAAGGCTTTTAATGATGGTTTTCCTCTAAATGAAATAGGAAAAAAGGTTCAGCTATCTAGTATTGTTTCACACTCAATTTATAAACTTGGGAGACAGCCCTCTCATGCAAGCACTTTGCTTTTTACAAAACAAACAAAGGTTAAAAAGTTAATTATTCTTGGTGCTGGCGCATCTTTTGATTTCTCATATGACCCAGCCATAGTTAATTCACCTAACCGTCCACCATTAGCCAATAATTTATTTTCTGATAATCATTTAAGGATTTTAAATAAGTATCCGGGCGCATTTCATTTATCTACTGAAATATTATTGTCTAACGATATTGAACATTATTTTCAATCGCAATGGAACAAAATTGAAAATACAACCAATACTATTTTATTTGAAAATCTTGTCAACACACAATTTTATCTGCATGAACTATTTGAGCATATCTCAAACAGCAATTTCAATAATCGTAGAAATAACTATTCTTTTTTAGCAAAACAAGCTCATGAATATTCCCTAAGTACTGGAGAACATATTGCTATCGTTAGCTTCAATTATGATACGTTAATTGAAGAAGCATTGGTCAATCAAGCAAGATACCATTTCAACAGCCTTAACGATTACATTGATTATGAAAACAAACACATTTTGCTATTTAAGCCTCATGGTTCATGGAACTGGGTAAAGAGGTTTAAATCGGATATTACAAATCCACACACAAGAAATAGGATATTAGGCGTTAGTGATTTTGCAAAAGAGATTTATCAAAAAAGAATGTATCATCATCAATTAACGGAACTACTTGAAGATAATATTTCAATCTATAATAAGCCTAATAACGTTTTACCAGGCCAGATTTATAAGGAGTTTTCTCATTTACCTCAGCTTTTAATTCCCTATAAGGAGAAAGACGAATATATTATGCCTGAAGGTCATGAAAACTATATGAATTATTTTTTACGTGATATAGAAGACATATTGATAGTTGGTTGGAAAGGAGCTGAAATAAAATTTCAAGAACTCTTAAAAAACAAGTTGAATAATAAAAAAATCAGTGTAAATATTGTAAATAATGATAGTGGTGATAGTATTGTTGACTTATTTAAAACTATTTCTCCTTCAACCACATATTACAATCATAAAACATTTTCAGATTATATCAAAAATTTAAATGACCCCAAAAATCACAGTCATTTTTTTTCTATAAAATAAACACTACAACTTCCCTGCTAACACACAAGTCTTTTTGTAATGTTTTACAGTGCCTGATAAATCAAACACTTCGAAGTAGAAAATATAAATTCCGATTCTCGCTTTTTCGCGGTCATCATTTATTCCGTCCCAGGAGAATGTTCCTTTAATCCCTAACAACTCATTTTGTATAAGGTGCTTTACAATTCTTCCTTTACTGTCGTAAACAATTACGTTTGCAGTAAATCCTGGTGTATCAAAATGGTAATTAATATTTACTACATCATTCACACCATCTTCATCCGGAGAAAATATTTCAGGTGTAATTTCAATTGGACTTTCTGTTTCTCCCGCATCTGAATATTGTGAATTTTTGTATGCCGGTGTTGCATGAACAGCTTCCGCTGCAGAATGCCAATTTGTTCTGTCTTGCGTTACACGGTCAAAATCAATTCGCTCCAATGAAATGCCTTCTGTTACAGTTAGCAATCCAAAATGCATATTGTCGTAATATTTAAAATTATCAATGATGTCGGTTGCTGTTGATAAACAAACTGTTCCTCCGTCATCGTTCATTGTCGGAAGATTATTCATATCTAAAAACCCTTCCGGATTTGTTGTTGCAAATTGTGTTTGAACAAATGCTCCATTTTCACTTAACAAAATATATTCCTGAGGGAAAATTAAATAGCCATCTGTAGAAATAGTTTCCGGACCAATAATCATATTTGTAATTGTATCGTATTCTGAAATAAAAATTGTTTTTAAATCAATGACTTTATTCGAACGATTATAAATTTCTACAAAATCAACTCCGGGAGTAGCTGGGTTAAATAAAATTTCGTTAATCACAATATCGTTTGGAGAAGCGGGCTCAGGAATTGCGAAACGAGCTGAATTATCTGCTCCCAAAGGATTTCCAACACAATCAGTAATCGCATTGTTTACAGTGATGGTATAAATTGTTCCGATGGATAAAGTTGTTCCTAAACTTAATCTCACACTTTTATAATCGGGAGCAATCACTTGAATGCTTGTTGGATTTCCAATACTGTTGTCAATTGTATAAATCGCAAGATTAATCATTGAAGCACTATCCAAGGCTTCATTAAAATATAATTGAATAGTATCAACTGAAATTACACTCACACGGACAACTTGTGGAGGAGCAACATCGGGATTGCTTGCATAAACCGAATTTTGAGTTCCCGGTGTTCCACCGTTTACACTATTTGAACCTTTCCAGTTAGTTTCACCTTCGCATGGATTTGTTGGATCAATTTGTTCTAAACTATATCCTCCATCTTTTTTAATTGCATCCTGATACCAATAATCGGTATAAGAAACTGTTGATATAACCGTTCCTTGCGGGTTTCTTAAAGTAAGTGTTTGTCCAGTATTTGTTAAGGAAGGAAAACTGATTAAAGCTTCAGCATTTATTCCCGCTGGCATTCCCGCTAAACCTAAAGCAGATGTTAATACAATAAAACTATCAGCCGGAATTATAAAAGCAGGTAAAATTTTCGTGCTGCTTCCTGCTGTAAAACTCCAATCATTTAAATTTATAGGAAAAGGTGTGTTATTATACAACTCTACATATTCATTATTAGGTAAGATAGTTAGCACAGGATCCGGATCCGCCATTATTTCGTTGAATACTACATCGTATGGTTTTACAATGTAATAGGAAAAATTTATTGTAGCAGGTGTAAGAATATTTCCGGAGCAGTCACTTTGATTTGATAATGTTAGTGTATACGTTGAGTCCGACATTAAGGATGTTCCTAAAACTAAATCCACACAAGTAAGTGCAAGATTTGCAGTATCCGTTAATGGATTTCCGATTCCATTACTGATGAAAAAATTTGCAGGAAGCGTTAATTGTGAAGCATCCAAAGCTTCCGAAAAACAAACCGTGATATGAGTTGAATCTACAACAGTAACACTTGCAATAGTTGGAGATGTTACATCAGCAACAATTGAATAAACACTGTTTTGAATTCCTGGCGTTCCACCAGAAGCATTTGTAGATGCAATCCAATTGCTTATTGCAGGACAAGCAAGTGGTGCATTCGGATTAATTAATTCCAATGTCCAACCACCATCATCCTTTATTGCATCTTGATACCAACCATCGATATAATTAACCGAATCTATTACAACAAGTGTATTGTCTTGTAATTGTAAATTATCTCCCGTATTGTTTAAGGAAGGAAAGCTTGTTAGTCCAAGAGTATTTCCAAAAGGAGAAAAAGATGCTGTATCAGCAATCGGACAAAGAATTAAATATTCGTTTGGCGCTAAAATAAAAGTTCCTAATGTTCCTGTAGTGCTTCCATCTGTAAACTTCCATCCATTCAAATCAAATGTGTTGGTGCTTTTATTATAAATTTCTATAAATTCAAAAGTAGGAAGTCCGACAACAGGAGAAGGATCAGCAAAAATTTCGTTTATGATAATGTCTTTATATATTGCCGTTACTGGCGCGAAATAAGTAAAGGCTGTGTTTGCAGTAGTGATAGCATTCGCACTCATGTCTTGCACATTTATTACTGTCAATGTGTTTAATAATGCATTTGTAAATGCTGTTGCAAAAGTTAAATGCACCAAACTTAAATTTGTAACATCGCGGGTAGCAACTGAAGGATTTCCTAATCCGTTATCTGCAGAATAATTCGTAAGGGTTTGTGAAGTAGTTAAATCTACATTTTCGTCAAACAAAACATCCACTTGTGTACTTGATATTACGGTTGATGAAACAATGGATGGTGCGGTAACATCTACTATGATAGCACCGTTATAAAAATCATCAAAATAAAATTTAGTTGCTGAGCTGATGGTGTAAACACACGCTACGCCAAAAAAACTTGTGGTAGTATAAGTATTATCAGTTCCTGTAGCTTCTAATCCATAGGCTGTTCCACCGGCAGGGTCGACATACAAACTCCAGTTTCCAACTGCATCGCGGGTAACTTTAATTCCAACAGCAAATGAGGCTGCTATTTCTCCGTTTATTCCTCTGCATACGGAAGTGCTTGTTAATCCGGTTTGACGGAATAATTCCACTGCATCCAAACTACCTGCTTCACCAAACTGTAAGTAATAACCATTTAGAGACCCTTCCAAATTGGCTTGATCGGAAACCAGATACACCCTTCCATAATTACTTCCGGATGGAGCAAATGTTTGTTTGATGTAAAAATTCCATTGAAAATTATCGAAAGAAGCACCCGGACTGGGAGTTGAAAGATAGCTCGCTCCGGCAACAGTGTTATTTAATTGCAATTGTTGTGATGCATTTACAATAAACTCTGCTGCATCACCACTCCACACAGGCGCAGCAGTAAAATCACCATCTGTGAAATTATCAGTTACCTGAGCTGTTGCAAAAGAAGTAATGAATAAAAAGAGTAGTACTATCGACCGCATTCCTATCATAAATATCTAGTAAATATAGGAAAAAGGGCTGAAAAATTGAATTAAGAAATGATTAAATAATTGCTCAAAAGTTTTTGCCAATTAAAAAAAACAAATTAGCTTTGTCGCATCAAATGAAAATGACATTGAAAAATAAAAAACACGGTAAGAAACACTTCCAGACAGGAAAGGTTAACTAGTGTTTTGTATATAAACGTATAATCACAAAGGCCTTTCCAAACGGAAAGGTCTTTTTATTTAAAATAAACCATATGAAAGTAGCAGTAGTAGGTGCAACCGGCTTAGTCGGCACCAAAATGATTCAAGTATTGGAAGAACGTAATTTTCCTGTAACAGAACTAATCCCTGTAGCATCCGAGCGTTCGATTGGTAAGGAAGTTTCTTATAAAGGGAAAAAGTTCAAGGTAGTTGGAATGCAAACTGCTATTGATATGAAACCAAATGTAGCATTGTTTTCTGCAGGAGGAGGTACTTCACTGGAATGGTCTCCGAAATTTGCTGCAGCAGGAATTACTGTAATTGATAATTCATCTGCTTGGAGAATGGATGCAACAAAAAAATTAGTTGTCCCTGAAATCAACGCAGCTGAATTAACTGCTACTGATAAAATTATTGCGAATCCGAATTGCTCAACCATTCAAATGGTAGTTGCATTAAATCCATTGCATAAAAAATACAATATCCAACGCATTGTGGTTTCTACATACCAATCGGTAACTGGGACAGGTGTGAAAGCGGTTGATCAAATGATGAACGAACGCAAAGGAATAAAAGGAGAAATGGCTTACGCTTATCCGATTGATTTGAATGTGATTCCACAGATTGATGTTTTCACAGATAATGGTTACACCAAAGAAGAAATGAAAATGGTGAACGAGACCAAAAAAATTATGGATAACAACATTCGTGTAACGGCTACAACTGTTCGTATTCCTGTAATGGGCGGACATAGTGAAAGTGTTAATGTGGAATTTGCAAACGATTTTGATCTGAATGAAGTACGCACCATTTTACAAAATGCACCGGGAGTAATTTTAGTGGATGATGTGAAAAATTTAAAATATCCTATGCCAATGGATGCGCATGATAAAGATGAGGTATTTGTTGGTCGACTACGCAGAGATGAAACACAAGCAAAAACATTAAACATGTGGATTGTTTCAGATAATCTTAGAAAAGGGGCTGCTACTAATGCTATTCAGATTGCGGAGTATTTGGTTGGGAAGAAATTGATTTAGATAGACACATTCTTCGTAACTGTCATCCCGTGCCGCGACACGGGATCTCCTAATTGGTTGCGTTTTTTCTCATCGTGAGAGATTGCCACATCCCGCGAATCCCGATAACTATCGGGAGCGGGACTCGCAATGACGGTTCTTAAAATGATTGGCGCTTCGAAAAAATCACTCTTTCTCAACAGGAATCCTCCCACCCTTAGAATAAAATTCTCTTTCTTCTGGAGTTTCTCTTATTTCAATGGAAATAAAATTCAACTGATAGGCTTTTGAACTTTCAATTTCAAAATCCCTCATTTCTATTTTTTGAAGAATAGGTATGGCAATAGGAACAAGACTTACATCCAAATTAAATTTTTGGACATACGGTGAAATCATATTTGATTGAAAAGGATCTGTGGCAAATGCAATATTCTTAAATCCTTTTTCTTTTGCTAACTCATAACCATAATATAAATTTTCGGTAGTGTGTTCAGCTTTTGTTTCAATAAAGATGTGTTCTTTTGGAACACCCATTTTTTCAGCATATAAAGCCATGATGGTTGCTTCGTTATATGGTGAATAAACAGCACTTCCGGAGTAAATAATGTTTTTAGTCAAACCTCTTTTGTAAAGGTAAACCGACCAATACACTCTCCATTTCATTACTGTATTCCATTTTAATCCATTGTACTGAACGCCTGGAACAATAATCGCATCGACTGGTTTAGAAACTACTTCTTTCAATAAAAACCCCGGTAGTAAAAAAGTATTGTAATAAAAATGAAGAGAGGAAAAAATAAAACCTGCAAGGGTGATGAGAATGAAGTAACGTTTTATTTTTGAAAAATTCATTCCAGAGAAAATGAATTATTGACTTACTTCATCTATTGTGGGCTCTGTTGCCTTTGGCGCTTCCATCCCCTCTGTCACACTGAGCGTAGTCGATGTGTCTTCTGACTTTTTCTTTTTTCCAAAGAAGCGTTTTTGATATAAAATAATCATGGAAACACCTACACTAATTGAAAAATCTGCAAAGTTGAAAACGGGGCGGAAAAATTCAAATTCTTCTGTTGCCCATAATGGAAACCATGAAGGAAAATGTCCTTCTATTATTGGAAAATAAAACATGTCGACCACACTTCCATGTAAAAATGAAGCGTAACCACCCTCTTCAGGCATAAAACGGGCAACTTCATAATTACTATCGCTGAATAACATTCCATAAAAAGCACTGTCAATTATATTTCCAATTGCACCAGCAAAAATTAATGCTATGCAAACAATGTATAATTTGTCTTCTTTCTTTTTAGCCAATGTCCACAAATAATACCCAATTCCTCCTACAGCAACAATTCTGAAAACACTTAAAAACAGTTTTCCGAATTCGCCTCCAAACTCCATCCCATAAGCCATTCCTTTGTTTTCGGTAAAATGAATGATTGCCCAATCACCGGCCATGTGAACTTCTTCTCCTAAGAAAAAATGTGTTTTCACATAAATCTTGATGATCTGATCAATCAATAAAACAATGAATACTATTAATAATGGTCTTCTCACAAATATGTTATTTAATTGGACTATTCAGAAGAAATTCCTTCTGGGCAAAAGTAAAAAAAAAGCTGTTCAATTAAGAACAGCCTTTTATGAAAACAGGGTAATGGTATTAAGAATTTTGTTCAAGTTTTGCTTCAATCGCCAATGTAGCGTGAGGAACGCTTCTCAAGCGCTCTTTAGAAATCAATTTACCTGTTGCTCTGCAAATTCCGTAAGTTTTATTTTCAATACGGATTAATGCATTTTGAAGATTTTGGATAAATTTTTCCTGACGGCTAGCTAAATGAGCTGTTTCTTCTTTTGACAAAACATCTGAACCATCTTCCAACAATTTAAAAGTCGGAGAAGTATCATCTGTTCCGTGATCGTCTTTATGAGAAAGTGTGCTCTTTAATAATTCGTAATCTTTTTGAGCTTCACCTAATTTTTTAAGAATCAATTCTTTAAATTCTTTCAATTCATTATCAGAATAACGAGTACGAGTATCTGTATTGATATGTGGTTTAGGTGCAGGACCCATTGGTTTACGGATAGAAGGTGTTTTATATTCTACCACCATTGGTGCTTCATCAGAACTATAATCATCGTCCGTTACAAACTCGCGACTTTTTTTCTTTGCAACTGTTTCTTTAACAATAGGAGCAGGTTTTGCAACAACAACTGGTTTAGCCAGAGCAACTTTCTTTACTTCTACTTTTTTAGCTACAACTTTTGCAACAGGTTTAGCAACTTTCCCGCCTACCGGACGGGCAGGTTTAGCTACTACCTTTTTTGCAACAACTTTTTTAGCTGCTTTTTTAGGAGCTACTTTTTTAACTATTTTCTTAGCTACTTTTTTTACAACTTTCTTAGCTGCTTTCTTTGGAGCTGCTTTTTTAGCTGGTTTGGAAGCTTTTTTAGGTGCTGCTTTTTTAACAACTTTTTTTGCTACAGCTTTTTTAGCTGGTTTGCTTGCTTTCTTTGCAGGTTTAGCTGCTTTTTTAGGAGCTGCTTTCTTTGCAGGCTTTTTTGCTGCCGCTTTTTTTGCAGGTTTTGCAACTTTCTTAGCTGGTTTACCTTTTTGCGCTTTTTTAGCCATTCGTATTATGTATTTAGTTAAGTAGTTTTGTTATTGTAATCATCGTTTTTATCTCCTCGTCTAATTCAACTTCAGAGCCTTTTGTAGCCTCCACAGAATCAACTAGTTCGAGCGATGATGCCAAAATTTCCGCGCAAATATAGTCCAAATTATTATTGATGGCTGAATTTATCGCATTATTTCTCTGAATTTTCACGTCTATTCGGTCTGTAACGTCCAAATTACTGTCCTTCCGGAGGTTTTGGATACGGTTTACCAGCTCTCTGGCCAACCCTTCTTCACGTAATTCCTCAGAAATTGTAACATCCAGAGCCACAGTTAGTTGTCCCGAATTTGCCACTTTCCATCCTGGAATGTCAACCGGGATAATTTCCACATCTTCTGTCTCCAAAACAATGGTTTCTCCATCAAATTTCATCTCAAATTTTCCGGTTTTTTCTATTCCTGATATAATTGCGAGTCCGTTTTCGTTTGCAAAAGTTTGAACCGACTTCATGTGCTTCCCACATTTTTTCCCTAAGGTTTTGAAGTTCAATTTTAGATTTTTCACAATTTGTGTTTGCGATTCATCTACCAAATCCAAACTCTTCACATTCACTTCCGACAAAATCAAATCTTTCACTGCTTCAATTTTTGCTTTGTATGAATCGTCCAAAACAGGAATCTGAATTTTATTTAATGGTTGACGAACGCGAATGTTTTCTTTTTTTCGAATCGATAAAACCATAGAAGAAATTTTTTGCGCCAACTCCATGCGCTCTTCCAAATCTTTATCAATTAAAAAAGTATCCGAAACAGGAAAATCACTCAAGTGAATAGATTGGGCTTTATCACGACCTGTTACAGCATTTAAATCTGTAAACAATCTGTCCATAAAGAATGGCGCAATCGGAGCGGAAAGCTGTGCTATTACTTCCAAACAACGATACAATGTTTGATATGCTGCAATTTTATCTTGCGAATAATCTCCTTTCCAAAATCTTCTTCTGCACAAACGCACATACCAGTTACTCAAATGTTCATCTACAAAACTTTCAATATATCTTCCTGCACGATGCGGTTCGTAATCGGCATATGCTTCGTCTACTTTCTTAATCAATGTATTTAATTCAGAAATAATCCAACGATCAATTTCTGCACGTTCCAACATTGGAATTTCTCCTTCTTTGTAATTGAAATTATCAACGTTTGCGTAAAGCGCGAAGAATGAATACGTATTGTGAAGTGTTCCGAAAAATTTACGTTGAACTTCTGCAATTCCTTCGATGTCAAATTTTAAATTATCCCAAGGGGCTGCATTGGTAATCATATACCAGCGTGTGGCATCCGGACCGTACTTTTCAATTGTTTCGAATGGGTCAACTGCATTGCCCAAGCGTTTACTCATTTTCTGTCCGTTTTTATCCAACACCAATCCGTTAGAAACAACATTTTTGAATGCAACAGAATCAAAACACATTGTTCCAATAGCATGCAATGTAAAAAACCAACCACGTGTTTGATCTACACCTTCAGCAATAAAATCTGCAGGATAATATTTTTTGTTGTCGATTAATTCTTTATTTTCAAACGGATAATGCAATTGCGCATACGGCATAGCTCCGGAATCAAACCAAACGTCAATTAAATCCGGTTCACGGAAAAGCTTTTTACCATTGCTTTCCAACACGATGTTATCAGCGTACGGCTTGTGCAAATCAAACGTATTGTAATTTGTTTCCGACATATCGCCTGCTGTAAATTTCGCAAGCGGATTTTCCGTCATTGCTTTTTTCGCAACTGCATTTTCAATTTCTTTTTTCAATTCTTCAACAGAGCCGATAACTATTTGTTCCGATTTATCTTCACTCGTCCAGATAGGAATTGGAATTCCCCAAAAGCGTGAACGAGATAAATTCCAGTCGTTCAAATTTTCCAACCAGTTCCCAAAACGGCCAGTACCAGTTGATTCAGGTTTCCAGTTGATTGTTTTATTCAAAGCAATCATCTTGTCTTTGTAATCGGTAGTTTTAATAAACCAGGAATCCAAAGGATAATACAAAACAGGTTTGTCGGTTCTCCAACAGTGCGGATAACTGTGTTCGTAGGTTTCTTTTTTGAAAAGCTTTCCTTCTTCTTGTAATTTTAAAACAATGCGTTCGTCAACACTTAAATACGCTTTCAGTTCTTTTATTTTTCCTGCAGCTTCTAAAATTGTTTTCTGATTTTTGAATTCCGCTTCTTTTTCTGCATCGGTTAAATATGCTTCTTTCACATATTCTTCGCCATACAAAAATGTTCCGTCTTTTATTTCTGGTAAAAATTTACCGCGTTTGTCAACCAATGTTAACGAGCCAATTCCGTTTTGTTTCGCCACTCTAAAATCGTCTGCACCAAAGCTTGGAGCAATGTGTACGATTCCTGTTCCATCTTCTGTTGTAACAAAATCACCAATGATTACTTTGAATGCGTCACCATCTGTTGGTTGAGCAAATGGCAAAAGTTGTTCGTAGGAAATTCCTGCTAAATCAGAACCTTTGAATTCAGAAATTATTTTCCAAAATGCTCTACTTCCTTTTTTAATTTCAAAAGGCAACAATTCTTTTGTATCAGTATTTATACCACAAGCAACAAGACCATCAGACTTTCCTTCTGCAATAAAAGGAGCATCGAGTCCAAAATATTTATTAAATAATGCATTAGCAATAATTACAGTTATAGGATTTCCAGAAAATGGATTATATGTTTTAATTGCCAAGTAATCAATATTCTTCCCAACAGCCAAAGCCGTATTAGATGGCAATGTCCAAGGTGTTGTCGTCCAAGCCAAAAAGTAAACATCGCCCTGCAACTTTAAACTTTCCAACTTTGAACTTTGAACTGCTTTAAACATCACAGTCGCTGTTCTATCCTTCACATCTCTGTAACATCCTGGCTGATTCAACTCATGAGACGAAAGTCCTGTTCCAGCAGCAGGCGAATACGGTTGAATTGTAAATCCTTTGTATAAAGAATTTTTTGAATGTAAATTCTTCAACAGCCACCAAACACTTTCAATGTATTTATTATCGTAAGTAATGTAAGGATGTTCCATGTCCACCCAATAGCCCATTTTTGCTGTTACATCCGCCCACACATCTGTGTATTTCATTACATCTTTGCGACAGGCAATGTTGTATTCTTCAACAGTAATTTTTTTCCCAATGTCTTCTTTTGTAATTCCTAAAGTCTTCTCTACACTTAATTCTATTGGTAATCCGTGAGTATCCCAACCTGCTTTACGTTTTACCTGAAAGCCTTTTTGTGTTTTGTAGCGACAAAAAATATCTTTAATAGAACGCGCCATTACGTGGTGAATACCTGGTAATCCGTTGGCGCTTGGCGGACCCTCATAAAAAACAAAAGGCGTTTTACCTTCTCGTGATGAGATGGATTTTTCAAAGGTTTTATTTTCGTCCCAAGTCTTTTGAACATCCTTTGCAGTTTGCGAAAGATTAAGACCTGTATATGTTTTGTAACTCATAAGTTTAAAGTTTAAAAGTTTAAAGTTTAAAGTTGACAATACAACTTTTTAACTTTAAACTTTGAACTAAATAGTAGCAATCACTTTTAATTCGATTGCGATTGGTGTTGGCAAACAGTTAATTTCAATGGTTGTGCGACATGGTTGATTGTCTTTGAACCATTCGGCATACACTTTATTATAAATTGCGAAATCATCTTTCATGTTTGTCAAAAATACTTGTACATCCACAATATTATCCCAGCTACTACCTGCTTCTTCCAAAATCCACTTAATATTTTGAAAAACAGATTTGCATTGTGTTTCAATATCATAAGAAACAATGTTTCCTTTTTCGTCCAGTTCAACTCCCGGAATTTTTTTAGTGCCACGTTCACGTGGACCAACTCCTGAAAGGAATAATAAATTTCCAACCTTTCGTGCGTGTGGATATGCTCCAACCGGCTCAGGTGCTTTGCTTGAATTTATTCTGTCTTCTGCCATGTTCTTTTTAACCTCTCCCCAGCCCTCTCCTTCCAATAGAAGAGGGAGAAAAAAGGATTGCAAATGTAAGGCTTTGAAGGGTAAATAGCAACAGATTTGTGCACTACTCATTAGTTCAAGCCAAATTTTTATGTATATTGGTGCTCAAGCAAGCAAACTATAAAGAACAGGTCGCATACTTCTTTTGCCTGTTATACGTTTTTGTATTGCTAAACGATTAGAACCTTTATTTTACAAAGCATATTTCCAAATGAAAAAACAAATCTTTTATTTTTGTCTTGCTGCAGTTTTATTCCCTGTTTTAGTGAAGGCTCAAGATACAATCTACCATAAGAACAGTAGCATAATTATTGGAAAAGTAATAGAGATATCTGCTGATGAGATTAAATATGAACGGGCAGGTATGGCAGATGGACCCATCTTTGTAGAAAAAAAGAAAGACATTTTATCCATCAATTATTCAAATGGAACTAAAGAGATTTTTATAGCCACACCTGAAATTGTAAAAGCTGCAGCAACAGCAAAGGATAATGTAAAAGCTCGATATGTTCTGACATTAACAGACGCAACAAAATTAAAGGGATACCTTAAAAAAGAAGGGAACAAAGAGGTCATATTTGTAGATGACAATATTGGAGAACAGACGATAAACCGTAATATTATTGCTTCTCTTGAAAGAGAATATGGGAACGAAGATTGGATAATTGGGCTAAAAGATGGCTCTAAAATTTCTGGAAAGATTTTGAGCAAAACAGAATATGAAACAATTGTTCAAACAAAAAACTTTGGAAATTTAAAAATTAACAACGAAAAGATAAGAAGCATTGACCCAATTGACGGAACCATTGCAAAAACTGGGAAAGTTTGGTTTAAAAATCCAACATATGGTTTATACTACCTTACCCCTACAGCAATTCCACAAAAAAAGGGGGATGGTTATTACCATAATTATTATGGACTTGGGAATGAATTCTCTTATGCAATTACCGACCACGCAACTGTTGGAGGAGGGCTTACGGGACCTTTGGGAGTATACCTGACTGCAAAAGTATCTACATCCGTTAATGAGTACGCCCATGTTGGCGGAGGAGTATTTATTGGGAATTCTATTTTCCCAATCATTCGTAACTCTAATTTTGGACTTGCGCTTGGATATTGCTCATTTACTGTGGGAAATTATGATCACAACCTTACTACAACAGTTTGTTATGGATTTATGAATAGCCAAAGCAATACTGATGTAATGAATCAACCATTGATGCAGTTAAGCGGGACGGTTCGTGTAAGCAAAAAATTGGCTATCGTTTCAGAGAATTGGCTTGTACCCGTGAGTGGTGATCCATTCAACCGTGGCTTTAAATCGGATTCCCATTATGAACCATTTATTTCTTATGGATGTAGAATACTGAATAGACGTGGCAGCTTTGATATAGGATTCTTAAACACACCGGCTTTATGGGAAAATCAATTCCTTGTAGGAATGCCATATATTGGATTCGTAACACGTTTTGGCAAACCAAATGATGATGATGAATAAATAAATAATCAAAACATTATTTATTCTTTAGACGGGAAAGCGTTTTCTCAATATACTTTTCCGTTGGTAAAAGCGAACGCTGAATTCTCCTAGCATAAGTTATGCTATCAATAATATCTTTTTGATGTTCTTCCACAATTTGTTTTTGGTGTTCAACTTCTGATTTCTGCTGTTCAACAATATTTTTTTGTTCTTCTATAACTATTTTTTGTTTTCGGGTAATTCTAAGCGAACGAAAGATAAATCCGGCAAACACCAAAACCAATAATAATCCTAGAACAACGAAAACAATAATTATTTTTTGTCTCCTACTTTTCTCTTCTGCAATCGCTTCTTGGCTTTCTAATTCTTTTTTATGTTCTGCTTCAGCAACCGCTTCCTTCTTTTCAAAATCGTAAGTCATTTGAGTTTGAATAGTTTTTTTCCTACTCTCCTCATTATCCAGGCTGTCACGATATAAAATATATTGTTTGTGATTTTCATAAGCGCCTTTAAAATTACCTATTGTACTATCTAAATCAGAGAGCGATTTATATGACGATGACAAATAACTTTTTAATCCTAATTCTTTTGATAGCTGTATAGACTTATAAAAATAGTTTCTCGCCTCGGTATATTTTTTTTGGCTTTGCAAAATATTTCCAACATTTCCATAATCATTTGCAATTCGCGCTTTGTTACCAATTTTTTCCTTTATCTTAAGAGATTGCATGCTCATTTTCAAAGCATTTACATAGTCTTTCTGAGCGTAATACACTCCAGCAATATCGTTATAGGAACTAGCAATTTTTACACTGTCGCTTATTTCCTCACGTAACTTTAATGCTTTAGAATAATTATTAAATGCCTCTGAGTAATTTTTTTGTTCATAATAAATATTCCCAATATTGCTATACGAATTTGACATTCCCTTTTTATCAGCTAACTCTTCTTTTATTTTTAAAGAAGAAATATAGTTCTTAAGTGCAAGAACATAATTCTGCTGTTCGAAATAAACATACCCAATATTATTATAACAACCCGAAACACCTTTTTTGTCGTTCAGCAATTCTTTTATTTTCAAAGAAGCAAAATGATTTTTTATAGCCTCTGCATAATTTCCAAGTGCTGTCTGAATCAGTCCAATGTTGTTGTAAGTAAAAGACTTATATTTCTGGATAAATTTTTTTACTGTTTCATCATCAGACTTATTGTATAAAGTATCCGCAAACGCTAAAGCTTGGTTTCCATAACTTAATCCTTCATGATATTTTCCAATCGTTTCATTTTCGTCACAAATAGTATATAAATGAAACAATTTAGTTGTATCATCTCTATCTGTTTTTAATACATTTATCAACGAATCGATAGAGGCTATTTGCGAAAAACTTAAGATAGAAGAAATTACAAAGAGACAAGACAAAATATATGTAATCTGCTTTTTCAAACTTGCTAATTTTCAAATTTGCTTTTCAATCGTTTCAAATTCTTATCAATATATTTCTCAGTAGGCAATAATGAGCGTTGTATTCTCATTGCATAAGTAATGCTATCAATAATTTCTTTTTGATGCTCTTCTACTATGCTTTTCTGCATCTCTACTTCTAATTTTTGCATCTCCAAAATATTTTTTTGGCTTTCAATTATATCTTTTTGTTTTCTGGTTACTTTCAGAGATCGAAATATAAATCCAGCAAAAATTAGAACTAAGAAAAGTCCACATGCTACAAATTTTATAACCAGCTTTTGTCCCCTGCTTTTTTCTTCAGAAATTTCCTCCTGACTCTCGAGTTCTTTCTCGTATTCTGCTTGCGCAATTGCCTCCTTCTTTTCGAAATCATATGTCATTTGGCTTTGAATTGTTTTTTTACGAGTTTCTTCATTGTCTAAGCTATCACTATAAAGAATATAGCGTTTATGATTATCAAATGCTTCTTTATAATTTCCAGTAGCATTTTCTAGCACTGCAAACATTTTATATATGTCCCTGGAGGCCTCTTTATCACCAATTGCCAGGCTCTGAGCCTTAGCTAAACTTAAATAGTTACGAGCTTCTTTGTATTTTTTTTGTTCAATAAAAACAGTACCAATATTAAAACATGAATGTGTAATTCCTAATTTATCCCCAATTGCTTCTTTGATTTTAAGAGCTTCAAATAAATTTTTTAAGGCTTCTGAATAATTGCCTTGGTCTTTATATACAATTCCAATATTATTATAAGCTCCAGCAATATCATTTTTATTCCCAAGTTCTTGGTTAATTTTTAAAGCAGCGAAATGATTTTTTAGTGCGTCAGAGTAATTTTTTTGTTCAAAATAAACCACACCAATACTAGAGTATGAAGCTGATAACCCCTTTTTATCTTTCATTTTTTCATATATCTTCTGAGCGGTAAAATAATTTTTTAAGGCTTCGGAATAATTTTTTTGTTTAGTATAAATTGTACCTATGTTTATGTGAGACAAAGCAATACCTTCATCGTCTTTTGCGTCTTCTTTAATTTTCAAACAGGCAAAATAGTTTTTTAACGCTTCGGCATAATTTCCCTGATGCTTGTGAATTATACCAATATTATTATAACTATTTGCTATGCCTTGAATTCTTCCAATTTCTTTGTGAATTTTTAAGGCTTCCAGCTGATAATTTAATGCTTCGCTATAATTTCCCTGGTCATCGTATATGTTTGATATACTTGCATAGGAACCTGCAATTCCTTTCTTATTACTTATCGATAGGTAAATTTTTAAGGATGCAAAATAATATTTAAGCGCTTCTGTATAATTGCTTTTATCCTCATTATAATATCCAAGATGTCTGTTTGCAAGTGCAACTCCTCTTTGAAAATTAATTTTAGTTGCGAGAGTCAATGCATTATTTACAGATTCTAAAGCTTTGGCATCGTCAGAATATTCGTATTCTAAAAAAAGATTGTTATAAATTTTGACTTTCGTAGAATCTTGATCAGTAGTTTTTAAAACATTTAATAGAGAATCCAATATACTCTGCTGTGCTAAGGAATTAAATCCATAGCAACAAAGTGCAAATACCAGAAAGAAATATTTTAATGTTTTTTTCAAAATACTGTTTTCAAAAGGAGTAGTTAAGATACATTGTTCTTATTCAAATGTAAACAATTTACCTCTTTCTTTCAATTCGAATTTTAATTCTTCTTTCCCTTGTATTTCTGCAAAATTTTTATATATTTGTTATAGCAAATTCCCCACATTATGCTACTCAATTCATTTAAGTTAAAAGTATTCTCTCTGTTGATTCTTTTCAGTTTCAGTGCAGGGATTTTATTTTCTCAAAACACCCAGGAAGGGCTTACTACAAATCTAACTCCAGTGCAGGAGCGTAACATTCTTGAGGATCGTTCTCAATGGAATGAGGTAGAAAGTGAACGAAAAATATTCTCAAGCACGTATGTTACCCCCGATGGAAGAATCATTACAGAGTATTGCAAACAGCCTATTAACTATTATAATTCTGCAGGTGTGCTGGTTCCCATTGAAGTTGAACCAAAAGCTTCGGCTAAAGGTTTGTCTGCAAGCAATCAACCAAACGAAGTTTCTATTTTAATGAACGGATCGGTGGAAATTAGCACCGGAGAAAATTCTAAGATTATATTTTCAGAAAAATCTAAGATTAATGGAATTGAAATTAACAATTCAAACTTAAAACAGAATGGAGCCAATGCAGTTATGTCGACCAGCATAAGCGGTATTACTAAAACCTTTGAGTTTCGTTTTAATAGTTTGAAATATAATTATGTTCTTAATGCTGCCATTCCTTCATCCACTTCTGATTTTATTATAGAGGAAGAAATTTCAACAACCGAAAATGCAAAAATCCTTCCCGATGAAAATTATGGTAGACAAGATGCTAGAGGTTGGTTGGGACCAATTAGAATTGTTTCTGCAGGAGGCAAAGAGCTTGGAACTATGCGAGGAGCTGTTTGTTACGATGCAAATAAAAATTATATCACTGCTGCTTATAAATATGAAACAGTAAACGGCAAACAAAAAATAAAAATTATTGTTCCGAATTCTTGGATAAATGATCCAGCACGTGTTTATCCGATTACAATAGACCCACTTGTAACTGGACCAACTGCTACTTTTACTGGACCAGCTATTCCTTCTTGTATTTTTCCAGCAAGTGATTCAGATAGTATTTTAGTAACTATTCCTGCACAAGTTTCTGTTACAGCATGTTTTGTAAGTGGAAGTTTTTATGCTAATCCATTTTCTACTGCAATAATGAATGACGGAGCAATGTATTTCAGGACAAGTTGCAACAGCTCAACATCGTTCACTACTACTGGTGCAGCCGGAATGACTGCAGGAACAGCATACTTAACTGCATTCGATTTAAAGAGTCCGCTTTTATGTTGCAAACCCCAATCATGTACTGCTCAAACATTTTATTTATCGATGCATATTTCACGAACAGTTGGTGGAACAGGATGTAATACTACATATATCTATCACGATCCTTTTGGTGGTTATCCTTTTAGAGCTTATGTTGAAGGCCACACCATTGAAGGTTATGGTCCGCTTTGGAATGTTACTCCAAATAATATTTGCTCAAACGTATGTACACTAACAGGTACAATTTATATTCGTTATGGTGTTCCTCCTTTTACAATTACTCATCCCTGGATGACGGGAACTGTAACTGCAGGAACGCCTATTGGTTGTTCGCTGGCTACTACTCCAAAAGCATTAACACTTACAATTCCAGCTTGTCCGTGGACTTGTGATACTATTTCTATTTTATCAGTTCCACCACCAACAGTTGTGGATGCTTGCGGCAATATGCTCACAGGAGTTTCACCAAAAGTAATTACAATAAAAGAAGTTCCTGAAGTTACTGCATCACCAAATCCAATTACTATTTGCTCAGGTGAAACATTTAGTACAACTCTTACGCCTTGCATTGGAACAAGTGTTGTTAGCTGGAGTGGAAATTCTACAAGCGGAACAGGAACCAGTATTAGTCAAACATTGGTAAATACCGGAACAACTGTTTCTACAACTACTTATCAAGTTTCTGCTGTAAACAATACTTGTCAATCAGACACAATTACTGTTACGGTTAATACAGATCCTTTACCTATTGCCGGAATTATAGCTACACCACAGCCCGTGATTATTAATATGCCTTTGTCGTTCACTGATAACACAACCGTTTTTGGTGGAACTGCAAACAGTTGGTTTTGGACTTTTGGAGATGGTTATTTTGATCTGAATCAAAATCCTGTTCACTCTTATGCGGTTCCTGGAGTATATACTGTTTGTTTAGCAATGCAAACTTCGGATGGTTGTGTTGATACAGTTTGTCAAGACGTAACAGTTATTCCTGCAGAAATATCTTTACCAAATGTTGTAACACCTAATGGCGACAATCAAAATGATATGCTTTATTTCAAATACTTGGAATATTTCGGAGCGAACACTTTGAAAGTATATGATCGTTGGGGGAAAGTTGCTTACGAAAAAGAAAATTATACAAACGACTGGATACCAAATAATATTTCTGACGGAACCTACTATTATATTCTGACTGTTGAAAACGGAGATGTGTTCCCAGGATTCCTTCAGGTAATACAAAATTAAGAGCTGATTTTATTGTCAGTTCGAGTTGTCACCCTGAGCGGAGTCGAAGGGCGAGAACTACAAATATTTATTTTCTATAAACCATTCTTTTGCTTCTTTCACTCCAACTTCAATTGGTGTTTGAGGTATTTTTAATTCTTCAATGGCTTTTTTCGGACTAAAATAATGGCCATCACAAGCAATTTGTGCAAGATTGATTGTAAGTTTTGGCGGCTTACCTGTGATAGCCGCAGCAACAGTTCCAAACCATCCAATCGTCAATAATAAAAATCTAGGGACAACAAATTTTGGAAGTTTTTTTTGTCCGAGTGCAGCCGCAATTCTTTTTACAGCATTTACATACGTTATATTTTCTCCTCCTAAAATATATGCTTCTCCCGAACGGCCCATTGTTAATGCATTACAAACTCCAACTGCTACATCTTTTACATATACCCAATTTTTTCCTCCAGAAGAATAACCAGGAAGTTCACCTTTTGCAATAGCAATTATCATTGCTCCGGAGCTAGGCTTTGAATCGTACGGACCAATCATAAATGTTGGGCAAACAACCACCGCATCCAATCCTCTTTCTTTAACTGAAGAAAGTACTTTTTCCTGTCCAAGCTTTTTGCTGTCGATATAATCTACTTTATATTTTGCAGATTTGTATGCCGAAGTTTCATTACCTGGATTATCAATTGTTCCATAACCAAATGAACTGGCGCTTCCAACATGTACTAATCGTTTTATTTTATTTTGTAGCACTGCTTCAACAGCATTTTCAGCACCTTCTACATTTATTTTAAAATACTTTTGACCGCGTGTTGGCCACATATCAGTTATTGCAGCAACATTAATAAAATAATCGCATCCTTTCGAAAGTTCAATTAATTGTGCTTTGTTGGTAATGTTCCCTTCAACAATTTCAATCGGCAATCCTTTTAATGTTATTGGCTGACTTGGACCAAATACCAAAACTCTTACCTCATATTTTCTTGAAAGTAATTCGCGAACAATATTACTTCCTAAAACTCCATCAGGACCAGTTACAAATACTTTACTCATACTTTGTTTTATTTTTTTTCAAAGATAATATTATTTAAAAGCACATTTAACAGTTGCCGCTTCTCGACTCCGCTCGAAGTGACAAAATGAATGTCAGTTCGAGCGGAGTCGAGAACCATTCACTAAAGATAACTATTTCCCCACCATCACAAACGCGCCCCAATAATATGGGTCTGGAAATTTTTCTTTTAATTTTAATTGTGCTACTCGAAATGCTTTTTGTCGATTTTCTGCAGAAGGATCTTTTATCCATTCGCGATAAAAATTACTCATCAATTCCTGTGTTGCAAAATCGTCTACAACCCACAAACTCATAATTACTGATTTTGCACCTGCAACCATAAATGCTCTTTGCAATCCATAAACACCTTGACTGTTTTTCATTTCTCCCAATCCAGTTTCACAAGCAGAAAGTACAACCAAATCAGTTTGTGTTAAATTCATATTTGCAGCTTCATAGGCAGTTAATATTCCATCATCTGTTGTATTATCAACCATCGAATCGCGTGCAATGGCAGCTGAACCTGCCATCATTAATCCCGAGCGCAGTAATGGATTTTCTTTTGCAATTTTAGCTTGCATTCCCATTACAACACTTGCATTGTCATCCACGTCTTGTAAAAAAAATCCGTGGGTTGCTATGTGTAATATTTTAGGGTTTTGTATTTTTTTAATTGCTTCTTCTGTTGCCTGAGCTTGTAAATGTTCGTTCACTTTCCAGTTTTTCGATTTCAGGATTTTTGTAATGGAATCTGCTTCTATTTTTGTTCCCGGCAACTCTGCTAAATTGGAAAAACCATATCGGGATAACGGTTCTGAAGATTTTACTTCTGCTGTTGAAGCAACAAAATCATAATCAGGATAAGAAAATATTTCTGCTGTTTTAGAGTCTGATGCAGAAATTGTTTCTATTAAATCCTGAGAATTCGTCAACAGAACAATATTTGCTTCCTCCAGTAAATATTTTTTTGTCTGAGAATTTTTTAAGGTATACATATTTACCTGCTGGTAAACACCATCAGGAGAAAAATAAATTTTCTTAGCAGCTCCAACAGCTTCCTTTAATGGTTTCCAAAGTGCATCATAAGACGTTTCATCACTTTTCTTAGTTTTAATTAAAGTCCGGTAATCATTTGCAATTTTTGATTCTAAATCATTCCCGTTTTTAATAAATACAAACTTGGGTGCTTTACATGTTTTGTCAATCACCATAGCAGAATAATAAACAGAATCTGTCCAATTACCTTTTGTATAAAACTCAGTACGCACAATTTCAACAACACATTCATCGGATTTAAGTTTTGACTGAATGTCTTTCCAGGATTTCGCTTCTTCTTTCTTTTTTACTGAAATGTTTGAAACAGAAGTGATTTTTTGCTCCAACTCATTCGCCTGTTTTTCCATAGCCGGCAAATCAACTCCTATTTCTGTCAAATCCTCTGCAGTTAAGCGGTATTGCTGAACAATAGTTTCGCGCAATTTTAATAGTTCTTCGTAATCTTCTTTTAATTTTTTGTCTCCGCTCTGAGCTACCTGAATTTTTACTTTTCCTGTTTCTTTTAATAAAAGCGATTTGATGACCATTTGATTATCATACATCCTGGCAACCAAATCATCGTGATTCTCATTTGGAATCCCGATAGCTATCGGGACTGTTTTCATCTCAATCACAAACGAATTGAATGTTTCAAAAGTAATGCTGACAGTAAAATAAAAATCTGTTTTTTCTTTTTCGCCTAAGGAAGGGAAATATTTTTCAATCAGAAACAAATAGCCTTTAATTGAATTCAAATAATGCTTTTTAGCATCGATATTATTTCCGCTTTCACGATACGTTTCTGCTAAATTGTATTCGGTATTGATATAATCATAGTGATTCTCTCCTAATTTGTTTTTTAAAATTTCCATTGATTTTAATATCAGTGGAATGGCTTCATTATATTTTTTCATCATCCGGTAAGTGCCCGCCAATCCACCTAAATACAATCCATACTTATCACTGTTTTCTCCAACCGATTCTTTTGCAAGCCGCAAACACTCTTCATAAGTTTCTTTTGCTTTTTCTAATTTCCCGGTTGCTTTATACACATAGGCAAGATTGTTCAGACAGTTAGCATAAAACCGGTGTTTCTCTCCCAGAATTTTTTTATAAATCTCTTTGGATTCCAAAAAATGTTTTTCGGCATCTTCAAAATAACCCACTTCAGATTCTAACAAAGCCAAATTGTTCAAAGCATTGGCATAATTCGGATGATCTGTTCCCAATAATTTTTTTCGCAATTCAATCACTTCCACAAAAGCATTTGCTGCTTCTTGCGTTCTACCCATTGTGCGGTACAATTCTCCCAAGTTGTTTACAGGATTGGTATAATCAGGATGGTTGGTTTTGTTTTGAAACTTGTACGCATCAATTGCTTTTTTATAAGAGACTTCCGCCTCTGCATATTTTCCAATTGCTTTTTGAACCAAGGCTAAATTGTTTAAAGAAGTTGCAATGGCCAAAGAATTCTCTGGAGCTGTTTTCACCGCCTCTTTCAAAGCGGGCTCTGCTCTTTCGTAATCGCCCATCGTGCGATACAATTCTCCTAAGTTATTTTGCAAAGTATTGATCTGCTCTTTGTCTTTATTCTGAGCTTTGAAATAATTCAGCAAAGCAAGTATAATTTCTTCTGCCTTGTCGTATTTTCCTTGTCCTTGATAAACAATAGCAATGGAACCTAAAGCACCTAAGTAATCCGGGCTTTCATTCCCTAAAATTTCTTTGTAAAAATTAACAGCTGCAGCGATCATTCCTTCCGCATCATTATATCTAGCCATATCGATATACAAGGAAGCCAATGTATAAAAGCAACGTGTATACTGCACACTGCTTTGTCCGAATGCCTCTGCTAAAATCGGAAGTGATTTAATATATAATGGTTCCGATTCTGCATATCTTCCTTCTTCTTTATAACATCCGGCCAGATTAAAAATTGCTAATGCATAATGATATTCGGTTTCGCCTAAACTTGTTTTTGCTTTTTCAGAAGCCATTACAAAATAATTTGCCGCTTCAGTAAAATCACTCGTGCTGTAATAAACCGAACCACAAGTATTTAAAAACTCAACCAATAAAGTATCATTCTTTATTTTGTCGATTTGAGGAAAAATTTCAGCAATACGTTTTTTAGCAAGAACATAATCATCATGATAGTATGCAGTATCCAACTCCTCAATTTGTTTTCTAATGTTTTGAGAAACAGAAACAAAGGAAATGGAAAAAAGAAAAATAAACAGAAGGTGCTTTTTCATCATAGCAAAAATAGGGATAAAGTCGGGAGTCTGGGGTCGGGAGTTCGGAGAACTTACACATATTTTTCTAAGTCGAACCAATTCCCCCTTTGTAAAAGGGGGCTAGGCGGATTTTTTCGAAAGAAAACCATCCGATCAATTAACAACTCAATGTTTATAACATCTCCCCTTAAAATAGTAACCAAATTAGATATTTGCCGTAATCTTGTACTGTAAAACTATTATGGAAAATCGCGCACATTTATTAAATAAGTATTTTGCAAAAGAGGACATCGGTGGTGTTCCCAGCATCAACGATTTACGTGAAAGAGAGTTTAATGGAGAACCATTAACATTAAAAGAAAAACAGGCATTGGTGAATTTCGACCGTTTCCGTTTGGATGTATTGAACGCTCAAACCGATGATATGGCATTTCACAAACGCTACCAGGAATTACAAGTTATGGCCAATCTTGGCGATTATACCGAATTTTTGAAAGAGAAGTATTTTTTATAGAAAATATTAATTTATTTAATTGAACCGTTTAGAAATTTCTGAACGGTTTTTTTATTGTTATTTTTACCTAAATGGCCAAGCACGATTTCCCCATCAACGAAATAATCCCCGACTTAAAAGTCAAGCTCCAAAAAGAGCCTGTTATTATTTTACAGGCTCCTCCAGGTGCCGGGAAATCTACCATTCTTCCATTGGAAATAATGAATGAAAAATGGTTAGAGGGAAAAAAAATAATTATGCTGGAACCGAGACGATTAGCAACCCGCTCCGTAGCAACACGTATGGCATCCTTGTTAAATGAGTCTGTCGGAGAAACAATTGGTTACCGTATCCGTTTCGAAAATAAAATTTCCAAGAACACAAAAATTGAAGTTGTAACAGAAGGGATTTTAACACGCATGTTGCAAAATGATAATGCTCTTGATAATGTTGGCTTAATTATTTTTGATGAATTTCATGAAAGAAGTTTAAATGCAGATTTAGCTTTGGCATTGTGTTATCAGGTGCAACAAGTATTGCGAAATGATTTGAGAATTTTAATTATGTCGGCAACCTTAGATGGCGCTAAATTATCTTCGCTTCTGAATAATGCTCCAATATTAACTTCTGAAGGGCGACAATATCCTGTGAGTGTTCAATATTTGAATACGGATGAAAAAGTCTATCTGCATTTACGAATGGCAAACGCCATAAAAAAAGCGTTACGTGAAAACAAAGGTGATATTCTTGCATTTCTTCCGGGAGCAGGAGAAATTTTAAGAACTCAGGAAATTTTAGAACAAGAAAATTCTGAAATATCTGTACAACCTTTGTACGGAGATCTATCACAACAAAAACAACAAGAAGCAATATTACCTCATCCAAATGGAAGACGAAAAGTAGTATTAGCAACTTCTATTGCAGAAACATCTTTAACCATTGAAGGAATTACTGTTGTGATTGACAGCGGTTATGCCCGTTCACCAAGATTTGATATTCAAACAGGATTAACAAGATTAGAAACAATAAAAGTTACAAAAGATGCAGCCGACCAAAGAGCAGGGAGAGCTGGAAGATTGGGTCCTGGAACTTGTTACAGACTTTGGAGTGAAGGTTCGCACATACATTTAATCCCAAATCGTAAACTGGAAATTTCAGAAGCTGATTTAGCACCATTGATGTTGGAACTGAGTCAGTGGGGAATACAAAACATAAATGAATTAATGTGGTTAACTCTTCCTCCGCAAGCAGCCGTATCGCAAGCAAAAGAATTGTTGAATCAATTGGGCGCTTTGCAGAATAATAAAATTACTGCTCGTGGAAAAGAAATGTTGCAAATGCCAACTCATCCACGCTTGGCTCACATGCTAATTGAAGCAGAACATTTTCAGAAAAATAAACCAAAGGAAAAATTTATTGCATTAGCAACGGATATTGCTGCCATTCTCGAAGAACGAGATCCGCTAAATAAAGAAAGCGGAGCAGATTTATCTTTGAGAATAGAAACATTAAGAAAATACAGATTGGGAGATAGAGTAAATGCTGATAGAAAAGTATTGGACAGAATAGAACGATTAGCCCAATCATGGAGAAAACTTTTAAAGATTGAAGTTGAAAATCTTGCACCCAATATTTTCAACATCGGAAAACTACTTGCAACAGCTTATCCTGAAAGAATTGCAAAACGTATTGATAAATCATTGCGCTATCGATTAGCAAACGGAAGAATTGTAAAGTTAAATGAAACAGATGCCTTAGCACAAGAAGAATGGTTGGCAGTTGCACATTTGGATGCAGGAACAAACGAAGGAAAAATATTTTTAGCTGCGGCATTTGATGCAAACGATTTATATGAATTAGCTGAAGAACGCCAAACTGTAAGCTGGGACAAAGAAAGAGGAATGGTGATTGGAGCAATTGAAAAACGTGTTGGAAATCTTGTTTTAGAAACAAAAGCAATTACAAAAATTGATGACGTACAACGCATACAAGTTCTTTGTGAAATGATTCGTGAAAACGGTTTGAAAATTTTAAATTGGAATGAATCGCAAGAAGATTTTCAAGCAAGAATTTTAAGTTTGCGTGCATGGAGGCCAAATGATAACTGGCCAAACATTTCTAACGAATATCTTTTAGAAAGTTTAGAAGAATGGCTTTCACCTTATCTCATCAAAATAAATAAATTAAGTGAATTGCAGAAATTAGATTTTACTCAAATTCTGCATTCTATTTTACCATGGGAGCTTTCTCAAAAATTGGACAAACTTGCTCCTTCAAAAATGGAAGTCCCAACGGGCTCCATGATCAAACTCAAGTATTTTAATGATGGAAGTAAAATTGAAATGGCTGTAAGACTACAAGAAGTATTTGGCATGTTTGAAACTCCAACTGTAAATGAAGGGAAAAACAAGATTCTGCTTCACTTACTTTCTCCGGGATACAAACCTGTTCAGATAACCCAGGATTTAAAAAGTTTTTGGGAAAAAACTTATTTTGAAGTCCGCAAAGAACTACTCTCACGCTATCCAAAGCACCATTGGCCCGAAAATCCTCTTACAGCAGAAGCCGTTCGTGGACCAAAGAAAAGGAAATAGGCAATAGGCAGTTGGCAATAGACAATTAAAAAAATGCTATTTGCGAAAAAGGAATCCATTCCCCCTTTGGAAAAGGGGGTTAGGGGGATTTCACAAATCACTCTCCAACCAACTCACACAATGATTACTCAAAATATCTTTTGAACTAAGAATTGATATAAATTATTGTTAATTAATGGGTTTTGCGGATTTAAATATTTAAATTAGTAGCTAATTATAATACTACTAAGAAACACTGTTTATGAATAGGAAAACGCTTACTCCACTTTTACTTTTTATCCTTTTTATTTTTTCTTCAAATACATTTTTCGCACAAGCAGCAATGCCTAAAAAATATCCCAGTTTATTGTGGGAAATAAGCGGGAACGGTTTAAAAAAATCATCTTATTTGTATGGAACAATGCACGTAAGCGATAAAGTAGCATTTAATCTTACCGATTCCTTTTTTGTTGCGATTAAAAGTTGTGATGCCATAGCATTAGAATTAAACATGGATGGTTGGATGGATGATATCGTTGAAATGAGAGATGCCAATACCTATAAAAATACGACAGGATTTATTTACAAACCATCCGGCTTTTACAGAGGTGCGCTTGCATTAGATATTCCAAACAAAAAAGATTTGAAAGATCTTTTACAGTTTACTCCAAAAATCAGCAACAACTTACTATATCGTAATAATAAATATCAGAGTGATTATGAGGAAGACAATTATCTGGATGTTTTTATTTTTCAATCAGGAAAAAAATTAAACAAGAAAATTTTTGGTTTGGAAAATTTTAAAGTGACAGAAGAATTTTCCAATCGCACAAGCATAGAAAGTTCAGAAGAAATTATAGATGAAAAAATACGGGATGATGAAGAAGAACAAACGCGCTTACGTTTAAAACAACTTACCAACGACAAAACCTATTCGGAAGTACTTGAAGATGCCTATAGAAAAGGCGACTTGGATATGCTGGACAGTTTGAACAAATTGTCATACTATCCGTTTTTCAGAAAATATATGCTGATTGAGCGGAACAAAATTATGGCAACGCGTATGGATTCAATTATGAAGTTGATGCCATTATTTACAGGAGTTGGTGCTGCTCATCTTCCCGGAGAAGAAGGAGTGATTGAACTGTTAAGAAAAATGGGCTACACTATTAAACCAATCGTTTCTGCAAAATACGATACCAAAACAAAAACGGTAATTGATGAAACAAGATTTCCTGTTCACTTTAAAAAAGAATATTCCGCAGACTCTTCTTTCTCTGTTTCTCTTCCCGGTCAGATGTATGAATTTTATGACAAGGGTTCTTACAAATACTATTTGACCAACGACATGAGCAATGGCAGCTATTATTGCATTCAACGTATGAGCCATTATGGTTTTTTGACAAACGAAAAACCTGATTATATTTTGAAAAAGATTGACAGCTTGATTTTTGAAAATATTCCCGGAAAATTATTGAACAAAAAAGAAATTAAAAATGCTAATGGTTATCCCGGAATAGAAATCACAAACAAAACCAGAAGAGGAGACTCTCAGCGATATCAGATTTTTGTTTCCCCTTCCGAAATTTTTATATTTAAAATGAGTGGAAGTCAGGAATATGTTGAAAAAGGAACAGAAGCAGAAACGTTTTTTTCATCCATTGCTTTTCACGAACGATCAACAGGAACAACAAACTTTCAATCTTCCTTAGGTTATTCTGTTGAAATGCCTAAAAATAAATTTGTTTATTCAAATAACGGACAAACTTCTTACCAGCAGGAAATTGTAACAAGTACTGATAAAAATTCCGATAAGTTTTCAATGGTAATGATGGGTTCTCTTTACGATTTCGATTATATTGAAGAAGACACATTTGAGCTCAACATGCTTTCAGAAAGATTTTGTAAGCTGGCTAATTATAAAATTGTATCACAAAAATTATCAAAAAATAAAAATTCTGTTAGTCTTGAAACGATTGCCAAACTAGACAAACAAGAAAAAACATTTACCTCACGAATGGTTATTTCAGGGCCGGATTATTATATGTTAGTTACGAATCAGGATAGTTCAAAAACAAAAACATTTTTTGATTCATTCAAACTGACAGAAAAAAAATCAAGTGTTCCTTATGCAACACTACAAGACACAACTTTATTTTTTAGCGTTTCAACCCAATCAAAAACGAATGACTATACCGCTCTTGTTTTGCAAAAAAATAAAGCCAACAATTTCAGGTATAGAAAAAAAGAAAAAACTACCAAAAATGATGAGATGCATCTTCCAAAAAGAGAATCCATTGTTTATACATCTCCAGAAACAGGAGAACAGGTATTTGTAGAGTACCGTAAGTTCAGTATGTTTTTTCAACAAGAATCTATGGATGCTTTTTGGAAAGCACGGATAAAAACAATTTCCGAAGAAAGCAGCATGAAAGCATCTAGAATAGTAAAAACAAAAAATGAAAAATTTTCTGAAGTAAACCTTTTGCTTACCGATACAAATAGCACTCGCGGGATTTATGTGAAATTGATTCAGCGTTGTGGTAGTTTATATACTATCAAATCGGTTGTTGATACAGCTACAGGATTATCACTTTATTCAAAAACATTTTTTGAAACATTTGTCCCTAAAGACACTTGTATTGGATTAGATGTAACATCTAATAAGTTGGATACTTATTTTTTCGATAAACTTTATTCAGCTGATACTTCAGTTAGCAAACAAACTAAGATGGCTATTGAATACGTTCAAGCAAATATGCTGGTCGGCAATATTCCATCATTAATAAAAACAATTGAAAACAAAGAATTCAACAAACTTTCTACAAGCGATAAAAAAGAACTTATCTATGCCTTTGGAAAATTGAAGTCGAAAGAAATTTTACCTTTTTTAGAAAAAACATACAACCGTTTTTCCGATTCGGTTGAACTAGAGTTAACAATTTTAAAAGCAGTTGCCAGGTTAAAAACACACGAATCGGGTAAAACATTTTTAAAGTTACTGAAAGTTGATTTGCCGGTAACGTCAAGTGACATAGCCATTTCAAACGTTTTTGTTTACCTATACGACAGTTTAGAAACCAGCGCCACTTTGTTTCCGGAAATATTGAAATACACCAAGTATCCTGAATACAAAGCGAGCATTTATAAATTGATGGTGAAGTTGAAGGAAGAAGGTTTTTTAAAACCAAAAGATTACAAAGGGCAGCTGGATGGAATTTTGATGGATGGAATCTATGAGTTTAAAAAATATATTTCTGAAAAAGACCGTGATCGTGAACCATACAAATATGGATCATCAACAACTGGTGCAACTAAAATAAATGCACTGTATGAAGAATTAAATGTACGACAACAAAAAGTATATTGTTATGCCGTTCTTCTTGCACCATTTCATAAGAATAACGGAACCAAACAATTTTTTGACAAGTTGCTAAAAAGCACTAACAGCGATAAGTTTAAAGTAATGGTTTACGGAACACTAGTAAAAAATAATTATGTTTTGGCCGATACAATTATGAACAAGTATGCTTCATCTGTATCCAGTCGTATTACTTTATATCAGGTTTTAAAAGATCAAAATAAACTGAATTTGTTTGATAAAAAATATGGAACACAAAAAGAATTAGTCATCTCTCAGCTTTTTGGCTCCAACGATAATGCTAATAAAGATACTGTTGTTCTTTTATCTAAAATTCAAGCCGAGTACAATAAAACAGCAGGCAATGTTTATGTTTTTAAAGCTCGTCCGAAAGACAAAAAAGTATGGAAACTATATTGCTCAGGAGTTCATCCTATTGATGAGAGTCAGGTTAGTTTATCTCCTGAGTTTACAAAATCAAATGTAGCTTTTGAAAATGAAACACAATCACAAAAAACGATTGATGGCTTATTGCAAAAAATAAGAATCGATAACCGAAAAAGAGCAAATATTACTGATTTTGAAACTAAGGAAGAATCGTATGGTTACGAAGATTACTTTTGATAGTATACCGCTTAAACTATCTGAATACCTCTTATAAACCAGTATCATTTTTTACAAAAAATAGTTTTACATTTAGAAAAATTTTAAACCCAATTATATAATGAAGTTGAATTCTATTTTATTATCCTGCTTTCTTTTAGGTTGCGCTGTTTTATCTGCACAGCCGGTTAAACCAGGCAACGTAAAGTTTACACAATACGATTTATCGAATGGAATGCATGTTATTTTGCATGAAGACCATTCTACTCCAATTGTGGCTGTTACTGTTTTGTATCATGTTGGTTCTAAAAACGAAGATCCTCAACGTACAGGATTTGCTCACTTTTTTGAGCATTTAATGTTTGAAGGATCCGACAACATAAAGCGTGGTGAATACATGAAACTAATTCAAAATGCCGGTGGTGTAATGAATGCAAATACCTCTTTCGATAGAACATTTTATTTCGAAATTTTACCAAGCAATCAGTTAGAACTTGGTTTATGGATGGAAGCAGAACGTATGTTGCAACTAAAAGTAGATTCTGTTGGAGTAGAAACTCAACGTAAAGTTGTTAAAGAAGAATTGAAACAAAGAAATGAAAATACTCCTTATGGTTCTATTTTAAATGAAGCATTCGGACATGCATACACAACACATCCTTACCGCTGGACTCCGGGAGGTTCTCCTGAATATATAAATCAAGCAGCATTATCAGAGTTCATCGATTTCTACAAAACATTTTATGTTCCTAATAATGCAACACTATCCATTGCTGGAGATATTAATATCGCTCAGACAAAAATTCTGATTGAAAAATATTATGGCAGCATTCCAAAAGGCACAAAAGCAATTCCTCGTCCAACCGCAGTTGAACCAGTAAAAACTGCTGAAGTGCGCGATACAGTTTATGATAACATACAATTGCCTGCAGTTGTAATGGGTTATCACACTCCTGCACAAGGGACTCCTGATTATTATGCAATGAGTATGTTGGCAACCGTTTTGTCTCAAGGAAAAAGTTCACGTATGCAAAAAGCAATTGTTGACAAACAACAAAAAGCCGTTTTTGCAGGAGCATTTCCCTTGCCATCAGAAGACCCGGGACTTACTTTAGTTTTTGGTGTTGCAAACATGGGTGTTCCTCCAACAGATTTAGAAGCATCTATGAATGCAGAATTTGAAAAAGTAAAAACCGAATTAATTTCTGAAGAAGAATATCAAAAATTACGCAATCAAACGGAAAATGATTTTGTGAGCGGAAATTTAAAAATGGCTGGCATTGCAGAAAATTTAGCAAACTACTATGTGTATTATAAAGATGCGAATTTGATTAACACAGAGATCAATCGATATTTAAAAGTAACACGTGAAGACATACAAAAAGCTGCACAAAAATATTTGAACAAAGAAAACCGTGTGGTGTTGTATTATTTACCGAAGCAATAATGAATTGCAAGATTGGAAAATTAAAAATTGGAAAATTAGATTAAAAATATTTTAGAACTCATGATTAAAAAAATAATATTCTCAATAGTAACTATTTTAGTTTTCAATCTATCTTTCGCTCAGAAAGGCGACAAAAAGTTAGACAGAAGCATTCGCCCTGTAGCTGCACCTGCGCCTGGAATTAAACTTGGAGATATTCAGTCGTTTGAATTACCAAACGGATTAAAAGTTTTTGTGGTAGAAAATCACAAACAAGCAACCGTTGCTTATTCCATTGCTTTGGACTTTACATCTGCTTTAGAAAATGATGCAGTTGGAACAGCCGACATGACAAGCGAATTAATCACCAGCGGAACAAAAAACAGAACAAAAGATCAGCTGGATAGCGACATTGATTTTATTGGCGCTACATTATCAGCAAATCCGAAAGGTTTGTATGCTGCATCTCTGAAAAAGCAACAAACAAAATTGTTAGAATTAATGGCGGATGTTTTATTGAATCCTAATTTCAAACAAGAAGAGTTGGACAAAATAAAAACGCAAACACTTTCCGGATTGGCACAAGGGAAAGATGATCCTGATGCAATTTCAAGCAATGTAAAAGCAGTTTTAAATTATAGTGCAAAACATCCTTACGGAGAATTGACAACAGAAGAAAGTGTTTCGAAAATTACTTTGGAAAAATGTAACGCTTATTACCAAACTTATTTCCGTCCGAATGTTGCCTACATGGCCATTGTTGGAGATGTTACTTTAGCAGAAATAAAACCATTGATTGAAAAATATTTTGGTGCATGGCAAAAAGCAGATGTTCCTAATGCGAATTATGAAATGCCAACTGCTCCTGCAAAAACAAGAGTGGCAGTTGTAAACAAAGCCGGTGCAGTTCAGTCTGTAATAAATGTGACTTATCCTGTTGATTTAAAATTGAACAGCGAAGATGCAATAAAAGCAAAAGTGATGAACACCATTTTAGGTGCCGGATTTTCTTCCCGCTTATTTGTTAACCTCCGTGAAAAACATGGTTATACTTATGGTTCTTATTCTTCTTTGAATAACGATGAATTAGTTAGCGAATTTAATGCTTATGCAAAAGTGAGAAATGCAGTTACCGATAGCTCCGTAATTGAAATTATGGGAGAACTAAATCGTTTGCGTACTGAAAAAGTTCCGCAAGATGAATTGGATGGAATAAAAAATTATCTAACAGGAAATTTTGCTATTTCCTTGGAAGACCCTGCAATGATTGCCCGTTTTGCAATAAATACTCAGCTGTATAAATTACCAAAAGATTACTACACAAACTATTTGAAAAATTTAGCCGCTGTAACTGCTGATGATGTATATGCAATGGCACAAAAATATATTCGCCCGGAAAATGCTACCATTCTTGTGGTGGGCGACAAAGAAGAACTTTCAAAAAAACTGGCTCCTTTCAGTGCAACAAAAAATATTGAGTTTTATGATATTTATGGAAAACCTGTTGCCGCAGAAGCAAAACCAATTCCTGCAGGAGTAACTGCTAAAATAGTTGTTGCCGATTATGTAAAAGCTGTTGGTGGTGCTAAAGCAATAATGAAAGTGAAAGATGTTTCTACAAAAATGAATACCAAATTCCAAGGAATGGATATTAGTATTACTACAAGTCAAAAAGCTCCGAACAAATATGCTATGGCTGTAAAAATGGGAGAAATGGTAATTCAAAAAGAAGCATATGACGGAAAAATAGGAAAACAACAAAGTATGCAAGGGAAAAAAGATCTAAGTGGTGAAAGTTTGGATGATATAAAAGCACAGGCTATTCTTAATCCTGAAATGAATTATGAAAAACTTGGTTATAAGCTGAACTTAAAAGGAATAGAAGCAGTAAACGGAAAAGATGCTTATATTATGGAAGTTGTAAGTCCAAAAGGAAAAAAGTCGACTGAATGGTATGATGTGGAAAGCAAATTAAAAGTAAGAACCTCTCAGACTGTTACTACAGAAGTTGGTCCGATTGTCAATACAACTGATATTTGGGAATACAAAGAGGTGGACGGAGTGAAATTCCCAAGTGTTATTTCAATTAGTGGGGCAATGTCAATGAAATTAACTGCCGAAAGTATTAATGTAAACAAAGGTGTGGCAGATAGTGAGTTTACGATTCAGTAACCCGACTACTTAAATATAGAAGGTTTTAATTTGGGCATATACTAAGAATCAATTATTTTCGTTGAATCGGAGCCGTTTTTAGGCTTAGAAAATATATTTTAAAAGCAGAGGCAACCTTAGTAAACCTTCTACGTCTTATCTCGTAGAAGAGGTGTCTTTAGCTTTCGAAAGCACTCTATTATGAATGAAACCGACATCATTAAAGGTTGTTTAAAGAATGATCGTGCTAGCCAAAAAGCTTTGTACGAGCAGTTTTACAGTAAGATGTTAGGTGTTTGTTTACGCTACTCCAAAAGTAGTGATGAGGCTAAAGACATTCTCCATGAAGGATTTATGAAAGTGTTTGACAGTCTTAAGAATTTTAAGGCTAATGGCTCTTTCGAAGGTTGGATTAGAAGGATAATGGTGAATACTTCCATTGACCATCTGAGAAAAAATAAGCAGAATTACCTTATAGTAAGTACTGTTTATGCAAACGACAAAGCAAGTAATGTAGCAGAAGAAATAAGTGATGATGAATTAGCGCTACACATTGATAAAGAAGAAATTTTAAGAGCCGTTCAGGAATTGACACCCGCTTACCGAACTGTTTTTAACTTGTATGTGGTAGAAGAATATTCACACAAAGAAATTGCTGAATTGCTTGATATTAGTGAAGGAACATCTAAATCAAACCTTTCGAAAGCAAAATTTAATTTGAGAAAAAACTTAATGCATCATATAAAACCAATTGTAAATGGAAAATAATACTCCTCCAAACAAGCTTGATGAGACAATTAAGGACAACTTAAGCAATTACGATGCTAAGTATGATTCCGGAGATTGGGCACGCATGGAGCGTATGCTTGATGCTACACCTAAGTCTATTGTCAAAAAAGGTTCATACAATATGGCAATTATTATTGGCGGAGTGATTTTGGTTGGGGGATTTGCTATTTATAAAGGAGTTACTTCTTCAAAAACAACTGTTGAGAACACGATTGAAACGAATATTGCACCGGTAGAAACAAAAGTTGCACCAGCACCTAAACCTGCTCCGGTTGTAACAAATACAATTACTACAACACCTCCAATCGCAAAAGAAGAACCGGTAGTAGTTCCTGAAGTTAAAACTGCAACTCCTGAAATTAAGCCTGCCCGTCCGATAGGCGGGACAACAGTTGCGACTGTTGATACAAAAGAAAAAGCGATTGCTGAGAAAAAAGTAAAAGACAAGAAAGCAAAAGCTAACGATAACGACTTTTCTAAAAATCAAAAAGTTTCGGTAATGGGTAATGAACCCGTATTTGGTGATATGATTGATTCTTCTAAAGGAATTGTAAGAGAAACCAAAGAAAAAGAAAGTACTAAAAAAGCAGCAGTTACAAAGGGAACAAGCAGTAATGTGGGCTTAAGTGGCTTATTAAACCTGAATGCCGACAGCATCCGTAAGCAAAAAGAGCAATTACAGAAAGACTCTATCCCTAAATAGACCTATAATAACATCTCCCAAAACCGCCCAAGTAAATTTGGGCGGTTTTTTTTATAAAAAAAGACCATTTTTTCAGGCAACCCTTCACAAGCACCCTCGTCTTATAATTAAGAAACGATAAAATCGTGCCCCATGAAAAAAAGCTACTTCTTTATATTGTTATCATTAAGTATGATTACTTATAAGTCTGCCAAGGCACAAGACCCTGAATTTACTCAGTTCTATGCCAACCCACTTTACTTAAACCCTGCTCTTGCCGGTTCAAATATTTGTCCCCGTGTTGCCATTAATTACCGTAACCAATGGCCAAATATTTCCGGAACCTATGTTACAACCAGCGCTTCAATCGACCGGTATATTTTCGGAATAAAAAGCGGAATTGGCGTTTTAGTAACAAATGATAATGCCGGACAAGGAACTTTAAAAACAACCAATGTAAGTGCAATCTATTCAAAACAAGTTCAGATCAACCGAAATTTTTCTGTGAATGCGGGTTTGCAAGCAACTTACGGGCAAAAATCCATCGACTGGACAAAACTAACTTTCGGAGATATGATTGATGACAGAAGAGGGTTTGTTTATAATACAGAAGAAACTCATGATAGAAGTCAACGTTCATTTGTAGATTTTTCTGCAGGAGCAGTTGCTTTTAGTAAATATGTTTTTATTGGTTTTGCTGCACATCATTTAACTCAACCAAATGAAGGGTTAATTAATGAGAGCAAGTTACCTGTTAAGTTTACCGGTCATGCCGGAGCTACTATTCCTGTTGGATCAAAAAGTAATGAAACTAGTGTTTCTCCAAATATTTTATATCAGCAACAACAAGATTTTCGTCAACTCAATTTAGGAGTTTATGTAACAAAAGGTTCTTTGGTTGGAGGATTGTGGTACCGTAACCAGGATTCATTTATTCTATTGGTTGGATTTACACATGGAGTTTTTAAAGCAGGATATAGTTATGATGTTACTGTTTCTAAATTAACAAATGCAACAGCTGGTTCACACGAGGTATCACTTGGAATGAATTTTGGATGTAAAAAACCAAGACCAAAATATCGTCCTAGTACTTGTCCATCGTTTTAGTCTTTCTTTCCGAAGGAATTAGAAAGACTTATCCCGATGAATCCCGATAGCTATCGGGGCGGGACCTGTTAGTAGACAAAGAGAAAAAGAAAAAATTAAAAATTTTAAATCCTGAATTAAGAGAGCAGGATTTGTTTCAGACCGTAAGATGAAGCTGAGGGAAAGAGAGCCCAACGCTTCATCCGAAAGTCAACCCGCCCATACAACGGGTTTGTTTGTGATGATTGATTGGTTAATCAATTATTATTAGTTTAGAGGGTAGAAAGCTTCGCACGCGCGGAGCTTTTTGCTTTTTTATTCCTAAAGGGACACATTGATTTTTGAAAGAAAACCAATTCCCCTCCCGATAGCTATCGGGATGGAAAAGGGGGTTAGGGGGATTTCGAAAACCTTAATTGAGAACGAGAAGGTTAATTCCCCACATAACTAATCTTAAACACAGTTCTTCTGTTTTGTTTGTGCTCCGCATCCGAACACTCTACTCCATTCACACATTTATTGGTTAATTGCGTTTCACCAAATCCTTTGGATGTCAATCGTTTTTTATCAATTCCTTTTGATGCAATATACTCCATTGCTGTAGTTGCTCTTTTTTGTGAAAGTTCCATATTGTATTCGTCACTTGCAACAGCATCGGTATGCGATTGTACTTCTATTATCAATTTTGGATTTCCATTCAATGCTTCTATTGCTTTTGCTAATACAACTTCTGCTTCCGGTAAAATTTCGAATGAGCCTGATGGATAATAAATGTTTTCGATAATCACCATCTCTGATTTGTCTTTCGAAAGTTTCAATGCTTTCAACCACGGGTCCACTGCAGAAATTTTTATCAATTGTGTTTTGTCGCTCGGCAACAAAGTATATTTAAAATATCCTGCGGGATTTCGCATCAACTCTTTAATGATCTTTCCATTTTCATCTGTGATCAAAATTTTATTTTCCACAATGTTTTTTGATTCTGCACTATCTGTTTTAATTGTATAATCTTCTCTCGGAGCTAATTTCGAAAACAAGAATGCACCAAATCCATCTGTTTTTTTACTGGCGATTGCTTCTCCTTTTCCATTCATTAACGTTACGGTTAAATTAGCAAGCGGAGTTTTGCCTTCATTGGATGCAATTAATTTCCCTTTGATGTCTACCAACAAAGGTGCGTCATCCAAAGTCATTAGACTCATAGTTGCATAATCGGATGGCAAGATTTGAAACTTGAATTTTTGAGTTCCGTCTTCTGTAGAAGAAAGTACTTGATTACCATTTTCATCCGCAATAATAAATTTTGATTTTTGTGCCAAGGGTGTATCGCTAACATCCATGGTTAAAAAATATCCTTGGTCATAAGGTAAATTTTCAAACTTAAATCTTCCGTTTGGATCGGTTTTCGAAACAAAAAATATTTCTCCTTTTTCATTTACCAAATACACTTCACGATTTTGCAAAGGTGCTTTCCCGTCATCCGATAAAATTTTTCCGGCAAAAGTTACTTTTACTTTTGAATCGTTAATCAATCGTCCTACTTTAATTGTTTTTGTTGAATTGTTGTGATACACATCCGAAACAACAATTTCTATTTTTCTAACATCGCCTTTTAATGGAACGTGACATTTAAATTCAGGATTAAGTTCTTCTGATTTATACTTCGCAGCAACACCATTGATTTTAATAAACTCAATCAAACTTTTATCTTTCACATAACCTTCAATAATAACATCAATCTGATTATCAAAAACGTTGATGAAATTGTTCATATCAATCTGAGGATATTCCATTTTAATATCCGGAACATCGCTTTCACGGTTGGCTTCGTACAATTTTAATTTTGTTTCTGTCAATAATTTTTCTGTCTCAGGATTTTTAGAAATACTAACTGCTTTCGAAAAATCCTTAATTGCTTCTTTGTAATTATTTGCTTCCAAATAACATTTTGCTCTGTAACTAAATACTTCCGCATTTTTGTCATTAAGTTTTATGTAGTTAGTAAAATCGCTAATTGCGCTTTGATACTTACTTGTTTTAATAGCAATCATCGCTCGCTGATAAATGCAATCTAAATCCTTGTCATTCATCGACAACGCTTTGTCAAGATTATCTGTTGCAGGGCCGAAATCATTTTTTAGAAATTGTGGAAAGCTCATATAATAATATACACGATAGTTTTTCGGTGAGATAGAATCTTTTGGGTCTATTTTTACAGCTGTAGTATAATTTTTTATAGCATCGTCATACATCTCTGCTTTTGTTTGTGCCATCGCCAAATTTGTATAATACGGCTTAAACACCGGCTGATTCTTTTCAGTAAGCCCCATCATAATAGTAACAGCACGTTGATATTCTGTAACAGCAACAGCATAATCTTTCAGACTATCCTTGCTCATGCCTTTTAAGTAATGTAAACGGTGGTTGTATTGATTTTTTGTAAGAGCCGCATCACAAGTTGACAAAGCATCGGTAAACTTTTTCATATTGATGAGGCACCAAGCTTTTTGTTCATAAGCTTTGATCTCACCTTTGTCGTCCTCGAGTACCCGCTCTGCATCAAACAAAGCCTGAGGCCAACGCTCCAGGATAATTTTCAAATCCGCAGTATGCAGGTAAAGTTTTTTATCAGAGTTCAAGCTGAGCGCTTTGTCAAAATCTGCTACGGCCTTTGAAAAATCGCCCAAGCCTTCATATACCAATCCTCTTTCTTCATAGTACTCATCATTATCCGACTTCAGAGCAATGGCTTTTGTAAACAAGTCAGCTGCCTGCTCAAGCCGCCCTTCTTTAGCAGCATCTTTTCCTTGAGAAAAAAGTTTTCCTGCACTCTGAGAAAAAGAGTTGAGTGTTCCGGAAATAAATAGAATAAAAAATAATAAACGGAGTAATGTTTTCATTCAGCTAAATTAAAACATTTTTGGAAATGGTAAACTATGAACTATAACGACTGCAAAGCTTTTTTAAAGCTCACTTTATCGTCCACAATTTTCACAAGCGCATCAATACTTACTCGGTCTTGTGTCATTGTATCTCTATGACGAATTGTAACCGTATTGTCTTCCAACGATTGATGATCAACCGTTATACAAAATGGAGTACCAATTGCATCTTGTCTGCGATATCGTTTTCCAATCGTATCTTTTTCATCATACGTTGTTGCATGATCGAACTTTAATAAATCTAAAATCTCTCTTGCTTTTTCAGGTAAACCGTCTTTCTTTAATAAAGGAAGAACTGCCACTTTTATTGGAGCTAAAAATGCAGGAAGATTTAATGCTGTACGAATTGTTCCGTCTTCTAATTTTTCTTCCACAAATGCTTTACTCATTACTGCTAAAAACAATCTATCTAATCCGACAGATGTTTCCACAACATACGGAACATAATTCTGATTTAATTCCGGATCAAAGTATTGTAATTTTTTTCCTGAATGTTGCTCATGAGCTTTTAAATCGAAATCGGTACGCGAATGAATTCCCTCCAACTCTTTAAATCCGAAAGGGAAATTAAATTCAATATCACAAGCAGCATTTGCATAATGTGCTAATTTAATATGGTCGTGAAAACGGTAATTCGCTTCTCCAAACCCCAATGAATTATGCCATTTCATACGGGTTTCTTTCCAGTAGTTGTACCATTCCATTTCGGAACCCGGACGAACAAAAAATTGCATTTCCATTTGTTCAAATTCACGCATACGGAAAATAAATTGCCGCGCAACAATCTCGTTACGGAATGCTTTCCCTGTTTGTGCAATACCAAAAGGGATTTTCATTCTTCCGGATTTCTGAACATTTAAAAAATTTACAAAAATTCCTTGAGCTGTTTCCGGACGTAAATAAATTGTATTTGAATCTTCACTCACAGCCCCCATCGAAGTGCTAAACATCAAATTGAACTGACGGACTTCTGTCCAATTTTTAGAACCGGAAATCGGACAAACAATTTCGCAATCGATAATAATCTGGCGCACTCCTTCTAAATCGTTTTTCTCTAACGCATCTTTGAATTTTGCAAGAATAGCATCTGCTTTGGCTTGATTTTCCAATACACGAGCATTAGTAGCACGAAATTGTGCTTCATCAAATGCATCTCCAAAACGTTCTTTTGCTTTATCAACTTCTTTCTGAATTTTCCCTTCAATCTTAGCCACATGTTCTTCAATCAACACATCCGCGCGGTATCTTTTTTTACTGTCTTTATTATCAATCAATGGATCGTTAAATGCATCTACGTGTCCTGAGGCTTTCCAGGTTGTAGGATGCATAAAAATAGCTGCATCAATTCCCACAATGTTTTCGTGCATTTGCACCATTGCTTTCCACCAGTATTCGCGCAAATTCTTTTTCAACTCCGCCCCCATTTGCCCATAATCATAAACAGCACTTAATCCGTCATAAATTTCGGAGCTTTGAAAAATAAACCCATACTCTTTAGAATGGGAAATAATGTTTTTAAAAATGTCTTCTTGGTTTGCCATAACGGGTGTAAAAATAGGAAATTAATTGATTTGCTGATGTGCTGATATACCAATGTCAAGATTGAATAATATACAAATCGGTACATCAGCACATTTATAAATTGGTACATCAATTTTTGGTACATTTGCACACCAAATAATCGGGACATCGGCCAATGATAGCAATAGACAACACTATAGTTTCAGAACATTTATTAGAGAAAAAGTTTGTTTGCGATTTAAATGCATGCAAGGGAGAATGTTGTGTAGCAGGCGAATCGGGGGCTCCGCTGGATGAAGAAGAAATTGGAATTTTGGAAGATGTATGGGATGAAGTGAAAGCCTATTTACCGAAAGATGGCGTGAAAGCTATTGAAAAACAAGGCGTTTTTGTGATTGATAGCGATGGTGATTATACAACACCTTTAGTAAAAGGGAAACATTGTGCATTTACCATTTTTGATGACGGCATTGCTAAGTGCGGCATTGAGCAAGCTTATTACGATAAAAAAATTACCTGGAAAAAACCAATCTCTTGTCATTTATATCCTGTACGTATTACTAAGTATAAGGATTACGATGCCGTGAATTATCACAAATGGGATATCTGCAAACCAGCTTGTGAATGTGGTGCTAAGCTGGATGTGCCGGTTTACAAATTTCTAAAAGAGCCTTTAATCCGCAAGTATGGAAAGGATTGGTACAAGCAATTGGAGCTGGCTGATAAAATGAGAAAATAGTATTCGATTTTTGAATCGACCATGAATCTGAAAATGTTCTTCTAAAAAATACAGCGCTTCTCCAAAACGTTTAATTATAAAGAAGTTCAGAGTATAATCCCCCGAAACACCAGTATTTCTAATTGTAATTTTTTTTTGAATACTGCAAATTTTTTTTGCTTTATTTTTCAGTTTTTTTCACTTTAAACTTAAACGGCTGTTTTTAAATACATTGGTTAATTCTTAACATTCGTCTGTTAATTTGCCGTGTTTATAACTTCAGTCAAATGTTAATTCAATGCACTTGACAACACAGATTTTTATTCGAAAATTTGTGAACCTTTAATTCAATAAGCAATACTTTACAATGTAGCTCAAAAAGAAAGCAAAAGCTTTCAGGGGTCTTTTGCCCTCTAAACAAAAGTGTTGTGGAAGATAAAGGGGTGGTAATCAAATAATTAGGAATATTTAAAACGAATTGATTTATATGAATGAAGAACCAATACTAAAAGAGAATAAAGACCGATTCGTTCTATTCCCAATTAAACACAACAACATTTGGGAGATGTATAAAAAAGCTGAAGCAAGCTTTTGGACTGCCGAAGAAATTGATTTAAATCCGGATCTATCAGATTGGGATAATAAATTAAATGCTGATGAAAAACATTTCATCAAACATGTACTGGCGTTCTTTGCTGCCAGCGATGGTATCGTAAATGAAAACCTGGCCGTGAACTTTATGAATGAAGTTCAATATCCGGAAGCACGTTGCTTCTATGGTTTTCAAATTATGATGGAAAACATTCACTCTGAAACATATTCTTTATTAATCGACTCCTATATTAAAGATCCGCAAGAAAAGGATAAGCTCTTTCATTCTATCGATACATTGCCATGTGTTGGAAAAAAAGCTGAATGGGCTTTGAAATGGATAGGTAACGGAACTTTCGCAGAACGACTTATTGCTTTTGCTGCTGTTGAAGGGATTTTCTTCAGCGGAAGTTTCTGCTCCATTTTCTGGTTAAAAAAACGCGGATTAATGCCGGGATTAACATTCTCAAACGAACTCATTTCGCGTGATGAAGGATTGCACTGCGATTTTGCTTGTCTGTTGTATTCTGAATTGAAACACCAACTGCCAAAAGAAAAAGTAACGGCTATCATTACTAACGCTGTTGAGATCGAAAAAGAATTTGTGTCTGATGCTTTACCTGTACGTTTAATTGGTATGAATGCCGACATGATGTGTCAATACATCGAGTTTGTTGCCGACCGGTTACTAGTTGCTCTTGGATGTGATAAAGCATACAATGCAACAAACCCATTCGACTTTATGGAATTAATTTCTTTGCAAGGAAAAACAAATTTCTTCGAAAAACGAGTTGCCGAATACCAAAAAGCCGGTGTTATGGGCAAAAAAGAAGACAATGTGTTTAAACTTGATGAAGATTTCTAAAAAAGGATTGTCCTTAGAACCGTCATCCCGTGCCACGACACGGGATCTCATGATGAGGACGCTATGACGAATAAAAGAATAACGATTAACAAAAATTAAATTATCTGCCGAGTGCGTAAACAAAGCAGTTAATCATTGCGAACAAAACAGTACTACTAAACTATTAACTAACTACTCAAACAACTCTCATTTATGTACGTAATCAAAAGAGATGGCAACCGCGAATCAGTAAAATTTGACAAAGTAACAGCGCGTATCCAAAAACTTTGCTACGGTTTGGACCCTATTCACGTAACTCCTATCAATGTTGCCATGAAGGTAATTGAAGGAATTTACGAAGGTGTTACAACCAGCGAATTGGATAACCTAGCTGCTGAAACTGCTGCTTCGCTTACCACAAAACATCCCGACTATGCGCTATTGGCGTCTCGCATAGCAGTTTCTAACTTGCACAAAAACACGAACAAATCGTTTTCGAAAACGATGGAAGCGTTGTACAATTATATTGATCCGAAAACAGGAAAAAAAGCTCCTTTGATTGCTGATGATGTTCATGAAATTATTCAGAAAAATGCACAAGAGTTGGATTCAACAATTATCTACGACCGCGATTTCGGTTACGATTATTTTGGTTTCAAAACATTGGAGCGTTCGTATTTATTAAAATTAAACGGACAAGTTGCTGAGCGTCCTCAACACATGATTATGCGTGTGGCTGTTGGAATTCACAAAGATGATATCGCTGCTGCAATTGAAACGTATAATTTAATGTCGGAGCGCTGGTTCACTCATGCTACTCCAACTTTATTCAACGCAGGGACTCCTAAACCTCAAATGTCGTCTTGCTTTTTATTAACTGTAAAAGAAGACAGCATCGATGGTATTTACGATACATTAAAATCATGTGCTAAAATTTCACAAAGTGCAGGTGGAATCGGATTGAGCATTCACAACATCCGCGCTACGGGTTCTTACATCCGTGGAACAAATGGTACTTCAAACGGTATTATTCCAATGTTGCGTGTGTTCAACGATACAGCTCGTTATGTAGATCAGGGTGGTGGAAAACGTAAAGGTTCATTTGCCATTTATCTGGAGCCTTGGCATGCTGATATTTATGAATTCTTAGACCTTCGTAAAAACACAGGTAAAGAAGAAGCACGTGCACGTGATTTGTTCACTGCAATGTGGACTCCTGATTTATTTATGAAACGTGTGGAAGAAAACAGCACATGGAGTTTATTCTGTCCGAACGAAGCACCGGGACTTTCTGATTGCTGGGGCGCTGAGTTTGATGCATTGTATACAAAATACGAGCAAGAAGGAAAAGCGCGCAAAACAATTCAGGCACGTGAACTTTGGACAGCTATTATCGATTCACAAATTGAAACTGGAAATCCTTACATGCTTTACAAAGATGCTTGTAACGGAAAAAGCAATCAACAAAATTTGGGAACTATTAAGTCCTCAAACTTGTGTACGGAAATTATGGAGTATACTTCTCCTGACGAGATTGCAGTTTGCAACCTGGCTTCTATCGCATTGCCTCGCTTTGTGGAAGATGGAAAATTTGATCACCAAAAATTATTCGACATCACGTATGTGATTACGAAAAACTTAAATAAAATCATCGACCGCAATTATTACCCGGTTGCTGAAGCACGTAATTCCAACATGCGCCACCGTCCAATTGGTATTGGTGTACAAGGATTAGCAGATGCATTCATCTTAATGCGTTTCCCTTTCGATTCTCCTGAAGCAGTTCAGTTGAACAAAGAAATTCATGAAACAATTTATTATGCATCTATGACTGCATCAAAAGATCTTGCGAAAAAAGATGGTCCGTATGAATCATACGCTGGCTCACCTGTTTCAAAAGGAATTTTCCAATACGACATGTGGAATGTAACTCCATCTTCACGTTGGGAGTGGGATGTATTAAAAGAAGAAGTAAAAGCACATGGTGTCCGCAACTCCTTATTGTTAGCACCAATGCCAACAGCAAGTACTTCTCAAATCTTAGGAAACAACGAATGTTTTGAGCCATACACTTCTAACATTTATTCAAGAAGAGTTTTATCAGGAGAGTTTGTGATTGTAAACAAACACTTATTGAAAGACTTAGTGAAACTTGGAATCTGGAATGATTCATTGAAAAACAAAATCATTATTGCAAATGGTTCTGTACAAAACATCAACGAAATTCCTGATAACGTAAAAGCATTGTACAAAACAGTTTGGGAAATTTCTCAGAAAGTAATCATCAACATGGCTGCCGACCGTGGAGCATATATCTGTCAGTCGCAATCATTAAACTTATTTGTACAGGATGCAAACTTTGCGAAACTTTCTTCTATGCACTTCTATGGATGGAAAGCAGGATTAAAAACTGGAATGTATTACTTACGTACAAAAGCTGCTGCAGATGCAATTAAATTTACTGCGGATGCTGCTGCTGCAAAAGAAACTCCTGAAGTATTAGGCAACGAAGATGTTTTAATTATGGAACGTCAACAACAAATTTCTTCTGAGCGTCAGGCAATTTTAGAAGCAGAAGCAAAAAAAGCTGCTGAAGTAGCTGCACAAATCACTTGTTCAATTGATAACAAGGATGATTGTGAGGCGTGCGGAAGTTAAGAGAATGATAAATTATAAATTTTGAATTATAAATGAAACCCTCGCTTGTTGGCGGGGGTTTTTTGTCGGAATATAAAAACTAAAAAATGATACTAATTTGTGAATGTATAGTATTGAATTGGCTTTCAGAATTAAACCCTATTGAAATTGGACTAGGATTCCTACTGGGAATTGTTGGAAGTATCATTTTTGCAATCACTTCAGAAAAAATAAAATCTGAAAATATTACTTCGCAACATAAAAAAATTATCGGTTCATATATTAGATATTGGGAAGACAAAGCAATTGTGCCCGAAGACACTCTCTTTTCAAAAGCTATATTAAAACAAGTTAAAGAAAACTATTTTGAAATTGAAGTACATACATTTCTCGAATATGGAACAAATAACCTTTCTGCAGGCAAAAAATATACGACAGAAAACATAGAAATATGGACGGGCGCAATAACAATGGACTCCTTAAGAAATGGAACTGTTGTTTGGGAACAAAGAAATCCTAGTAATGGGAATAATGGATTTAAAAGAATTATTCTAGAAAAAGACTTTAGTGGAATTACATTAGTTGGAGAAAAAGATGGAGGGTTTGGGATAGAAAAATTTACTGAAAAAATAAACGTTTCTTAATATTCCACTTAAAAACACCAAGATTCTATATTTGCGACAAAAAATAAAAAGAGTAAATTAGTACTACTAAACATCCTCCCATGAAAAAACTACTACTAATCATTTCCATTTTCACAACAACAATTTCATTAGCACAAATTTCTGTAACAAGTAGCCCAACCGCTACAACCAATACCATGTGTGCATTTGCGTATAGCAGCACTGTGGGTTATGCTCCTGCCGGAAATGTTACGGCTTCGGACAATGTATACGCAACTGCAACTCATTGTGATTGCTGTGATCAAAACACACAATGTTTAACTGTGAGTGATTTTGGTTTTGCTATTCCTGTTGGAGCAGTAATTGATGGAATTGTTTTGGAAGTAGAGAAAAAAAGATCCTCCGGAATAGGCGGAGTTGTTGTAGACAATGGTGTTCAATTGACGAAAGCAGGAGTAACAACAGGCGCAAATAAAATGGATACAAGTACAGACTGGCCGACAGTTGATACTTATGTAAGTTATGGCTCACCTACTGATCTCTGGGGCACCACCTGGACACCGGGAGAAGTAAATGCCGCTGGTTTTGGTGCAGCCTTCGCATCCATTAGTTACGTCTGTGGATCAACAGTTGTTACTTCAATCGATCACATGCGTATTACAGTTTACTATACTACAACAACAGGAATTTCGCAAACAGCAAAAGGAAATGGAAAAATTATTCCTTATCCAAATCCTGTTGTGTCGGGCAATACAATTACATTTAGCAACATGACCCAAATAGAACAAATTACTATCACAGATATTTTAGGGAAAGAACAATTCAAAGGTTCGTCCGATAAAAATACAATTGTACTTCCAAAAATGAACAGCGGTGTATATTTCTACAACATCGTGAATGATGGAAAAACATTAACAGGAAAAATTACGGTGGAATAAATTTTTGAGGTCACAAATTGTGACCTCAAAAGTTTAAGGAGCCAAATTGGCACCTTAAAGAAAATCCTGAAACATAAGGTATCACTCTATGCGATGCCTTTTTTTATTCTTTGAGGTCGCAAATTGCGGCCTCAAAGAATCTTGATGTTCCAGATTGGAACATCAAGATTGAATAACTTGAACTTGAAGTCACAAATTGTGACTTCAAGTTCCAAATTGGAGGTCGCAAATTGCGTCCTCCAATTTTTTATTTACAAACCCTCATTTTGGCAGTGAGAAGATTTACTTTTGCAAAAAACTAGTTATATGGCAAAAAGTAAAGCAGTAGTAAAAGTTCCAGATGAAATTATAATGAATCAGATTTATTATATAAGAGGGCAGAAAGTAATGATAGATAGTGATTTGGCTGAATTATATGGCGTGGAAACTAAAGCTCTAAAACAATCTGTTAAACGAAACAATGAAAGATTTCCTAATGATTTTATGTTCGAATTAAATCAAAAAGAGTTTGAATCTTTGAGGTCACAAATTGTGACCTCAAAGATTGGACGTGGCGGTGCCAGGTACTTTCCAATGGTTTTTACCGAACAAGGAGTCGCAATGTTGTCCAGTGTTTTGAATAGTGAAAGAGCTATAAAAGTGAATATCCAAATCATTAGAATATTCACTCGTATTCGTCAAATGTTAACGGACAATACCGAACTCCGCCTGGAAATCGAAAAAATCAGAAAGAAAGTGGACAACCATGATAAAAACATGGAGGTTGTGTTTCAATACTTGGATGAATTACTTGACAAAAAAGAAAACCCAAAGGATAGAAAACAAATTGGGTATAAGATAAAAGGGAAATAAAAAAGTCCAGACAATAATTGTCTGGACTTTTTTTTGAAATACGATATTAGATTTATTTAATCACGTTAAACTTACTAGCAACTGTAGAATTTCCTACAGTTAATTTTACAAAGTAAGATCCATTTGATAAATCAGAATTATCAATTTTGATTGAATGAGTTCCAGCAGTTTTGTTTCCTGATTCAATTGTAGAAACCAAACTTCCAACAATATTGTAAACTTCTACAGTAACCATTTCTTCAGAAGTCAATTTGAAATTCACAGTAGCTGCATCCACAGAAGGATTTGGGAAAACAGATAATTCAAATTCATTTTTATCAATTGAATTGATTCCAACAGGGTCAGATAATTCGTAAGCAAACAAAGAATTTCCTTGGTTCAAACCACCAATTGTTTTTTGTCCTCCAACAAATGAATTAGTAATAAATAAACCACCAGCTAATCCTGTACCTACTCCTGCACCACCTTGTAAATCAAGATTTGTATCATGGCTAAGTCCGGTCATAGCACCTGTAGCAATTGATATTTGTTGTAAAGTTGCGCCTGTAGCATCTTGGTCATTCGCCCATAAATACGGACCACCTGTTGAATATGGATCATAAGCCAACCCGTAAATTCCTGTTAAACCATGAGTTGCAGCAGAAATAGTTGACAAAGTTGCACCTGTCATACTCACAGCAGTAATATCAGAACCATAAGAACCTGTCCAAAATCCACCGGCACCTGCATTTAAAGTTGGGTCATAAGCAACATATCTGCAATTGGTAACCGAAGTTGTGATTGTGCTGATTAAAGTTTTAGAAACAGGATCTACTTGAAAAATGCTGGAAGTATTAGCTCCAATATAAATATGTGTGCCATTGGTTGTCATACTTCTTGTTCCTGTAATTCCGGGGATTGTAAATGAGCTCGTCATGCTACCGGCAGCATTTGCTGTAAACAATGAATCATTTGCCCATTTCGATAACCAAAATTCTGTTCCTGTCCATAAAGCTCCGGCTAATCCTAAAGCGATTGGTTTCGGGTCTTCATCCAGCTGAATTGTCCATAAAGCTCTTTGCTCAGTAGAAGAAGTAGAAGATGGAAATGGTGCTGCTTCACTATTATTTTGCTGAGCAAAACAGGTTGTTGAAACAACCAGTAAAGACATTACGATTTGTAATTTTTTCATCATGTTTTTAGTTTTTAGTTAGACATATCAAATATAGAATATTAATACTTGCAATTATATTTCCGGCAACAAATAGTTTGAACAATATTTGAAAAAACCTACATTTGAAAGCATTAATATTGAAATTGTACGTCTATAAATAAATCAGACAATATGAAAGAACAAACAACACATCGCAGGGGTTTTATCCGAACTATACTTGGTGGTGCGGCAGCCTTTGGTTTATCATCCATTGTTTCACCTTTAAAGACACAAGCACAACCTGCCCGTCCGGCAGGCGGGAGTACTGCTCCATTAGTCGGTTCAGAAGAAGCAGAAAAATGGTTTTCACAAATGGAAGGAAAAAAACATAAAATGGTGTTTGATATGTGTAAACATAATAATGGAGGACCCTTGAGTTGGGCATTAACATTAATGGACACCTATAATGATATGGAAATTCCCGATAAAGATTTGTCGGTTGTAATTATATTACGCTATGCAGGAGGTTCGCTTGCACTTGCCTACCCGTTGTGGGAAAAATACGGATTTGGGAAACGTGTAGAATTGAAGGACCCGGAAACAAAAGAAATTACATTAAGAAATATTTTTGCTAAATGTAAAACCGAAGATGATGATTGTTTTGAACTATTTCAAAAACGTGGTGGAATGATCGCTGTCTGCAAAAAAGGACTCGAACACAGTGCAGAAAGTTTAGCTGAAAGTCTTAAATTGGATAAAGAAGTTGTAAAAAAAGAATTTCTCGACAATGTTTTACCAGGAATACAATTAATGCCAACCGGAATATGGGCTTTAAACAGAGCGCAAGAGCTTGGATGTAATTTTTGTTCTGCCGGTTAGATTAATTACTTACCAGAGCGGGAACATTCTCCGGCATTGTTTTATAATGATGATATCGTTTGATAATTTCTTTTACATACGAGTAGGTTTCTTGTCCTCTGCAATAGCCACACTTCACAATTGGGTCGTTGTAAATCATTGGATTTGATTTTTGCAGAATCATATCTTCCACATTACCGGTCCAGACATTTTGTTTTTTACCATATTTTCCGGCAAGATTACGCGCATCAATTACGTGCCCCAAACCGGCATTATAAGAAGCCAGTACAAATTTGATCCGCTCTTGTTTATCGGGGACATATTTTTTCCAATATCTATCCAAGTCAAAAATAAAACTTGTTCCTGCTTTCAAACTTTGTTCGGCTGTTGCATCAATGGTATCTAATCCGTAGTGTTTTGCTGTTGATGGAATAAGTTGCATAAATCCGTTTGCTCCCGCCCAGGAGCGTGCTGTTGGAGAAAAATGCGATTCTTGATAAATGAGTGATGCTAACAGCTGCCAATCCCAATCAATTTTTTTACTGTAGGTTTTTATTAGATCATCGTACTCCGATATTATTCCGCCTGAATAAGAAACATATTTCCCAATTCCACTACCATGCGATTTTTTCTTTTTAAAATATTTTGCATACAATTCGGTGCTTTCTTTTTCGTTTTTTCTTTTTTCTATCCAAACATTAAGTGCTTGCAATAATTCCGGGGAATCTTTCCGAATGGCCCAAGCTATTTTTTGAGGAAAACTAATTGGAGTTTCAACATCAATGTTCGAAAAGTAGGTTTGATTATTAAGTGCCACATTTTCATCGGCAATCGTATAATCAATTTGTCCGTTTGCCACCATACTTATCAATTGCTCTGTGTTTACTTCTCCCGGAGCTTCAATGATATTTATTTTTTCCCCGATTTCTTCTGATAAACTTTTTAAACGGGAGTAAAAAGATGAACCTTTGCGGACAAAAATATTTTTGCCGCTTAAGTCAACCGTGTTTCTGATAAGTTGTTTGTTGATTTCTTTACCCGACATATTTTCCCAGCCTTTGGGTTTTCGCTGAACAAGTACCTGTTGCGCAAACATAAATGGAGAAGAAAAATCTACAATAGAAGAACGTTCTTGAGTAACTGTTAAATTTGCTGCTATAATATCTACTTCACAAGTATTTAATTGGTTAAAAATGGTATCCATATTTTTTGCTAGAACCATTTGAAGTTCCACTCCAATTTCTTTGGCAAACAAACTCAATTGTTCGTATTCATAACCCAAAGAATCACCTTTATAAATGTAAAAACTAGTAGATGAGTTATCGGTAAGCGCTATAATTTTACCACGCTTTTTTATTTGAGGAAGATCGTAGATGTTGGATGGCACAAGGTCGCTCCGTGCATTTTGCTTAGTGCTGTATTGAGTTAAGCAAATACAAACTATTCCTATAAAAACAAACAAGGAAAATATTATCTTATTTCGGTTATATGCAAAAGTCATATTACCTCCTTTTAATAAAGAACGATACCTTGTCTACGTGAATAAAAAGGCTTTGTTTCTTAAAAAAGAGGTTTTTATTCAACCAAAATGGATTAATTATAGGAAATACAAAATAAATTCTATCTTAGTAAAAAAAATAAACTATGGAAAGTACTATACCTAATCAAGGAAATGCTTCGTTTCAACCTGCACAACAGCTTCCCGGCTCAACAGCCGTTTTAGTGCTGGGAATTTTATCTTTAGTCTTTATGGGACTAATAGGCTTAATACTTGCGATTATTGCTGTTTCAAAAGCAAAAGAGTGTAAGTCTATATATGCACAAAACCCAAATGCATATACTCTGGCATCATACAAAAACATGAATGGTGGTAGAATTTGTGCTATCATTAGTATGAGCGTTTTAGCTGCTGTTATCTTAATTGTAATTTTAGTCGCTATTGTTGCTAATATGTAATTTTTAAAAACTCCGGTTAACAATGTATTAACCGGAGTTTTATTTTAATAGAGAATAATCCTTCCTTTTTCGTATCTTTATAGTACATCCCCGGGAAATTTTAAACTTTTGATTATGAAAAAATACCTGGTACTATTATTTTGCTTTCTTACAACTTTTTCTTTTGCACAAAAAGACAAAGTATATAAATCCTTTGAAGAGGCACTCCGGAATCCTACTCAGGTTTATCAAATAAAAATTGCTTTCAAAAATCTCGATACAATTCCTCCTGACATTCTCAAACTTGTTAATTTAGAAAAACTGGAGCTCAATAACAATGACTTAAAAACATTGCCGGCAGAGCTTTGCAAACTGCCTAATCTCAAAGTATTGAATCTTTTCAGAAATAAATTAATTTCTTTACCCGAAAATTTTGGTGATTTAAAAAAACTTGAAAAATGTATTTTAAGCAGCAATAAGTTAAAACAACTTCCTGCCAGTATCGGACAATTAAAAAATTTGAATGAGCTTTCTATCAAAGACAATTTACTAAAGTCACTTCCAAATGAAATTTGCAATCTAAGAAAACTCGAACAATTTTATTTGTCGTACAACGACATAAAATCACTTCCTGATAGCATTGGCAACATTGTAAGTTTAGAATATTTATACATTGGCAACAACGATTTGCAAACGCTCCCCTTTTCTTTGTTAAAATTGGTGAACATGAAATATTTTTATTTAGGCAGAAACGAATTAATGGAATTCCCTTCTGCTATTTGCAGTATGGTTAATTTAAAAGAGTTGGATGTTGCTTATAGTGGTTCAATGGGATTTTTTCCTCAGTGTTTAAAAAATATTAATCTGCTTGATGTATTAATTATTGATAGTGGACAATCACTTCCTTTTCCAAAAGCATTGTTTCACAATCCTTCTCTAAAAGTAATTGAACAATAAATATGAGTATTATTTCTACATCACGACTAGAGCTTAGGGAAATTTGTGAAGAGGATGCTCCATTTATTTTGGAATTACTCAACACCCCTTCCTGGTTAAAATTTATTGGCGACAGAAATTTGCATTCCACAGAAGACGCAAAAAAATATATTGTCAACAGATTCATTCCGGGGTATAAAACTTTTGGCTTTGGATTTTATTTGACCAAGCTAAAAGAAAATAATACACCTATTGGAATCTGCGGAATTGTGAAGCGCGATTTTTTAGAACACGTAGACATTGGATTTGCATTTTTGCCACAATATGAAGGCAAAGGTTACGGATATGAATCTGCTTCAGCTGTAATGGAATATGCTCAAAAAACCTTAGAAATAACAACCATTGCCGGAATAACCAATTCAAACAATAAAAGCTCTATCGCTCTGTTAGAAAAGCTGGGGCTTCGCTTTCAAAAAATGATTCTTCTTCCAAACGAAACTGAAGAAATAATGTTTTTTGTAAATCAATAATTACTAACTTTATTTTTGGCAAACAAATTGTATTCTTATCGAAAACTAAACATTATGCATAAAAAAATTACTCTCGCACTATTTCTCCTTTTTAGTTTTACGGCAATTGCTCAAAACATCGACTATTCAACCATAAAAGTGGATTATACAAGATTGCCACTTAAGCCAGTGAGCAAAGATGTGGTGAACTATCAGCCATTAATTATTGCCGACTATTTAGCAAAAGTTGAGCAACAAAAAGTTGAAAATCAAAATGCCGCTGCAAAAGCAGAAGCTGATTATCAACAAGCTTTAAAACAATATTGGATAAAACGAAATCAAGATTCGCTTTCTTATGAAAACAGTTTAAATGTTTGGTTCCGTTTAACACCTCAACAGCAAGCTGTAACTCCCCGCCCGCAAATGCCCGCATCTGTTGTCCCAACAAAAGCTACAGCAAATGAAACTGTTATAGAAAAAACTTTCAATCCCGATTTACTTGCCTCTACATATATTAAATTGGAAGGCTTTACCAAACTTCCGGAAAAAGCTTTGATTATACAAATGAATTTATCCGGTTTTGAAAAGGATGAAGCAAAAAGTACTACTCAGAAAAAACAAATAAAAAGAGGTGATGGGAAAACCGTTGATTCAACTGTATTTGTTTACCAATTCAATTACCGTCATATAGTTAAACTAAAAATAATTCAACCTGATGGAAAATTTTTGATGGATGAAGCTTATGGTCCATCGCTTGGTTTCACAACTTATTCCTCCAAGTTTTTTGCAAATCAAACAGATTTAGATAACTACTGGAAATCGGCTCAAGCAACAGAAATTAGCAATACTCAGGAAAAAATTGTGATCGACAATTTAAAATCCATCAACGAAATGATAAACAATAATTATGGATATGTTCAACAATCCAGAAGTGTAGTTGTTGGATATGTAAATGAAAAAAAGCAATATGACGATTTCAAAGATGCGCTAAGCAATGCTAAAAATGCTTATGCGATAATTGGGAAAAAAGAAACAAGCGGACAAGGAAAAGATTATTTACAAAAAGCAGTTACTACATGGGAAACGGCTATGAAAGAAAGCAACCCAAGCAATAAAAAAGCCCGGATAGATGAAGATGTAACAGAATGTTTGTTGATGGATTTATCAGAAGCTTATGTTTGGTTAGAAGATTTTACAAAAGCCCAAGAATATTTAACAAAACTCGATGGATTTAAATTATCCATGAAAGAAAAAAATATTAAAGCAGGAACAAAAGCTTTTTTGACAGATCAGAGTGTTAGGGTAGCTGCTAATAAATGAATTATTCCTTTGTAGGTCCAATTGATTCTAAACAATTTGACAATTTCTCCATTGTAAGTGGCTTTTGAATAAATCCACTTAAAAATTGTTCGTCTTGGCTTCTTTCAATATCCACTTTATTTGCTGAGCTTGATAAAACAATAATAATCGTTTTCGACTTTTCATTGTTGCAAGCTTTTTTATATTCTTCGATAAAGCCCCAGCCATCCATTTCGGGCATATTTATATCTAAAAGAATAAGGTCAATGTGATTTTTGTTTGGTTGAATAGCAAAACAATTGAATAGCTTTAAGTACTCTATTGCTTTGGGGGCGCTTGTAAATTCGGTAGTATTATTTGAAATTTTTAAACTCTCCAATAATTTTTTATGCACAAAATTGTCAATAAAATTATCATCGATTAGCATTACTCTATTAAACGATTTCAACCTTTTATTTTTTTCCATATAGCCAATGCAACATCAATAATAAAACATTTTTTTGAATAGAGCAAATCTGCTCTTTTGAGATACAACTTAAAGAGTAACATTTGTCTATGCCGTATATAAAAAAGCCTATCATTTTACTCTACATTGGGGATCGTTTACGCGATGTGCGTAAGGAAAAAAAAATGACCCAGGAAGACGTAGCCCATAAAGCCGGAATAGCTGTCAGTCAGGTTGGGAGGATTGAACGGGGAAAACTAAATCCAAGTGTTAGTACTATGTTTGTAATTGCTCTCGCTCTTGAAGTTGAGCCAAAGGAATTGTTTGACTTTGACGAGCAATTCATTAAGAAAAAAAGTGACCACAAAAAAAAGAAATAATATTTTCTTTCATCGCCTAAAAACCCTCACCTATAATTCATTCCTATTCTTTCATTGAACTTCCTTGATTTCACTAAATAAATTTCCCCAATCATTGTTTGGGTTTTGTAAATTATTTTTATTAATGTATTGACTATCAAATATTTATGTAAATATAGTCGCGTTGGGAAATGAATAATTAATTATTTTTGATGCCATATACTGCTTACGTTTCTATAAATTTGACGTATAAAAAAGTAAACAAAGAATAAATTAAAATGAAAAAACTATACTCCCTAATAGTTGCAGCGATTCTAATCCAATCGAGTTCCTTTGCCCAATATTCATGGAGCAATGTGGGAACGGGCATGAACTCGCCTGTTCAGTCGCTGGTAACTGATACAACAAATGATTTTTTATATGCCGGTGGTGTATTTACCCAAGCTGGTGGGATTCCCGCAATTGATATTGCTAAATGGGATGGATCTACCTGGGCTCCGGTTGGCGGAGGAATTGTTTCGGGAGCTGGTATATCGTCATTATTAATGGATGGGACTGATCTTGTTGCGGGAGGAACCTTTACAAATATTGGAGGTGTACTTTCAAAAAATATTGCACGCTGGAATGGATTAGTATGGTCACCATTGGGTTCTGGCTTAGAATATACCGGTGCTACAACTGTTAGTACACTGACAAAATACAATGGAGATATTTATGCAGGTGGAACATTTAATAATTCAGGTGGAACAACGGTAAATAATATTGCACGTTGGGACGGAACAAACTGGCAACCATTAACAACTGGAACAAATGGTCCAGTATTTTCATTGTGTGTTTACGGAACAGATTTGTATGTTGGAGGTTCGTTTACTGATGCTGGTGGAGTTGTTGTAAAAAATATTGCTAAGTGGGACGGTACTTCTTGGTCGGATGTTGGTGGCGGAGTATTTTATACCGGTGCTACAACAGTAAGTACTTTAACTGAATACAACGGTGACCTTTATGCAGGTGGAACATTTACAACAGCAGGTGCAACTCCTGTAAATCATATTGCAAAATGGAATGGAACAATTTGGTCAGACGTTGGTGGCGGAGCAAGTAGTTATACAGGAGCAACAACTGTATGTACATTCACCACATTTAATAATGAACTAATTGTAGGGGGTAATTTAGATTCACTTGGATTGGCACCTGCAAGTTATATTGGGAAATGGGATGGTGTAACCTGGACAACTTTAGGTTCAGGAACTAACAATACTGTTTTGGCATTAGCAACTCTGCACGACACTTTATATGCCGGTGGTTTATTCCCTGTAGCTGGTGGAAATGCAACTCCATTTATTGCCGAATGGATTCCAAGTCCTGCTTCTTTTATTTCAGCAACAAATATGGAATTTGAAAAAGGAGAATTTGTTTTATATCCAAATCCTGTACAAAATCATTTATTTATAAAAAACAGCGTGATTGATTATTCAAAGAATGGAGAAATATATTCGTTTGTTGTATATGATTTAACAGGACGTGAAATATTTAATTCAAGTATTGTGAAAAATGAAATTGTTTTTGATAGAGATAAAATAAGCTCCGGATTATATATATACAAAATTTCGGACAACAAAAACACAATTATCCAGCAAGGAAAATTATCCTTCAGATAAAAATCATTTTCTTCGATTACTCATTTATTTTAAAAATATTTTGGGCAGATAAGCCAATTTGGTTTAGAGCTATTGTTTTTTGTTTCCTTTTGAAACAAGGCTTATCTCCCCTTTACATTATTTAACTGCTTATAAATAAAGTCTGAAAAAAATGAAAATACAACTACTAAAAGCAATCTTTCTGCCCCTTTTTTTATGTTGCATTTTTCTATCCGGATGTCAAGGTGATTTATTTGAGCCATCCATTGAAGGAACCTGGATAGAAATCGATAGCACTTCTACAAAAAATCCAACCGGTTGTAAATTGGTCATTGATAAAGACAATGGAGAAGTTACGCTTTGTGGATTTATGTTTGTTCATCCTCACAATGTAGTTACACTAACGACCAAGAAAAAAGCAAAGTTAATTATCAGAGATGGTCAAATGCACTACCGTCAAAAGAAAGCAGATTTTCTATGGATAGCACCTATCGCAAAAGAAGATCATTATTTTATTGATTATGATATTGATGGAGAATTTTTATGGATAGTGGGCGACAATAGCGAAAGTAAAACTTCAGCAATTAATGTTGGTAAAGTTTTTATTAAACAATAAAAAATAAATCTCAATTAAAACAAAAAATAAATATTTATAAACTAAAACTCCCAAATTTTATGAAAACAAAACATTTAATTTTTTCAAGCATTTTAGTTGGAGCACTTTCTATTTCATCCGTTCAAGCACAAGGTGTTTATATGGGCATTGGAGGTGGGTATGGTTTTGCCGCTGGCAAACAAAGCTTTTTTGATGATTATAAAACAACTGTTACTACTACCTCTACTTCACAAACAGTTACATCTCATCCATTTTCTTTGGGAAAAGGAATTAATACCGGTTTATATGCTGGTTACATGTTCAACAAAAATATCGGTGCTGAATTGGGAATTGGTTACTTAATTGGTAGCAAAAATGTTTTTACAGATGAAAACATTAACACTTCTACTTTCCCGAGCAGTTCAAAAACTGAAATGACTTGGAAAGGAAGAATGATCCGACTTGTGCCTACTATACGAATGACAGCAGGTGAAAAAAAATTACAACCATTTATGAAAGCGGGATTAATAATGGGTGTTGGTGGAAGGGTATATGATGATACTCATACTGAAAGCACCTCTTCAGGAACATCAACTGTAACAGATGAAAGCTGGGAATATTATGGTGGAATGAGTCTTGGTTTCCATGGTGCTATTGGCGTAAATTTTATGGTGAACGATAAAATTGGAATTTTTGGAGAAGTTGCTGGTAACTATCAGAACTTTGCAATGAAAAAAGGCTCTATGACAAAATATACTGTTGATGGAGTGGATCAAATGGCATCTATGGATACCTATGATAAAGAAATTGAGTTTGTAGATAGCTATACTTATAATAGTTCATCACCACCAAATGTGAATCAACCGGATCAATCCACTAAATTTTTTATGCCATTTAGTTCGATTGGTGTCAATCTTGGATTGCACATTTCATTTGGCGGCAAAGCTGAGTAAAAAATAATTTTCAAATTCTGATTTTTTCAAATTCAACTTGTTTTAAATGGGTTGATGGAATTGTGCTGTTTAATTTTTAAAAAATATGTTTTCTAACACTTTAAAAAATAAATCTATGAAACTAAAAACTACTCTTGCCATTTTTACTTTTATTTTTCTTTCCCCGTTCGTTTATTCTCAAACTTTGCTTTGGGCAAAAGGTTTTGGAAACAATAGCTTGGGAGAATCAAGTGCATCGGTTGCTGTTGACGCTTCCGGGAATGTATACACAACAGGATACTTTTGGGGAACAATGGATTTTGATCCGGGTGCCGGAACATTCAATCTAACATCAGCAGGAAACTCCGACATCTATGTTCAAAAATTAGACGCTTCTGGAAACTTTGTTTGGGCCGGCAGAATGGGTGGCGTTGCCGATGAAAATGGGAATGCTATTGCTCTTGATGCCGCAGGAAATATTTACATAACAGGTATGGTTTGCACAATGGCTGATATGGATCCGGGCACAAGCACAGTAAATGTTATCACTCCAAGTGGAAGTTATGATGCTTTTGTGGAAAAACTAAGCAGTGCCGGAACATTTTTATGGGTAAAATTAATGGGCGGAGTGGATTCAGAAGAAGGATATGGATTAACTATTGATGCAAGCGGGAATATTTATACAACAGGAAAGTTTCAAGGCTCAGGTGATTTTAATCCCGGTGCAGGAACAGCAACTTTAACTTCTGCAGGAGGAAATGATGCATTTGTACAAAAATTAGATAATGCTGGAGCTTTTGTTTGGGCAAAAAGTTTTGGAGGAGCTGGAGCTGAACAAGGAAATGCAATTGCTGTAGATGGTTCAGGAAACGTAATTACAACAGGCTACTTTGAAGTGATTTGTGATTTCGATCCGGGATTAGCTGTTGCTAATTTAACAACAAATGGACTAAAAGATATTTTCGTAAGTAAACTTGACGCCTCAGGAAATCATACTTGGGTAAAACAATTTGGTGGAGCAGCGGATGATATCGGAAATTCTGTAGTTACAGATGCAAGCGGAAATGTTTATTCAACCGGAGAATTTTCTGCAATTGTAGATTTTGATCCGGGAGCAGGAACAACCAGTTTTACTTCTGCCGGATTAAAAGATATTTATGTTAGCAAACTTGATGTTATAGGAAATTTTGGTTGGGCTAAACAAATGGGAGCAGGTAGCGATGATAAAGGATATGATATTTGTTTTGCTTCGTCTTCTGTTTTTACTACCGGTAGATTTTCCGGAACTGTAGATTTTAATCCCGGAACAGGGACTGCAAATTTAATTTCTGCAGGAGGAAATGATGTGTTTGTTCAAAAACTTGATGCAGCTGGAAATTATCTCCTTTCTGCCGCTTTTGGTGGAAGCAATAGCGATGAAGCTTATTCAATTTTTGTTGATGGTTCCGGGAACATACATACAACAGGAGTATTTGAAGGGACAGCAGACTGTGATCCGGGTGCCGGAACATATACAATAACTTCTTCCGGAACATCTGATAATTTTGTACACAAAATGGATCAGTCAATTACTACATCTATTTCAGATATTTCAAATGCCAGCATTTTAGTTTATCCTAATCCTACCGAAGGATTTTTTTCAATTGATTTAGGGAAAAAATATTCTGCTGTAAAAATTGAGGTTTATTCTGTTTTAGGGAATACCGTTTTCTCTGATTTATATTCTGAAATACAAATAGTAGAAGTTATAATAAATGAATATCCCTGTGGAGTTTATTTTGTGAATATTCAAACTCATGAAGGCCACTCAGTAGTTAAATTGATAAAAAAATAATTCCTCATAAAATATAAAAACAATAAACCCCGAATAGGTTTCGGGGTTTATTGTTTTTTGTTTCCTTTATTTTTCTCTACTTTCTCAAGGTGTTTTGTTTTGAACTTCTCTTTAACAACTTCTTCGAAAGATTTTTTTTCAATATGAGCATCTAACCAGGAAATATAATCAAAATACTCAAAAGCTTTCTTTTCGTATTGGTCTTCTGTTAATTCAACAAATTTTTTCCTCAATTCAACAAACGATTCAATCTGATCCTTCGGAGTATAATTTTGATGCATTTTTTTTCTGAAAAAATCCAAAATAACTTTTTCTAATTTATACAACCGCTTACTTTTATATAGAAAGCGGTAGGCAGATATAGAATTATACTCTAATAAACGACCATTCTCCAATTCATAATGAAGAATTAAATTTAAAATCCTTACTGCACTTTGAATATCATAACGCAACTCTTTTTCATATTCATTTAATAATTTATTGATGATTTTTAATGCTTTTGAATACTCTCCTGTTCCGAAATATGAATAAAATAAATTATACAATAAGGTTATTTCTTCAATGGCTGTAGTCTTGTCGCTGTACTTTTTTAATCCACCTACAATATCTTCTCTGATAGCAGCGCTTTTACTAAAATCGCCTGTATCAAGATACATCACCATTTCGAAAATATACGAATTCACAAAGCGGTTTACTTCAATACTTAATGATTTTAATGGAAATGCTCTTAGTTTTGTAAGTGTTAAATCGAAGTTTTTATAGTTGTGTGTATGTATTTGACACAACAAAATATTATTAAGTACAGTTACATAAACTTTTGGTGTTTCTTCAATTTTTTGAGGAAACTGTTCCAGCAATTCCATTTGTTTTTGTGCAATTTCCAAACATGCTTGATTATCGCCCTTTGCGTGATTATAAATTAAATGTGTTTGATAAAAGCAATATTTCGAATCAAAACTTTTTGCATTAGAAACAGAAAGCATTAATGGGTGATTTATAATTTTTTGAAATTGCCCCAGCTCCTCCTCTGTTCTTGCTTCCTTTATTTTTT
>SXIH01000054.1 GCA_005772895.1 Bacteroidota bacterium | reverse complement strand
ACTCCAAACGGAATCATTGATAAACGAATGACCTACGATGAATACATTGTTGATGAAGGAGTGAAAGCAATGAGAGAAAAAATGTATCCTAAATTGGCGAAAGTGAAATAAAAAAATCCCGCTCCGTAAATTACGAAGCGGGATTTTTTTTATCCTTCTCCAACTGGAGAAGGTGTCTCGTTATAAGCGTGACGGATGAGGTCTATGCTTTATTAAATTTCTTTACCGCAGTTCCTGTTGCTGTAGTAATTTCCATATAGTACATTCCTTTTTCTAATTCAGAAATGTTTAAGTCCATACGCTCTACTCCGTTTACAACTTGATTCATTAGTTCTTTTCCTAAAACATCAAAAACTTTTACTGAAGAAACTTTTTCACTATTTGATGTTTCGATAGTAATACTGTTTACTGCAGGATTTGGGAAAACTGAAATGCTGCTTGCTAAATTTTCTTCTGTAATTCCAGATAAACAAGCTTTGTATGTTAAAGAATTTGCTGAAAAATAAGTGTCGAAATTTGCAGCACTGCTTATTGGCCACATATCTTGTTCAACAATGGTATGACTTGGTGCAATTAAAATATACGTTGGGAATGCAGAAATTCCGTAAGCTGTTACAACAGCATTTCCACCACCATCATTTCCACTTATTGTTGGGTAACCCGGAGGGCCTCCTAAATAAGTTGTTTCATAAGCAACACATTGTGCATTGGTGTTTCCCTGGTCAATGGACATGAAATACACATCTTGTGTATTGCAACCATAGTTAGTAAATGTTTCTTTAAAATACGGACATGTTGCTTGGCAAGGACCGCATGTTGTAAAGAAAAAATCCAAACAAACATATTTACCTGCAGCTAAAATAGAAAATAGATTGTGTGAGTTACCATCTAAATCAGTAACTGTAAAATCTACTGCTGTAGTAAGTGTTGTTTGCGCTTTGCTAACCGAAAAACTCAGTAGAAAAGCAATCATTAGAATGTAAATTTTTTTCATCGGCTTTAGGTTTTAGATATTAATATGTAACTAAGTAACGAAATGATTCACTATTAGTCAAGAATAAAGGCTAGTAAAATTAGTAATTGATGGAGTATAAAACAGAAGTTATTTCCTAGCTGGCCTTCTGTCTTTATTGAAATGTGGTTTCTTTTTTCCAGAAAAAGGTTTTTTTATTTTTAAATCAGGATTGTACTGCGGTCCAGCTGCAAACCCTTCGGGCAAAGGAATTTTATTCACAGTAGCAGCAATCAAGGTTTCTATTTGTTGGAATTTTTGTTGATCGTATTCATTAATAAATGTCAAAGCAATACCAGTAGATGCAGCTCGTGCAGTTCTTCCTATTCGATGAATATAATCTGCAGGCTCACCTGGAACATCATAATTAATTACTAAACCTATATCTTCAATATCAATTCCTCTGGAAAGAATATCTGTTGCAACCAATATTTGAAGTTTTTTGCTTCTGAAATTTCTTAATACTTCTTCACGCTCAGGTTGTTCCAAATCCGAATGAATTGCTTTTGCTTTTAGTCCCGCTTTTATTAAATCACGTTCAAGTTCTTTCACTTTTATTTTAGTAGAAACAAAAATGATAACGCTGCTCAAATCTTTTCCTTCGAGCAATGATTTTATAAGATTGTTTTTCTGAGTATCGTATACTAAATAAGCGCCCTGAACAACACCTTCAGCAGGTTTAGCAAGTGAAATGCTAATTTGTTCTGGGTTCTTTAACAATTTAGTTGCAAGTGCTCTGATTTTAGGAGCCATGGTAGCTGAAAACATTAATGTTTGTCGCTCTTTTGGCAAATAGGTAGTAATCTTTAAAATATCATCCACAAAACCCATATCCAACATTCTATCTGCTTCATCTAAAATCAAATGTTTTAAACTATCCAGCTTAACATAACCCATATTCAAGTGTGCCATCAATCTTCCGGGAGTTGCTATAATCACATTTGCTCCCTCTGTCAGCGCACGTCTTTCTTTTTCAAATACACTTCCATCGCTTCCACCATAAATTGCTAATGAACTAACCGATGTGAAATAAGAAAATCCTTGTAATGCCTGATCAATTTGTAGTGCAAGCTCTCTTGTAGGAACTATAATTAATGTATCCGTTTTATCGCTTGGGTTTTTAGAAATTTTATCTAGTATAGGAAGTACGAATGCTGCTGTTTTGCCCGTTCCTGTTTGTGCACAACCAATCAAATCCTTCCCAGCTAAAATAATTGGAATCGCCTGTTCTTGAATTGGCGTAGGAGTTTCAAACCCCATTGAATCTAACCCCTCTTGTAAGTTTGCTTCAAAATTAAAATCGTTGAACTTCAAAATTTTTTATTTTTATTTTCACGAAGATACGTTAAAAATTTGGTTTTTGCTCAACAGTATTGCGCTTTCAGAGCTTAATCATTTTCTCAACTGTCATCCCGTGCCGCGACACGGGATCTGCTTGTTACGGGGAGATGCCTTGTCGCAGCTGGGCATGACGAACTATACAAGAGGATTATAGTAGATATAATTTCCCTATATTCGTAATAACAAAACCACTTATGTTCAAACTAATATATAAGCTTTTCGGTTGGAAGGTTTCTCACTATCTTTCAAACGACATAAAAAAATGCGTAATAGTAGTTGCTCCCCATACGAGTAATTGGGATTTCATTTTTGGGATGGGTGCAGTTAGTGTTATGAAGCTAAATCAACGCTTTGTAATCAAAAAAGAATGGATTCGCTTCCCTTTAAAAAAATTAATGTTTTCTCTGGGAGCACTGCCAATTGATAGAAGTAAAAAAAATTCCATTGATGAAAAGAAAAATTCCGTGGATGCTATAGCAGACTTGTTTGAAAAACATGATGAATTGCGCTTGGTAATTACACCTGAAGGAACACGGTCGAGAGTTGAAAAATGGAAAACAGGATTTTATTATGTGGCTCTTAAAGCTAATGTTCCAATTGCATTAGCATTTATCAATTATGAAACAAAAACCTGTGGGGTAGATAAAATCATTTATCCAAGCGGTGATTTTAAGGCAGACATGAAACAAATTATGGATTTCTATAAAAACATTAAAGGCAAAAATCCTGAAAATTTTTCTTTGGATTTGGAGCTAAGTAAGTAGTATCTTTATCATTATAAAAACATAATACCATGAAAAAACATTTCTCAATTTTATTTCTGGCAACATTTGTTGTAGGAATTTCTTTCGCGCAAAATCGCAGCATAGAATTTGAACACGGGACATTTGCAGAACTTCTTGCAAAAGCCAAAAAAGAAAATAAAATGATTTTCATTGATTGCTACACCACTTGGTGTGGACCATGTAAATGGATGGCAAAAAATATTTTTACAAACGATACCGCTGCCGATTTCTACAACAAAAATTTTGTGAATGCAAAAATTGATATGGAAAATGGAGAAGGAATTGAAATTGCAAAAAAATATGGAATACATGCATATCCAACAATATTATATTTGAACAGCGATGGCGCACAAATGCACAGGGTGTGTGGAGCCGGACCTGTTAAATCATTTATTGCTGATGGAGAAGATGCTTTGTCGCCAAACAAGCAATTAGCAACAACTGTGGCTAATTTTGGAACAGGGAAAGTTGATACAAAAACTGCTGCTGAATATTTTTCCAAACTTGATAGAGCTTGTCAATCTTTTGATTTAGAAATGAATAATTATTTTGCTTCACTAAAAGAAAGTGATTTATTTTCAAGAGGGAATTGGGATATTATTTATAAACATGTAAATGATTACAATTCTAACGTTTTTAAGTCTCTTGAAACAAATAAAGAGAGATTTTCCAAATTAATTAACGCAGATTCGGTTGAAAGTAAGATAAATCAAATTTATGCAAATGGCTTATGGACTACCTTGCAAAATAAAAACATGACTGAACATGAATTAATAAAATCAAAACTAAAAAAATCAAAAACGAAAGAGGCTGAAAAAATTTTACTAAAATCTGATATTTCAATATATCAGGAATCACAAGACTGGGCTAAATATGCATATACTGTTTCCGAATACATTTCTAAATGCGATGCTCCAAATCCGGGAGAATTGAACAGTTATGCATGGTCGTTTTACGAAAGCATTGATGACAAAAAAATGCTAGAAAATGCAGTTGAATGGTCAAAAAAATCAATTGAATTGTATCCAGATTGGGCATTTTATGACACAAATGCTGCATTATTATTTAAACTAGGAAAAAAATCAGATGCACAGTCAATGGCAAAAAAAGCTATTGAAAAAGCAAAAGAAACTGGTGCCGATCCCAAAGAAACAGAAGCTCTTTTGGAGAAAATAAATGCCCTGAAATAGGGCAAAAATGCTTTTAAAACCATACTTATACTTATCGAAACAAGCTTTGTCGTTCATTTTTTGTGACTTGTCCAAATTATGTGGGCGTATCTAAAAACTTGAATATCTTTACGATATATGAAAAGCATCTTACGAATCATTATAGTACTTCAGCTTTTTACTACTCCTGGGTTTTCTCAACAGGTTCCCGCAGTGGAAGAAAATATTCCTTTTTTAGTGACTTTTGGTAAAGAAGGAGAAAAGTCTTGGGGTGATGATGATTTTTCTCAAACTTACTTTTTCGTAATCCCTAAATTTCAAGTCAAACCAATTTATATTCGTGTTTTTGATGCCGAAACTAGTGCAGAGTTTGATGAAAAAAAAGGAGAGTATAATACTAAAACTAAATTTTCTGTTTATGGAGGGAAAGAATCGTTTACATGTAAAGATGTACGATTAAAAGATCCAGCAGGAAAATATAAAAGCGGAAATTTATTAGCAACTAAAACTTTTATAAGCAGCGAAGTATATGATGGCGAATGGTATACTTTCGGCCCATTTAATCCTACCGAAGGAGAGTTGGTTACTGAATACGGAGGATACATTTTCAAAGTAATTGCAGAAGGAATAAGTGGAGATGATGGAAATTTATACAAATATTTTTTAAGTTCTTCTCCTACTGAAAACAAGGCTATTGAAGGAGGTAACGCGTTTACCTTTGAATATACCTTCCGTTTGTCCGACTCCCAAAAAGATGTTGCTCACCTTTATCCCTACATCGAACAAAATGTATATTCAGTGAGAGTATCCAACTTTGATTTTGACAATGATGGCGCTGTAAATATTGTATCAATGGTAAAAAAAGGCGAACTTAGCAAAGCCTCTGGAGATAATGTTTGGGAAAACACTACTCATCTAATTGTTGAAAAAGAAAAGAAAACAACTCTAGATGTTCAGTTTATTAAAAATAAAAAAGTTCCTATTAAAAACAATAACGTAACGTTGTATGTTACTAATCAATATGGAAACTTATTACCAATATATACAGTTCCGATAGGTGGTGCGCCACAAAGAAATAGTAAAATACAATTCGAACAAAAGAAAAAAACTACTCCGTATTAAGATTAATATCTTACGCTTTTGAAAAAATTATTTATTACATACTTAAGTTTTTTAGGAGCGCTTTTTGTTCAGTCCGGTGCATTTTCCCAAGCATATCAAATAAAAATATATGGTGTCGACAACGGTATAACTCAACCCTATGTTTATTCAGTAAATCAAGATAAAAAAGGATACCTCTGGGCAGGAACGGGTGACGGAGCATGTAAATTTGATGGAATTAGTTTTAAATCTTATTATGCTTCTGATGGCTTTGCCGAAAATTTCGTAACAGCAAGCTTTAAAGACAATGCTCGCAACTTGTGGATTGGACACAACCAAGGAGGAATTACTTTTTATGACGGAAAAACATTTAAAGTAATAAACACAAGTGGTTTTTCTAAAAGTCCGGTTACCTCTATTGTTTCCGATGAAAAAGGGGGCGTTTGGTGTGCAACTCAAAACGATGGAATTTTTAGAATAAGCAAAGCATTTGAAGTAGATGTTTTTAAAATGGAGTTTAATCAATTTACAATATTCTCCATTGCACAAATAAAAAACAATCAATTACTTGTTGGTACGGCCGAAGGATTGATGTTATATGATATTACATCCGATAAACGAAAACTTGTTTTCTCAAAATTAATTGAACAAATCCCCGAAACAAAAATTCAATGTATCATCAAAAAAAATAATTCCGGAAGCTTTTGGATTGGTACCGAAGATGAAGGCTTGTTTTTGTTAACGCCTTCGTCTTCCGATAAAAATAGTTTTAAAGCATCACCTATCGGAAATAATTTGTCGGTAAAGTTTTCAAATGTTCAAGATGTGCATGAAGACAAGCTATCAAACTTATGGTTGGCAACATTTGGAAGTGGTGTTGTTAAATTGATACTGTCATCCAGTTCTTTAAAGTTTGAAGAATTCGTACAATTTTCCGAAGAAAGTGAATTGGGAAATAAATATACAAAATGTATATACGCTGATCATGAAGGAAACATCTGGGTTGGAACATACGGAACAGGACTCGTGAAGTTGCAGGATAATTGTTTTACATTTTATTCTCATCTTGATAAGCGCTATAGTAATAGTATTACTGCAATTTGCATTGACGAAAAAGCAAAGTGGTTTGGTGGGGAAAACGGACTTATTAAAATGGATATTGGATCAAAAACAAAGTGGGAATTTTTTAACAATAGCAATGGATTTGTAGACGATAAAGTTACTTCGATATTTAAAGCAGATTCAAATAGTTTAATAGTTGGAACTGATAAATACGGTGCTTTCAGAATGAATATTGAAAAAAAATCGTTTACTAAAATTGCATTAAGCGAAGACCAGCTTTGCAAATCAATAAATTATATTACTGGTAATGGTGAAGCATTATGGATTGCAACAAAAGGGGGGATTTTCAAACTAAAACCTAAAATTAATATTCACTTCACTACTGAAAGTGGGTTAACTCATAACAATATTAATCAAATTGTTTTAGGATCTAACAACAAATTGTGGGTAGCTACACACAGCAATTATATTTCATATATCGATTCGGAAAATGATATAAAAAATATTTTGATTTTTAATGGTAGCGATTTGATAAACGTTTCAGGAATATTAGAGGATGACAAAAAAAATATTTGGGTGGCGACCATGGGAAATGGTGTGTTTAAAATTAAAGACAATGTTATCAGTAAATATACTGTTGAAAACGGGCTGAAATCTAATTACTGTTACAGCATTGTTAAAGATGGCTCAAATAATATTTGGATTGGGCATCGCTTAGGCTTGAGTAGAATTAAAACTGAAAAAAACGAAATAGATGTTTTTGATAAAAACGAAGGAATATTAGGAGATTGCAATTTAACATCCTCATTCACAGATTTTGAAGGTTATACTTGGTTTGGAACTACTTTGGGATGTGCAAAGTTTGATCCTCACAAAGACGTAAAAAACTTAATCCCTCCTATTGTAAATGTTACCTCTTTTAAAATAAACGACAAAGAAGTTGACTACACACGTGATACCATTTTGCCTTATGACAATTATAGATTGCGAATTGATTTTGTCGGAATCACATTTAAATCAAGTACCCACATTCAATTTCAATATAAGCTAGAAGGGTATGATGTTGATTGGTCGGACAAAACAAACAATGCTTTTGCACAATATGGAAAATTAAGTGATGGAGAATATACTTTTTTATTGCGTGCATTTAATAATGATGGCGTTAGTAATCAATCCCCTTTCAAAATTAAAATTGTAATTGCCGATCCAATTTGGAAGAAGGCTTGGTTTATTATCTTGTGCATTGCTATCATTATATATGGATTTTATCTTGTTATAAAAATCAGAGAACGAAATCACAGAAAATTCGAATTGGAATTACAAAAAGCTCTGAATGAAAAAACACGTGAAGTGATTTTTCAGAAAGAGGAAATTGAGAAAAAAAATAAAGACATTACAGATAGTATTAGATATGCAAAACGAATTCAAGATGCTATTTTGCCAGAGATGGTATCATTGAGAAAAATTGTTCCTGAATCGTTTATCTTTTTTCAACCTAGAGATATTGTGAGTGGGGATTTTTATTGGTTTGATAAATTTGGAGATTTTTTAATTATTGTTTGTGCAGATGCAACCGGTCATGGTGTTCCAGGGGCCTTCATGAGTATGATTGGAAGTACTTTATTAAAAGAGATTGTTTCTCGCAAAGGAATTGATTCTCCCGCATTTGCTCTTGCTCTATTGGATGAAGAAATTAAAATTTTATTAAAACAAACAGATAGTGAAACACATCAAACACAAGACGGAGTAGATGTTGTCATTTGTGAAGTAAATTTAAAAACACATTTTGTTAGAATTGCTTCTACTAAACGACCTGTAATTATTTCCAAAGACAAAGAATTAGTGGTACTGAAAAAAGAAAGCACCGAAACGCAACAATACGAAACAAAAGACATTCAACTTTCTAAGGGTGACACCTTGTATTTATTTACTGATGGTTACCCTGATCAGTTTGGTGGCGATGATGGAAAGAAAATAAAAATTTCAAACGTGAGGAGTGTGCTCGAACAAATTCAGACATTACCAATCTCCAAACAAGAAATGATTATTGAAAAATATTTCAACGACTGGAAAGGCGGCTATGATCAAATTGATGACGTACTGTTTATTGGCTTGAAATTGTAGAATGGAACACTGATGATGCGGATAAAACGGATGAAGGCGGATTTCTTTTTCATGCTCTAATCCAGATTGTCGAAGACAATAAAAATCCGCGTAAACACAAAAACTGATAATAAAAAAATCTGTGCAAATCCGTTTTATCCGTTAAATCTGTGTTCCATCACATACCGCTCATCGCGATTTCTCCAACGCCTGCTCAATATCAGCAACTATATCAATAATGTTTTCCAAACCAACCGATATCCTTACCATTCCTGGAGTAATTCCAACTTCTTTTCTTTCTTCTTCTGTTAACTTCGCATGCGTTGTAGATGCAGGATGCGTTGCAATGGTTCTGGTATCACCTAAATTTGCAGTGAGTGAACACATTTGAAGCGCATCCAAAAATCTTCTTCCTCTTTCTATGCCTCCTTTAATTTCAAACGTAACTATTCCACCACCCATGCTCATTTGCTTTTTTGCAATTTCAAATTGTGGGTGAGATAATAAAAACGGGTAACGAACTTGCAAAACATCGGGATGATTTTCTAGCAAACCTGCTAACTTATGTGCATTCTGACAATGACGCTCCATACGTATTGCCAAAGTTTCCAAACTTTTTGAAAGCGTCCAGGCATTGAAAGGGGACAATGCCGGACCGGTACTTCTGCAAAATGTATGAATCTCTTTTATTAATTCTTTTTTTCCTACTACTATACCACCAAGCACTCTTCCTTGTCCATCCAAATATTTTGTTGCCGAATGTGTTACCAAATGAGCTCCATATTTTATTGGTTGTTGCAAAAATGGTGTTGCAAAACAATTATCCACATTCAATATAATATTATGTTTGTTTGCTAAATTTCCCAACCACTCTAAATCAATAATATCTAAACCAGGATTAGAAGGTGTTTCAACAAAAATCATTTTCGTGTTTTTTTGAATCAGCTTCTCCCAAGTTTCAGGTTTATTCATGTCAGCATATGTGTGCTCAATTCCCCATTTCGGTAAAAATTTTGTAATAACCGTATGTGTTGAACCAAAAATAGAACTCGCTGATAAAATATGATCGCCACTTTTTAGCAAAGCCATAAAACTTGCAAAAATTGCTGACATGCCTGAAGCTGTTGCATAACCAGCCTCTGCGCCTTCCATCAAACACATTTTTTCTACAAACTCTGTAGAGTTCGGATTGGAAAAACGACTATAAATATTTCCTTCCAACTCATCCGCAAACATCGCACGCATTTGTTCTGCATCTTCAAAAGTAAAACTAGACGTTAAATACAAAGGCACAGAATGCTCTCTGTTCTCAGTTCTTTCCGACTGTGTACGAATGGCGTTTGTTTCAAATTTTTTCATGGGCATTAGTATAGGAACGCAGTCCCGATAGCTATCGGGATTATGATGTTATGATTTGTTAAGATTTTAAAAACATAAATTTTTTCCTGAATATGTTTGGGAAATTTTTTAAAAAAAAGAAGACAAAAATGTTAATCATTTTTTATCATAAAAATCATAACAAATCTGCGTTCATATCTATTATTCATTTACGGAGACCTTATATGTTATCTTGGCTCCAGCAGTTTCCAAGGTTTTTGATACTGAACAATATTTTTCCATTGATAACTGCACTGCTCTTTCAGCTTTCTCTTTATCAATTTGCCCTTTAAATTTAAAATGTACTTGAATGTTTTCCCAAAGTGATGGTTCCTTTCCTTCTTGTCGAGCACCATCTATACTAATAGTAAAATCTTCTATTACTTGTTTTTGTTTTTTTAAAATCAATACAATATCGATAGCGCTGCAACCACCCAATCCCATAAGCAACATCTGCATCGGTCGCACACCTTTATTGTGCCCACCAATATTTTCACCCGCATCCATTTGCGCAGTATTTCCTGTTTCACTTATCGCTTCAAAGTGAAAAGCATCATCCAACCGTTTCAGTTCTATTTTCATTCTAAATAAATTTGAATTTCAAAGGTAAGTAATTGAACTATATTTTTGATTAGTTTTGTGCAGAATACCCTTCACCCCTCTCCTGTTTCTAGGAGAGGGGCCGGGGGTGAGGTCTATGAACAAGCACTTTTTTACATATCGTCAACCCCTAAAACTGGAAAACGGACAAACATTACATACGCTGGATGTGGTTTACCATACCTATGGAACAATCAATGCGGATAAAAGTAATGTGGTTTGGTTTTGCCATGCACTTACTGCAAACAGTGATGTTGCTGATTGGTGGGATTCTTTAGTTGGCGAAGGAAAAACCTATGACCCTGCTAAACATTTTATTGTTTGTGCAAATATCATCGGTTCTTGTTATGGTTCATCCGGACCATTAAGCATCAACCCTGAAACACAAAAACCATTTTTCAGTTCATTTCCACAAGTAACCATCCGTGATATGGTTCAGGCACATATTATTTTGCGTAAACATTTAGGAATAGAAAAAATAAACACCATCATTGGAGGTTCTATGGGCGGTTATCAGGTAATTGAATGGGCATTGACAGAACCAAGTATTTTTGAAAATATGGTTTTGGTTGCGACAGGGGCTCAAGAATCTGCCTGGGGAATTGCCATACACACAGCTCAACGTTTGGCTATTGAAACCGATTTAACCTGGAAAGAACACAATCAAACTGCAGGGGCTAATGGCTTGAAAGCAGCTCGTGCTATAGGAATGCTAACGTATAGAAATTACGATGCATTTGTAAAAACACAAACGGATGATGAACATAAACTTGATAATTTTAAAGCAAGTTCCTACATCAATTACCAAGGAGAAAAATTAGTGAAACGTTTCAACGCCTATAGCTATTGGATTTTAACGAAGTCGATGGACTCACACAACATTGCACGAAATAGAGGGAAATTAGAAGACGTTTTAAAAAGCATAAAAATAAAAACAACCATTATTGGAATTTCGAGCGATCACCTTTGTCCGGTTAACGAACAAAAAATAATGGCACAAAATATTCAGAATTCAAAGTTTATCGAAATTGATTCTCCATACGGACACGATGGATTTTTGATTGAAGGGAAATTGATTGGTGATGCAATAGAGAAGAATAAATAAAAAAGCCCCGTTTCTCGGCTTCTCCCGATAGCTATCGGGACAAAATGACAACGAGGCTTTTCTTATCTAAGCTTTCTCAGCTCCACCATCATTCACAGAAATACCTCCTAAATCCCTATCGAAGAAATATAAGCCACTTTTATCTCCACCAATAAACTTTAGTTTATCTAGGATTTTTCTAGCCAATGCTTCTTCTTCAATTTGTTCGGAAACATACCACTGTAAAAAGTTGTGTGTTGTATAGTCTTTTTCTTTCAAACATACCTCAACACAATTATTAATTTCCTGTGAAACCAAAACTTCGTGCTTCAACACTTCTTCAAATACATATTGAACTGATTTGAATTTTTGTGGCTGTGCTTTTAATGCAGGAATCATTGCTTGACCTCCGCGCTCATTTACATACTTTATCAATTTTAGCATATGCATACGCTCTTCATCCGCGTGAGTGTACAAAAATGCTGCAACGCCTTCTAACCCTTGAGTTTCTGCCCAAGATGCCATTGCTAAATAATATTGTGAGGATGATGCCTCTAGCTCTATTTGCTGATTTAATGCCGATTCTACTTTTTTAGATACCATAGTTTTGTTTTTTAGAATTATGGATTTTCTGTTAAACTGCATCCATTTTATGATACAAAGTTAAGGCATTTTTCTATTAAGAAAAAGCTTTTCTATCATTAACGAATTTTAACCCTTTCCACCTTGAAAAAAGGGTAATAATTGATTATCTTTGGGAGTGTAACAAAGTGCTAAAAACAACGTTATAGAACAGCATGTCGGGTAATTATCAAAATTTGATTGAAAAACTGGATGAATTCATCCGTAAGTATTATAAAAATCTGCTTTTACGCGGACTGATTTATAGTACTGCTTTGGTTTTGTTATCTTTTGTTTCTGCAACAACACTTGAATACTTTGCTCATTTCAATTCTGCAGTAAGAACAATTTTGTTTTACTCGTTTGTATTAGCAACTCTATTCATTTTAGTAAAATACATCGCTATCCCCGTTTCAAAGCTTTACAAATTCGGAAAAATTATTTCTCACGAAGAAGCTTCTGATATTATAGGGAGACACTTTTCAAGTATACAAGACAAACTCTTAAATGTTCTGCAATTACAGTCACAACAAAACTCACAACTCCAAACTCCAGACTCACAACTCCTAGAGGCTAGTATTAATCAAAAAACGCTGGAACTCAAACCCATTCCTTTTACTTCTGCAATTGATTTTTCTGAAAACAAAAAATATTTAAAGTATGCATTGATTCCGGTTTTGGCAATCACAGTTATTCTGTTTGCGGCACCAAGCATTATTACAGATGGAACAAAACGATTGGTAAAACACAGCGAATATTTCGAAAAAGAAGCCCCCTTTCAATTTGTAATTACTAATCCCGATTTAAAAACAGTCACTCAACAAGATTACGAACTTAAGGTAAAGCTTACCGGTGATGAGATTCCGGATAACATCTATGTGGAGATTGATGGGAATGAATTTAAACTCGACAAAGAAAACATTGTCAACTTTACTTATATTTTTAAAAACGTTCAAAAAAATATTCCCTTTCAATTAGCTGCTGACGGCTTTAAATCGAAGGAATATGAATTGGTTGCTTTACCTAACCCAATCTTATTAAATTTTGATATTGCATTGGCCTATCCAAAGTATCTTAATAAAAAAGATGAAGTTGTAAAAAATACTGGCGATATAGTTGTGCCTGCTGGAACAAAACTCAGCTGGAATTTTAATACACAAAACACAGAGCAACTTCGTTTGAATTTTAATGATACTTCTTTTTCTGTAGCTCCTACTTCAGAAAATAATTTTATTTATTCAACACGTTTGTTTCGCGATAAATCTTATTCTGTTACAACTGCTAATCAGTTTTTGAAAAGCAAAGACTCTGTGACTTATGCTATAAATGTGATTCCTGATGCTTATCCTCAAATTACTGTTGCTGAGAAAAAAGATTCTACTTCCAACAAACGAATTTATTTCAGAGGAGAAGTAAAAGACGATTACGGATTCAATAAACTTTCTTTCAATTATCGTTTCATCAATAACAACGATTCTGCCGCGACTGAAAAATACAAAAAGATGACCACCAATGGGGTTCCGATTGCTGTAAATAAAACACTTACACAAGATCAGTTTTTTCACTATTGGGATATGACAGAATTGGGTGTTGCACCTGGCGATGAAATTGAATATTATTTTGAAGTTTGGGATAACGATGGAGTTACGGGAAGCAAATCGGCACGCAGTCAGAAAATGATTTTCAAAGCTCCTACTTTAAAAGAATTAGAAGAAAACACCGATAAGAACAATAATAAAATCAAAGAAGATTTAGAAGAAAGCATCCGTGAAGCAAAAGAAGTTCAAAAAGAATTGGCCGACTTGCAACGTAAAGTCGCTGAGAAAAAAGATTTGACTTGGGAAGAAAAAAAGAAGTTGAAAGAATTGCTCGACAAACAAAAAAATCTTCAAAAGAAAATTGAGAACGTTAAAAACGAGAATCAACAAAACAACGAGCAAAAAAACGAATACAAACAACCGAATGAAGAAATGCTTGAAAAGCAAAAACAACTGGAAGAGTTGTTTGATAAAGTAATGACTCCTGAACTAAAAGAGAAATATGATGAATTGCAAAAACTTTTAGAGAAGCTCGACAAAGATAAAGTACAGGAGGCGTTGGATAAGATGAAGTTGGATAATAAAGATCTGTTGAAAGAATTGGATCGAAATCTTGAAATTTTCAAGCAATTGGAAGTGGAACAAAAAATCCAGGAGAGTATTGATAAATTGAATGAAATGGCTAGAAAGCAAGAGGAGCTTTCTAAACAGTCGGAAGAAAAAAAGTCAGATTCGAAAGAACAGAAATCAAAACAAGATGATTTGAATAAAAAATTCGAAGATTTAAAAAAGGATTTGAAAGAGCTTGATAAAAAGAACAGCGAATTAGAAGAGCCTAAAAAGCTGGAGAATACTGAACAAAAGCAAGAGGAGATTCAAAAAGAAATGGAGAAAAGCAGCGAAAATCTGAATGAGAATAAAAAGAAAGATGCTGCCAAGTCGCAAAAAGATGCTGCTAAAAAAATGGAAGAAATGGCTCAGCAAATGGAGCAGGCTCAGCAAAAAGAACAAGAATCACAAGAAGGAGAAGACATTGATAAAATGCGAGGTTTGTTAGAGAACTTAATTCAGCTTTCATTCGGACAAGAGTCATTGATGGGGCAATTATCCAAAACGAAACCCAACGATCCACAATATGTAAAGATCAATCAGAAGCAGAAAAAGTTAAAAGACGATTCCAAAATGATTGAAGATACTTTGTTGGCTTTGAGTAAACGGGTTCCTCAAATTGCAGCTGCAGTGAATAAGGAAATTTCTGCTATCAATATGAATATGGATAAAGCATTGGCAGAAATAACCGAATCGCAAGCTCCGGCAGGTGATGGAAAAAATCACAAACAAGAGGCATTGAGTCGTCAGCAGTTTGCTATGACTTCCATTAATAATTTAGCCTTGATGCTGAATGAAGCACTTATTTCTATGCAGATGGCTGCAAAAAACAGCAAACCAGGAAATGGAAGCTGTAAAAAGCCTGGTGGAAAAGGTCAAAAACCTTCCATGGCAAGTATGCGACAAATGCAGGAACAAATCAATAAGCAAATTAAGAAGTTGAAAGAGGGAATGGAAAAAGGCGGTAACAAACCGGGCAATAAACCAGGAATGGGAATGGGCGGAATGAGTAAAGAATTGGCCCAACTGGCGGCACAACAAGCTGCTTTGCGTCAGGAATTGCAAAAAATGAGCGACCAAATCAATAAAGATGGCAAAGGGGCCGGAGGAATGAGCAAAATTATTGAGAAAATGGAAGAAACGGAGACGGATTTGGTCAATAAAATGCTTAGTCAAGAGACTATTATGCGTCAGGAAGAGATCTTGACTCGCCTACTGGAAAGCGAAAAGGCGGAGAAAGAACGTGAAATGGATGAAAAAAGACAGTCAAATGAATCAAAAAATGCAAATTTTAGTAACCCTAATGAGTTTTTAGAGTATAATATGCTGAAACAAAAAGAAACGGAATTACTCAAAACGGTACCACCGTCATTAACTCCCTTCTTTAAGTCAAAAGTAAACCAATACTTTAACAACTTTGGAAACTAATATGGTACTTGCAGAAAATCAAAAAATAAGAATCGCTTCGAGAGCTGAGAATATCATCCTCGTTGAGCGAATGATTGAAGATGTGTGTGATTTATTCAACATCAGCGAAGATTATTACGGAAATATTCTTGTTGCTATTACTGAGGCAGTAAACAATGCTATCTATCACGGCAACCAAGCTAATCCTAAGAAAAACATCGATATCTTTTTTAAATCTTTTCCTGATCATGTTTCATTTATAGTGAAAGATGAAGGAACCGGATTTAATTATGATAATTTACCAGACCCTACAAATCCTGAAAATATTGAGAATCCAAACGGACGTGGCGTATTTTTAATGCGCAACCTGGCCGACAAAGTTTCTTTTGAAGACAATGGCAGCAAAGTGGTTTTGGAATTTAAAATGACTGCTTAATTTACCTTCGCTTTCAGCCAATCGCTGTAATTGATAATATCTGTATCTGAAGAACTATCTAACATTATTCCATCAAGCAACGCGTTAATTTCTTTTAACAGTTGCTTGTTCTTTTTTACTCCATCCGACTTCACAAGCTTCTCAATTAATAAAACCATTTGTTTCTGACGAACATATTCCTCTTTTTTCAATAAACTCAAGTAGTCTTTTTTAACTCTCAACAATTTGTGTTCTAAATAATCAAAATCGTTGAGCTCATAACGAATCATTAATTCAAATACGGAAAGCTTCAAGTGCCATGCTTCATCCAAGTGCTTGAATGCATCTTGCATCATTGGTTTAACTAAGTGTTTCAACGATTCTTTAAAATTCTTTTTATCGAAATTCAATACCGCTAAATTCAAATACACAAATACATTGTAAATCGGAAGCTTCTTAATGCTTGCATTATCCTTTGCTTCGTGTAAAATTTCAATTGCTTTATCAATGTCTTTAACCGAATAATTGATTACGAGTGAATTGTAATAATAAAATAAATATTTATCATACAAAGCGCTGCTAAACTCTTCCATGGCTGATTTTAGCTTGTCAACGTAAGTCAATGAAAGATCAATTTTCTTGTTTTTAAACAGGGAATTAATCAAATACGTAAGCATTTGAAGTTTTGTATCGTGATTATTTTTTGTAAACAACTTCTCCTTAGAAAACTCATCAAACGTTTTTAATAAATATTTTTCCAATGATTTAAAGTCCTGTTGTTGAAGCAGGATGCGGCTTACCGACTGATAAATTTTAAGTCGGAGCACAGGACTGTTTTTCACATCCTTACTTTTTGCAAAATCATTAACTGTTTTTTGCAACAAATCCAGAATTTGTGTGTTTTGTTTGGCAAAATTTTGTGAAACTTTAATACGATAAATCAAGGCAGCCAAAATATCATCAATCTCCTGTACCTTATTGAGTTTCGAGCGGTTGTCTTTTCTCTTTTGAATATATTCTTCAGGATTAATTTCTAAGGTTTCGTGCGAAAGTTTGATAAATTCACCATAAATAATATCCAGCCAATCCAAATGCTCGTTTTCATTTGCCTTTCGGAAAGCCTTATTTAAATAGTAATACGCGGTTGGCGCTTGTCCTTTACTCTGAAATAAACGTGATAAAAATAAATAATTTAAAATAATATTGTATTCATTGGCATCATAATAATGAAGCGTTAAACTTTTTCCGATATCTTCAAAAAGTCTGTTTTTTAAGCGATACAAAGCATTTTTATCATCTGTGTCATAAAGTTTTTTCAGAATTTTATCCTCATCATAATCGGGAAATTGTTTACGAATGAAATCAAACAATACTTCATCTTTACGCTCGGTTGCTTTTTCTGTTCGATTGATAAAGAGTTTGAAATTCCGGATTTCCTCTTTATTCATATTACCAATAACTTCGGGTAGAATGTTCATTTTTGTCGTTTTGAATACGTAAGAAAATTACAAAATTTATTTAATATCCCAAAATATTTAGATACATTTGATTAGAAAACATCCCTCAACGTTAAAAAATGACATTATGAAAAAGTATGTTTTTTTATTTTTACTTTCTTTCCTGCTTATAAGCAACAAAGGAAAATCTCAGGCTTCATTAGGTATTAGCCAAACTGCATATATCCTATATAACGACACCTTGCCTGCATTCGCATTCGATAGTATTAATATTTATATGGTAAACAAAGGCGATAGCACTTTTAGTGATAGTTATCAAATTTTTACCTCTGTACTTGACTCGGGTGCAGTATCAACCTATCACAATGTAGATACACTAACATCGTTTGCTTTCATTTTGCCAGGAGACAGTATAAACATAACCCTTAATGACAGCTTTATTATGGGTGGGCCTACAAGCCAATATCATTACAAAATAAATGTAATCGTGATTTGGCCACTTGCGGCAAGTGCAGCCACAGAAGACTCGCTTAAATTCAATGTGTATATTTTATTGCCTGGTGAAATGGGAGTAAACGAAATTGATTTAATGCATCTAATTAAAGCATATCCTAACCCTGTAATTAACAAAATTACGCTAGAAAACACGGGAGAAAACAGCATTGAATATGTAAGAATTTACGATGCTCTAGGTCGTTTGGTAGAAGCTTTAAATAAGCCAGAATTTATATGTACAGAAAGCTGGAACAAAGGAATATATATGATCAATATTCAACTTGAGGGCGGCAAAACCCACACTATTCGAGTCGTTAAACAGTAGTTTCTATTATAAAACAAGAAACGCCCATTGGTAAAATTATCAATGGGCGTTTCTTAATTTACTGAAAACTTAACCATATTAATTACCTTTGCACAATGATGGATACCGAATTTGAATACAATAACGTGCTAAAGCAAATTTCTAAGCAATTTGGAGATGATATTGATATACAAGGATTGCTTTTTATAATTGGCTTACAAGAGCTGGGCAAAGGAAAAATAAAACTATCTAAGAATGAAAAGCTAGATGTAATGCACATTGCCATCTGCACCCTGCTTTCACCATATGGATATTATGAATACGAAGGATTGGATAAAGACGGCTGGCCACATTGGAAAACAATAGAAAATCTACCGCCTTTAAAACCGGCTCAACAACAGGAAATAATAAAACAAGCTATTGTAGAATACTTTAAAACTGTTGAACTTAAGTTTTAAATTTAAGGGAACTTGATGGTTACATCAGCATCTTTCCCGGGCTCATCTAAACGAAGCACTCCAACAGCAGTAGTAGCATACATAGGGTGAGTTGCTGTAACATCAAAAATCGCTGGTAATTTTACATCAAAAGAAGCTTCACCAGATCCATCAGTAGTATTATCATAAACCACATCACCGTTAACAGATGGAGCAGCCAAATGAACCGTTGCACCTGAAACCGGAGCACCATTTGTATCAACTACTTTCACTTTTCCATGACAGGTTTTATCCTTTTTACATGAAGTTGGAATTAACATTACAGATAGTAACAATACTATACCTGCAATTGCTGAGAATCTGTTAATTAATGTTTTCATTTTGTATATTTTCTTTAAATACTAAATTTCGGTACGATGAATGTAAGACTTGATTATCTTTACAACTAACAAATTTAATGAAATTAAAATGAACTACAAAAAAATATTTGTCCGATTTTCACTTGTTTTAGGGCTTTTTTTACTCTTTGCTGCCTTTAAACCCTCTGAAAATAAGGTAGAAGGGAATATAAATGTGCTAATCAAGACTAGTTTAGGGGATATTAAGATAAAACTCTATAACGAAACGCCCCTTCACCGCGATAATTTTTTAAAGCTTGCAAAAACTCATTATTTGGATAGCCTATTGTTTCATCGGGTTATCCAAAAATTTATGATTCAAGGCGGAGATCCTAATTCAAAAAATGCGATTCCGGGAGAAACTTTAGGCGAAGGCGGACCAAACTATACGATTCCAGCCGAAATAAACAGAACTGTTTTTCACAAAAAAGGTGCTTTAGCTGCAGCACGTGAAAGCGATTTGGATAATCCGCTTCAGGCTTCCTCAGGGTCTCAATTTTATATCGTTCAAGGAAAAGTTTATACCGATTCTTTACTCAAAATTCAAGGTGCTCGAATTACAAAAAGAACGCTATTTGCCCATTTTGTGAGTCTAGATGAAAACAAACATTATCTCAAGGACTATCAGAGATATGTTAAAGAAGAAAAAGCAGATAGCATGAAATACATCAATGATTTATTTGATGCAAAAGTAGAAAAGGAATTTCCGAACGTTGCTCAATACAAATTTACTCCTGAACAAATAAAAGCCTATACAACAATTGGGGGAACACCTGCACTGGATAATACTTATACCGTTTTTGGTGAAGTATACGAAGGATTGGAAATAGTAGATTTAATTGCTGCACAAAAAACAGATAAAAATGCAAGACCAATTGAAGACATCCGAATTATCAGTGTTTCAATTATTCCTTAACTTCGTGCATTATTTTTATACAAATGAAAGAAAGAATTGAAGAATTATTAAATGAGATTGAAGCATTCACGGCTAACAGTATAGAACACGTGGAAGAATTCCGTATTAAGATATTAAGTAAAAAAGGGAAGGTTACAGAGTTGTTCGATGATTTTAAATCGGTTGCTCCTGAAATGCGCAAAGAAGTCGGACAAAAATTAAACGACTTAAAAAATAAAGCACAAGATAAAATCAATCAGCTAAAAGAAAAGTTTGAGGATGTTGCAGATAAAAAAGATGAATCGATTGACTTAACACTTCCAGCTGAAAACATTGCTGTTGGCTCACGTCATCCATTATCTCTTGTAAGAAATCAAATTGCCGAAATATTTTCCCGTATTGGATTTACCGTTTCTGACGGACCGGAAATTGAAGATGATTGGCATAATTTCACTGCATTAAATACTCCTGCAGATCATCCTGCGCGTGATATGCAAGACACGTTTTACATTTCTGAAAATCCGGATGTTGTTTTGCGAACTCAAACTTCTTCAGTTCAAGTTCATATTATGGAAGGCACACAACCGCCTATCCGTACAATTTCTCCGGGACGCGTTTACCGTAACGAAGCAATTTCTGCCCGTGCTCATTGTCAATTTCACCAAGTGGAAGGATTGTACATTGATAAAAAAGTTTCTTTTGCAGATTTAAAACAAACACTAATGTATTTCGCTAAAGAAATGTTTGGCGAGGAAACTAAAATTCGTTTGCGTCCATCTTATTTTCCATTTACAGAAATAAGTGCAGAGATGGATATTTCTTGTACTTTATGTGAAGGCAAAGGTTGTAATGTTTGCAAGTATTCCGGCTGGTTAGAAATTATGGGCTGCGGAATGGTTGATCCTGCGGTATTGGAAAACTGTAAAATCGATAGTAAAGTATATTCCGGTTTTGCTTTCGGAATGGGCGTTGAACGAATCACACAAATAAAATACAGAGTAAAAGATTTGCGCTTGTATTTCGAAAACGATGTCCGCTTTTTGAAACAATTTAAATCCGTTATTTAATACGGTAGCTGCTTCTACTTCAAAATCTTTCATGTCACGTCTATCACAAATAGAAGAAATGCTAAAGTTTGAGCCTACCGACTCATTCTTAAATTATGCATTGGCATTGGAATACGCAAAAGTGAATGATGTAGCTAAAGCTATTCTGTTGATTGAAACTTTGCTTTCAAATGATGAAAATTATTTAGGTGCTTATTATCAATTAGGAAAATATTATGAGCAAATTCAGGATTTACCAAAGGCTATTTCTACTTATAACAAAGGGATAGTAATTGCGCAAAAAATAAAAAACACCAAAGCACTCGGAGAGTTAAATGAAGCGTTGTGGATGTTGGAGGACTGATTGTTACTTAATCGTATCAAAAACCTTTGCAACTTTTTCTTTCTGAATTTTTGCATTCTCAATCTCTCCTTCTAACAAATGTACATCAGCATTCGGATTTATTTCTTTTAACTTTTTTAATTTCTCAGTACTAAATGCAATTTTATCTTCATACATAGTTTGTATTTCCTTCACAGATTTTTTTGCATAATATGCTACCCACTTTATTGTTCCCTCATCCTTTGCAATTGTTGCCAATAGCTCTACCCCAGCATTAACAGTTTCGTCCTTTTTATCTTTTTTCAAAAACGATGTGTATTGAGAAACAAACCCTATTAAGGAAAATCCGGTGAACTTATTGACGCTTTTAAGAAAGAAGCTATTTTGTTCATCTGTTCCATTGGCTGCATACAAATCAGTAATGGCATAAAGCACATCAATGTTTTTTTCTTCCTCATATTGTTTTGCAATAAGCATTGCCTCTTTCGGATTTATTTTTCCAATTGCTGACAAGGAAGAACTAAAAACATAATAGGATTTATCCTTTAATCCATTTTTATAAAGTGATTCTAAATCTGCATCTTTATAATTTGCATATAAGTATTCAATAGACAAAGCCCGGACAATTGATTTTTTATCGTTTTGGGCAAGCCCAACCAATATTTCCTTAATTTCTTTTTCATGTCCGGCTGCAATATTTTTCAACCCATCAATTGCCTCAACTCGCAAATGCCAGAATTTATCATTAAGAGCTTTGATTATTACATTTGTTGCTATTGAATCTACTGCCTTTTCTGAAAGTTTTGATAGTGCTTCCTGTCTGTCTAAATACAAAGGAGCATTATAATATTGAAAAGCTAATTCTTTTATTGTTTTTGTTTCACTTTTAGTACACAACAACATTTTTTCGGCATCCACATTTACTAAATCCGGTTTTGAATCAACATTAAATTCAAATACTTCATCTGCTTTAGTAATCGTAATTTTTTTGCGGTCAACTTTTCCGTTTACATATAAATCAACATACATTGGAATTTTAAACAAGGGGGTTTTTGCAAAATCTTGTATTTGTTTAATGTAAATAAATTGTTTTTTATTTGTTGCATCATACTCTGTATTAATAACTAAATCAGGGTGCCCGGACGATAAAAACCATTGATTGAAAAACCAATTTAAATCTTCGCCTGTTATTTTTTCAAAAGCCATTCTTAGCTGATGAATTTCAACCGAAGTGTATTTATTTGTTTCTAGATATAATTTCAAAGAAGCAAAAAAAGCATCGTCACCAACATATTTACGTAACATGTGAAGTACTTGTCCGCCTTTATTGTAACTATGTCCATCAAACATTTCTTCTTTATCGTTGTACTGAAAACGAATTAAGTTGACTTGTTTTCTATCGGACTCTGCGAAATAACCCGCTCTGGATTCAGCACTTTTGTGGTCCGCTTCATCTAAGCCGTATTTATATTCATTCCACAAATATTCTCCGTAAGTAGCAAACGATTCGTTCAAAGGCAAATTGCTCCACGATTCGCAGGTAACTAAATCGCCAAACCATTGATGAAATAATTCGTGTGAAATATAATCTTCGTAATCTTTATCCAGCAACTCTCTGTCGGTACGTTGTAAAAATTCGCTGTGCACTGTTGCTGTTGTGTTTTCCATAGCTCCCGAAACAAAATCTCTTACTGTTACCTGTGAATATTTTATCCAGGGATATTCAACACCTAATTTATTTGAGAAAAACTCCAGCATCTCAGGAGTATTGCCAAATATGGCTTTTGCGTGGGGCTCGTATTCTTTTTCAACAAAATAACTTACTTCTCTTCCTCTCCATTTCGTGTCTTTTACAACTGCAAAATCACCAACTGCCATCATTGCCAGATACGGAGCGTGTGGTAATTCCATTTTCCAATAATCGGTGCGGGTACCATCTCCGTTGTCAAAAGACGAACACAATTCCCCGTTGGAAAGTGTTACATACTTTTTTTCAACCGTCATATAAATTTCCTGAGTCATTCGCTCATTCGGACGATCAATGGTTGGCATCCAAACAGAAGTTGCCTGCGTTTCACCTTGTGTCCAAATTTCCTGGGGTTTGTTTTTATCTGCTCCATCCGGATTAATAAAATAAAGCCCTTTGTCATCAGTAATAGCAGTACTTCCACCGCCTTTTTTTAATTCATTTGGTTTGGAAACATACTCTATAAAAACAATATACTCTTCGTTGTTTTTATATTCTTTACCAAGTTGAATAGTAATAATATCGTTTTCATGTTTGTATTGCAAAGGTGATTTTGTTTCTACTTTTGAAACAGTTGCTTCATACGTTCCATCCGGACTTTTTTTGCTATCCATTCCGGTTTTCTGATATTCGCTTTTTATAAGAGAAACTTCTTTTATTTCCATTCCTCTTGCATCCAAAGCCAGTGTTGATGTTGGATAGAAATATGGTTTTGCTGTAATGGTTGCTTTTCCAAATAAATACTGTTTGGTCCAATCAAAACTCACATCTAATTTTGTATGCAGGATGTCGTTTATACGCGTTTCTGAAGCGTGGTATTGTGCCGGCTCAATGTTTGACGAAAACGCCTGAATGGTATCTAGATTCATGACAACCAAATCGTCATCCGTTTGAGTAGATTTTTTAAATAAATTACAAGAGGAAAAAATCCCGATGGCTATCAGGACAACAATAAAAATTCGCGCTTTCAAGATCATCACTTTTATTTTAGGAAACCAAAGGTTGTGAAAATAATATAGATTTCAAATTTTATTATGATGAGTGGTTCTCGCCCTTCGACTACGCTCAGGGTGACAAATTTGAAAAGGCTTATTTATATCTGGCTCGAACTGACAAAATTGGTGTGGCTGGAGCCACATTTTTTTGAATCCGAGGTAAAAAACAATATATTTGTGATATGTTAAAAGTAAAAGTAAACCTGCCTACCGGACAGGCAGGTAATCAGAAAGAGCATGTTATTGAGCTCGAAAACGCTAGTGGTGGAATCATTGATGGGAAAGCATTTGCATGGGATGTGATAGAAGTTAAAAATGGTAGTTTTCATGTAATAAAAGACAACCGTTCATACAGCGTAGAAGTAATTAAAGCAGATGCTACTGAAAAAAGTTTTTTGGTTAGTGTGAATGGAAATAAGTACCAGCTGAATGTAAAAGATAAGTATGATGAGCTATTGAAAAGTTTGGGGTTTGATGACTTAAATGCCAAAAAAGTAAATGAAATAAAAGCTCCTATGCCTGGATTGGTATTAGATGTTAGAGTTTCGGAAGGAGATACCGTTAAAAAAGGCGATCCTATTTTAGTATTAGAAGCGATGAAAATGGAAAACATTATTAAATCGCCTACTGATGGAACCGTTAAGAAAATTAATGTAAAGAAGGGTTTGGCAGTAGAAAAAAATCAGGTTTTGATTAATTTTGGATAGTTCAAATGAACAACAGAAGAGATTTCATAAAAAAATCTGCACTTGCATTGGCTGCTATTACTGCAACTTCAGCCATTGGAAAAACATTGAGCCCAACAGAATTTATTGAAAGTGCTTTAGTAGATGGAGGAAAATATTCGCTTCCCGCTTTGCCTTACGCATACGATGCCTTAGAGCCTCACATTGATAAATTAACAATGGAGATTCATCACAGCAAACATCATAAAGCTTATGTGGATAATATGAACAAGGCTTTGGAAACTGTTGATGGTAAAGTGTTGGGGAGCCCGCAAACATTTGAAAATATTTTTGAGAACGTATCGAAATTACCTGCTGCCCTGCGTAACAATGCTGGTGGTCATTACAACCATTCGTTATTTTGGAGTTTAATGAAATTAAACGGAGGTGGTGAGCCTAAAGGAAAATTAGCAGATGCAATTAAAACAACATTTGGTTCATTTGATGAATTCAAAAAACAATTTACAGATGCCGGAATGAAGCGATTTGGTTCGGGTTGGGCATGGTTGGTAAAAACAAAAGAAGGAAAATTGGTAATCACCTCAACTCCTAATCAGGATAATCCATTAATGAACCTGGAATCTATTGAAGTAAAAGGAGGCCCTGTATTGGCTTTAGATGTTTGGGAACACGCATACTACTTAAAAAATCAAAACAAAAGAGCTGATTATATTGCTTCGTGGTGGAATGTGGTGAATTGGGAAACTGCTGAAGGATTATATACTTCCTTAAAATAAAAAAGCCACTCTTAAAAAAAGAATGGCTTTTTTAATCTATACTGATTTTAATTTTTCACAATTTTCATTATTTGATTTCCATTCTTTCCTGTTTTTAGAAAATACAATCCATTCGCAAATTTTGCAACATCAATGGTTGATGTTCCGATAGAGAATCGCCCCGAAAGCACCGTATTTCCAAGCACATCAGAAATTTCATAGTTCAGTATTTGTCCAGTTCGATTTTCAACATTGATCCATTCGTTTGCAGGATTTGGATAAATACTTAGTCCCAAATTATTCGCTTCTGCAATTCCTGTAATCATAATTACATTGCAACTGCTGGTATCGGTACACGTACCAAGACTTACCTGAACGGCATACGATCCACTATACGAAGGAGTAAACGACTGAGAAGTTGCTCCTGAAATTATTCCCATACCGGCATTACAATCCAACCATTGGTATGTTGCACCCGATTGAGCAGACGTCATAGTACCTCCAACTGTAGTCACTCCTATTGCGGGAGCAGGTAAAACGGTTACTGTAGAAATTTCAGGTGTGCTCGCACAACCACCTTGTGTGTATACAAGACTGTAATTTGTAGTAGAACCAGGGCTCACTGTAATAGATGAAGTAGTTGCTCCTCCTGGCGTCCAGAAGTACGTTCCACCCGGAGGTGTAGGGGTTGAAATAAGAGTTGCTGATTGTCCGGGACAAATACTTTGGTCGGCAACAAAAACTGTGGGTGCCGGATTAACTGTCACAGTGCCTGTTTGCTCAGTACTTGTGCATCCATCTAATGATGTATAAGTCACCGAATAAGTCGTAGTTGTAGAAGGAGAAGGACTAATGGATGATCCGGACCCGCTACCAGGGCTCCAATCGAATGTTCCGCCTCCTACCGATGGAGTTGCAACAAGATCTGCATCTTCACCATCACAGATAGTTGGAGTCACAACGTTTAAAGATAACGTAGGTGTTGTTCCAACATTCACTGTTGCTGTTTGAGTGCCTGCAGTACATCCCGCAAGTGTATAAGTTACTGTATAGGTTGTTGTGGAAGATGGTGTAACAGTAATTGAAGAAGTTGTAGCGCCTGTAGACCACAAATATGTTCCACCTCCGACATCCGGAACTGCATTGAGTATTGCTGGAGCTCCATCACAAACACTCGCATCAGAAACATTCACTACTGCACCTGCTGTGACTTCAACTGTCATAGTTTGTGTATCGCAACCATTTGCATTGCAAGCCGTCAGAGTAACGTTATACGTTCCAGGTGTTGAATAGCATACTGAGCCTGGGTTTTGAGCCGTTGAGCTTGGCAAACTTGATCCCGGGAATGACCATGTCCAGCTAGTTGGACCACTAGTACTATTGTCCAGAAAATATACGCATCCGGAACCACACAATGTAGAAGTAGATGCATTCATCCAAGCAATTGGCGGATCTGTTGGTGCTTCATACCATTGCGCAATGTGATCCATAGGATTGCCTTCTGCTTGTGTGTATGCACCTCCAGCAAAAAAGATTCCATTCCAAACAGTTGCCGACTTTACATATTCATCTATTCCGCTTGCATCAAATCCAAGTCCCATCGCATTCCAGTTGGTACCATCCCAACGCGCAATTTTATTTGCAGGAACACCACCAGCATTAGTAAAATATCCTCCAGCAACTAAATCTCCATTGTATTCATGTATTGCTCTTACATATTCGTTGAGCCCCGTTCCAAGGGGTGTCCAGTTGCTTCCATCATACTTTGCAATATATGCCATGTTCGGATCTGCAGCTGCTGCATCGCCATCCCAAAGATCTGGGAATTCTCCACCCATATACATATTGCCATCACTAGGATTCACATATAAACAACGAACAGAAAAATCTACCCCGCCAACTAAATCAACACCACTGTTCCCTCCAACCCAACTATTTGTAGCAGGATCATATTTTACAAGTCCATCACAGGAAGTACATCCTGCAACATTATTAAAATCGCCCCCAACATAAAGATCTCCATCATACTCTGTCATGCAGCGTATGTCGTTACTGAAAGTAGTAGGAGTAGTATCTCCGATTGATTCCCAAGTGGAAGTAGTAACGTCCCATTTTATAATTCGTGAACAAGGCACTCCATCTGCTTTTGTAAAATCACCGCCAATTACTAGTTGATTGTTCCATACTGTGCAAACAAGCACATCGTTGTTAACTCCATTATCCAGAGGCGTCCAGGAAACTCCATCCCAAACAGCAACACCATTGCATCCTACACAAGGCTGAAAAACATTCCAGAAATCACCGCAAACTACCAGCTTCCCATCCCACACTACGCCCGCACGAGCGACTATGCCTACACCACCTCCAAGACAAGACCAACTGGTCCCGTCCCATTCCGCAACACGATTGCAAGGATTGTTAAAACTTCCGAGGTCAATTAGTTTACCATTCCACGTAAGTAAACCGTGGCTGCTGTTGTTGGTGCCACCACCAACGTCTTGCCAACTCTGGCTATAGGCAAGTTGTGATAATAGAAATAGAGTGAGGAGTAGTGATCGTTTCATGATCTTAATTTTACACTACTAATCTAATCTTAATTTTTTGAAATTCAAAATTTGGGTTTGAATATTAAAAAAGGAGGGAGTTCAGATACAGCTTCTAAATAAAATTTTATTCTCTTAATTTATTTCAAATTTCAGATTCCAAATTTGAACCCTGAAATTTGAAATTATTTTTTACACCAACGCAATATCAAACTGCACCAAATCCACAAACTCCTGAACACGGCTATCAACTTGTTCTTGCGTTAATCCAACTAAATTTTCTGTCCCAAATTTTTCTACACAAAACGATGCTGTAGCAGAACCAAAAATTATTGCACGCTTCATATTATCGAAAGTAATATCTTTTGTTTCTGCTAAATAACCAATGAATCCACCTGCAAAGCTATCGCCTGCTCCTGTTGGATCAAACACATCTTCTAATGGTAATGCCGGAGCAAAAAACACTTGTGTTTTATCAAACAACAAAGCACCATGTTCTCCTTTTTTAATGATTAAATATTTGGGGCCCATTGCTAAAATTTTTTGTGCTGCTTTCACTAAAGAATATTCACCTGAAAGCTGGCGGGCTTCTCCATCGTTAATTGCGAGCACATCCACCATGGCAATTGTTTCCATTAAATCATTCATTGCAATGTCCATCCAAAAATTCATAGTGTCGAGCACAATTAATTTAGGACGGGTTTTTAATTGTTGAATAACTTGTTGTTGAACTTTAGGAACTAAATTTCCTAACATTAAAAATTCGCAATCCTGGTAGGCATCGGGAACAACCGGGTTAAAGTTTTCCAATACATTTAATTCGGTTGTAATGGTATCACGGCTATTCATATCGTTGTGATATTTTCCTGCCCAAAAAAATGTTTTTTGATCTTTTAATATTTGTAATCCTTCAGTATCAATATGGTGCTTTTTAAGCATATCAATATGTTCAGCAGGAAAATCTCCTCCAACTACAGAAACTAAATTTATTTTTTTTGTAAAATAAGATGCTGCTAAAGAAATGTAAGTGGCTGCACCTCCAAGAATTTTGTCGGTTTTCCCAAAAGGCGTTTCAATTGCATCAAATGCTACTGTTCCAACTACTAATAAGCTCATCTTATTGATTATTATTAAAATTTCGCGCAAATATATTGCATATTTGCTTTGAACATACTAATATTGCACTCCTTTTTCAAAAGGATATTAACCAGAAATAAGTATATTCCCTCTTAGCTCAGCTGGTTAGAGCATCTGACTGTTAATCAGAGGGTCGCTGGTTCAAGTCCAGCAGAGGGAGCAAAAAAAGCCTTGAAATATAATATTTCAAGGCTTTTTACATTTAAAACGTCTTTCAGAACAATTAAATCGCAAATGGTGCGTATATAAAAAATGCTTAATAGATGTTTAACTGTTGTTTAACTATTGTTTATTTGGTCTTATCAACAAAACAGGTTCTTACTTATTCCCTCCTTTTACAATAAACCACCACAATGCAACATATACTGCTTCAGGCTTTGCGCCTCTTATAGCACTTGTAACGTCACTCATTTTGGCAATTGTGCTACCACTTGCATTGTTAATATCGTTTCCAGAAATTTTAAGCACTGTATTTCCGCTTGCATTGCTAATTGTTTTACCATCACTGTCAACTTTCCCTATTGTTGAACCGCTTGCATTACTTACAGTTCTTCCATCACTGTCAATTTTTCCAACAGATGCTCCGCTTGAATTACTAATTGTTCTTCCATCGCTATCCATTTTATATTGGGCTGATGCAACATTTGAAACTACTGTAAACACTATTACAGCAGCAATTGTTTTAAATAAGTTTTTCATGTTTTTTAGTTTTTAAGTTTCTGTTTTCAAATATATTCCTTTTAAATTGCTTTCAAAATTCTAAAGGAACAAAAAAGAAAAGAAAAACAATTCGAACACGATTTCCATTGCTCTATAATACACAAGTAATTATTTGTCGAAATTATACTGCCCGTATGCTTTATTATTTAGTAATTTTGTGTGCTAAATATTCAACCCCATTATGGGCAAAGACCATCATCACGTTCACAAAGTTTCTGCAGCTGCACTTCTTGTTACATTAGGAATTATTTTTGGAGACATTGGAACTTCGCCTCTATACGTATTAAAAGCTATAGTTGGAGAAGGAAACATTATTAATTCCGACACAATTTTAGGTGGGCTATCTTGTATTTTTTGGACGCTTACCCTGCAAACCACTGTAAAATATGTAATTCTAACGCTTCGAGCTGATAACAAAGGTGAAGGTGGAATTTTTGCTTTGTATGCATTGGTAAAAAAAGCAAAAATAAAGTGGTTAATGTTTCCAGCGATTATAGGCGGAAGTGCACTTCTGGCTGATGGATTTATTACTCCTCCAATTTCAATTGCATCTGCCATAGAAGGATTACGAACAGTAAATCCTAATATCCATACTATTCCAATAGTTATTATTATTCTTTTCGCATTGTTTGCTATTCAACAATTCGGAACAAAATTTATTGGGAAATTCTTTGGGCCGGTAATGTTGATTTGGTTTGTGATGCTCGCAATATTAGGAATGATGCAGATTACTACAAACATGGATGTGTTGGCTGCTATTAATCCTTACTATGCATATCAATTATTGGCACTTCATCCAGAAGGGTTTGTAGTGTTAAGTGCTGTATTCCTTTGTACTACAGGAGCAGAAGCACTTTATTCTGACCTTGGTCATTGCGGAAGAAAGAATATACGTATTACCTGGTTCTTCGTTAAGGCAACTTTGCTTTTGAATTATTTCGGACAAGGTGCTTGGTTAATTGCACATCAAGGTGAAAAATTAACTGTTAATCCTTTTTATAGTATTATGCCTGAATGGTTTGTTCCAGCGGGCATTGCAATTGCAACTATGGCTGCAGTTGTTGCCAGTCAAGCACTCATCAGCGGTTCATTTACATTAATAAACGAGGCTATCCGACTCAATTTCTGGCCTAAAGTAAAAATCAAATATCCAACCGATTTAAAAGGACAACTTTACATTCCGTCTATTAACTGGATACTTTTAGCTGGCTGTATCGGTATTGTACTTTATTTCAGAGAATCGGCTGGAATGGAGGGCGCATATGGTTTAGCTATCGTACTTACTATGTTAATGACCACTACGCTTCTTACGTATTATATGATTATCAAACGATATAATAGAATCTTTGTAGGTACGTGTCTATTAATTTATCTTACAATTGAATCTTCATTTCTAATTGCTAACCTTCACAAATTCATTCATGGTGGATGGATTACTTTATTAATTGCTATTGTTCTTATAAGCATTATGCTTGTTTGGTATTATGCAAGAAAAATCCGTAACCGTTATGTTGAGTTTGTAAAACTTGCAGACCACTTGCCAATTCTCGAAGATTTGAGTCGCGATTTAAGTGTTCCTAAATATGCTACTCATTTAGTTTATTTAACTAGTGCTGATAACAGAGAAGAAATTGAATCGAAAATTATTTATTCGATTATGCAAAAGCAACCTAAACGTGCAGACATCTATTGGTTTGTGCATGTTGATGTAGTAGATGAACCTTATCGAATGGAATACAAAGTGTGTGAATTTATTCACGATGATGTGATTCGAATTGATTTCCGATTAGGATTCCGTGTTGCACCAAAGATTAACTTAATGTTCCGGAAAGTGGTGGAAGATATGGTGAAGAATAAAGAAGTAGATATCACAAGTCGTTACAAATCACTGAACAAAAATAATATCATAGGTGATTTTAGATTTATTGTAATCGAAAAATTTGTTTCATTCGAAAACGATCTTCCATTCTATGAAAAACTTGTTTTAGATATTTACGCTGTTCTTAAACATATGAGTTTGTCGGAAGCAAAAGCATTTGGACTAGATACCAGCTCCGTTACTGTTGAAACGGTTCCTTTGATTATTGCTCCTCCTAAAGCGATAAATTTAAAACGGATTATGGATCCACCTCCTCCAGCTGAGTAAGTTGGAACCTCTACAAATTGCAAAATGAAAAAAGTTGTTTTATTTGGAATCGTTGTTTTAGGAATATCAAATCTTAAAGCTCAAGATTCTGTTAAAATAAATCCCTTGACTGTTTCAGCCTATATTGAAGCTTACTATTGTTATGACCTAAGCAATCCTGAAAATCACGAACGTCCTTCTTTTTTTTATAGCTATAACAGGCATAATGAAGTGAATCTGAATTTAGGATTTATTAAAGCAAACTATTCTAAAGATAAAATAAGAGCGAATTTTGCGCTCATGGCAGGAACATATTCTCAGTACAATCTTTCTGGCGAGCATCCAATATTTCAACATCTTTTTGAAGCGAATATTGGAGTTAAAATTTCCAAAAAAGCAAATGTTTGGATAGATGCAGGTGTAATGCCATCGCATATTGGGTTTGAAAGTGCAATAGGAAATGATTGTTGGAATTTGACAAGAAGTATGCTCGCAGAAAACTCTCCATACTTTGAATCAGGAGTAAAATTGGGATTCACTTCTAAATCAGAAAAAGTATATTTTGCAGCAATGTATCTGAACGGCTGGCAACATATCGAAAAAGTAACAGGAAACAATACGCCTGCATTTGGAACACAACTTACTTTAAAACCATCTGATAAAACAACTTTGAATTGGAGCACCTTTATAGGAAATGAAAAACCTGATTCAATGATGCAATGGAGGTATTTTAATAATCTGTATGCCCAAATTAAGCTCCATAAAAAATTAGGTGTAACAGCCGGATTTGATGTTGGCTGGGAACAAATGAAAAAAGACACCAGTGCATACAATATGTGGTATTCGCCTGTTTTAATATTACAGTTTAAAGCAAGTGAAAAACTTCGGATTGCCGCAAGAGGAGAATATTATTCAGATGAAAAAGGAGTTATCATTTCTACTCCAACACCAAATGGATTTCAAACTTTAGGATATTCTCTTAATTTGGATTGTCTGCCCGCTGACAACATGTTGTTTCGTATAGAAGGAAGAATGTTACAAAGCAAAGATGAAATCTTTTTAATGGACAAAAAGCCAAGTAAGGAAAATTACTTTTTAACCACTTCATTTGCTATTTCGTTTTGATAATAAAAAAGGCCGCCTTATTTGAGACAGCCTTTTTAAATTAATTTCGTTTTATAATTAACACTTTAATCCCGCAAGTACTTTCTTCGCTTGCGCATTTGCAGGATCAAGTTCAAGAATTTTCTGCATATACAATTTAACATTAGGACAATCTTTTCTTGCAGGATCTGCATAGTATGCCGCTAAATAATTGTATACATCTATTAAATCTTTTTTATTTTTTTCAGACTCTTCAGGTTTTACTTTTGTTAAATACATTTCATAGAAGGGCTTCGCCAACCATTTTGCGTTATTAGCATCTACCTGTACATTTATTTTTCCTCTCCACAAATAACCTAATGGCAATTCAGGTTGAGCTTTTATAATCTGTACTGCTGCTGAATCTGCATTAATAAAATCTTTTGAAAAATAATATGCTCTCATTAAACCGAAATAGTCATTTGCATTAGGCTTCCCTTTTTCCATTTTCGCTTTATAAGCCCCAATTGCTTCAGAATATTTTTTCATTTTAATATATGCATTTGCAATATCCCCATTTATCTCAACTTTTTCAGGTTGCAATTCCAATGCCTTTTTAAAATCTAAAATTGCTAATGAATCTTTTCCTGTTTTAGAAAGTAATTTTGCACGGTATTCGTAATCCAAAGCAATTATTCTGTCTGCTGGAGCATTTTTAAAGAAATTATCAATGTTCTCCATACCACCTGTGTAATCAGCTGTTTCATACTGACTAAAAGCTAAATATCTGTAGGTATAAAAATTGACTGGAACACATTTTAATGCTTCTTTTCCTGCTTCAACCGACTCTTTATAATTTTTAGCCTGATTTAAAATTCCGGAATACTGGCTTTTTGCACTGCAATCATTGTTTAATTGCAAATAACGTTTTGCATTGTATGCTGCGTTACCATATTGTGCTGCACGTAAATAAATTTCAGCCAATTCACGATAAGCTGGTGCGAAAGAAGAATCAATCAGTTTTGCTTTTTTATAGGTATCAATTGCCAATTGGAAATTTTTTGCACGGTTCCAAACTTGTCCTTGTTTCAATAATGCTCTTGACGATTTTGGGTCAAGTGCTCCGGCTTTTTCATAATTTTCAACTGCTTTTGTTCCGTTATTTTGTTCCAAAAATGCATCTCCGGTTAAAATATACACTTCCGGATTTTTCGGTTCCAGCTTTGTAGCCTTTGCCAATAATGTGAAAGCGTCAGTTAAATTTTTTGTTGGCGCTGCAATATATGCTTCAGCAATTTTCATAAATACCGTTGCATTTTTTTCTGCACCTAAAGTAGTTGCTTTAAAAAAATTAGCTTTTGCTTCAGCCATTTGTCCTTTGTACCACTGAACTTTTCCTAATCCAACATAAGGCAAAGGATTGGTTGGGTTTACATCAGCACCTTTTTGATACATGGTGTTTGCCATTTCCATATTGTCATTTTTAAAATAGTTTTCACCATAATAAAAATAATAATCACCACTATTTGGTTGTGATTGAATCAACAACTTATATGCAGCATCCGCTGATTCAAATTGTTCGTTGGTAGTAAGTTTTAATGCATCATTTAAAGTTTGTGCAATCATGGTTGAAGAGGCAACCAAAAACAATCCTACTATTAATCTTGACTTTTTAATCTGGGTTTTCATATGTTTAGTTTATTCTATATTAACTTCTACTAATCTTACCGGAGCAATGGCCGGAATCAATCCTGCTTTTAAAATCATCAGTTGCCCTTTGTCTCCTGCCACAAAGGATACAAATCCCATACCAAGTCCCGCACGCGTTTGTCTGCTTATCATGTAGACATTTCGGGTAAAGGGGTATTCCTTTGTTTTGATGTATGCCTGGTAGGCTTTTACGGGGTTTGAGCCCTCTTCTTTTGATATCCCTACCACTTTCACTTTTTTAAGGATGTTGGTTGAACTGGAGTCGTCCATATCACTTATCCAATTTACGCTTAAAAACCCTATTGCGTTTTTATGGGTGCTCACATATTCAATTACTTCGTTATTTGATTTTACTGCAAACACATTTTTTGAAAATTCTTTCCCTTCCAGTAAAGTATCTCTCATGTATCTTGCGTTTGCAGAGCCTGCATTGTCAAAAACAACATTAATTCCTTCTAATTCCGATTTATCATTCAGTTGTTTCCAAAGAGAGTCTTTTCCGATTAAAATAGATTTTACCTGATCTACAGTTAATGCTGTATCTTTATTTTCAGGGTTTACAAGCAATACAATGGCATCTTCTGCAATTTTTGTAGAGATGGGAAACAAATTCTTTGCTTCAAAGGATTTGCGCTCTGTTTCTGTAAGATCTCGGCACATCACCACTACTTTACAAGAATCGTTTATCATCCGCGTGAGTGCTTCATTTTCGGGAAGATAGTTTACATGAATTTTTGCGTTTTTGTAGATGGCTTCAAAGGTAAATATTTGCGTGTCGAATAGCTTTTGGAAAGATTCGTCCACAACCACATTAACCTCTCCGGATGTTGGTGTATCTGTTGGTTCCGGCTTTCCGCCTTCAGCTCCACAGGAAAACAACGTTGTAATAATCACAACAGCACTTCCAAATAAAATCTTTTTTATATTAAAATACTTATTCAGCATTTGCAGTTTCTTTCGATTCAATTTTTGTATTTATTTTCACTAATTTGTTAATGTATCTGCGATATGCAACATAGAAGCGTAGAGTGCCAAACAAAATTAAGACACTTCCTATAATCACTCTTCCTTTTGGCAAAAGATCAATCCATGTATCTGTAAATAAAAACATAACACCAATTGTCAGATAAAAAGCAAAAAGCAAAAAACTAAGGTAGAACCTTAGTTTATTCCATGAATATTTTAGTTTGATTCTAAAACTCATCCTTTTGTTCTTTTTTGTGTTTACGAATAACTAAAAACGTTCGTATCACAGAGTATATCAGCATTGTTGCGCCAAGTTCTTTTCTATAATTCGGAAAAGTGTTTACGGCAATATCCGTAAAAAAAAACAGCAATCCCAAGCCTAGATAAACTGCTATCATAAAAAAGTTTGAATAATAGCGTATTTTATTCACGGACGAATTGCTGTTAGTTTATTTTCAAGTAGAAAAATCTACTGTATTATCTTAAAATAAATTTAATAGGTAAGTTAAACTGAACACGAACTTCGCGACCATTTTGTTTACCTGCTTTCCAGTTCGGCATTGATTTAACAACGCGCATTGCTTCTTTATCACAACCCGGTCCGCCAGAAACACCTCTTAATACTTTTACATCCGTAATGCTTCCGTCTTTTTCAACAACAAATGTTACGTAACAAGTACCTTGAATTTGTCCTTCTTTTTCCATTTGCGGATAAGAAACATTCTTTTGAATGTATTTCATCATCTCGGCTTCACCACCCGGGAAAGTTGGCATTTGCTCAACAATGGTAAGTGGCGTTTCAACTACAGCTTCAACAACACCAGGCCCAGTATCTTCAGGAATAATAATTTCGTCACCTGTTCCTTCCACTGTTTCTGTACTAATTTGCGGAGTTTCTTCCGTTTGAATTGGTGGCGGCTCATCCACAACTTCATCATCGGTAACAACAGGAGGAGTAAACTTCACTGTTTCCATCACCGGTGGTGGTGGTGGCGGTGGTGGTGGT
>SXIH01000053.1 GCA_005772895.1 Bacteroidota bacterium | reverse complement strand
ATAAAAGAATTTTGCACTAAAAATTACGGAGTAACTTTCCAGATGATGGAAAAAATTGATGTGAAAGGGGATGATATGCATGCGGTTTACAAATGGCTTACATCAAAAGAACTGAATGGGAAAATGGATTCATCAGTGAAATGGAATTTTCAAAAATATTTGATTGACGAAAATGGAAACCTTGTGGATGTAGCGTATTCAAACGACAAACCAATGGATGAGAAAATTGTAAATTGGATCAACGGAAAATAAAATGACAGCTAGTAACGATTCTTCTTTATTTGCACCTCTTACACCTTTGCATAAATTGGATATTATGGCAATTGGTGTGCATCCCGATGATGTGGAACTTTCTTGTTCGGGAACATTGTTGAAACATTTGTCTTTAGGAAAGAAATGTGGAATATTGGATTTGACTTGTGGGGAAATGGGGACAAGAGGTACGGGAGAATTACGTTTGAAAGAAGCGGCAGATGCTGCTAAAATATTAGGAATTACGGTTCGTGACAATTTAAAAATGCCCGATGCTTTTTTTAAGAATGATAAAGAAAGTCAGTTAGCTATCATAAAAAAAATAAGAGAATACCAACCCGAAATAGTTTTGTGTAATGCTGTGTCTGACCGTCATCCCGACCATGCTAGAGCTTCACAATTAGTTGCTGAATCTTGTTTTTACAGTGGATTAGTAAAATATGAAACAGCCTATGATGGTTTCAAGCAGCAAGCTTGGAGACCGAAAGCAGTGTATCATTATATTCAAGATCGCCAGCTAAAACCTGATTTTGTTGTTGATGTAACAGCATTTGTAGAAAAGAAAATGCAGGCCATTCAGGCATTCAAATCACAATTTTACGACCCAACTTCCAACGAACCTGAATCACCAATAACGGTAAAAAATTTCTTAGAAGTTGTAAAAGGCAAAATGGCTGTGTTTGGCAGAGATGCTGGATTTGACTATGCGGAAGGATTTACAGTGGACAGAAATATTGGTGTGGAAAATATTTTTGACTTGAAATAGAATCAATAAAATTTTGTTACAGTTTCTGCATACTTGTCATCATAGTTTAGATAGTAAAAACTTCTCTCTAAACCTTTAATATCAATTTTCTTTCCCGTTCCTTTTCGGATAATATTACCATAATGATCGTATAATTCGTACATCGTTTCTTTGTTAAATTCAATCACATCTGATAGCTTTTGCTGATTACCGAGTATTTTGATTTTTAGCTCAGGAGCTTCAAACTCCGCAATTTTTGATATTCTTGGTTTGCCCGAGGCAACTTGTTTTACTCTGAATTGATTTTTTCCTGAATGAGGCTGTGTTTGAAAAGAATATACATTTTCCTGAATGCCGCCAATACCATCTACTTCACCAACTTTCATCCATTTATTCCAACAGAATTGTTCAATTATATACGTTAATTTATTGATCTCATTCTTACTAATCCAGTGTAGAATAGCAGAGGAGTCAACGCTTATGGAAACCAAATCGAAATTGCCTTTTGGTGTATAATTTTGGGTAATGACTTTCGGTTTGCAATCAACTTTATGAAAGATTTCAATTTTTATTGTGTCTTCAGGTTTAAAACCTAAAGAATCTAGTTTGATTTCATAAGCGCTTGAATTACTTACTGCTATTTCCTTTCCATTCACAAGAACCTTTTCGGTACAATAGGATGTTGTTCCGGATGCAGGATTTTGTACATAAATATTCTTTCCTTGATAAGTTCCTTCCAGCTCTATTTTTTGAGCAAACCCTAGGATAGAAAATGTAAGAAAAGTTAGAATAGGAAACCCTTTTTTCATTCTACTAATTTAACATATTTCTATAAAATATTGTCTCAGATTTCCTGTTTTCATTTCAAATCTTATCTTTGCCAAACATTGAAATACAGCGGTATGGAATTTTTTAAAAAAGAGAAAAAAACAGCTTTAGAAGCAATTGAGTATGCACAGTTTATAGCGCATGCACCAATGGTGTTTCAAGCTAGTCGTGTTTTGCGAGATAGTGGAATCCTCCAAGTAATCATGGATTCCCGTAAAAAGGGCTTAACTCTTGAAGAAATTGTTGAAAAAGTGAAACTGCCTCATTATGGAGTGCGCGTTTTGCTTGAATCGGGCTTAGGTATTGGCTTGGTTTTAATAGATGACAATAATAAATATACATTATCCAAAACCGGTTATTTTATTCTGAATGATCAGATGACGCGTGTTAATATGGATTTTGTTCAGGATGTATGTTATAAAGGTTTATTTAATTTAGAGGATTCTATAAAAAATGAAAAACCGGAAGGTTTAAAAGTGTTTGGTGAATGGAAAACTGTTTACGAAGCATTGGCACATCTTCCTGGATTTGTTCAGAAATCATGGTTCGGATTTGATCACTATTATTCGGATGATGCATTTCCATTGGTGTTGCCATTGGTTTTCAAAAATAAACCGAAGAAATTATTAGACATTGGTGGAAATACCGGTAAATGGTCGATTGCCTGTGCGAGATACGATAAAGATGTACAAGTAACTATTGTTGATTTGCCCGGACAAGTTAACATGGCAAAAGCAAACATCGAAAAACATGGTTTGTCGGATCGTTTATCTTTTCATGGCACAAACATATTAGATGAGTCACAAAAACTTCCGAAAGGCTATGATGCTATTTGGATGAGCCAGTTCTTGGATTGTTTTTCTGAAAAAGAAATCATTTCTATTTTACAACGTTGTCACGAAGCAGTTAACGAAGATGGTTTTATTTATATTCTGGAACCATTTTGGGACCGCCAACGATTTGAAGCAGCTGCATTCTCTTTGCAACAAACCTCTTTATATTTTACTGCAATTGCAAACGGAAACTCTCAAATGTACCATTCCGAAGTTTTCTTAAAATGTGTTCGTGCTGCAGGTTTTGAAGTGGTTGAGCAAATTGATCAGATTGGTGTGAGTCAGAGTTTGTTGAAGTGTAAAAAGAAATAACCTACCAACGAAATACTAATTTTTACGAAAAATACGCCCTTCGACTCCGCTCAGGGTGACAAAAAATCTGTGAGGTTACTCACAGATTTTTTTGTTTATAAATCCCTCAAAATTCCTTAAATTCGCAATCTCAAAAAACAATAAAAGATGTTTGATAATTTAAGTGATAAGCTTGATAGAGCCTTTAAAGTTTTAAAAGGACATGGGAAAATTTCGGAGATAAACGTATCGGAAACCGTTAAGGAAATTCGTAAAGCCTTGTTGGATGCCGATGTGAATTATAAAGTTGCTAAACAATTTACTGATACTGTAAAGGAAAAAGCAATCGGACAAAATGTATTAACTTCAATTTCTCCCGGACAATTACTTACCAAAATTACTCACGATGAATTGAGTAAGTTGATGGGCGAAACCAGCACCGATATTAAATTGGGTGGAAATCCAACCATTGTATTGATGAGTGGTTTACAAGGTTCGGGTAAAACAACTTTTTCAGGAAAATTAGCCAATCATTTAAAAACAAAAAGAGGTAAGAAGCCTTTGTTGGTTGCTTGTGATATATATCGTCCAGCAGCGATTGACCAATTGCATGTATTGGGTGAACAAATTGGTGTGGATGTTTTTTCTGACAGAGAAAATAAAGATGCCGTTTCAATTGCAAAAAAAGGAATAGAGAACGCTAAAATAAATGGAAACTCAGTTGTAATTATAGATACTGCAGGTCGTTTAGCGGTTGATGAACAAATGATGAACGAGATTGCTGCCGTAAAAGAAGCAATCAAACCTGATGAAATTTTGTTTGTTGTAGATTCTATGACAGGACAAGATGCTGTTAATACTGCAAAGACATTTAACGATAGATTAAATTTTGATGGTGTTGTT
>SXIH01000052.1 GCA_005772895.1 Bacteroidota bacterium | reverse complement strand
TACCATCGGTTACTCCACCTGTCCATGAATAGGATGTTGCTCCACCACCTGTTAAAGTTACTGCTGTTCCATTACATACGGTTGTTGAACTTGCGTTTGCCGTTACTGTTGGTAATGGATCAACTATTATAGTTACTGTTGATGTGTTTATACAACCATTTGCATCTGTTCCTGTAACGGTATATGTTGCTGTTGAACTTGGGGTAAATGATATACCATCGGTTACTCCACCTGTCCATGAATAGGATGTTGCTCCACCACCTGTTAAAGTTACTGCTGTTCCATTACATACGGTTGTTGAACTTGCGTTTGTCGTTACGGTTGGTAGCGCATTTACTGTTATTGTTATTGTATCAGTATTTGTACAACCAGCTCCATTTGTTCCTGTAACGGTATATGTTGTTGTTAAGCTTGGTGTAAATGCTGTACCATCTGTTACTCCACCTGTCCATGAATAAGATGTTGTACCGCCACCGGTTAATGTTACAGATGTTCCATTACATATTGTTGTTGCTGTAGCGTTTGCTGTTACTGTTGGCAGAATATTTAAAGATATCCCTAGTGATGAAGCTCCAGAAATACCACAACCATTATTTGCTGTTACCGAAATAAAACCGCTTGTAGAATATGAAGTAACAGTAATAGAATTTGTTGTGGAAGTCCCTATCCAACCGATTGGTAAAGTCCAAGTATAAGAGGTTGCACCGCTTACTGGAGTGACACTGTAGGTGTTACTTGTTCCAGGACAAACATCGGTTGCTCCTGAAATTGTACTAGGTGTTGCGGGTGGAGGAGAAGCACATACATTTTGGACATAAATGTCAAATGATCCATTTCTATTATCCTTCCATGTTATAATAGCTCCTCCAGCTCCATCGGAAACAATGGTCGGGGAGGTTTGATTAGCAAATGCGGTAGATACTGAAACACCATCTGCAGTCCATTGTACTGTACCGGTCGCATTTATGTGTTGGACATAAATATCATAAGATAATCCACTTCTGTTGTCTTGCCATGTAATAAGAGCTCCGCCAGAGCCATCGGAAACAATAGCGGGATAACTTTGGTTCTCCGCTGCAGTAGACAAGACCACACCATCGGCAGTCCATTGCACTGTACCAGCAGCATTTACACGCTGGCTGTATATATCATTATATATTCCGTTTCTGTTGTCTTGCCATGTAATTATAGCTCCGCCAGATCCATCATAAACCAAGGTGGGGGAGTTTTGATTATTCGCTGCAGTACATATTGATAATCCATTGGCAGTCCATTGAGCAATTCCAGTAGAATTAATATGTTGGGCATATATATCATACGTTGATCCAGATCTGTTGTCCTGCCAGGTAATAATAGCTCCACCCAATTCATCGGAAATAATAGCGGGCAAGTTTTGAATGTTTGCAGCAGTAGATATAGCAACGCCATCGGCAAGCCATTGAGTAGCACCGGTTGAATTTACACGTTGTGCATATATATCAGGGGAAGCCCCACTTCTGAAGTCAGTCCATGTTATGATAGCTCCTCCCGATCCATCTGAAAGAATTTTTGGAGATTTTTGATTATTCGCTGCAGAACATATAGCAATGCCATAGGTTGGCCATTGTATAACTCCGCTTGCATTTACACGTTGAGCGTATATATCAGGACTTCCGAAAATTAATTCATCTTCCCAAGTAATAATAGCACCACCCGCTCCATCAGAAACAATCTGAGCGAAGTACTGCCCCCAAATTCCCTCACCTATTTCAACTCCATCGGCAATCCATTGAACAACTCCGGCCGAATTTATGCGCTGGCCAAATATAGCAGGCAGTCCAGATCCGTACCTATAGTCTTCCCATGTAATAATGGCTCCTCCAAATCCATCGGAAACAAGGGCAGGATTGTTAGGGACACTCGAACCGTCACATATTTCAATGCCATCTGCCGTCCATTGAACTATTCCAACTGAATTAATGCGCTGGGCATATATCTCTGTATCTCCAACTCCAATTCTTTCGTCCACCCAAGTAATAATTGCACCACCAGAACCATCAGAAACAATAGAAGTATTGCTTTGATTATTAGTTGCAGTACATATTGCATTATTTACAGCTGGGTTTGTTGACCATTGCGCAAATGTAGATTTGTACAGGAAAAATGTGCAGATAACTGCAACTGCATAAATAAGTTTGTTTGTTTTCATGTGGTCATTTTTTAAAATAGTTCCGATTATTTGTCGTTCTTTTTTAATTGTTTTTTGGTTTTAAACCCCAACCCCCGTTCTGCTTTTTAACAGAACAGGGGATTTGAGCCTCTCTAAACTATTAACTTCAATCCAATTTACTGCACTACTAATTTTCTGTTTATTACTGTTCCATTCACAGATTTTACATTTACAAAATAAATTCCTTTTGCAAGTTGTTCGTTTATTTGAATTTTAGAAACATTCGTATTAGTATTAGTTGCCTCAAAACTTTTGTTGAATACTTGCTTACCCAACGCATTATATAAAACAATTGAATAATAACCAGCTTCTAGGTTATTTATTTCAATATTTATATTGCCGTTTGTTACCGGGTTTGGATAAATTGTAATACTAGTTTGGGCATTGCTTGCTTCAATTCCGGTTGTATTAATATTTACACAATTTGAAGTATCAACACAACCATTTTCCGTAACAATTACCGCATAATCACCATTGGCTGATGCAGTATAACTTTGGTTAGTTTCACCAGCAATAGCTGAGTTTGAATTGTTACAATCAACCCATTGGTAAGCTGCTCCTGAAGCATTTGCCAAAATAACATTTGCTGAAGTAGTTGTAGTATTATCAAGGGTATTAATGGTCAAATTAGTAGTGACGGTACTATCACAACCATTAGCTGCTGTTAACACATCGGTATAAATTCCTGTTGAAGTATACGTATTTGCTCCAACAATTACCGAAAACCCTGCACACTCTGTAAATGTTTGTGAGCCTGTTGAAGGATTATTAATAGTTAAGTTTGTTGTAACGGTGCTATCACAACCGTTTGCAGCTGTTAATACATCGGTATAAATTCCTGTTGAAGTATACGTATTTGCTCCAACAATTACCGAAAACCCTGCACACTCTGTAAATATTTGTGAATTTGTTGAAGGTTGATTAACGCTTACAACAACTGTCGCAGTATTAGAACAGCCGCTTGATGTTCCTGTAACAGTATAGGTTCCTGTTGCATTTGGTGTAAATGATACACCATCTGTTACACCACCTGTCCATGAATAGGTTGTTGCACCACTACCTGTTAAAGTAATTGCCGTTCCATTACATAGGGTGGTTGAAGTTGCGTTTACCGTTACTGTTGGTATTGCGCAATTTAAAATTCTTGCTATACGGTTTCTTCCTGCTCCATTATAAGATGTAAAAAGACCACCTATAATAATTTTTTCATCGCTCTGGATGGCTATTGCATACAAAATTTGGTTAGCTCCTGGTATAGCAGTAAAAGTGCCGTCTAAGGTTCCATTGGTGTTAATTCGGGCTATACGACTAGTTGTTATTCCATTAAAAGAAGCGAACCAACCACCAATAATAATTTTTCCATCACTTTGAATGGCGACTGTGTTAACCGTGGAGTTTGCCCCAGTTCCTACGTTAAAAGTTCCGTCTAAAGTGCCATCGGAATTAATGCGAGCAATACGGTTTATTACTGTTCCATTAAATGATGTAAAGCCTCCCCCAATAATAATTTTCCCATCACTTTGAATGGCGATTTTATTTACCGCGCTGTTTGTTCCAGTTCCTACGGTAAAAGTTCCGTCTAAAGTTCCATCGGTATTTAGGCGGGCTACTCTTTGTATTGGTGTGCCGTTATAAGAAGTGAAAATTCCCCCAATAATAATTTTTCCATCAGTTTGTATGGCTGTTGTATAAACATAAGAGCTTGGTCCTGTTCCAACATTAAACGTTCCATCTAAAGTGCCATCGGAATTAAGCCTGGCAATATGTTTAATTGATGTTCCATTGTAAGAAGTGAAGTAGCCTGCAATAATAATTTTCCCATCCGATTGTATGACGACTTCACGCACATAATTATTTGCTCCTAAACCTACGTTAAAAGTTCCATCTAAAGTTCCATCGGAATTGAGGCGGGCAATACGATTAATGAGTGTTCCATTATATGATGTAAAGTTGCCTCCGATAATAATTTTTCCATCACTTTGTATTGCTGCTGCATAAACAAAATTGTCTGCACCTGTTCCAACATTAAAAGTTCCGTCTAAAGTTCCATCGGAATTAATACGAGAAATACGGTCTACTGTTGTTCCATTATAAGATCTGAAAGTCCCTCCGATGATAATTTTTCCATCAGATTGTATGGACGTTACATATATACCTCCACTTGCTCCAGTTCCAACATTAAAAGTTCCGTCTATAGAACCATTGGTATAGATGCGTGCGATACCAACTTTATACGTTCCCCCATAATATAAGAAGGATCCTCCTATAATAATTTTTCCATCAGTTTGGATGACAATTGTATTTACATAATTGTCAGCTCCCGCTCCCACAATAAAAGTCCCATCAATAGTTCCATCGGTATTTATGCGTGCAATGCGGTTTATTGATGTTCCATTATAAGAAGTGAAAGCTCCTGCGATAATAATTTTTCCATCAGATTGTAAAGCTGTTGTCGCTATACTAGCATCTGCACCAGTTCCAACATTTAAAGTTCCGTCTAAAGTGCCATCGGTATTAAGGCGAGCAATGCGGTTTATTGGTATGCCATTATAGGAAGTGAAAATTCCTCCAATAGTAATTTTTCCGTCACTTTGTATGGAGATTGCATAAACATTATTATCTGCACCTGTTCCAACATTAAAAGTTCCATCTAAACTCCCATCAGAATTTATGCGGGCAATATAATTAATGGGTGTTCCATTATAAGATGTGAAGTAGCCCCCAATAATAATTTTCCCATCGGGCTGGATGCCGATTTCGCTTACCTCACTGTTTGCCCCCGTTCCAACATTAAAAGTTCCGTCTAAAGTGCCATCGATATTGAGGCGAGCTAAGCGATTTACTGTTGTGCCATTATAAGCAGTGAAAACTCCCCCAATAATAATTTTTCCATCACTTTGTATGGCGCATGCAGCAACAAAACCGTTAGCCCCTGTTCCAACATTAAAAGAACCGTCTAAAGTTCCATCGGTATTCAGGCGAGCAATGCCGGTTATTGGTGTGCCATTATAAGCAGTGAAAAATCCCCCAATAATAATTTTCCCATCACTTTGTATGGCGCATGCAGAAACAATATCGTTAGCCCCTGTTCCAACATTAAAAGTTCCGTCTAAAACTCCATCGGAATTAAGACGAGAAATACGGTTTACTGTTGTTGCATTATAAGTAATGAAACTTCCGCCTATTATGATTTTTCCATCACTTTGTATGGCTGTTGCCCTTATACCACCTGCCCCGTCTCCATATCCAAAGCCAATATCGGAAGTGTTAAAAGAAGGGTCGTTTGCGCCCGGCTGTGCCACTAGTGTTTGGCATATTGCTAGGACTAAAATGAGTAATAATTTTTTCATTATGTTGAAGTTTTTGTGTTTGTTATCTCTTGAAATTTTTTTCTTTTCAGAATTAATATTCAAAAATTAAACGCCCGAAGGAACGTTTTCGCTTAAATGTAATTGAACAGTTGGTTTGTTAATACTGAAATTTACGCTAAGTACCTTTTCTCCCATTGAATTAAATAAAGTGAATTTATAATAACCGGGGTCCAGATTTTGTATTTCAACATTAAATGTTTCGCTATTTAATAGATTTGGATAAATAAATTTAGTTTTGCATTTTATTCGATAAAAGTCAAATCTCGAACCAAAATTATAAATCATTGTATTTCAAAAAATTACAAGAGTTTCAAGATATTAATCTATCCCAAAATGGGAAAAATAAAATGCTTTCACGATTTTGACCTTTCCATACATCAATAAAGTTGCTACGTAGTTTATATTGCAACAAGCCCAAATTAGTTGCTTAATTATTTTTAATACTTAATACTTTAAAAGTTTGATTACATGCCGGACTAATAACTCTGATAAAGAATAAGCCTTCACTTTTGTCTGTAAAATCTATAATTAATTTATTGCCGATGATATCATAGCTGTCAAATACTATATTACCTAAGGTGTTGTAAACTTCAATTAATACTTTTGTTTTATTATTATTGTTGTTTAAAGAAATGCTGTATCCATTATTTTCTTCTATCAAATTAAAATTATTGCTATTCATAATTGTATTATATTAAAGGGTATTATTAAAATATTGTTTTTTAGAAAGAATCAGTTTAAATCTATTTTTGTATTCTCCTTTTTCAAAAAAAACTCTACTGGTGAATACTGGGAATTTATTCGTAAGTCTGTATAGTTATTGTTATTATATGAACACAAAAGTGCTGCGTTCGGACCTTCTTGGCACCTTTTTGTCAATAAACTCAAAAGAGTAGTGCAAAACAGCGAAAAGCTTAGTTTTCTTTTAATGTGGAGAATGTTTAGTTTTTCCATAAGGTCACGAACTTATTTTACGAAAAAAAATTGTTAGAAATGTTTTGACATAATTTGCTTTTTTCTTACATGATATAATTTGGTAATATTCTTGACTGTTTCAAAATAAAAAACTGAGTTGATTTGTTTAAGCTATGCGTAAGAGATATTTGTATTCCAATTATGTATAATGTGTTTTGCTTGTTTTCACCATTTGATATGGTTTTTAATTAACTTTTGTAGCATAATCCAACTACAAAAAATTTAGAACAAGAAAAATGTATGATAAATTTAAGTCGAGAAAAATAGAAAAAAGGGAATATGTTACAAACGAGGAAAATTTGTATACAAAAGATATTTGTATTTTGAAAAACCTATATTTTAGTTTGGAAAATATGGTACGATTTATTTCTTATTTATTAAATGGAAAAGGTTCCCTTTAAATGAAGCACCAAGAGGAATCTGGATTCCTTTTACAACAACTTCTTCTGAATTAAAGGATTCTAGATAGTTTAAATTAATTGCATATTTTTTATGCACCCTAAAAATGTAGTTCAATTCAATCTTTTCAAGAAATTCATTTAATGACGAGCGCATAGAATATTTGGAGCCGTTGATTGTTGTAATTTCAAGATAAATGTGTTCGCTTTCCAGAATAATAATGTCACTAAATTTAATTTTATGAAAGTTGTTATTTTTTTTAACAAAAATGGAGTCCTGCAATGGAAATTTCTCACTAGCTATATTATTTACATTCTTCTCAAGGTTTTTTTTATACATAAAATTATGTATTGCAATTTCAATTGCAGCAAATAAATCTTCCTTGCTGAATGGTTTAATTAAATATGAAGAAGGCTCAAGATGTTTGGCTCTACTAATGATATTCGGGTCAGAAATAGACGTTAAAAAAATGAAAGGGACTTTATAATTACTTTTTATTTCAACTGCTAAATCAATTCCGTCTTTTCTTCCAGCAAGATTTATGTCAATCAATAATAAATCTGGGTGTTCGGTTTCAATCATTTTTATAGCCTTGCTATAGGATATACAAGGTGTACAACATTCATATCCTAACTGTTCTAAATTTCTGCACATATTATCAGCAATAAGAACTTCATCTTCAATTATTCCTATTTTTATCATAATTCCAAATTATTACGTGTTTCTGAATCGAAAAAATGAATTTGATAAGTATATCCCCTTTCTATTTTACAAATTACTTCTCCATACAATTGTTCTGTTAATCTACGAATTATTCCAATTCCAATTCCTTTTTCCTTCTTTTTTTCAATTAGGGTATCAGTTCCAATTCCATTATCACTTACAACTAATAGATAAGATCCCTTTTCTTTTTCTGTTAATGCAATATACAGCTCGTTTTTTTCAATTCGTTTTTCAACATAAGCATATTTAAAAGCATTTGTTATTAATTCGCATAATATTAATCCAAGCGGAGTTGCGGTATCTATGTCTAAAAATATAGATTGTACATTATATTTTACATCAATATTTAATTTGTTTCCAAATACCGATTGGCACTGAGTAGTAAGTTCCATAATGTAGGATTGCATATTAACAACCGAAAGGTTATCATTTTGATATAGTTTTTGATGAATTAAAGCCATTGAAGCAACTCTGTTTTTAGCTTGATTTAATGATTCTTTAATTAGTAGATTATCTTCTTTATCAGTTTGCAATTCTAATAAACTAGAAATAAGTTGTAAGCTATTTTTAACCCTGTGATGAATCTCCATAAGCAACACACTCATTTGTATTACATTTTTTTCAATAATTTTGGTTTGAACATTCAATTCAGAGTTGATTTTTTTCTTTTGAAAATTAGACATAATATAAATAATTAATAGTATTAAAATTATAGTGGAGGCTATCAACATTACTCTTAAGTATTTTGACTGAATTTTATTCAAGGACTCTTGTCTTTCTTTTTCTCCTTTTTCAATATTAATTTGATTATCCTTTTTTTCGGATTCATATTTAATTTTCAATTCTGAAATAGAATTAGCCATTTCATTTGAAAAAACTGTATCCTTTAAAGAAAGGACCATATCATAATATTCTTTTGCTAATTTGGGCTTCCCTGTTATTAAATGCAATTCAGCAAGATTTTTAAATAATGAGATTCTGCCATTTACGAACCCGCTGACATTACTTGAATCTATAAGTTCCAATGCCTCTTTAGCAAAAACAATTGCCTCTTCATGCTTTCCCTGCTTATATAATAGTTCTGATTGTAAAGCTTTTAAATCAGACTCTAACAATATGGGAATGTTTTTTATTTTGTTTGCATAATAAAAAGCATTTGCAATATATTTTTCTGCTTCTATTAATTTGTTTTTTGAAATAAAATAGTTGCAAATAACTTCGTTTAAAGTAACTTTTTGTCCATTATTAACCTTCGAATTTTCAAACACTTTCATTGACATCTTTAACCTGTCGTCAATGTTTTCATCAGATAATGATACCCATTGAATTGTTAGTGCCATTGGTAAGTTATAAAAATCTTCTTTTGAATAAAAATAATTAGAAGATATATTTGCCATCTGAAAGGCCTGTTTATTTTTGTGTATTGCTAAAAAACAATATGCAGATAACAAATTGGCTATAGCAATTGTAGAAGAATCGTTAATACTTGTGGCTATATCAATTGTTTTGTCTGCATAATGCAGCGCACTATCTACCTTGTTCGAGTGAAATAATATTTTTATTAATTCAAGGTTAGCTTCAGCAATTTTTTTCTTGTCATTCAATTTTTCACATAAAGCTATGGTTCTGTTTAAATGTGCTCTTGCTTTGTCGAATTGATTAGTTTTAACTAATATCCAACCAATCTTATAATTGATTTCACTTATTAACTTATATCGAGTCGTATCATTTTTAGAAGTGATTTGCATCAAACCATCATTAAAAAAATATAATGCTGAATCAAATTGTTCCTTTCCGAAATAAAAATTAGCAAGAAGAAGTTTGTATCTATAATCGTTTTTTAAACAATTAGATTTTAATTTATTAATTCCTTCAAATGATTTTTCAAGTGAGTATAATTTCCAAGCTTTTACCAGAGCGGCTTCTTCCTTTTTACACTCATTGTTGCTTGATTCCAAAATTTTTGAGTGATTTTGCGATTTTCCAAATAATGAGCAAAGTAGAAAAAAACACAGCAAATAAAAATATTTAATTGTTATTTGTTTTATAAAAGGATTGAAATAATAAATTAACGATTTCATTTGAATTAAATGGTTTTGTAATCTTTCCAATTACTTTTAGTCTAGGTAATAAATCCAAAGATATTTCAAAACTGTTTAGAATCAAAATCACGGGTATTTTATGTTTGCTTGAGTAGTTTAGTATTCTAAGCTTCTGCAGGTCATTAATACTGCTATTCCCTATCTCTGTAATAATGAAATCTGGTTTTTCTGATTTTTCAAAATCATGATTTTCGTTTATTCGAGCCACTTCACAGTTTTCCTTTTTTAATGTCATTTTAATATCATGAGCAACAATTGCTTGTCTTTCGTAAAGCAAAACTTTGCAATTCTTTTGGCTTGTTTTTAAATGTATTTCCATTTTTTCATATTGTTCGATTTACATACAAATTTTGCGCTTTTGAAAGCGAAAAGGAATTAAATTGTTATAAACAGATGATATTTGTATATAATTTAGGATTCATCTTGCAGAATAATATGATATGCGTAATCGATATCAAGAGGGCGAATTCTCAGATGCCGTAATAATCTTTAATATAAGCCGAATCTCCCCCAAAATCAATTTAACAATATAGGTTTGATTGCTCTTTTTCTAAAGTCATTACTATTAGTATTACAAATTCTTTAAGCCATTTTAAATTTCGAAGTTTTTCATGCTTTTGAATATTTTTTTACGCACCTATCCACATTAGGACAGAATGATTTTTTAAATATATAAAAAATACTCTATTTTAGCACATAACCTAAAAATTTAGTTATGGAAAAAGTAGAAACAATAGAAAATGACGTTCTTTTAAATACTGATGAACAAGAAATTACCTCCTACGAGAAGGGGCACAGCTTTGAAGATGAATTTGCTCAATTTATGAAAAGAGAATTAAAGTGGGAAAAGGTTAGAGTTGGAGCACATATGGCAGGTAAAGCCAACGTAAAAGGCTCTGCGATTGATGTGATTGGAGAGAGATTAGACCAAAGAGGTAAGAATTTTAGTCTTATAGGAATTGGATGGATGTTGATATCACTTATGTCCGTTGCGATTGCACTTATCTATTTGATAATGGACTGGGGCGATGGATTTTTGGGGTTGCTAATAGGCGGTTTAATGTTTCTAGGTGGTGCATTTTTCACCTATCAGAGTAACATATTTAACAAAGAAAACGCTTGGGTAGAATGCAAAAACCTAAAAGGGAAAGTGAATATTAATCAGATTAGTAAAAGCATAAGAGAGATAACAGATTACAGGGATAGCGGAAATAAAGAATATAAGTTTGAATATCATTATTTTGCATCAGCGAGTGGTTATGTTGAAAATGCTTTGAAATATGCAGTAGACCATAACATTATTTGCTACCAAAAAGAAGGAAATACATTTAAAAGAGTAGGTTATTGGGATTAGAAACAATTTAAAATAAGTAATAAAATGGAAATAGATTACACCAAAACAAATTTTACAAAAGAAGAAATTTTAGAAATAAACCGCAGTAGTTTATATAAGGGTATAGCTATTGGAACTGGCATAACATTAATTTTAGGGTTCGTATGGTTTAAATACGTTACACGTAATGCTAAATTTGATTTTTGGAAATAAGTAAAAAATAACTCATCTTATTTAGATGATGTAATGGAACCTAATAAACCAAAGTAGTTTGAATTTACAATCGTTACATACAAAGTTAGGCACACAAGATAAGTGTATTGCATACTTAGAGAAACTAAGATGGGGTAGAAAGCCTGTTTGTGTATTCTGTAAGGCATCTAGTGTTACTAAACGAAAGGAATCTATCCGTTGGCATTGTAACGATTGTAACAAAGATTTCAGCGTTATGATGGGAACTATATTTGAGGATTCTCGATTAGAATTGCCCAAGTTCTTTGAAATCATATTTCTTATGATTAATGCTAAGATGGGAATCAGCGCATCTGAAATAGCACGTAACGTAGGAGTAAAATATCAAACGGCTTGGTTTGCTTGTCATAAAATCAGGTGTGCAATGATTAACAACGAATTGAAGTTGGAGGGTATGGTTGAATTTGATGAAGCGTATATCGGTGGTAAGAAACGTAAACTAGTTCAGAACGAAGCTAACCTTTCTGCAATAACTTCAAAAAGAGGGCGGGGCACTTCAAAAACTCCTATTGTCGGAGTGGTGGAAAAGAAAGGTCGTGTTTATGTTAAAATCATAGAGAAGTTAACTAGCAGGAATTTGTTAGCCATGCTTAAAGATAAAGTAGATACGGACAATAGCATTGTGTTCACGGATGATTTTAAAAGCTATAAGCAATTTGACAATGCGGTAGACCACATTACAATAAAACATAGTGAAGGTTACGGAAAAGGTGTAAAGACGATAAATACAATCGAAGGATTTTGGTCGATACTAAAAAACGGAATCAAAGGCTCTTACAGGGCTATAAGCAAAAAGTACCTGCCTTTTTACTTGGCAGAATTCAGTTATAAGTTCAATAATCGTCATTTACAGAAAAACGCATTTGATAAAATCATTGATAATGCTCTAAAAGATGAGAGTTGTTTGATAAATTATAAACCAAAGGGCAACCCCCGTGAAATAGTTAACAGAGTAAGTAAACCAAAAATGGCACTGTCCTAATATGGATAGGTGCGTTTTTTTATTCCTCACATTTTGACTAAAACAAGGCTTTCAGAGGCTATGTTGTGTTGGAAAAAGCAAAATAATTTTAGTGGAAGTTTTCTACGTTTGGTCCCCTGTTGTTTCATCTACTAAGTCCCAGCACATTTTTCATTTTATAGATTATTGATATAATAACAAAAAATGACGTTTTGTACACAAATTTTTAATGAATGTAACAATGTTCATTAATGAGTGATTTGTGAAACTATTTTAGTCTACAATATTTATTCATATACTATGAAGATATCAACGACTTACTATCATAACAATAAAAAATTTGTCAGCAAATTTTTTATCTCTGTTGCAATTTTTTTATTTAGTTTTTTAAATAAGCCCTTATTAGGAGCTACTTATTACGCCCGTGCAAATGGAGAATGGAATACCACAACCACATGGTCTACAATATCCAGAACGGGGGGCACAGCAGGAACAATCCCTGGAGCCGGTGATGATGTTATTATTGATGCTTATGACGTTACACTAAGTGTGGCAAACCAAGCTTGTAATAGTTTAATTATAAAAACAAGTGCATATGTAGCCACTTCTTTTACTGTAAGTAATGGCAGATTATTTGCTGTTACCACTAACGTAGATATGCAACAGGGGAATACCCAATATATTAGTCAAGCATTAACAATTACTGGTACAGGAACGAGCATGACAGTAGGAGGGAACTTCACAACAACAATTAGTACAACAGGCACCTTAGGGTCAAAAGTTTTATTACAAAACACTTCTACTTTAACTGTTATTGGTGATTATATTTATAGTATAGTTAACAAAATTGAATTTAATGCAATTAATCACCTTGAACTTCAAAATTCGGCAGTATTTACATGTGCAAATGCTTCTGTTACAATTTCCTCTGGCAATGATTGGATCCCATATACAATCGCTTTAAGCACATCAGCAATTTGGAATGTTACCGGAAATTTTACTTATTCTGATGTTGTGGGAGCATCCGGGGGGGCTGGCATTGCAATAATCTTAACAGGTGCCGCTCGATTAAATGTTTCAGGAAATTCTACTTTTACTGCCAACGGAGTAGAGGCAACGGGCGATATTACTCCTAAAATTTCACTTTCAGGTACTTCTCAATTTAATACAACCGCAGATTTTACTTGTACCACCATAAATTCAACTGCTGTTGGGCAAATTCTAGTTGGAACAGTTTCAACCGATGCGTCACAATTTAATGTTGGAGGGAATTTTACTTGGACAAATAATGCTGCTTTAAATGGAATATATGGTACGCCTGAACAGTTTTATGCTCAAGGGGCTAGCATTTTTGATGTGAATGGAAATTTTTCATATTCAAATACTGATGCATCTAATAGCATTCAAGGACTAATTAAATTGGCTAATACTTCCACTTTTAACATCGGAACAACAGGAACAAACTCACATTTTTTTGATGCTGTAATCTGGGATGGAAGTGGAATTCAAATTCAAGTGCCTGTAGGATGTACAATGAGTGTAGCCGGTGATTTTAGAATTAAGTTTTCTGATAATCCTCCATTTGTACCATCAGCTAATCAGGTTAGCCTTTTAGGAACCATGAATATTACAGGCAATTTAGCCCTTCAAAACACAACAACAACGTGTAATTTTAAATTTGCCGTAAGCCCAACAGCTTCTAGCGGTCTTTTGAATGTGGATGGTAATATTGATATGAGTAACGCCACAGCAATTAATAGAGTACTATTGACCATAGGTAATACTGGAAAACTAGAACTTGGCGGTAGTTTTATACGAGGAATATCTCCTAATAATTTTGGTAAACTAACTTGCTCATCAACATCAACTGTTGAATATAATGGCACATCCAATACTCAAGTTTTATCCGGCAGTGGAGCAGAAACCTGGGCTTACCAAAATTTAATTATTAACAATACCTTTGGCACTTCACCTCAATTAACTACAGATGCTATTATAACCGTACCTGCTGCAAGAACGCTTACATTTACTGATGGCGTAGTATCAGCATCAAGTACAAATTATATTGCAATTTCAAGTACAGCTATTGTAAGTGGTGCCAGTAACAATAGCCATGTTGATGGTTATGTGAGAAAAACTGGAGCCACAGCATTTACTTTTCCAGTTGGGAATAATGGTTTTTATGCGCCACTCGATATTTCAGCACCTACAACAACTACCCATGCTTTTACATGTCGTTATCAAAACGTTATTCCCAATACAGCAGGTTATGATACAGCTTCTAAACTAGCACCAATTGTAATTGTTTCAAGGGTTGAATATTGGAATTTAGACAGAACAGTAGGGACATCTAATGTTACCGTAAAATTATCATGGGATGCGGCACGAAGTGGAGTTGCTTCTTTGCCGGAAATGCTAGTAAGTCGTTGGAATGGAACTCAGTGGGAAAGCAAAGGAAATGGGGGTACTACTGGAACAGCAGCGAGTGGAACAGTAATTAGTTCGGCCGCAGTTACAGCCTTTAGTCCATTTACGCTTGCTTCAACTTCTGACATTAATCCATTACCAATTGAACTAATTAACTTTAAAGCAGAATGGGCAAATTCTCAGCATACTTTAGCAAATATTAACTGGAAAACGGCATCCGAGCTTAACAATGATTTTTTTGCAGTTGAAAGAAGCGTTGATGCAATTAATTTTGAGCAGATTGGGATAGTTCAGGGTGCAGGAAATAGTTCAGTTATACTGGATTATGTTTTTTTAGATGATAAGCCGTTACAAAATAAAACATCTTATTACCGCTTAAAGCAAACCGATTTTGATGGCGCTAACAGCTATAGCACTATAGCATCCTTAACAATTAGTGGAGATCTGGATATGACCGTTTACCCTAATCCGGCTTCAAATGAGATTAATTTTAATTCGAATAATTATGAAGGAGAATTATCAGTCACTATCACTGATGTTTCAGGGAAACTTATTAGTATAAAAACCATTAATATTAATAAAATGGAACTTGTTTCATTTTCTGTTACTGAATTAGCAGAAGGAGTTTATTTTCTGAATGTACAAACTGATTCTGAATTTAAGCAATATAAAATTGTTATAGTTCATTAAGATTAATAAGATCTTCACGAGCAAAATAGGTGGTCAAATTACATCGAAATACTAGGTCAATTTAAAACGAAATAATGGTATGGAAATTTCATCAAACTGCCCCCTAAAGATCGCTGTAAACTGCCCCCTCTTTTTCAACCCCAATTTTTAGTTTAATAGTGTACTGTTGCAAATCTGCAATGCTTTACTACTGTTTGGCATGTTTCTTACTGATTTTCCAGCACTATTTTACTGATTTTTTCATAGTAACAACTCTTACAGAATATTTGAGGGTTGACCATAGTTACTAATATCAACTATTTCATCTCCAATTATTTTCTCAAAAGAGAAAAATTTCTCGAATTGGGAAAGAAATCATTTCTTGATAAATTATAATATATTGAATGTCAGACAAATACAGTGCGGCATGTGTATTGAAATGATAAAAGTAACAAAGAACTGAAGCCATAAAAGAGCTAAACTTGACATAATGAGGATGCTTTTGTTGCTTGCGTTCATTGTCATTATAATTCTGATGTCAACCCAAAAATAAATTAATCAAACCTTAAAACTCAATCATATGAAAACGAAAAATATAATGCTATTCGAAGAGCTGAACATGAGCCATTTGCCAATTGTAGGAGGTAAAAATGCTTCGTTAGGTGAGATGATACAAAACCTTTCCAGACAAGGGGTCAATGTCCCATCAGGGTTTGCAATTACAGTTGCGGCTTATGAAAAATTTATTTCAGAAAATGATCTTCTTAAAGACCTAACAAAGTTAATTAACGCTACGAATATAAATGACATTACTCAGTTAAGAAGAACAGGATCTCAAATTCGACAATTAATTATTAATGGAAAATTTTCAGAAGAACTTAAAGCAGACATTGAGAAAGCATATGATGAACTGTCCCAAAAATATAATTTACGGGATGTAGACGTTGCTGTTCGATCTTCCGCTACTGCAGAAGACCTTCCTGACGCTTCATTTGCCGGACAACAAGATACTTACTTAAATATACGGGGTGTGGAGTCACTATTGCATGCTGTAAAAAGCTGTTTCGCATCGCTGTTTACGGACAGGGCTATTTCCTATAGAGAAACAATGGGTTTTAATCATTTTGAAATTGGACTTTCAGTTGGCGTTCAAAAAATGGTTAGGTCAGATTTAGGAGCTTCTGGAGTCGCATTTTCGTTAGATACCGAAAGTGGATTCAAAGATGTTGTTTTAATAAATGGAGCTTGGGGACTGGGAGAAATGTTGGTTCAGGGATCAGTATCTCCCGATGAATTCATTGTTTTTAAACCTACTTTAAAACAAGGTTTTATGTCTATTATTGAAAAAAAACTTGGACAAAAATTGCAGAAAATGGTTTATAGCACAGGTACTTTGGAAAAAACTAAAATTATATCTGTTCCTATCAAACAACAACAAACGTTTTGCATTGATGACGATGTAATTTTACAATTATCAAAATGGGTTGTAAAAATCGAAGCGTATTATTCATCATTAAAAGAGCACTGGTGTCCAATGGATATTGAGTGGGCATTTGATGGATTATCTAAAGAACTTTTTATCGTTCAAGCAAGGCCTGAAACAATTCATTCACGAAAAGATCATGGCAAAATACGTGAGTACAAAATTAAAAATGCCGATGAAAAAAATATAATAGCTAAAGGAATTGCGGTTGGAGATGGAATTGGATCAGGAAACGTAAAAATCCTTCATAGTCTTGATAAAAGGGAGGGGGGAATTGACCCTTCAGAATTCAAAGAAGGTGAAGTACTTGTAACAGATATGACTGATCCTGATTGGGAGCCAATTATGAAAAAAGCTTCAGCAATTATTACAAACAAAGGGGGCAGAACATGTCATGCTGCAATTGTAGCACGTGAAATGGGTATTCCAGCGATTGTAGGAACAAATGATGCCACAGAGAAATTAAAAAATGGAGAATTGATAACAGCATCATGTGCTCAAGGGGATGTTGGTTTTATTTACACAGGTAAAATTGATTTTGAAATAATTGAAATAGATTTAAATTTAGTTCCATCTTCTGCAACTCCAATAATGCTTAATGTTGCCTCACCTGACTTGGCATTTAAATTTTCACATTTGCCAAATGCAGGTGTTGGCTTAGCACGAGAAGAATTTATTATTAATAACTATATTCAAGCTCATCCTTTGGCCCTTTTAAGACATCGAAAAATTGGGGATCAACAATTATCTCAACGAATTGAAAAATTAATTGAAGGGTTTAAAGATGAAAGAGATTTTTTTGTTAGCAAACTTTCATACGGTATTGCTAAAATTGGGGCTGCATTTTTCCCCAATAAAGTAATTGTACGATTTTCAGATTTTAAAACAAATGAATATGCTAATTTACTGGGAGGAAAATATTTTGAGCCAACCGAAGAAAATCCAATGATTGGATGGAGGGGCGCTTCCAGGTACTATTCTGAAGCTTACAAAGAAGCGTTTGGAATGGAATGTGAGGCAATTAAAAGAGTTAGGGAATTGTACGGACTTAAGAATGTAATTGTAATGATTCCATTTTGCAGAACAGTAAAAGAATGCGAAAGAGTCATTGAAGTTATGAAAGAATTCGGCTTAGAAAGAGGGTCAGATGGCCTAGAGGTATATCTTATGGCCGAGCTACCTTCAAATATAATACTAGCGGAAGAATTTTCAAAACATGTTGATGGGTTTTCAATCGGATCAAATGACTTAACTCAACTTACATTGGGTTTAGATCGTGACTCTGCCCTAGTTGCTCATTTGTATGACGAAAGGAATGAAGCAATTAAAATGTTAATTAAAAAATTAATACAAACTTCTAAAAAAACAGGTACAAAAGTTGGTATTTGCGGACAAGGCCCTTCCGATTTTCCTGATTTTGCCCAGTTTTTAGTCCAGGAAGGTATAAATTCAATATCTGTAACTCCTGACGCACTTTTAAAAACATTAAATAGTATAAAACAGATTGAAAATATGTTAAAAATTGCAGCCTAAGAAATTAATTCTCTTTTAGGTAATAGCTATAATTTTATCTGACAGACATTTTTAAAAAGGAAGGATTTACTTTACATATGGTGTTGAAATATATTGCATTAAATTGGCATAATCTCAATAACTTTTAAAAGTTGGTTCGAGATTTTGTCGGTGGATTCTACCAAAGCGGCATCATCAAGTTTTAAACTTGGTATGCCGTATTTTTTTTTGGACAAAATTCGAAGATTTTATAAATTTTCGGGTAACTTTTTCTGGAAAAATTGGAAACGTAATTCTAAACAATTTTAAGCAGTCAGGTTTTTTCAGAAGAGACAGGCATTAATGGTGTCAATTTCATGTGAAAAATGATATTTTTCCTTGGGTTTATTTTAGCTTTTCCTGCGATAAAGTTATTCTTCAAGGAAGTTTTGCATAAAGCATAATTCGAAGCCAATCTCTTACCCAACACGATTAATTTTCATCCATAATTCATTTAACTATCTGATTATAAAGATAATAAATAAATTTATTAATGAGATTTTTCTAAACCTAAAGGAAATAACCTTTTTTAAAGGGTATTTTCAATAGTTTAGCTAAGGGTATTTTTTTGAAAAAAGCTTTGAAGACAAGAAATAATTGCTACTTTTGTGACCCCCAAACAAAGTGTTCCTTGGAAGAAGGGCTACGAAAATTGGAAAGACTGTAATAAATAGAAAATAGTTTGTCAAGAAAATTGACAGCTGAAAAAAAAAGAAAAATGGCAAATCATAAGTCGAGTATCAAAAGAATCCGTTCTAACGATGCTAAAAGATTAAGAAATCGTTACCAAGCAAAAACAATGCGTAATGCAGTTAAGGAATTAAGAGCAGACGAAAGTAAAAAATCGGCTACCGAAAAACTTCCTAAAGTTGTTGCTATGGTAGATAAATTAGCTAAGAAAAATATTATTCACAAGAATAAGGCAGCTAATTTAAAATCAAAGCTGACTAAAAAAGTGAACGCGCTAAAAAAATAATAGCGTAAAAATATTTACGTTTATTTATTAAATTGAGGCTCCGCAATTATGCGGAGCCTTTTTTTATGTTTAATAATTTGGATAGAAAACTAAGCCTATTCTGTGTGTGAAAAATTAAACACATAGTCACATAGAAAAAAGGAAAAGGGTTTGTTTATATTACATAGAAAAATAAATTTTTACTCAGAGAGATTTCTCTAATTAAATATTATGTCTATGAGAAGCAAAGCTTCTACTATGAAAAAACAGAAAATACAGTGCTTGAAAAACTATGTGTCTATGTGTTTAAAAAGAGTCGTAAGAATTAACCATTATTAGTTGGAGAATCTATGGAAGAAAACAAATTAGGAATAAAATCATGGGCAGAGGAAGATCGTCCGAGAGAGAAGTTGATGGAGAAGGGCAGACATGTTTTAACGGAGGCAGAATTGATTGCCATTTTAATTGGTTCGGGGAGTAAAGATGAAACCGCTGTGGAACTTTCAAAAAGAATTTTATCAAGTGTGGGAAATAATCTAAATGATTTAGGAAAGTTAGGGGTTGGAGAGCTTGTAAAATTTAAAGGGATTGGAGAAGCTAAAGCAATAAGTGTAATGGCTGCTTTGGAATTGGGTAGAAGAAGAAAAGAAACAGAGGCTGTAAAACGCGATAAAATTTCAATCAGCAAAGATGTGTTTGATATAATGAAACCCATTTTGATTGATTTGCCTCATGAAGAATTTTGGCTCTTGATTTTAAATAGAGCGAATAGGGTATTAAAAAAAGAATTGATTTCGCGTGGAGGTGTTTCCGGAACGGTAGTGGATACAAAAATTATATTTAAAGCTGCAGTAGAAAATTATGCTAGCTCAATTATTATCTGTCACAATCATCCTTCAGGAAATTTAAAACCCAGTGAAGCAGATATGCGGATTACAAAAAATATTAAGGAAGCCGGAAAGCTAATGGAGATTCCATTGTTGGATCATTTAATCATCACAGAAAATGGATTTTATAGTTTTTCGGATGAAGGAATGATGTAGGTAGTTATTGGGGAAAAGTAAATAGAAAATAGGGATTTTAGTTCTCTACTATCGTTTTTAAAACTTCTTTAAACTCAGTGGATTCTTTAATTTTCACAAAAGTGTTATCATTTTCAATACGAGCTATATCATCGAAGCCATTTTTAACACATTCATTCAAAGAAGTAATGGTTTCTTTATCTTTTCCTTCAGTTGCCATAATAGTTGCGTTTAAATAGTGCGCTTCATTGTTTGTTGGGTCGACTGTTAGATATATTTGACAAAACATTTTTGCAGCGGGAAAGTTTTGTTGCTTCATTGTATTTGTGGTTTGCAAATAGGCTACTAAGCTTAAATAGTCGAGTATGCGTTTGTACATTAAAACCTGATCAGACCCTGTTGATTTTATTTTTTTGTTAATAGAATTAACCTCCTGTTTCCACCAATCAATATTTTTTGATTGAAATCCTTCAGTATAATACGCTTTTAATTCTTCCTCCTTTTTCCAGATTTCTTCTTCTTTTTTCAATTGTTTATCAACTTCAGCATTTTCTTTTAATGGTTGATAGATGTCATAGTATTCTTTTAAATCGGTTAAGCCATCAAAGAAATTGATCGTTCTTCTGACAAGATTGTATACTTCAAACAAATTATTTTTTTGTTGAGCATTTTTAATTTGACTTGAATAGCGGGCAATATTTTCTTTTACAAATGCTTCATTTTTTGATTTTGGATCCTTTCGCATCGCACCCAGTTCATTCCATAAAAAGGCTTCATCCATCACTTCTTCTTTTGGCCATTCGTGTTTCCCATCAAATTCTATGAATGCATGTTTTACCGGTCTTCCCGCAAGATCAACCATATCGTATTTTCTCATTTCGATATAATTAAAATCTTGGTTTCCACAAATTCCTAAAAATGTATAATTGCTTCTTGGGTCTTTACTGTTTGCTGCCGGAGCAGCCGCTCCGCAACAAATGGCTCCTGCAATCGAACCATTTGCCATGCAAAGTGCATTTGCTACACGGGCTCCTCCGGAAAATCCTAAAACGTAAATACGATTTGTATTTATTGATAAGCGCTGTTGTGAATCGGAAAATAAATTGTTTGCAATTATTTGTGTTTGATCCCAAGGAGTTCCGTTTTTTGAATTGTTAGATCCAACTAATATATAACCATATTTTTCCGCTAAATTTTTATACATAGATACTGGCAGTTTGCCAGTGCCGTGTGCATCAAAAATATACATTACTGGATAAGTTTTTTCTATAGAATATGTAGCAGGCAGATAAAGTGCATAAGATTGAGAACTTTCAAATAAGTTGGCAACACTTTCAATTAATTGCCCTTTTGCAAAATTTTCTTTGGCAGGAATGGTGTCTTTTGTTTCAACTACCTTGTCAGTTTTTCCTGAGTCAGAAGAGCAGGAAAAGAATGTTATAGTTAAACAGATGAAGAAAAAAGAAATATACTTTTGCATGTTAAACAATTTTATAATTTTTATGCTCACCAATCTTCCAGCCTGTTTGTTTCTCAATAAACATCAAAAATTTTACTTTTAGCGATAATTTTTTTTGCGTAGGATCGAAAGTGAATTTCCAATTCATTTTATTTACACGCTCTTGCATTACTTTAGGATGTGTTCCATTAAAAAGTGCAACCGAGTCGGTTTGTGAATAATCGAATTCACTTACATCCGGAACATTTTTTTTCATCCATTCATCATCGTGCCAGAGTTTGTTGAATGTTTGTTGTTTTGCTTGTTGCGCTTCCGGTGGCTTTACCCAGCCATAATGGTAAACAGATGCATCAATGTGTTTTACTTTTAATTTTTCGCCATTTTTTCTGAATCCCTGAGCATCTAAATAAGAAGAAATATTTTTGTCGTTTTTTATTACTCGGATTTCTCTTCTGTACCATCTTCTGGAATCACCTATATAATCGTAGGAACCATAAAAATGTTTGTAATTGAATAACAAACCTTCTACAGTTTTATCATCCTTATATTTTTCGAGTGATTGTTTAATAGTGGGCAAATATTTTTCATGAATTACTTCATCACCTTGAATATAAAAAGCCCAATCACTATCTTTCGCAACAGCAGCAAATGCTTTATCTGTTTCTACTGCTAACACTTTTCCGCCTTTACGAAGTGTTTCGTCCCAAATGGTTTCAATAATTTTTATTTTCGGAGAGTTGATGGACTTAATTAGTCCCAATGTATCATCTTCAGATTTTCCAACCGCAACAATTACTTCGTCACAGATAGGTAGGATAGACGTTATGGCCTCAACGATAGGATAATCGTATTTGATAACATTACGAGCAATGGTGAAACCACTAATCTTCATTCCGTTTTATATTCCTGTAAAATTACTTGGGGATATTTTTTTCAATTCTGTTTTAATAGCATCGTTTACACCTAATGTATCGATAAAAGCAGAAATGCTTTCTTTAGTAATGTGTGAATTGGTGCGAGTCAATTCTTTTAGCGCTTCATATGGTTTTGGATAACCTTCTCTTCGTAATACCGTTTGAATTGCTTCTGCAACAACTGCCCAATTATTTTCTAAATCTTTTTCAAATGCTTCTTTGTTCAATATTAATTTATCTAACCCCTTGATTAAAGATTTATATGCAATTAAACTATGCGCCAATGGAACACCAACATTGCGTAAAACAGTTGAATCGGTTAAATCGCGTTGTAAGCGTGATATTGGTAGTTTAGCAGAAAGGTGTTCGAAAATAGCATTTGCAATTCCTAAATTTCCTTCTGAATTTTCAAAATCGATTGGATTTACTTTGTGCGGCATTGCAGACGAACCAATTTCCCCAGCTTTTATTTTTTGTTTGAAATAATCCATGGAAATGTAAGTCCATATATCGCGATCCAAATCAATTAAAATATTGTTGATTCGTTTCAATGCATCGCAATAAGCTGCAAAATTATCGTAGTGCTCAATTTGTGTTGTTGGGAATGAGCGCGACAAGCCTAAGTTTTTATTTACAAAGTTGTTGGCAAAAGTTAACCAATCGATTTGAGGATATGCAACATGGTGAGCATTTAAATTTCCTGTAGCTCCACCGAACTTCGCTCCGTAAGGAACATTCTTCAACATGGAAATTTGGTTTTGCAAACGAACCACAAAAACCATAATCTCTTTTCCTAAACGGGTTGGAGAAGCTGGTTGTCCATGTGTACGGGCCAACATTGAAACGTTTTTCCATTCTTCTGCATAGGCAGAAAGTTTATTTACAACTTCTTCCAAAGAAGGCAACAAACATCCGTTCATTGCATCTTTTATGGAATAAGGAATGGCAGTATTGTTTATATCCTGAGAAGTCAGACCGAAATGGATGAATTCTTTTTGTTCATTAATTTTTAATGAGTCAAATTTTTCTTTGATAAAATATTCAACGGCTTTCACATCATGATTGGTAATTTTTTCGATGTCTTTTATTTTTTGTGCGTCTGCTTCTGTAAATTCCGAATAAATTTTTCTTAAAGCAGGATATAAGTTTTTATCAAAACCTTTTAATTGAGGCAAAGGCAATTCGCAAAGTGCGATGAAATATTCAATTTCAACTAAAACTCTATATTTTATAAGTGCTGCCTCTGAAAAATAATCAGCAAGCTTTTCGGTCGTGTTTCTGTAGCGACCATCTACAGGAGATATAGCAGTAAGTTTATTTAATTCGCTCATTCGGAATGGGTATTTAAAAAAGAGATACGAAGATAAGAAAAATTCTTGTGTTCGAGGTCAATTGCTTTGAAAAGCACGGCTACTTTGATTGCCACGTTTTTTAGCTTTTTATTTTGCGTATGCTACAATAGTATAGATTTGCCGAATTAGGATTGGAGGTCACAATTTGTGACCTCCAAATAATATAATAAATTAAGGTATATGATGAAAAAAGAGGTGGTAATTACAATTCCTGATGAAATTGTAATGAATAAGATTTATTTTGTTCGTGGGCAAAAAGTAATGGTGGATAACGATTTAGCTGACTTATATGGAGTTGAAACAAAAGTTTTGAATCAAGCGGTAAAAAGAAATTCAGATCGATTTCCTGCTGATTTTATGTTTGAGCTTACTAAACAAGAGTACGAATTTCTAAGGTCACAATTTGTGACCTTAGAAAATGGGAAAGGGAGACATAGGAAATATCTACCGTTAGTATTTACTGAACATGGGGTTTTAATGCTATCGTCCATTTTAAATAGCAAACAAGCCATTACTGTTAATATCCAAATTATGCGAATTTTTACCCGTATTCGCCAAATGTTAATGGACAATACCGAGTTGCGGCTAGAAATTGAAAAAATCAAAAAGAAAGTAGATAATCATGATAAGAATATGGAGCTTGTTTTTCAATACCTAGATGAGTTATTAGAGAAGAAAGAAAAGACAAAGGATAGAAAGCAAATCGGCTATAAGATAAAAGGAAAGTAATTTCCCGAAGTTATCGCAATTTGCGATAACCTCGGGAAATGCTTAAAAATATAAAATGCAGGGATTTATTTCGCTTCCGACAAAGCCAATATCCTGTCAAATTCCTCAACCTTGATTGAAGCAACAGATAATCGACTCAAGCGAACCAGCTGAATATCTTTCAATTGAGCATCAGCTTTTATTTCGGCAAGGGAAACGGGACGTTTTAGTGTTTTGAACGGAGCTATTTCCACAACGCTCCAAGCAGTGTCATCAGTAGTTGGATCTTGGTAAGCTTCTTTAATCACTTTAGCAATTCCTACAATATTTAATCCTTCGTTGCTATGATAAAAGAAAACTAGATCTCCTTTTTTCATTGCACGCATATTGTTACGGGCAGCATAATTTCTTACACCATCCCAAACTGCTTTTTTATCTTTTAGAAATTTTTCCCAACTGTATTTGAAGGGTTCTGATTTTACTAACCAATACTGCATACCAACGAATTACTAATCTGTTACGTCTTTGTAAATAAAAACACACCCCTTGCCCCTCTCGAGAGGGGAATGCGCTCTCCTAAATAATTAATATTATATGCTACGATTCGTAATTCGTTAAAATTCGTAATTCGTAGGTGCTAATGCATGATTTTAAAAACCAACTCCTTTAATAATTCACCTTCACTTGCCGAACCTCTGTCGATTCCTTTCGATTTTAAATCGTATTCACGTAAGTAACTAAAAATAGATTTTAATTTTCCTGCCGAATAATTTTTTGCTGCCATTTCATAGTCCTTTACAAAATAAGGATTTACACCCATTGCAGAAGCGGCTGATTTTTTATCGGCTAAAAAATGATAGATCAAAATTTTGCAGAAATATCCGTAAAGCGAAGCAACAGTCATGACCATTGGATTGTCTTTTGGATTTGCATTAAAATAATTGATAATCCGGTTTGCTTTTAAAACTTCTTTTTTTGCAATGGCCGTTTGTAATTCAAATACGTTGTAATCTTTACTTATTCCAATATTTGTTTGAATGTGTTCTTGCGTAATTTCAGATTTTGCAGGTAAGTTGATAATTAATTTATCCAGCTCATTGGTAACTTTACTTAAGCTTGTTCCAAGATATTCATTTAGTAAAGCAGCTGCACGTTGATTAATAGTGTAATCTTTAGATTTTAAATAATTGCTTATCCAATCGGCAACTTGATTGTCGTACAATTTTTTTGATTCGAACAATGCAGCATTTTTCTGAATTAATTTTGCGAGTGCTGTTCTCTTGTCAATGGTTTTGTATTTGTAGCAAAACACTAAAATAGTTGATGGAAGCGGATTTTCGAGATAGGCTTCAAAAGGAGTTTTTACCTTATCTTTTTTATCTTCTTTTTCCTTTTTAACTAAGTCTTTTATGTCTTGAGCTTCTTTGATAATTACAACCTGATGTTCGCTCATCATAGGAAAGCGTTTTGCAGCGCCTATGATTTCTGCTGTAGAAACATCTCTTCCATAAAGAATAGTTTGATTGAATTCTTTTTCGGATTCATCCAACACATTGTTCTCGATATAATCGGAAATCATATCAATAAAATAAGGCTCTTCTCCCATTAAAAAATAAATGGGGCGGTAAGTTTTCTTTTTTAGTTCGGATATGATTTCGTTATACTCCATCTACGAATTACGAATTTTTGCGAATTACGAATGAATTACTCAAAACGCAAGTGTTTAACCGTTAAACCATTATTGATAAGCTCATTCAGAGAATCGATCCCGATTTTCAAATGTTCATCTACATAATTTTGTGTGACCACTTTATCGCTTTCTGCGGTTTTAACTCCTGCAGAAATCATTGGTTGGTCACTCACTAAAAGTAAAGCTCCTGTTGGTATCTCATTATGAAATCCAGTCGAGAAAATAGTTGCTGTTTCCATATCAATTCCCATTGCACGTATTCCACGCAAATATTCTTTAAATTCTTCATCGTGTTCCCAAACTCTGCGGTTGGTAGTATATACGGTTCCGGTCCAATAATCTTTATTGTGATTTCTGATAGTTGTAGAAATTGCTTTTTGCAGACTAAATGCAGGTAATGCAGGAACTTCAGGTGGAAAATAATCATCAGAAGTACCTTCTCCACGAATTGCAGCTATTGGTAAAATTAAATCTCCCAATTCATTCTTCTTTTTTAGTCCACCACATTTTCCTAAAAACAACACAGCTTCGGGTTCAATTGCGCTAAGTAAATCCATAATAGTAGCGGCATTGGCACTACCCATACCAAAATTGATAATAGTAATTCCATTTGCTGTAGCATTTGGCATAGGCATATCCTCACCTTTAACTTCTACCTTATTCCATTCAGCAAATTTTTTAACGTATTTGTTGAAATTAGTAAGCAGGATATATTTTCCAAATTCACTTAATGGAGTTCCCGTATAACGAGGTAACCAATTTTGTACAATCTCTTCTTTGTTCTTCATATTATGGATAACACCCTTCGACTACGCTCAGGGTGACAAAGTTGTCAATCTTTAAAGCGGAGCAAATTAGCAAAGCGAAAATACAAATTAAGCTTTGTGAATAGGCTATTGTTAAGAAATTTTAATAAATATAATAAGTAGAATACGGTTAAAATTTTCGTACTTCGTGAAAGAGATGCAAGAGCTCAATTTGCCCAAATATCAGTTTAAGTACAAGGAAGCAGATAAAAAAATTCAAATTTTTGACACTTTCCGAAAGAAGTATGTAGTGCTTACACCAGAAGAGTGGGTGCGACAGAATTTTTTAAAATACCTGGTAATAGAAAAAAATTATTCTCCGTCTTTAATTGCTGTGGAGGCTGGTTTGAAGTATAATGAGCTTCAAAAAAGAGCCGATATCTTAATATACGATAAGAAGGGGAGTCCGTTTTTATTAGTAGAATGTAAAGCCCCTGAAGTAAAAATATCTCAGGATACGTTTGACCAGGTTGCCAGGTATAATATGGTCTTTAAAGTCACTTATTTAGTTGTTACTAACGGGATGGAGCATTTTTGTTGTAAGATGGATTATGCTAAAAATACCTACCGGTTTTTAGAAGAAATCCCCGTTTTTTAACCGGTATTTGTTTTTTTCAAAATCTTTCCTATATTGCAGTGTATTAACAATTTAAACGTTCCCTAAATGCTACAAATTAAAAAAATCTCTCTGGCAATTCTTGCAGGTGTGATAAGCACTACAACGATTATTGCTCAACCAAAAACGGGTGCTGTTGTGTCAACGCCACAATTCAGAATGGCCGATAATGTAAAGCCTGGTGACTATCTAGAAAAAACCATTATTGTTAAGGTTAAGCCGGAGTACAGTTCAATTTGTTCTTCAACAAAAATTGATAATCCTGTTTTCAATAAGCTTTATGCTGAATTGGGTGGTATGGATTTGAAAAAAGTGTTTCCGTTTGTGAAAGCACCTGAGAGAGAATACAATGATCAGGGACAAAAATATGCTGATTTAACTCAGATATATTATTTCTCATATACTTCATATGTGACATTAGAAAAGGCAATCAACAAAATTGCTTTGGCAGGAGTTTTTGAATATGTAGAACCATATTATATTCCGAAAGTTAGTTATACACCAAACGATCCATTGTTTTCAACTCAGTGGGGAATGACGAACGTGCAAGTTGAAGCAGGTTGGGGAGTAAATACAACAACTGCACGTGGTGATACAAACGTTGTAATTGGTATTACTGATACAGGAACAGAATTAACTCACGATGATTTAAAAACTCAAATTAAATTCAATCAAGGTGATTTACCTGGTGGTGGCGATGGCGATGCAGATGGTTATGTAGATAACTATCGTGGATGGGATTTGGGCGATAATGATAATAACCCAACATGGACAGGCGATGCTCACGGAGTTCACGTATCCGGAATTGCTTGTGGTAAAACAGATAATTCAATTGGCATTGCAGGCGTTGGATTTAAATGTAAATATTTACCGGTAAAAATTGCTAATACAGCTGGTACATTAACAATGGCTTATCAGGGAATTATCTATGCAGCTGATCATGGTTGTGATATTATTAACTGTTCTTGGGGAGGAGCAGGTGGTGGATCATTCGGTCAGGATGCTGTAACATACGCAACTATCAATAAAGATGCATTAGTAATTGTTGCTGCCGGAAATGGTGGAATTGATGAAGCGCAATATCCTGCAGCTTATACTTATGCAATTAGTGTTGTTAATACTAAAACGGACGACAGAAGAAACACAGGTTCCAGCTATAATTTTACTGCTGACGTTTGTGCTCCCGGAACAACTATCAATTCTGCTTATCCTACAAACACATATTCATCATTAACCGGAACTTCAATGGCATCTCCTTTTGCTGCTGGAGTTGCAGGAATTATTAAATCGTATTTCCCGACTTATACTGCATTGCAAGTTGGAGAAAGATTGAAAGTAACATGTGATAATATTTATCCTTTACACAGTCCGATTTATGCATACAAATTAGGAAATGGTCGTGTTAATTTATTTAAAGCTTTAACAAATGCTAACACACCTTCAGTTGTAATGACTACCCGCACAGTTGTAGATAATAACGACAATACATTTGTTGCCAACGATACAATGAGGATATCCGGAAATTTTACAAACTATTTGGCTCCAACTGTAAATTGTTCTGCAACACTTTCTTCAACATCACCATTTGTTACGGTGCTTGATGGAGCAACAACGTTAGGAGCGATTGGAACATTAGGAGTTGTAAATAATAATGCTGATAAATGGACTGTTCGTATTTTACCAACAGCTCCTTTGAATTCAAGTATTTTATTCAGAATTACTTATAACGATGCTGCAACAGGCTATAGCGCAGTAGAACATTTTTACATAACAGTGAACGTAGATTATGTAAATATTACTATCAACGATGTTTTAACTACTATCGGAAGTAATGGTAGAATTGGATATAGTCAAAACGGACAAACAGGTGGATTAGGATTTAATTATTTAGGAACTGCTATGTTATATGAAGCAGGTTTGATGATTGCAAAAGATACAGGAAGAGTTTCGGATTGTGTTCGTGCATTCTCAACTCCGGCTGCTGACTTTGGTTCTTTGGTAACTGCTCATGAAGTTATTCCATCAGTTTATTCTGAATTTGATGTTGACGGAACATTCAGAGATAACTTAGCTACTTTACCTTTACCTGTTACTGTGCACCACAAAGCATTTGCTTGGAGTACTGCCGGAAACAGAAAATATGTAATTGTTCAGTATACTATTTCTAATACTGGTGGCTCAAGTTTAACTCCTATTTATGCGGGAATTTTTGCAGATTGGGATATTGATGCAGCAACTTATGGTGAAAACCGAGCAGCATTTGATGCAGCAACCAAAATGGGATATGCTTGGTATTCGGGTGCGGCAGGAAAATATGCCGGAATTAAATTGTTAACGTCTACTGCTCCAGTAGTTCACTATGCAATTGATAACGTTGCAGGTGGTGCCGGTGGACAAGATTTAACGAATGGTTATAGCGGAAACGAGAAATTTATTACAATGACCACTAACCGTGCAACAGCAGGTGTGGCTGGTTTAGGTGCCGATGTTTGTGATGTTGTAAGTACTGGTCCTTATACAATTGCTTCTGGCGATTCAATTAAAGTTGCCTTTGCTTTATTGGCTGGTGATGATTTAGCTGATTTGATTGTAAGTGCCGGAAATGCACAAACTATGTATGATGGACTGTTCACTACAGATGTAACTTCTTCTACTTTGGACGGAGAAAACACAATCAGTATTTATCCAAATCCAACAAGTGCTCAATCATTTGTAGATTTAAATATTGCTGAATCTTCAAAAGTTGATTTGCGTGTGTTTAACGTTTTGGGTGAACAAATCAGTGTGATTGCTTCAGAACAATTGGCTGCCGGAAAGCACCGTTTTGTTTATGAAACATCAAGTTTAAGTGATGGAATGTATTATTATCAATTGACTATTGGAGACAAAAAATTTGTACAAAAATTGATGGTGACCAAGTAAATCACAATCAATATTTTTTTACATTTGTGCCTCAATTAAAAAAGAACTATGGATTTAAGTGGAATTATTGCAATTGCAGGAATGAGCGGACTTTTTAAAGTTATCGCTCAAACAAAAAACGGATTAATTGTTGAATCATTAATCGACAAAAAAAGAGTACAGGCTTTTTCTACTCACAAGATTAGTGCATTAGAAGATGTAAGCATTTACTCAACAGGTGATGATGTGCCTTTGAAAGACGTATTTCAAAAAATTTACGACAAAGAAAAAGGCGCAGCATGTATCGATCATAAATCGGCTGATGCTGAGTTGAAAAAATATTTCAAAGCAGCTTTTGCTGAATATGATGAAGAACGAGTTTATGTTTCTGATATCAAAAAAGTATTGAGTTGGTATAATTCACTTCAAAAAGATGGATTGTTAGAGAAGAAAGAAGAGACAGAAGCTGAAAAATTAAAACTTAAAAATTTGGCCGATGCAAAAGGTGCAGTTAAAACGGTTAAAGATACCGGACCAAAAACTGTAAAAACTGCAAGCTCAAAAGTTAAAGTACAAGGCGTAAGAAAATCCGGAGTAGCGTAAGCACCGGATTTTTTTAATTATTTTCTAATTTTAATTGTTGCTTTTCGATTGTCTCCCAACGTATCGGATTCAACATAGCTTATCAAACATTTTTTATGAAGACTAAACAGGTTGCTATTCCAACGAAACCTATTCGGCACTTCCTTCCTCAAGACTTAACAATTGATTCTTGGAAAAGAATCGAATCCTTTTTTATTGATCTAAAAGAACGAAAAATTAATTCTGCTAAAGAATTAGAACAGTGGATGATTGATAGAAGTGAACTTGAAGCGGTGTTGAGTGAAGATTTTGCCTGGCGTTATATTAAAATGACCTGTGATACTGCTGATCAGGCATTGACTGATTCTTACAATTTTTTCGTTTCTGAAATTGATCCACACATTGCTCCTTACAGTAATGAACTGAATATAAAATTGGTCAACTCTCCTTTTTTAAAAGAGTTAGATCAGGAAAAATACCGTATATATATACGTGGAATAAAAAAAGCTTTGGAATTATATCGTGAAGAAAATATTCCATTGCAAACAAAAATCGGAATTGAATCGCAGAAATATGGAGCTATTTCAGCTGCTATGACCATTGAGTGGGAAGGCAAAGAAATTACTTTGCAAATGGCTTCCAGTTTAATGAAAGATGTGAATAGAAAAATCCGTGAAGAGGTGTATCAAAAAATTCAGAAACGAAGAAATGTTGATACAGATGCTATGAACGAATTGTTTACTGAGTTGATTCAATTGCGTCATCAAGTTGCAGTAAATGCAGGATTTAAAAATTACAGAGATTATAAATTTGAGGAACTGGGAAGGTTTGATTATTCTATTCAGGATTGTTTTGATTTTCATGAATCAATTGCTAAAGAAATTCTTCCATTGGCTGAAGCATCAGATAGAGAAAGAAAAAAATTGATGAACCTGGATGTGTTAAAGCCATGGGATACCGAAGTAGATGAAGAAGGAAAACCAGCTTTAAAACCATTTACCAGTGCAGAAGAATTAACGGATAAATCAATTGCTTGTTTTGATAAAGTGCGCTCCGATTTTGGCGACTATTTAGAAATTATGAAAACAATGGGATATCTGGATTTGGATTCCCGAATTGGAAAAGCACCAGGAGGTTATAATTACCCGTTGTATGAAATTGGTGTTCCCTTTATTTTTATGAACTCTGTAGGAACTCATAGAGATATGGTGACAATGGTTCATGAAGGCGGACATGCAATTCATTCCTTTGTAACAAGAGATTTACCAATTACTGATTTTAAAAGTGCTCCTTCTGAAGTTGCAGAACTAGCTTCTATGGCAATGGAATTAATTTCTATGGAACATTGGGAAGTGTTTTTTAATAATGAAGATGATTTAAAACGCGCAAAAAAAGAACAGCTAGATAAATCATTAAAAACGTTATTGTGGATTGCAGCAGTTGATAAATTTCAACATTGGGTTTATGAAAATCCAAACCATAGTGTTGAAGAGCGAATGAATAATTGGAAAAAAGTGATTGACCAATTCACCAGCAAAGAAATTGATTATACAGGTTTGGATGATGTGAGAGCAAGAGGTTGGCAAAGTCAATTACATATTTACGAAGTTCCTTTTTATTATATTGAATACGGAATGGCACAATTAGGAGCCATTGCTGTTTGGCGCAATTATAAAACCAATCCTGATAAAGCACTAGATGCGTATGAAGCAGCATTGAGGTTGGGTTATACAAAATCAATTCCTGAAATTTATAAAACTGCAGGAATCGATTTTAATTTTTCTCAAGCTTATGTAAAAGAGTTAGCAGATTTTGTTAAAAACGAATTAGATAAATTATAAGTTAATGAAACGTCCGCAGCCAAACGAGTATCCATCTTTCTACAAAAATTATGTAGACAATGTTAAAACGGATAACATTATTAAAGAGTTGCGCGATCAGGTTATAGATATCCAAGCTATTATTTCAGAAATTCCTGAAGAGAAAGAGGATTTCGCTTATGCAGAAGGTAAATGGACGATTAAAGAAATTATCGGTCACATTATTGACACAGAAAGAGTTTTGGGTTATCGTGCTATGCGTTTTGCCAGAAAAGATAAAACTCCTTTGCCTGGTTATGATGAAAATTTTTATGTTGCCAATGCAAATTTTTCAAAACAAACTTTATATAGTTTGGGACACGAATTTGCAATTGTACGTGAAGCAAATTTAGCTTTGTTTAAAACATGGGACGAAGAAGCATTGAGCCAGATGGGAGTAGCAAACAAATTGGATGTTTCTGTACGTGCTTTGTTATTTATGATTGCAGGTCATGCAACTCATCACATGAATGTGATCAAAGAAAAATATTTGAAAGAGTAATCAGATAATATTTACCTCGCGTTCCAGTTCAACTCCAAATTTTTCCTTTACCGATTCTAAAACTTTGGTTGATAAATCAAAAATTTCATTCCCTTTTGCATTTCCGTAATTTACCAAAACCAATGCTTGTAGTTTGTGTACACCTGCATCACCAACTGTTTTTCCTTTCCACCCAGTTTGTTCAATTAGCCAGCCAGCAGCCAACTTTACATTTCCGTTTTCTAATTCGTAACCAACAATATTCGGATATTTTGTTTTAAGGAATTCGTATTTCCCTCTCACTACTTCAGGGTTTTTGAAAAAACTGCCAGCGTTTCCAATTTCTGCAGGATTAGGAAGTTTACTGTTTCGGATATTGCAAACTGCTTTACTGATTGTTCGAATACTTTTTTCGATTATTCCCATTGCCTTCAATTCCGTTTCTATAGCGCCATAGCTGGTATTAAACTTTGGATTTTTTAAAAGTTTGAAAGTAACAGAAGTAATGATGTATTTATTTTTTAACTCATGCTTGAAAACACTTTCCCGGTAACCAAATTTACATTCTGTTTTAGAAAATGTACGGATGGTTTTATCAGCAATACTGAATGCTTCCAATTCATAAAATACATCTTTGATTTCTACTCCGTATGCTCCAATGTTTTGCATCGGACTTGCACCAACGTTTCCTGGAATTAAGGATAAGTTTTCTAGCCCGGCATAATTGTTTTTTATACAATGCATCACAAAGTCGTGCCATACTTCACCTGCTGCAGATTTTACATAATAGAAATCCGCATCTTCTTTAATCAGTTTAATTCCTTTGAGATTATTTTTTAAAACTAATCCGTCAAAATTCTGAGTAAACAATAAATTGCTTCCTCCACCCAGAATTAATTTTTTTGTATTTAAAAATTTAGGATTGGATAAAATTTCCTGAATATCTTCGATGCTAGAGAATTCGACAAAGTATTTTGCCGTAACATCAATGCCAAAAGTGTTGAGTTTTTTTAAAGACTGGTATTCCAGGATTTTCATATCCAAATTTAGCAATAATTTTTTTCATTATAGCAGCCCTAGTGGGATGTTGTTTCTAACCCCGCAAGGCATGGTGTCCTCCTAATCACTTAATCACCTAATCACTCAATCACCTTTTTCCATATCTTAGCATAGTGAAAAAAGCCATTGTTTCAGTTATAAACGATTTAAGTACCGATCAGCGAGTTCACAAGGTATGCACTACTTTGGAGAAGCTGGGTTTTGATGTTACTTTGATTGGACGTCAGCAAAGAGCGAGCTTGCCTTTGGCTGAAAGGTCCTATAAAACTAAAAGAATGTTTCTTCTCTTTGAAAAAGGACCATTTTTTTATGCAGAATATCAATTCCGGCTGTTTCTTTATTTGCTGTTTCACAAAGCTGATGTTTTGGTTGCAAACGACTTAGATACACTTTGGTCAAATTATAAGATTTCGAAATTGAAATCAACTTATTTAGTTTATGATAGTCACGAATTGTTTTGTGAAGTTCCGGAATTGCAAAATAATCCTAAGAAAAAAAATATATGGAAAAATATCGAGCGTAAAATATTTCCGAAACTGAAATATGTATTTACGGTGAATGATTCTATTGGAAAAATTTATTCAGAAGAATATAAGGTTGATGTGAAAGTGGTTAGGAATATTCCACTACTTTCAAATCAAACTAAAATTGAAAACGTTAGTAAAGAACAATTAGGGATTCCTTCAGATAAAAAAATAATAGTATTGCAAGGAGCAGGTATTAATATTGATAGAGGAGTAGAGGAGGCTGTGCAAGCAATGCAATATGTTGAAAATGCAATTCTTCTTATAATAGGTAGCGGTGATGTGATGGAAGTGTTAAAAAAAATGGTGAATGATTTGAAATTGGACAGTAAAGTTAAATTCATCGGCAAAGTTCCATTTCAAAAATTGATTCAATATACCCGTCATGCGGATTTAGGCTTAACTTTAGATAAAGACACAAATATTAATTATAAGTATAGTTTACCAAATAAGTTGTTCGATTATATTCATGCGGGTGTTCCAGTATTGTCTTCCAGCCTTGTAGAGATTAAAAAAATAATTGATGAATACGAAATAGGCGATTGTATTGCATCACATGAACCTAAGCACATTGCAGATAAAATAAATGGTATTCTACGAGACGAAAATAAAGCTGCTTTGTGGAAAAAAAACACTAAAATTGCATCCGAAAAATTGAATTGGGAAAACGAGGAGAAGGTTTTGGTTGAAGTTTACTCGAAATTCTTATGACCTCATCCGTCCGCGTTGCGGCCACCTTCTCCAATAGGAGAAGGAAATGAAGCGGAAGAAAAACTTAATGACTGAAAAATACCTACATATCATTTCTTTTGATGTTCCTTATCCGGCCAATTATGGCGGTGTGATTGACGTGTTTTATAAAATCAAAGCATTGCATACTCAGGGAGTAAAAGTTCATTTGCATTGTTTCGAATATGGTAGAGCAGAAGCATTGAGCTTAGAAAGTATTTGCGAAAAGGTGTATTACTACAAACGCAACATGAGCAAGTCGTTGTTGTTAAGCACCTTACCTTTTGTAGTTGTAACACGTTCTTCCGAAAAGTTAATGGAAAATTTGTTGCGTGACACTTATCCGATTTTGTTTGAAGGACTGCATTCTTGTTTTCATTTGAATGATAATCGTTTGATGGGAAGAATAAAAATTGTCCGGACACATAATATCGAACACGAGTATTATAAAAATCTTCAGAAAGTAGAAAAATCGGTTTTCAAAAAAATCTATTTCAAAACAGAGGGAAAGAAATTGGAAAGATTTGAAAAAATCTTAAAAAAAGCAGATGCTATTGCTGCTATTTCTTCTGCAGATGCAAAAGCGCTTTCTTCCAGATATAAAAATGTGCATCATATTACCGCTTTTCATCCGAATGAAGAAGTAAAAATAAACGAAGGAAAAGGAAAGTTTTGTTTGTATCATGGAAACTTGGAAGTAGGTGAAAACAATGAAGCTGCTTTGTATTTGGTGAACCAGGTTTTTTCAAAAATAAAAGTTCCATTGATCATTGCCGGAAGAAAACCATCCAAAGAATTAATCTCTGCTGTATCGAATTATTCACACATTAGTATAAAAGCAAATATCAATACACATGAGATTGATGAACTTATCAAAACAGCACAAATAAATGTATTGCCGACATTCCAAGCAACGGGAATAAAATTAAAATTGTTGGTTGCGCTGTTCACAGGCAGACATTGTATTGTAAATTCTCCAATGGTTGCAAATACCGGATTAGAAAAATTATGTTCCATTCAGGATTCGCCTGAATCTATGTCTAAAGAAATTTCACGTTTGTTTGAATTGCAATTTGATATGCAGGAACAACAAAAAAGAGAAGCGATTCTTCTGGAAAATTTCTCAAATGTAAGCAATGTGAAAAAGCTTATTTCGTTGATTTAACTCACCTTTCACCATTCTAAAATATTCTTTTAATTTATTGGTTATCAACAAGTTGTAATATTTGTTACCTGTTTGTGTTATTATGACATCCAACACAAAAAACGATGTCGAAAAAACACCTATCAGCTCTTTTCCTAAGTCTAGTTTTAGGAATCTCCATTCAGGCTCAACGTAATTTCCTGAATTTCGATTATTCCATTTCGCAATATAAACTTCCATCAGTTGGTGAAACAGTATTCGGATTATCAGAAAAACTAAATCGCTGCGAAGGAAATTTTATTGGTGGTTCATACCAATTTGCAGTCGGACGAAAAAGTTTTATTGGCATTGGAATGGGATTGAGTAAAATCAGTTATCAAAAAGAATGGCAAGGCACTTTTCCTGAAAGTAATCAATTTGGAATAGCAAATGTGAATGGGAAAATTGATTATTGGAGTTTTCCTGTTTCTTATACATGGATTCATGGTCGTCCAATCAGAAGCTACATTAAAAACTTCCGTCATCATTATAATAATCAAAAACTTCATTTTGGCTTCTCAATAACTTATACGCCTTCTTTTGAAGGTAGAAATACTTTCTCCGCAACTACGGCCGGTGGAGCTGATCAAACTTCATTCCTGGCAAATTTCAAAAGTAACGAACAAGCATTTCAACATTCTTTAACAGTTGGACTATGCAGTCAACTTTATTTAATCGACAATCATTTAAAAATGGAATTGGAACCTTATGCCGGAATCGGAAGTGGATTTTTTAAAGAAACCGGAACCAATATCAATAACATCAGTTTTGGTTTACGTTGCCGGATTGGGATAAGTGTAAAACTTCCGCGAATTACTATTGAGAGAGAAGTTGATAAAGGAAATGCAGAAGAGAAAAAGAAACAATTGCTGGAAAAACAAAAAGAAATCAAAAAACAATTAAATAAAAATAAAAACCCTAAATAAAAACTATCATGAAAACTAAAATCAAACTATTTATGCTGACGATGATAATTGCTTTGTCATCAATAGCTCAAAATGTTCACCACGGAGCATTAGCAACCAACGGATCTGTTTACTTCAGAGCCGAACCTGTCAATAATTTTTTACCTGATAAAGCCGGAAATATTTATTACTATGTCCACCTGCAAGGAGTGCAAAAAACTTTGGCTGATACAAAAGAACATGTTCCATTAAATATTTCCGTTGTACTCGATAGAAGTGGTTCTATGGATGGAGATAAATTAAAATATGCAAAAGAAGCCTTGAAGTATGTGGTGAACAATTTAGATAGCCGCGATGTGATCTCTATTGTTTTGTATGATACAGATGTAGAAGTTTTTCTTAATCCGCAACGATTGGAAGACAAAGATGCTTTGTTAAAACGAATTGATAAAATTGCTACAGCCGGTTCTACAAATTTAGAAGGTGGAATCCGCAAAGGATATGAGTTAGTGAAAAGCGCAAAAAAATTAATTGGAACCGAAATGGTGAATCGTGTGATGTTACTTTCTGATGGTTTACCAAATGTGGGATTAACCGACCCTGAAGCATTGTGTGCTATTACAAAAAGTAATTTTGAAGAAAACCATATCTCGATTTCTACTTTTGGAGTTGGGAACGATTACAATGAAAATTTAATGGCAAAAATTGCCTTACAAGGTGGCGGGTTGTATTATTTTATTTACTCTCCTGAAAAATTGCCTGCAATCTTTAATGAAGAACTAAAAGGAATGTCGAAAGTAATTGCAAAAAACACCATCTTGAAAATTAAATTTCCTGAAGAGTATTTAACGTACGACAGAACATTCAATTTCGGCAGTAACTTAAAAGGAAATGTATTGGAATTAAGTTTCAACGATCTTTTTGCTGAAGAACAAAAATCTATTTTGATCTGTTTTAAAACCAAAGGGAAATTATCATCACCTCTTACTATTGAAAGTTCAATTGAGTATTCCAATGCCAATGTTGATCCTTTAGTAACTGTTTCAGACCTCAGAAAATCTGAAATGAAAAAAGCGGCTGATGACAAAGAATACGACACAGGTTATAATCATGCTGCAAGCGAAGGATATGCGCATGGAATCACACAGGAGTTATACGACAAAGCAGTAGAAAATGCAAATGCCGAGCATTATGCTGAAGCAAAAGTTGTAGTGAAAGAAGCACGTGATATTTTAGATGTGCATTTCAAAAAAGTAGGAGAAAATGTTTATTTACGTGAATTCGACAAACAATTATCAGAATATGCATTGCTGATTGATAATATGAAAGACATGGACCGTGAGACATTCCGCTACAATGTGAAATTGAGCAAAGAATACGGAATGAAAAGAAAAATCCGTTCTAAATTTTAATTTTCTAAAATATGAAATCAAAAACTCAGGAACTCATTTGTTTTAAAATTAAAATGATGAGTAATGCAAACAAGTTTCTTAAAATGTTGTTGCTGATAATATCCATTTTCATTTTCAATAATGGAAGAGCACAAGTTGATAGCACACGAGCAATGCATTTGCAATTGGTATTTGCATTGGATGCGACAGGAAGCATGAGCGGTTTAATTGGAACTGCGAAAGAAAAAATCTGGAGCATTGCCAGCAGTATGGCACAATCGGAACCGTCACCTGAAATTGAAGTGGGAATGGTTTTTTATCGCGACAGAGGGGATAAATTCATAACTCGTATTCTTCCACTGTCACATAATATGGATGAACTTTACACTAAATTAATGCAGATAGATGCAGATGGTGGTGGTGATACACCTGAAAGTGTAAACCAGGCTTTTTTTGAAGCTGTAAACGAAATGAAATGGTCAACCGATACAAGTGTTATCAAAACTATATTTCTGGTTGGTGATTGTCCGCCTCACATGGATTACAAAGAAGTGAAATATCCTGAAACCTGTAAAGCTGCAAGAAAAAAAGGAATAGAAGTCAACACCATTCTGATGGGAAACGATTATACCGCAAAAAAAATCTGGAAAGAGATTGCTGATTGTGCAGGTGGAGAATTTCTTGAAATGGACATGAAAGCAAATAATTTTGAGATAACGAGTCCGTACGATGCACAAATCAAATTACTTTCAGAACAATTGGATGCTTCCAGAATATATTACGGAGAAAAAACAAAAATCAAAACCATTTCTAAACAGGAAGAAGCGGATAAGTTAAAAGTTATAACGGCTTCTGAAAGTTCGCGCAGAACGGATTACAACCTTATGAACGAAAATAATAAGAGTAACTATTATGGTGAAAAGGAATTGTTGTTCGACATTATTCACGCAAAAGTGAAATTTGAAGAAATAAAAGAATCGGAATTACCTAATGTTATTATTAAAATAGAAAAAGAAAAGCGCACAACTTATGTGATGGACTTAGTAGCTAAAAGAACTGTGCTTGAAAAAAGCCTAAGTGATTTACTGAAACAGCGTGATGAATATCTTGCCAAGGAGCTTGAAAAAAGAGATAAAGAAGAAGTGGAATCCTCTTTCAATTCAAGGGTGTATGAAAAAATGCGCCATTCTGCGAAAAGGAAGGGATACGAAACAAAAATCCGGAGCAAATTCTAATTGGGAAGCCGATGTAAAATTCATATCTTAGTATTCCCGTTTTCTGACGGGTTTGCTAAGATATGTCTGACATCAATTCCATACTTAAGAACAAGGATAAAGAAACGGTTGCGTTACTCTACGAACGTTATGGAAAAAAACTATACGGCTATGCAATTACCAAATGGAAACTTTCTGAAGATGATTCCTGGGAGTTGGTGTACAAAACACTTTACAAAGCAATGAATGTAGCCGACCAATATAGTTTTAAGGATGAAGGAAAATTTATTGGCTTTCTGTTTAAAATTTTCATCAACTATCTCCGCAACCATTACCGCGATACAAAAGCAAAAGGAATTGTTACCACCGAGTTGCTCGATAAACACGAGAAATTAAGCAGTGATAGAAAAGAAAGTGAAGAGGAAAAGGAACATACTAGTCCGCTCATGCGCTGTTTGCAAAAAGCTTTAGCCATATTGGAAGATTGGCAACGTATACTTTTGTTGATGCGTGCTCAGGATCATTCCTATGAGGCTATTTCACAATATGTTTCTCGTCCGGGCGACCAGCTCAAGGTGTATCATATGCGTTTGAAAAAAGTGGTGACTGAGAAAACGAACGATTGTATGAATAAAAAAGAATGAAGGATTTTTCTTCCATACACGAAAATGATCTGGACGGAGCCTTAAATACTTTGTTCTTAGAAACCTATTCTCAAAAAGAAGATGAAGGTGTGGCGCGTTTTTGTATTGAGCAAGATTATTCAGTAATAATCAATTCAAAAAAAGAAGCAGCCTTACTTGCACGCTTAAGCGGAAAATCAGGAGGCGGGAAAAATATAATGTGGATTGTTCTTGCACTGGTTTTACTTTCTGGAACTTCACTTGTTTTATTTACAGGGAAAGAAGAGGGAGGAAAAATAGTTGAAACAAATTCTCAAATAGCGGAAACAAATTCTAAATCTACTATTGAGCAAACACAAGCTGTTTCGGCAAATACATCACAAACAACAAAAGAAAAGACAGAAGAAAAAACTGCATTAGCTACTTCTCCTTTGATTATTTCTGAGTCGGTTGAATTTACACCAGATATTGATTATGCTCCCTCCGAACCTCCCGCTCCTTTGGTGCCTAATAATTCTGAAAAGGAAAAAGAACTTCCTTATTTTAATAAAGCCGGTCTGGCACATTTTGTGCAAGTAAAAGAACAGATGTTGCAGAAACTTTTGAAAATAGATGATTTGCTGTATGGAAAAACTGCCCCGGGTGCAACCACTTATAAAAATGCCGAAGTAATTGTTCCTCCTTTTGTGATGAGCAATTTTCCTGTTACAAATTTGGAATACAAAACATTTTTAGCCGACTTAGTAATGCAAGGAAGATTTGAAGACATGAAAAAATGTTTGCCGAAAGAAGAAGTCTGGAAAGAGTATGGTTGTCCAACGCTAGCAAAAAATTATTTCTCCAATGAAATTTACAACGACTTTCCTGTTGTGAATATTGATTTAGAAGCAAGTGCCATGTATTGCGAATGGCTGCAAATGGAAACCAATGAACAATTAGCAGCAGCTTCTCCCAAAAACTCCAAAACAAAAAGTACTGCAAAAAAGAAACAAGTGATTGTACGTTTGCCTTACGATTACGAATGGATTTATTCTGCCGATGCAGCCTTTGCACTCATTCCTGATTGTGCGGGTTACAATACTATTTACGACCCAAGTGAAGGTTTGGTTGACAAAGGTTTTTTCAAACGTACTTCACAGGTAAACAAAATTGACAAGAGCAAAGAAACGCCAATGGATAAACTTTCTGATGTGAACCGTTTTGGAATGACAGAAGCAGAGATGATAGAAATATTTAAAAAGGCAATGAACTATAAAAACGTAAAATCAAAAAGTTCGGGCAACCCGGCTGAACCTGCATCTTATCCCGATAATGTAGAAGCTTGTTGTTTGGCCGGACATGTTAGTGAATTGATAAAAAGCAAAGAAGGGGAATTGAAAGTAAGAGGTTGCTGCTGGCAGAATAAAGACGAGTATCAAAAAATGTTAAGCGTGTACAATAAAAACGGTGCTTCACCATTTATTGGTTTCAGAGTTTTGATTATAACTACTGAAAGAGGTAGTGATAAAAATCCCTTTTGGTAGGATTAATTCCCCTTCGAATCAATCACCTTCCCACTCTCACATTTAATCGTTCGGGAAGGAAATTTATCAAACATCATAATGTCGTGAGTTGCAATTAGCACGGCTCTTCCATTTTTGCTTATCTCTACTAATAAATTCATGATGCCTTCAGATGTTTCCGGGTCGAGGTTTCCTGTGGGCTCATCGGCTAGTATAAGTTCGGGGTCGTTTAGTAAGGCTCTTGCTATGGAAATACGTTGCTGCTCGCCACCTGAAAGCTCGTGGGGCATTTTGAAGCCTTTGGTGGTTAAGTGTACTTTTTCTAAGACTTCCTGAATGCGTTTTTGCATGGCTTGTTTGTCTTTCCAGCCCGTAGCTTTCAATACAAACATTAAGTTATCGTTTACGCTTCTGTCGGTTAACAATTGAAAATCCTGGAACACAATGCCTAGTTTTCTTCTCAGGAATGGAATTTCTTTTCGTTTAATGGTAGCCAAATCGAATCCGGCAACGGTTCCGCTTCCTTGTGTAAGGTCAAGGTCGGCATACAAAGTCTTCAGTAAACTGCTTTTCCCGCTTCCTGTTTTTCCAATCAGATAGACGAATTCACCCTTATCAATGCTGATGTTTACATTGGCAAGTACGAGGTTGTACTTTTGAAAAATAGAAACGTTGTTTAAGCTGATAATTGTATCGAGCGCCATTGAACCGGTAATTAATTCCGAAAATTACTCATAAGCTGTTTGGACATGGGTTGTTTATATGCAATACTTTCAACATTTGTGCGTTAATAACTTCCAAATACCTTAAAACTTCATGGGACTATCCTTACTAATTTTACTATCATTATCTATCAACCTATTCAATGAAGAATTTAAAAGGGTTTGCGCTTTTAGTCGGGGTATTTTTTTCGGTTTCTGTTTTTGCTCAAAAAACGGTTCATGTTTTACATGAAGATTCGGAATACAAACAAGCAATTGAACTTTTTCAGAAAGAAAAATTTGGGGCTGCCCAAAAAAGTTTTGCGAAAGTAATTGAATCCAATAACGATCCACACTCACTTGTCCGCATTGATGCGGAATATTACAATGCCATTTGTGCCATTGAATTATTCAACAAAGACGGTGAGTTATATCTCAAGCAATTTATTGCCAATCATCCTGAAAGTCCGAAAACAAAAACCGCTTATTTTTATTTAGGAAAGTATAACTACCGCAAAAAGAAATGGCGTGAAGCGATTGAATGGTTTGAGAAGGTAGATATCTACGACTTGACAACGGAAGAGCTTGCGGAGTTTTATTTCAAGCGCGGGTATTGCTTTTTTGAATCCAATAAATTACCGGAAGCAAAAAAAGATTTTTTCGAAATAAAAGATGTCGACAATAAATATGCTGCTGCTGCGAAATATTATTTTGCCCACATTTCGTATGGCGAAAAAAATTACGAAACGGCTCTGACAGATTTCGAAAAATTACAAACCAACGAAACCTTTGGTCCGATCGTTCCCTACTACATTGCTCAAATTTATTTTTTGCAGGGGAAGTATGAAACGGTGATAAATTATGCTCCGGCTCTTTTAGATTCTGCCGTTACAAAGCGTGTTCCTGAGATCGCTAAAATTTTGGGCGAGTCGTATTACCGTACCAACAAATACAAGCAAGCCATTCCTTATTTGAAACGTTACGAAAAAGCAAACGGTTCTTTGACGCGGAAGGATAATTATCAATTGGGTTACTCACATCATCAGATGAAAGAATATGAAGATGCGATCAACTATTTTATTAAAATTGGAAACATTGATGACTCATTGGCTCAAAGTGCTTACTATCACATCGCAGATTGTTATATCAAAACCGACAGTAAACAAAATGCTTTGAATGCTTTTGGCTTAGCTTCCAAATTAGATTTCGATAAAGGTGTCCAGGAAGATGCACTTTTCAATTATGCTAAATTATCTTATGATTTAGCTTTTAATCCATACAACGAAGCCATCAAAGCTTTTCAGAAGTATATCAAACTTTTCCCGAATGCAACACATATTGATGAAGCGTATGCTTATTTAGCAAATGTTTTTATTACCACAAAAAGCTATAAAGAAGCAGTAGAAGCAATAGAAAGTATAAAAGTATTGACTCCGGAATTAAAACAAGCACATCAAAAGGTGGCTTATTACCGCGGTGTAGATTTGTTTAACAACATGGAATTTGCTGAGGCAATAAAATATTTTGATAAGTCGAACACTTATTTGTTTGATAAAAATATCCGTGCAAACGCCATTTACTGGAAAGCAGAATCGTATTACCGTTTGAATAAATATCCTGAAGCAGTAGAATATTACATCGATTATATTTCGGAGCCGGGTGCAATTGGTAAAATGGAATTGAGTGATGCGAATTACAATATTGGTTATTCGTATTACAAACTGAAAGATTATGCAAACAGTAATTTGTGGTTTAGAAAGTTTGTAACGTTCAAGCCACAAGCAAACGCAAAAAAAATAAACGATGCCTACAATCGTATTGGTGATGGATATTTTATGCAGAGTGATTATGCAAATGCTGCAGATTATTACGACCAATCGTATAAAATGAAACTGATGAATACCGATTATGCTCTTTTCCAAAAAGCATTGGCTTACGGTGTTCAGAAAAAGTATACGGCAAAAATTACGGATTTGAATACATTCATTTCAGCTTATCCGAAGTCGTTGTACATTCAAAAAGCAAAGTTTGAATTGGCATTAACTTTTGATAAGGACAATCAGCAGGATATGGCTTTGAGTAAGTTTATTGCTTTTGTGGACGAATATCCAAACAGTGCTTACATCAATATTAGTTTAAGTAAAATAGGATTGATCTATTATGCAAAAAAGGAAGACGACAAGGCTTTAGCTTATTTCGATAAATTAATTAAGCGCGACAGAAAATCGGCCGAAGCAAATGAGGCTTTAAACAAAGTAAAAGATATTTATGCATCCAAGGGTGATCCTGACGGTTTGGAAAAAGCTATGGCTTCTTATGGGGCAGCCATTCCACAAGGCGAGTTGGATTCATTGACTTACAACAATGCTTACAAACAGCAAGACTGTAAAAATGTAGTCATCAGTTTTGAAAAATACATTTCGAAATTTCCTGATGGAGTATTTATTACTCAGGCGAATTATTATAAAGCAGAATGTGATTACAAGTTAGGAAACATGGATGCAGCGTTGAAATCGTATTCATTTGTAATCAGTAAACCTAAGACTGAATTTACGGAGCAATCGCTTTACAAAGGTTCGGATATTGCTTTTAAGAAACAGGATTATGCAAAGGCAATTGAATTTTATAAGCTGTTAGAATTACAAGCAGAAAATTCAAAAAGTATTACTGCTGCAGTAATAGGATTGATGCGTTCGTATTACAATACAAAATCAAATGAAGACATTATTACTTACGCTAACAAAGTTTTGAAGATTGAGAATGTTGCGGAGCAGTTGAGCAGTGAAGCACATTTTTATTTAGGACAAACTTATTTGGCAATGCAGAAGTTAGAGGATGCTCATGCAGAATTTCAATCGGTTGTCAATAGCTCGAAGGCAGAAATTTCTGCTGAGTCGCAATACAACATAGCTAACATTTTTTATTTGAAAAGTGAATTTAAGGAATCGAAAAAAATGGTGTTTGATCTCATAAATGGTGATGGCGATTATCCTTATTGGGTTACAAAAGGAATGATTCTGTTAGCAGATAATTATGTTTCATTAGGAGATAATTTTCAGGCTAAAGGCTATTTGAAAATTGTGATTGATGAATCGGACACACCGGAGTTAATAAAATTGGCTCAGGAGCGATTGGATAAAATTAATACTGCGGAAGAATCTGTAAAACAAATGAAAACAGTTGAAGAGCCAATAAAAGTAGAATTTGAAGGGAATAATCCCAATCAAAATAAATTATTTACCGAACCATCAACGGTTGTTCCAACAGTGAAGGAAGGAGAAGAAAACCATGAATAAGTTATCTTTTAAATATTGTTTATTTAGTTTGATTCTTTTGAGTTCAACTGTAAAGGCATATTCCCAAACGGTTTTGGATTCGATGTTGATCATTAGTGTAGGTTCATACAAACCAACAATTACCGATGCAACAAAAATAATGGATCGTCCGACAATAGTAGATTCTACAAAAAAATTAAAAGTAGACGGATTCAGCATTAATAATTCGAAAAAAGTAGCAACCGGTTATGATGTTGAGCCGATTGAAGCAGCGCAGATGGTAGGAGAGCCATTAACTAAATTATACAATGGATTAGTTAAGGTTGGATTCGGAAATTATAAAACACCATATGCTGAAGCTTGGTATAATCATTTGCGTTCAAAAGATTATGCTTTCGGTTTACGTTTAAAACATTTGTCATCGCAAAGTAAATTAGAAGATTATGGTTTTGGCGGATTCAGTGATAATGAAGTGAGTTTGTATGGAAAGAAATTTTTAAAAGAGCACACCTTATCCGGAAACTTTGATTACGCCCGGAATGTGGTGCATTTTTACGGCTATAATGATACGCTATTCGATTTAGTTGATAAAGATGAGTTGACTATTCAACGCTTTAATCTATTTGTTGCTAATGCTGAATTTAAGAGTCATTACGCAAAAGCAGAACGTTACAATCACGATGTGAAATTGAATTTTTACAATTTGCAGGATACTTATAAAACTTCAGAAAGTAATTTTAAGGCAAATGGTTTTGTTCAGACTGCCGTTTTAAAAGAATTATTAAAAGTAAATGCATCAGTAGATTATTACAATTATAAAACTACACAGGACACAGTTAACAATACTATCATTACACTTAATCCGAATTTTATTGCTACAGGTGAACGATACAGAGCAAGTATTGGTGTAACGGCAGTAATGGATGTTTTTGTAAAATCTAAATTTTATTTTTATCCCAACATCGATTTGAGTTATAATATTGTTGATAATATAATTATTCCTTATGCAGGAGCTAGCGGGAAATTGCAGAAGAACAGTTATAAATCGTTGACAGATGAAAATCCATTTGTGCTTTCACATTTAACGATGAATAACTCCAATTATAAATATGAAATGTTTGGAGGATTAAGAGGAACGTTATCATCAACCATAGCATACGATGTACGTGCAGCTTATTCCAGTATTGATCAGATGGCTTTGTATGTAAACGATTCCAAAGAAATGATGGCAAATCGTTTTGATGTAATTTATGATGACGCAGAATTGTTGGCTATTAAAGGAGAAGTAACTTATCAGCAACGAGAAAAATTAAGAATATTATTACGAGGAGAATATTTTAATTATAAAATGTCGGTTGAACAAAAAGCCTGGTACAAACCTCAAATGCAATTTACGCTTGCAGCAAATTATAATTTGAGAGATAAAATTGTTGCAAAGGTTGATCTGTATTATATCGACAATCAGTTCGCTAAAACGTTTGAGAGTGATACAACATCATCCACCGGAAAAAAAGTTGTTGCGCAGGAATTAAAAGGTGTTTTTGATGTGAATGTTGGTGTAGAATATCGCTACACAAAAAAGTTAGGATTCTTTTTAAATTTTAATAATATCACAAATTTCAGATACTATCGTTATAATAATTATCCAACTCAGAGGATTGGATTTATGGGTGGATTATCCTACTCATTTTAACGGTTTTTTTCATCAAACTTTAGTTTAAATATCCAAATTTTTAGGTCTTTTTTTGTTAACTTTATGTTGATAAAACAGGTCTTTTTTATTCTCCCGAAACACCACTATTTACGCGGGAAAAAGCTATATTTGCTAGCATTAAAAAAAAGCATAAAAACGCATTAAATTATGGAAGAAACAGTGAACGAAAATTTAGCAAAATCATCCGATTATTCAGCCGACAGTATTCAGGTATTAGAAGGGTTAGAAGCGGTAAGAAAACGCCCGGCCATGTATATTGGTGATATAGGCTTAAAAGGCTTGCACCATTTGGTATATGAGGTGGTAGATAACTCTATTGATGAGGCTTTGGCGGGTCATTGTAAAAATATCTATGTATTTATCAATGAAAACAACTCTATTACCGTAAAGGATGATGGAAGAGGTATTCCTACAGATTATCACGCAAAAGAGAAAAAATCGGCATTAGAGGTGGTAATGACGGTATTGCATGCTGGAGGTAAATTCGATAAAGATTCTTATAAAGTTTCGGGTGGTTTGCATGGAGTAGGGGTTTCCTGTGTAAATGCACTTTCTACCCATTTAACGGTAAACGTTCACCGAAACGGAAAAGAGTTTATTCAGGAGTACAATATTGGTAAGCCATTATATCCTGTTAAAGAGGTTGGTGCAACTGATTACAGAGGTACAATTGTGACTTTTCAGCCGGATGCTAGCATTTTTACTCATTCTGTTTACCATTTTGATATTATTTCAGCCCGTTTGCGTGAATTGGCTTATTTAAATAAAGGGATTCATATCACTTTAACTGATTTGCGTGAAAAAGATGCAGAAGGAAACAATCCAAAAGAAGAATATTATTCAGAAGGTGGATTAAAAGAATTTGTTAGCTATTTGGATGCTACACGTGAAAAGTTGATTGAAGATGTAATTTACATGGAAGGTGAAAAAAATGGCATTCCTGTTGAAGTTGCCATGATGTACAATACATCTTATTCTGAAAATTTACACACCTATGTAAACAATATTAATACACACGAAGGTGGAACTCACTTAGCCGGTTTCAGAAGAGGTTTAACACGTACATTAAAATCGTATGCTGAAAAATCAGGATTGCTCAGTAAAGTAAAAATTGAAATTAACGGTGATGATTTCCGTGAAGGATTAACAGCTGTTATCTCTGTAAAGGTTCAGGAGCCTCAGTTTGAAGGGCAAACAAAAACCAAGTTAGGAAATAACGAAGTAATGGGTGCGGTGGATCAAGCGGTAAGTGAAATGCTTCAGAATTATTTAGAAGAGCATCCTAAACAAGCGCGAACAATTGTAGATAAAGTTATTTTGGCTGCAACCGCACGTCACGCTGCACGTAAAGCGCGTGAGATGGTTCAACGTAAAAGTGTTTTAACGGGGACAGGTTTACCTGGTAAATTATCAGATTGTTCGGAGTCGGATCCATCCATGTGTGAGTTGTATTTGGTTGAGGGTGATTCAGCGGGTGGAACAGCTAAACAAGGCCGTAACCGTTCATTTCAGGCTATCTTACCATTAAGAGGTAAAATCTTGAACGTGGAGAAAGCGATGGAATATAAAATTTACGACAACGAAGAGATCAAAAATATTTTTACTGCATTGGGCGTTTTCAGAGGAACATCAGAAGATGAACGTGCATTGAATATTGATAAATTACGCTACCACAAAATAGTCATCATGTGCGATGCCGATGTGGATGGTAGTCACATTACCACTTTAATTCTGACATTCTTTTTCCGTCACATGAAAGAGTTAATTGAAAACGGATACATTTATATCGCAACTCCACCTTTGTATTTGGTTAAAAAAGGGAAAGAGCAAAGATATTGCTGGACAGAAGCGGAAAGAAATGCTCATGTTAAAGAATTAGCGGGTGGTGAAGGAAAAGAAAGCACAGTTGGAATTCAACGCTATAAAGGTTTAGGAGAGATGAACGCTGAGCAATTATGGCAAACAACAATGAATCCTGAATTCAGAACATTGCGTCAGGTAACAATTGAAAGTGCAGCAGAAGCAGACAGAATATTTTCTATGTTGATGGGAGATGAAGTTCCCCCACGCAGAGAATTTATTGAAAAGAATGCGAAGTATGCTAAGATTGATGTATAGATAGATTTTTATTAAAAAAAGAAAACCATCCTGACAGTATTGTCTAGATGGTTTTTTTATGATGCAATTTTTCTAAAGACTGTAACGTCCTAAAATAAGTTGACGGATTTTTAATTAATCCCGATTGCCTCAGGTAGTCGGGCTTTTTTGTTCATAGACTTGATCAGGCGTTTTCATTTTTAATGCAAGATGAGGTCTATATCTATTATACAAAGGTATAC
>SXIH01000051.1 GCA_005772895.1 Bacteroidota bacterium | reverse complement strand
TTCAACAGCTTATTCTTTAAGCTGTGGCGGACCATTGGTGATGCCCGGCTCCGAAAACTTTGTTATCACACCCATTGCACCTCACAATTTGAATGTGCGTCCACTGGTCATTTCCGACAATAATATTATTACTTTGGAAGTAGAAGGCCGTAGTCCGAACTACCTGGTAACGCTTGATTCCAGAAGTGAAGTAATTGAATCAAACATCCGCTTAACCATCAAAAAAGCCGATTTTTACGCTTACCTCATCAAACTCGAAAACCAAAGCTTTTTTACCACCATGCGAAACAAGCTGCTTTGGGGATTAGACAAGCGTAATTAACCTATTTTAACAGCTCAGAATTAGCAAAATTCTACTATATTTGCTATCCCTATTAAAAAAGGCAATAAAATGCTCTTTTTTGAGTTATTCAAGGGGTAAAATTAATTCGTGAAAAAACAGTATTTCATCCTTTTCATTGCTTTGTTAACAGCCTTAACTAGCATCGCTCAGCGCAAAAAAAGAACAGCTGAGATCGGTGTATTTTTGGGAGGCTCTTACTATATCGGTGAATTGAATCCACTTCATCACATTAATCAGTTCACTAAACCTGCCGGAGGATTTGTTTTCCGTTACAATTTAAATAAACGCTTATCGGCAAGAGCCAATCTTTTATTCGGCAATATCGAAGGACATGATTCTTTCTCTAATTCAGAAGCTGCTCAACAACGTAATTTAAGCTTTAAATCTCCTATCACTGAGTTTTCAGGACAGCTGGAATTTAACTTTTTAGAATATCAGATTGGTGTAGAAAAACACAAATTTTCTCCTTACATCTTTTTTGGTCTTGCCGGATTTAAATTTAACCCGCAAGGACAATATGGAAACAACTGGGTGAATTTGCAGCCATTGGGAACAGAAGGGCAAGGCTTAGAAGGAGGCGCTTCAAAAAAGAAATACAAATTGGTGCAAATGTCCATTCCGTTTGGTGTGGGTGCAAAAGCAAATCTTTCAAAAAACATTGGTTTATCGTTTGAATGGGGAATGCGTAAAACATTCACTGATTATTTAGATGATGTAAGCAAAAAATATTACGACCCCGTTGCATTGGCTGCAGCAAGAGGAACAACAGCTGCTGTAATGTCGGATCCAAGTATCGGAACCGATCCGGGAGTTAGTAATGCAGGCCGACAAAGAGGAAATCCTACAAATAAAGACTGGTATTCTTTTATCGGAATTGCATTGACAATAAAATTAAAAGACCGTCCGGAAACTTGTCCGGGTGTTCATTAAAAAAGTAACAAAACAGTATGTAAAATCGTTCTGCCTTCGCAGGACGATTTTATTTTGAAAGACAATAGATTATTAAAAACAGATCCCGAGTTTCCTCGGGATAAATTAGACTAAGGCTTTCAATTGCGAAAGCGCAAATGAAAACCAAGTCAAATTAAGATGGAGTTCAAAGAAAAAATAAATCTTGAAAAATTACCTAAGCACATAGCTATCATTATGGATGGCAATGGGCGTTGGGCTAAACAACAAGGAGAGCAGCGTATCTTTGGACATGAGAATGGTGTTAAATCTGTTCGTGAAGCAGTTGAAGCTTGTGCTGAATTGGGAGTAAAATATTTGACACTTTATGCTTTTTCCACAGAAAATTGGAATCGTCCGCAGGAAGAAGTAATTGCTTTGATGCAATTGTTAGTTCATACCATAAGTGCAGAAACAAAAACTTTGAATGAAAATAAAATTCGCTTACAAGCAATTGGGGATTTAAAAAGTTTGCCTGATGATTGTTATCATGAATTGCAAGAAGCTATTGAAAATACAAAAAACAATACACGCACTACTTTAGTTCTTGCTTTGAGTTATAGTTCTCGTTGGGAAATAACAAATGCAGTGAAACAAATTGCAGAACAAATAGAAAATAAAAAATTAGCGGCTTCTGAAATTACAGAAGAAATTATCAATGCAAATTTATGCACTGCCGATATGCCGGAGCCTGAATTAATGATACGTACAAGTGGCGAACACCGAATCAGCAACTTTCTATTATGGCAGCTGGCATACTCTGAATTATATTTTACAGATAAACTTTGGCCGGATTTTAGAAAAAACGATTTATACGAAGCAATAGTAGATTATCAAAACCGTGAGCGCAGATTTGGGAAAACGAGCGAGCAATTAATTTCATAATATGTACAAAAAAATAAAAATATTTTTCCTTTTTATATTAGTTGCTTTTACAACAAATGCGCAGGAGGTAATTAAATTAGGTGGCGATTCAACCGAAACTGATTTTTCTGTTCCAAAAGAATATAAAATCGGAGGGGTACGTATTGTAGGTGCCGAACATTTAGATCAAGGAGTTCTTGTTTTACTTTCCGGATTAGCACTCGATGAAAAAGTAACCGTTCCCGGAGAAAAATTTTCTACTGCCATTTCTAATCTTTGGAAACAAGGATTATTTGAAGACATAAAAATTACAGGACGGGTTCAGGACGATAAAGTTTTTGTTACAATTACTGTAGTTGAACGTCCGCGACTTTTAAAATTTTCCCTGAAAGGAGTTACAAAAAGTGAAGCCGATGATATTCGTGAAAAAATTAAATTATACAAAGGTGTTGTTGTGACAGACAGATTAGTTGCCTCTACTGCTTCTAAGATCAAAGAGTTTTTTGTTGTGAAAGGGAACATGGATGTTAAAGTTAACATCAAACAAGAAAAAGTTGAGAAAGCGGAAAATGTGGTGATACTTGCTATTAGCATTGATAAAGGTAAAATGATCCGCATCAAAGACATTAATCTTATTGGAACCACAAGTATAAAAATGTGGAAACTTCGCAGAACATTTGATGAAACAAAACGCAGATTCTGGTGGAACCCTTTCAACTCAGGAAAATTTGATGAAGACAATTACGAAAAAGATAAAAAAGCACTTATCGCAAAGTACAATGAAAAAGGATTCAGAGATGCTAAAATTGTAAGAGACTCTGTTTATAGAACTCCCGGTTCAACAAAACGAATCAGTATCGACATTGTGGTGAACGAAGGAAACAAATATTATTTCCGAAATGTAAATTGGGTTGGAAATAGTAAGTACACTGCTAAAACATTGGCTGAAGTATTCGGAATTAAAAAAGGCGATGTTTATGATCAGGCAGAATTAGAACAAAAATTATTTATGAATCCGAATGGGAATGATATCAGTTCATTATACATGGATGAAGGTTATTTGTTTTTTAATGTGACCCCGATTGAAACAATGGTGTCGGGCGATTCTATCGATTTAGAAATGCGAATCTATGAAGGGAAGCAAGCTACTATTAACAAAGTAACAATTGTAGGAAATTCAAAAACAAACGACCGTGTAATTTTACGTGAGATTAGAACCAAACCCGGACAATTATTCAGAAGATCGGATGTTATCCGTTCACAGCGGGAGCTTTCTCAATTAGGATATTTTGATCCTGAGAAAATGAACGTAACGCCTACACCAAATCAGGCGACAGGAACAGTTGATATTGAATATACGGTAGAAGAAAAACCTTCCGACCAAATTGAGTTATCCGGTGGATATGGCGGTGGACGTGTTGTTGGAACTTTGGGTGTTTCTTTTAATAATTTTTCGGGAAGAAACTTTTTCAAAAAAAATGCTTGGCGACCTTTGCCTTCGGGTGACGGACAACGCTTGAGTGTTCGTGCTCAATCCAATGGTTTATATTTTCAATCTTATAATATTTCATTCACCGAGCCTTGGCTTGGCGGGAAAAAACCAAACTCTTTAAGTGTAACAGCATATTATTCAGTTCAAACTAACGGACAAAAGAAAACTGCAATTGATGCTACTACAGGAGAAAGAATTGAAAACCCTTTACGACAGTCCCTAGATATTTTTGGTGTTTCAGTTGGTTTAGGAAAACGTTTAAAAAAGCCGGATGATTATTTTACTTTGTATCAGGAATTAAATTATCAGTATTATACGTTGAATAATTTTAATTCGATTTTTTCTTTCAGCAAAGGATATTCAAACAATATTTATTACAAAGCATCCATTCAACGTAACAACGTTGACAAACCAATTTTTGAAACACGAGGTTCGTCTATTGCTTTAACCGGACAATTTACTCCGCCTTATTCATTGTTCAATAATATTGATTATGCTGACCCGGAGTTGACAGATCAGCAACGTTATAAATTTGTAGAGTACCAAAAGTATAAATTCACAACAACTTTCTATACGCCAATAACGAACAAACGCGGGGCAGATGGAAAAGAGGCACGCAATTTGGTTCTGAAAACATCAGCAGGGTTTGGATTCCTTACTTCTTATAATAACAAAGTAGGAATTTCACCTTTTGAACGCTTTTACTTAGGCGGTAGTGGATTAACCGGATTTGCTTTGGATGGACGAGAAATTATAGCTTTACGAGGATATGATGATCAATCGTTATCTCCAAGAACAGGAGCAGCTTTTATTACAAAATATTCAGCTGAATTACGTTTCCCTGTTACCTTAAACCCACAAGCAACTATTTATGTGCTTGGGTTTGCAGAAGCAGGAAATTCATGGGGTAAAGCAAAAGAATTTAACCCATTTAATGTATATCGTTCAACTGGAGTTGGGGTAAGAGTGTTTTTACCAATGTTTGGATTGTTGGGCTTTGATTATGGCTGGAGATTGGATGATGTACCAACTAACCGGGGAATGCAAAAAGGGCAATTCCACTTTACAATTGGGGCATCTATTGGAGAATTATAATAAATCACTAAATTCGCACCGTCATTCGGGAGAATTGTTAACCAGGATAATAAAATGAAGAAACTAATTTTAACATTCAGCATTTTGATTGCAACATCGGTTGCAACATTTGCACAAAAATTTGCTTACGTTGACACCGAATATATTTTAGGACAAATTCCTGAGTATAAAGCAGCACAAGCTGAACTTGATAAAATTTCTATCCAATGGCAAAAAGAAATTGAAGCAAAGTATGCTGAAATAGATAAAATGTACAAAGCATATCAAGCGGAACAAATTTTGCTTACCGATGATATGAAAAAGAAACGTGAAGCAGATATCATTGCAAAAGAAAAAGATGCAAAAGATTTACAAAAACAACGTTTTGGTGTGGATGGAGAATTATTTAAAAAACGTCAGGAATTAGTAAAACCAATTCAGGATAAAGTTTACAATGCAGTTAAAGCTGTTGCAGAAAAAGGAGCTTATTCTATTATTTTTGACAAAGCAAGCGATATAACAATGCTGTATGCAAGTTCCAAATTGGACAAAAGCGATGACGTTTTAACTCAATTAGGATATAAAGGTGGAAGCAAAACAGGAACAACCGGTACAGGAGGAACAAATAAAAAATAATAATTATCTATAAATTTAAAAACAATCAAAAACCAAAAAATAAATACTATGAAGAATATTTTCAAAATAGCTGTTGTAGGAGTTGCGTTAGTAGTAAGTTCTTTTACAGCTTCAGCACAAAAAGTTGCTCACATCAACTTAGATTCATTAATTACATTAATGCCTGAATCAAAAGTAGCGCAACAAGCTGTTCAAGATTATGCAAAACAATTGGAACAACAAATAACTGCGATGCAAACTGAATTGCAAACAAAGTATGAAGCATTTCAAACAGATGGCCCAAACATGGCTCCAATTGTTAAGCAATCAAAAGAAAAAGAGTTAAACGATTTGAACCAACGTATTACCGATTTCCAACAACAAGCACAAGCTGATTACCAAAAGAAAAGTGCTGATTTGTCAAAACCAGTTTACGAAAAAGCTAAAAAAGCAATTGATCAAGTTGCAAAAGAAGGTGGTTACAAATATGTATTAGACACAAGCACTGGTTTGGTTTTGTATAGTGAGCCAACAGAAGACATTATTAACCAAGTAATGAAAAAATTAGGAATTACTGCTCCGGTTAAAGCTCCTACAAAATAATAAAACTTTGATTTGAAAAAACCCCGAGGTAAATTACTCGGGGTTTTTTATTTGTATATTTGAAACTCAAACAAATTATTTTGAGCACAAAAAAACCAATAGGCGTATTTGATTCCGGTTTCGGAGGATTAACTATTTTAAAAGAAATTGTTAAACAATTGCCTCAATACGATTATTTGTATTTAGGAGATAACGCTCGTGCTCCTTATGGTCCGCGCTCTTTCGAAACAGTTTATGAATACACATTAGAATGTGTGAAAAAACTATTCGCTATGGATTGCGAACTAGTAATATTAGCATGCAACACAGCATCAGCAAAAGCATTGAGAAATATCCAGCAAAAAGATTTACCAACACTTGCTCCCAACAAAAGAGTATTAGGAGTAATTCGTCCAACTACGGAAGTGGTTGGGAAATTAAGCAAAACAGGGCACGTTGGAGTTCTTGGAACAACAGGAACAGTTACATCCAACTCCTACCCTATTGAGATTGAAAAATTTTATCCAAATATTACCGTCCACCAGGAAGCGTGCCCGATGTGGGTTCCCATAGTTGAGAACAACGAAATAGAAAATGAAGCAACTGATGTATTTATTAAACAACATTTAGATAATTTACTTTCACAAGATAAAAATATTGACACTATTATTCTTGGATGTACGCATTATCCGTTGCTGATTAATAAAATCAAAAAACATTTGCCAGCTAACATCACATTATTATCACAAGGAGAAATTGTTGCAGCCGGACTAGTAGATTATTTAAACCGCCATCCAGAAATGAAACAGAAATGTACGAAAGGAAATTCAATTGAATTTTACACAACGGACTCACCAATTAATTTTGACAAAGCTGCTAGTATGTTTTATGGGAAAGAAGTAAAATCAAAACATTTGGAGTTGTGAGATATTCAGAATTATTGAATTATTAATTTTCCTTTTGAAATCATTTTATTTTCAGATAACACATTATAAATATATGTTCCGGAAGAAAGTTGATTTCTATTCAATTTATAATCAGAATTTTCTAACACAACACTTCTGACTTTTTTTCCCGTTAGATCATATAACTCGAATTGAAGGAGTGTTTTTTTGTTTGAGGAAAACGTTGTTTGAATAGTTGAACTTTCTATCATCGGATTAGGATAAACAGATACAGAAATCTCTTCTTTCAATTCGTTTATTCCAACTCCATTCGGATCGAATTCCCAAAAATCTTTTGTTCCATATCCTGTTCCTAAATATCCTTTTGTTCCAATTGCAAATGCAACTGCGTGTTTTCTTGCTGTTCCTCCAAAATCTGTTTTTTGTGTCCATGTATTAAATAATGGATCGTACTCCCAAAAATCTATTGACATTAAAAACATTGGTGGAATACTATCCACTCCTGTTCCTATATATCCTTTCCCGCCAAGCGAAAATCCTGTTGCAGCACATTTCCCCATAGGAATATTTGCTTTTTGTGTCCAGGAATTACTTGCTGGATCGTATTCCCAAAAATCTCTTGATGGTAAATCAGAAATCTCATCATTTCCTGTTCCAAAATATCCTTTTGTACCAATTGAAAAACCTACTGCGGGCCCTCTTCCTAAACCTGGAAATAATGCTATTGGTGTCCAGGTATCACCTATTGGATCATACTCCCAAAAATCTTTCACATAATCTGAACTGGCAGTTGTATCCCCTGTTCCAATATATCCTTTACTACCAATAGAAAATCCAGTAGCATAATGACGTGGAGTTCCTGCAAAGTTTGCTCTAGGTGTCCAGCTATTCAAACCCGGATCATATTCCCAAAAGTCATTCAGAAAAACAGAACTGCTGGTCACTCCTGTTCCAATATAACCTTTACTTCCAATTGAAAACCCAACGGCACCGCCTCTTGCAACTCCGCCAAAATCTGCTCTTTGCATCCAGCTATCTCCAGCAGGATCATATTCCCAAAAACTATTGGTTGTAGCAAAGGTAGAATCTCTTCCCGTTCCTATATAACCTTTGGTTCCTATAGAAAAACCAACAGCATAATTAGTGTTGCCCCCTGCATAATCAGTCTTTTGAGTCCACACGCCCTGAGAAAAACAATCAATCGCAAAAAATAAAAATGCAACTAAAGTGAAGTAAAAATTTTGCATGTATTTGGAATAAAATAGTAGCGAGATGTGTGTGCTTGAACGTTTACTTTTTTAAAAGGTTACTTCTCCTCCTTAAACCAACCACTATACATTATATAATTGTCTGCTATACGATTAATTTCTCCTTTGATTAATTCCTGATTGATGTCTTTTACTTTTTTAGCAGGAACGCCAGCATAAATAACTCCTGATTCCACTTTTGTATTTTCCAGTACAACAGCACCAGCAGCAATAATTGTATTACTTCCAATTTCACAATTATCCATAACTATTGCCCCCATCCCAATCAATACATTATCATGAACCGTACAACCATGAACCAACGCATTGTGTCCAATTGAAACATTGTTACCAATAACTGTTTTTGTTTTTTCGTAAGTACAATGAATTACTGCTCCATCTTGTACATTCACTTTGTTTCCCATACGAATGGAATTCACATCACCACGTACAACAGCATTGAACCAAATGCTACATTGACTACCCATTATTACATCACCAACAATGGTTGCGTTTTCTGCTAAGTAACAATCTTCCCCAAACTTTGGATGAACCCCTTTTACCGGTTTTATAAGTGCCATAATTATTCGACTTTCTTTTTGAAAATTTTATTTTTAAATGCTGCAATTAATCCAACAACAGCAATTGCTATAATCTTCCATCCTTTTACTAAAAAGATTCCAATTTTTGCCAGCACTCCTGTTTTTGCTAAAATACCTCCTGCAATCAAACCACCAATTCCATATTCGGCAACTTTATCTATACTGGAATCAAAATCTTCGTAACGACTTCCTGTATTAAAATTTGTACTTGCTAAAATTGCATCAATTTTTGTTTCAACTGTTTTAATATTATCCATGCCGGAAACAATGTTCATCACCAAAACTCCTTTTCTTCCTAACATCCGAATATTATAATTCAAAGTAGTTATTGAATCATCACCAAATTTTAATTCTTTAGCCCAATGTAATTTGTGAGTTGCTTGATCATAAAAAGGTGCTTTAGCCCATCCCACTAAAGAAATTGCTTCGTATCCCAATTTAACCCTTTCTACACTTGCATCAACAGTTTGTGTTTTCATTTCTTCTAACAATTCATTGTAGTCGTAATCTTCCGCATCATCATCTTCTACGTGACCATCTTCTTCGTAAGTATAAACAATTGCCCATGATTCTGCCGCTAACATATTCACTCCTTCGGGAACAAGAATTCCAAGAATATCTGTGTCTTCAGGATTTCCCCAAACTTCTTCTAAAATATATCGTGCATCTTTCCCTTCTAAAAACAAAAAGCCTTTAGGAACATCAATTGTAGCTAAGTCGGTTTTTAAAAGAATTTTTCCGGATTTATAATCCAAAGAATTAACAACACTATCAATATGCATTATTGCATTTTCAAGTGCTGCAGAATCCATTTCAATTGCAGTTGAATCTGTTTCAGCGCGAATAAAAAATGGTGTACAAATAATAAAAAGGAGTACTAATTTATTTTTCATGTTTCAGGTTTTAGTTCCGTAAATTTAGAAAAATAAAAACATTAATCAGATTTATATCAAATTAAGAGGTGGGCATAAAAGTCATCGACTCCGCTCAGCCTAACAAACGAGTTGTCACACTGAGCGGAGTCGAATGTGTTTAAAAGGATTTATGTTAATCCTATAATAGGAAACTATCTACTTTTTATCAGTACAAACAGCTCCTTTTTTGCAACAAGCATCCAATTTCTTATATGCTTTTTTGTCCGCTGGAACATCGTCTGCATCGTATCCGCTTTTAGAAACAGCTAAACGAATTTTTTCGGGTGTTGTTTTTTGAGGGTTATATGTCACTGTCAAAATTTTCGACTCAACATCTAAATTTGATTTTTTAACTCCTTTTTCAAAAGCAACATATTTTTCAATTCTTTCTTTACACATATCGCACACAGCAGATGTTTTAATTTTTAGCTCCGCAGTTGTTGCATCTTGTGCTTTTGCTGTATTTGCTATAATTGCAAACATTATTATAATGCCTGACAATAAAATTGATTTTACTTTTTTCATAATTTTTTAGTTTTTATTTTTAATATTTAAAAGTCCTGATACTTGATACCAAATACCTGATACTTATTTTATCTCCATTCTTAATCCAACATAAATTACTCTTCCTTCTACCGGTGCATATATCATTGATGCATCAAAATTCGGTCCAAAAGGGTTTTCAGAAGCAACAATCGGATTTTTTTGTGTGTAATTCAAAATGTTTTCACATCCTAAATACGTTTCAAATTTCCTGAATTTTTTTGTGATTTGTGCATTTAACAAAAAGTATTCTTTCGACTTTTTAGGCAATTGATACTCAACAGGGCTTAAAACAGTGCTTGGAATCCGGCTTTGTCCCAACCAATTGGTTGTAAAATCAAATTTCCATTTTTCCATATAGGTTGCATAAGCTAAATTTACCATTACACGGTGTTTCGGAACATAAGGTTTATCCATCAACTCATAGTTGTATGTTGTTTTTACATCATACCATTTATAAGCCAACTTCACAGCAAAACTTTCTATCGGTTCTAATCCCATATCAACTTGCAAACTGTGAGAATACGATTCCCCTTTCAAATTATAAAACACTACTTTATTTACATGTTGGTCCAAATCAACAATTACTTGATTTTCAAAATCTGTTCTGAAAAAATCCACATTAATAAATGCTTCGTGGTCAAACAATTTAAATTGTTGATTTGCAGATACACCATAATTCCATGCAATTTCCGGATTCAGTTTTTCATTCATCACAATTTGACGAGAACTGGCAAACACCGATTGATTTTCAACAAACACATTGCTTGTTCTAAAGCCTCTTCCACCTGACAAACGGAAAGTTGTTTTTTTAGTAGCATTCCAACGCAAATGTAAACGTGGTGTATAAAACATTCCATGTATGTTATGATAATCAGCTCGAACACCTGCAACTAACGAAATTTTTTCCGGATTCGAATAGGTGTATTCTGCAAACACACCCGGAACACTTTCTGTTCTTGCAAATGCTGTATCATTAAACTTTTCGTTGTAATCATCTAACAAATAACTAGCACCTAGTTTGTATTTATGATTTGTATTATTAATGATGTTTGCATAAATCACATTCGCATAAAAGTTTTTTTGCACTCCTTTATAATCTCGCAGCCCAAAATACATGTCCTGCTCCTGCCATTTCCCCGATGTTTGAATACCAACACTCTTATATGGTTTTGAAGGAAACATAAATCCTGTTTTAGAAAAATATTCTAAAGACTTTGTATTTATTCCAATTCCATAATTGTTGGATGAATCTCTTTCGGGAGCATACACAAAATTTGTTTGTCCGCCCTGACGGGTTTCATACAATCCTTTTATTCCGAACTGCGCCTCAAAATTCTTCTGATTGTGAAAATCCCATCTGTTAAAAACATTGTATTGCTGAGTTAAAGGCATGTCCAAAAATCCATCTTTGTTCATGTCCTGTTTCATTGTATTGGAACTTGCATGTGAAAACAGCATTGTGCTCAATTTTGTATTAATCTTTTTTGCTAAATGTAAATTCGCTTCTGCTCTTCCTTTTTGATTTCCATATACATTTATAAAGACTCTATTTTTCTGTTCTTGCGGTTTTAAAAATTCCAGATTGATCTGTCCGGAAATACTTTCATATCCATTCACAACAGAACCAGTTCCTTTTGTAACCAAAATGTTTTCAATCCAAGTTCCCGGAATATAATTGATTCCGTAAGCTGCTGATAGTCCGCGCAACATCGGCATGTTCTCCGAAAGAATTTGAGTGTATACACCATCCAGACCAAGCATCTGAATTTTTTTCGCACCTGAAACAGCATCTGTAAAAGCTACATCAACAGAAGCGTTGGTACTAAAACTTTCAGACAGATTACAACATGCTGCTTTCAATAATTCTTTTCCTGAAATCACTTCCGTATTAATAGGAGTGAAAAGTTTATTGAGAGTAGTACTTTGTTTTTCCGACACCTCAACAGCAGTTAAAGTCACAGAATTTTTCAAAACTACATCAACTGTTTGATTCGGTTGAGTAACAGAAATAGTATCATTCAAAAATCCCATCATGCTCACAATTAGTTGAGATGGAATTGTATCTGGATTTGCAATTTGAAACTTTCCATCCAAATCGGTTGTTGTTCCAATATTTGTTCCTTGCCAATAGACATTTGCTCCCGGCAGGACTTCTTTTTTTCCTTTATCATCTGTGCCAACAATTTTACCTGAAATATTCTGGGCAATAATTGAGTCGGCATATAATAGAAGGATTATTAAATAAAATAATCGTTTCATTTGATTTTGATTTCAATAAAAAATATTCACGAAATTTTTAATAAAAAATCTGCGCAAATCTGCGTTCCCGATAGCTATCGGGACTGCGAGCAAATTTTTAGCCGAGAAATCAAATGGTAAGGACGGAAATAAAATTTAAGAGTGTTCGCCCGTATAGTGGCGGAGGTAAATCGGAATATTGAAAAGCTAATTTGTTTTCTACACTTGTTGAAGTAGCTTTTTCAGAGATGTAAAAAAATGAATTTAAAACGATTGGTTGTTCAAGCGATAGTTTTTGTGAATTCTGAAAATCGTTTAAATTAAATGTATAATTATTAATATCGCAGCATTCGCCTTGTTTAATAACTGCAAATCCTTTTGGTAAGTCTAAATCGTTTTCTTCATCACAACAAGCTGTTTTTGCTACAGGAGATTTTGTTTTGGAACAACAATCTTCAATCATAGCAAAAGAAACTTTTCCTTTTCCGCTTTTTAAGCAAACCATGGAACTAATGGTAAAGCCTAAACTCGAAAAAAGAAAAACCGTTGCTAAAAAAACAGCTGTTATTTTTTGGATTACTTTCATTTTGATATAACGAAGATACAACAATTGAATTGTATAAAAAATTAAAAAATGTTAAAAGAATTTAGCCTCATTTTTATGTAAAAAAATCTACCTTTATGCCTCAAATAACAACCCTATGTCAGACACATCAAAATTAGGCTTTGGAACAAAAGCAATACACGCAGGACAAGAACCTGATCCAACTACGGGAGCCGTAATGACTCCAATTTATCAAACATCAACTTATTGGCAGGAAAGTCCGGGCAAACACAAAGGCTACGCTTATGCCCGTGGGAAAAATCCTACACGTACTGCTTTAGAAAAATGTTTAGCTGAATTAGAAGGAGCAAAACATGCTTTGTGTTTTTCTAGCGGAATGGGTGCTATTGATGCTGTGATGAAATTGTTGCGCCCTGGTGATGAAGTGATTACGGGAGATGATTTATATGGTGGTAGCTATCGAATGTTTACCAAAGTATTTGCTCCTTTTGGAATAAAATTTCATTTCATTGATATGAAAGATGTGAATGTGATTAAAAAGCACATCAATGCAAATACAAAAATGATTTGGCTGGAAACACCTACCAATCCAACCATGCAGATTATCGACATTGAAGCATGTGCTAAAATTGCAAAAGAAAAGAAATTGATTTGTGCAGTTGACAATACATTTGCTTCTCCGTATTTACAAAATCCATTGGCATTGGGTGCTGATATCGTGATGCATTCGGCAACAAAATATTTGGGTGGACATAGCGATGTGATTATGGGCGCACTTTGTTTGAGCGATGATAATTTATATACTCAATTAGCATTTATACATAATAGTTGTGGTGCAACACCCGGACCAATGGATAGCTTTTTGGTTTTGCGTGGATTAAAAACTTTGCACATTCGCATGGAGCGTCATTGTTTTAATGGAAGAAAAATTGCTGAATTTTTAAAAACACATCCAAAGATTGACAAATTGTATTGGCCAGGATTTCCTGACAGTCAGAACCACGACATTGCCAAAAAGCAAATGAAAGATTTTGGTGGTATGATTTCTTTCTCTTTAAAAGGAAATAAACAGGAAGATGCCTTTAAAATTGCATCCAGCATGAAAGTATTTTCACTGGCAGAATCATTGGGAGGAGTTGAATCTTTGATTAACCATCCAGCAACTATGACACATGCCTCTATTCCGAAAGAAGAAAGAGATAAAGCAGGAGTTGTAGAATCGCTATTAAGATTGAGTGTTGGGATTGAAGATATTGATGATTTGATAGCGGATTTGAAGGCTGCTTTAGGGTAGCGAACGGCAACACTTCGACTCCGCTCAGTGTGACGCTCCGTAACGTCAGTCTGAGCGGAGTCGAAGACTTTTCGATTGTAAAAGACAATCCTCTTCCCACCTGATATCACACTAAGCAAGAGCGTAAAAACCTCTTGCTTTTTGCATTTTATTTGGCTATCTTTATAATATACAAAACTGAGAATTGTGAACTATTATTATATAACAGGAACGAGCAGAGGAATTGGAAAAGCATTTGCAGAACATTTGTTGGAAAACCCATCAAATAGAGTAATTGGAATATCCCGACACAGAAGTATTGAACATGCTAATTACAAACATTCTTATTTAGATTTAACAGATGTTAATGCTATTTCGGGATTTAAGTTTGAATTACATGCCAATGCTAAAAAGGTTTATCTGATAAATAATGCTGGAGTTTTGGGTTTTATTAAACCTGTAGGCAAACTAGATGCGGCAACCATTATTAAAAATTATACGGTGAATTTAATTGCACCAACGGTTCTTACAAATGCCTTTATTGAATGTTATGATTCAACGGATGCAGAAAAAGTAATAGTAAACGTAAGCTCAGGAGCAGGTAAAAATCCGATTGACGGCTGGGCTGTTTATTGTGCTTCAAAAGCCGGTATTGATATGTTGAGCCGGGTGGTGGATTCAGAGCAAAAAATCAGGGCAAAAAAGCCTCAGGAAAACATTCATAAAGGGTTTCACATCTTCTCAATTGCCCCAGGAGTAGTAAATACAGGCATGCAGGAAGAAATAAGGTCAGCGCAAAAAGAAGATTTTAGCAGATTGGAAGACTTTATAGGTTATAAGGTCAATAATCAGCTTTCGGAACCAGAATTTGTTTCTAAAAAATATATTAATATCTTAGCTAATATAAACAGTATCAAGGATGTACTTTCATCCATAAAAGATTACGACTAACACTACGAAATACTAATAATACGAATTACGAAAAATTGGAAATCATCCCCTCTCTAAACTATATATAATTAAATGCTATTAAAAATGAACAAAATTACCCAACTACTAAGTGCACTTTTTATAACTGCACTTACTTTCAATTTCGCTACAGCACAAGAATTAAAAATTTGTAGCACTACCGAAATGATGAATAAATATTTTAATGAACATCCTTCATTAAAACAAGCTTATTTGGAACAAGAACAAGCATCTGTTTTGGCCGACCAAGCTGCATTTGCTAAAGGATATAAAGAAGGAGATGGAAAATCCATGCTTCCTATATACACTATTCCTGTTGTATTTCATATTCTTCATGAAGGTGGACCAGAAAACATTTCTGATGCGCAAATTTTTGATCAGATGCGTATTTTGAATGAAGACTATCGTAAATTAAATGCAGATATTTCTGCTGTAGTTCCTTCATTTACTGCTATAGCTGCTGATTGTGAAATTCAGTTCGCTTTGGCTAAAAAAGATCCATTGGGAAATTGTACAAATGGTATTGACCGTATTTATACATCTGAAACAAATGTTGGAGATGATGATTCTAAATTAAACCAATGGCCACGTAACAAATATTTAAATGTTTGGGTTGTAAAAATTATTTCCAGTGGAGCTGCGGGATATGCCTATTTACCTTTTTCTACAATAGCTTCTCCAGAGAATGACGGGATTGTAATTTTGTCAACATATGTTGGAAGTATTGGTTCTGGTTCTGTTACCCGCTCACGTGCGTTGACACATGAAATTGGTCACTACTTAAATTTAAATCATACTTGGGGTGGAACAAACGACCCAGGAGTTGATTGTACAGGAAGTGATTCTGTTACTGACACTCCACAAACTGAAGGTCACACAACTTGTACGCTTACTTCTTCTGTTTGTAATCCTCCAATAATTGAAAACGTGCAAAATTATATGGAGTATGCATATTGCAGTAATATGTTTACGAATGGACAAAAATCAAGAATGAGAACTGCATTGACAAGCGGAACTGCCTCCCGAAATAATTTGTGGACTACATCCAATTTATCTTCCACAGGTGTGAGCACTCCTGCTGTTTTATGTTTAGCCGATTTTCAATCTAGCGATGCAGTTAATGCAGTTTGTCAAGGTGATAGTTTAACTTTCACAGATTTATCTTGGAACGGGGATCCTACTAGTTGGGCATGGACATTCTCTGGTGGAACTCCAGGAACTTCTACTGATTCAATGCCTGTGATTACTTATAATACTCCAGGTGTATACAATGTTTCATTAACTGTTACAAATGGTTCTGGTTCTGTAAATGCAACTAAAACTTCTTATGTAACAGTTTATCCAAACACTGCAACATATGCAGTTCCAATTTATTCAGAAGGATTTGAAGGAAGTGCTGTTCCAAATGTTGATTGGAATGTGCGCAATGCAAATTCTGGAACAAATACTTGGACACAAACAACTGCTGCTGCTGCAACGGGAACAAAATCTGTTCGAATTGTAAATGCAAGTACGTATGATGGAAATATTGATGAATTAATTTCTCCACCAATTGATATGACAGCAATTTCTGGAACACCATCATTAACTTACAAAGTTGCGCATGCACAAAAAACATCTACATCTGCAGATAAGTTACAGATTTATGTTTCTACAACTTGCGGACAATCTTGGTCGTTGCGTCAAACATTAACTGGTGCTTCACTTTCAACTGCAGGTGTTATCAGTTCATCTTTTGTCCCTACTGCTTCACAATGGGTAACAAAAACTTTGAGCTTTGCTTCTTTAGCAACTGAAACAAGTGTATTCGTAATGTTTAAATTTACTAGTGATGCTGGAAACAATGTTTATTTAGATGATATAAATATTATGGGAAATGTTGGTATTGATGAATTAGCAAACAACATTAACTTTAATATGTATCCTAATCCAACAGAAGGAAATACAATTATCTCTTTCAACTTAACAGAAAACAAAGAAACAGCAATTACTGTTTACGATGTTTTAGGAAAAGAAATTACTAACGTATACAATGGAAATTTAAATGCAGGAGAACATCAATATTCAATTGCAGATAAAACAAAATTGTCTTCAGGAATGTATTTCATTAAATTAACTGTAGGTGGCGAAAGCTTTACTAAGAAGTTGATTGTGAAATAAACATTTTCTAAAAAATTTAAAATCCCTCTTCATTAATATGTTGAGGGATTTTTTAATACTAGTTTAATACTCAGAATTAAGATGAGCCCACGATTTTTTAACAAATTAGCTATCACCGCAATTATACTAATACTTGTAGGTTGGTTGATAAAACTTGGATTAAATAAATTAGAAGAAGGCCGTTTAGAGAAAATTGAAAGAGAAAAAAAACAAGCGTCAGGGATGTGTGTTTATAACAAAGTCGACCTTGATAATTTTGTTGTTCTAAGATGGGAAAAATCATTCAACCCGATTTTGAAAGTTGAGGATTTCAAAAGATACTTTCATGATGAACTTTTGAAAATTAATTTAAATGATACTGCACTCGGAGTAGAAACAATAAGACTTGACAATAATGATTTATCATTTTACAAAGAAGGAGAAGACATTTTTGTGAGTTCAATAAAGTTTGATAACACAAGCCAGTTTAGCTTTCAAATTAAAAATAAATTAAATTTGACTCCTGAATACAGCGTTGAAAACTTTAAAGAACAATTTCCGGAATCTTATTCATGCAGAGAAGATGTTTCCAGATCAAGTAAAATAGAACAATTTGCGGTTATACTTGAAAACAGCAATGTTAGCTCGAAACTTCATTCGATTGCTTTATACTTCAACAGGGTAGATGAATTAATGATAGTTGAATTTTACTACAATGAGTAATTTACCCTTTCTTAAATCCTACCAAAATAGAAACACATCCACTTGGTAAAACTGAGCTGGTAGATTCTGATTCGGGAACTTGAACTTCTACAATAAATTGTTGAGTATTTTTTACTTTGAAATCCCAGAAATCGGGATAATCATTTTTTTGGCTGTCGAAAACAACTTTTTTATTTGTGTCCATTACCTTAAATGTTAAATCGCCCAATTGTGGTTGTCCGCAAACAACAATTCTATAGTCTTGTCCTGAATAAAATGTAAGGTTTAAGGAAGTTTTTTGACCCGAGCTAAGAACCGAAGTATTCACCTCTCCATTCAACGTAAATGGTTGAATTTTGGGCATACACTTTTTCTTTTGAAAGCTGGCGCATTGAGCGTTTGCAGCCGAAGTAGAGAATACCAAAGCCGCAATGGCAACGATGGTTTTCAAGGAGTAAGTTTGTTTCATCAAGAGGCTTTTACGCCTATTGGATGATTTTGTTTCTAATTTCAGCACATTTATCTGAAATCTGCTTCAATTGTTCAGCAGTTAGTTTAAAGCTGCTGTTGTTTGAAATTGTAGAAACCCCTTTTGTAGTATCAGTAGTGGTTTTTGTTTCAGTAGCTGTAACAGGAATAGCATCAAAAATCTTTTTCAATTCAGCTAATTGAGTAAGTAAAGAAGGGATAGTTTCATTTTCTGCTTTATAGCTCTCTAAAAGTGCAATAAGGTTATCCAAAGAAAGTTTTTGCTCCCCAATTCTAGTAACAATTCCTTCATTTTTAGTAGCTGCAGCCACTTGAGTTGCAATGTATAAACCTTCCATCCAGCCACCAGTAACAATTAGAGCAGAAACACCCGGTTGTCCGTTTTCTTTTAAGTAAGAATCAGCGTTCCAGTAAGAATCAGAAATAATAGCTAATAATGAATCTCTATTTTGCATATTTGACTCAATTCGGGAAGTAGTAGTTTCATCAAAAGCTCCGCTAATACCTAAACCACTTGCCAATTTATTGGTACAACGCAAGTAAAGCATAGATTCCTGAGTTTGATCGAATATACTTGTAAAGCTTAAATCGGAACCATAAACCCCTAAGTTCAATGCTTTAGCAGCTACCGTTTCATATTTTGAAACGTTTTCAATTGGGTTTAGGATTTTAGCATTGTATTTGGCTCCTGCAGCCTTTAAAAGAGTAGTTGTTTCAATAGGAGATGGAATAGAATAAAACACATTTTGTGCTTTAACGTCTCTCACTTTTGTATCAGCATCAGCTGTATCAACTGTTTCATTTCCATTAGGATCATCTGAAGAACCACAGGATACAAATACCATTGAAATAGCAATAAATGAAGCGAAAAGTGTTGTTTTTTGAATGTTCATCTCTTTGGGGTTTTGAAATTTCCTCCAAATATAATACAATATCATTATGTATGGCAATCCTCTTAAAAACTTGTGAAAAAAAGGGTGATTTTAGCTTCGTAAACACTTCGACTCCGCTCAGTGTGACGTCTATGTGCCGCCTTCTCTTAGTGCTCCGTCGGCTGAGCGGAGTCGAAGACTTTATTATTTATTGCTTATTCTCTCTACCCAACCATCGTATTGGTGTTGGTCTTCATGCCTACCATTTCAATAGCAGTTTTTACAATGCTTTCAACATCGTAATTGCATTCGATATAAAGTTCTTTTTGTTCTCCGTGTTCTATAAATTTATCAGGGATTCCCAAACGTTTTACCTGAGCATTGTAATTATTATCAGCCATAAATTCCAATACAGCACTTCCCATTCCGCCCATGATACAGCCATCTTCAACCGTGATTACTTTATTGTATTTTGAAAACACTTCGTGCAATAATTGTTCATCAATTGGTTTAACAAATCGCATATCGTAATGAGCTGCTTTTATTCTTTGTTCTTCCAAAGTTTTACAAGCCGCAACAGCATTGTTTCCAATATGTCCAATCGTTAAAATAGCAATGTCTTCCCCTGTTTGAACTCTTCGTCCTTCACCAATTTTTACTTTTTGGAAAGGTGTTTTCCAGTCTATCATCACACCATTTCCGCGTGGATAACGTATAGAAAAAGGAGCATTCGTTTCGGGCAATTGAGCTGTATACATTAAGTTTCGCAACTCTTCTTCGTTCATTGGAGCAGATACAATCATATTTGGAATGCAACGGAAATAAGCCAAATCAAAAGCTCCGTGATGTGTTGGACCATCTGCACCAGCTAATCCTCCTCTATCTAAACAAAATACTACATGTAAATTTTGTAAAGCAACATCGTGTATCACTTGATCATACGCGCGTTGCATGAACGATGAATAAATATTACAGAAAGGAATTAATCCTTGAGTTGCTAATCCCGCAGAAAAAGTTACTGCATGCTGTTCTGCAATTCCTACGTCAAAAGCTCTGTCGGGCATAGCTTTCATCATAATGTTTAAAGAACAACCGCTTGGCATAGCTGGTGTAATTCCCATTATTTTGGAATTTTTTTCTGCTAACTCTACAATCGTATAACCGAATACATCCTGATATTTTGGAGGTTGTGGTTCTTTTGGAACAATTTTGATTATCTCACCTGTGTCTTTATTGAAAAGACCTGGAGAGTGCCAAACCGTTTGGTTTCCTTCTTCCGAAAATTTATACCCTTTTCCTTTTTGAGTTAAGATGTGAAGAATTTTTGGTCCAGGAATATCTTTTAAATCTTGTAATACTTTTGTCAAACGCTCCACATCATGTCCGTCAACCGGACCGAAATAACGGAACTTCAGTGACTCAAACATATTACTTTGTTTAAGTAAAGATGTTTTAATACCGTTCTCGATTTTTGAAGCAATTTCCTGAGCATTTGGTCCAAATTTGCTGATTTTTCCGAGCAAATTCCAAACCTCATCCTTCACTTTATTATATGTGTGTGAAGTAGTGATGTCGGTTAAATATTCTTTCAAAGCACCCACATTTGGGTCGATGCTCATGCAATTATCATTTAATACAACTAAGAGATTTGAATTGGAAATACCAGCATGGTTGAGTGCTTCAAATGCTTGTCCGGCCGTCATTGCACCGTCACCAATTACTGCAATATGTTGACGATCTTTTTCGCCTTTATAAGTTGAGGCAACTGCCATTCCCAATGCACCACCAATAGATGTAGATGAATGCCCAACACCAAACGTATCGTATTCACTTTCGGAGCGTTTTGGGAAACCGCTTATTCCTTTATAAACTCTGTTTGTATGGAAATTTTTTCTTCTTCCGGTTAAAATTTTGTGTCCGTATGCCTGATGCCCAACATCCCAAACTAATTGATCATACGGAGTATTGAATACATAATGGAGTGCAACAGTAAGTTCAACAACACCAAGACTAGCACCAAAGTGCCCACCTTTTTGCGAAACAACGTCAATAATAAACTGACGAAGCTCTTTACTAAGTTCGGGGAGTTGATCTTCTTTTAATTTTCTTAAATCAGCTGGATACTCAATTTTATCCAGCAGTTTACCTGCTTTAAATTCCATTCGGTTGTTGGAGTACAATATATTCATACAAAGATAAAATAAATTACAATAACAGCGTTTAGTATTCTTTAATAGATAGAAACCGGACAAAAACGGGCCGAATCGGAATTTGTTTTAATCCCTTAGATATTTTTAGATTATTTAACACATTGTTTTACTTTTGTAAGTATCAAACAAAATAAATGAAGAAAATAGTTGTACTCTTCTTTTCATTAACACTCATTTTTTTTTCTGCCAAAGCAGGAGAAATTGATACCAATTACGTTCAAAAATTTAAGAATCTTTTTATGGTAAAAGGATTTCTATTGAACAATGGTTTTCAATACATCATTACCCCTCAAAACAATGATTTGTTTACCGAAAAACAATTGAATGATGCAAGAGTATTTTACACAGCAAATATTCCTCCCGTTACAGGTATTTCTTTAAACGTAAAAGGAATCGGATTTACCTATATTTTTAAATTTACGGACGATTATTTAGATACTACTACCAGAATCAAATCGGGGTACAAACAATTTCAGATGAATATTTATGGAAACAAGTTTGGATTTGAGGCTTACTATCAAGACTACGCCAGATTTTATTTTCATTATAAGGGCGATGAGATTTTAGCGAAAAATTATAACGCAGATATTCGCGCTTATCAATTTGGCGCAACAGCTATTTTTATAAATAACGGAAAAAAGTTTTCATACAATGCTGCATTTAACCAAAATCAATTTCAGAAAAAATCTGTTGGCTCTTCTCTCACAGTGTTTGGATTAAGGTATAATGAAATATCGAGCACCAATATGATTCCAGATAGTGTGAGAAAATATTTCAAAGACTACCCTGATTTAAGTTCAAATAGAAATTATGCATTTATTTTTCAGCAAGGATATGCCTACAACTTAGTTAAAAATGGTTTTTATTTTTCCAATGCATTGTTTTTGGGTGTAGGATTACAAAACCAAGTATATGAATACCCTGCAGGCAAAAAAAGCAGATTGGGTGTGCCTGTTACCATCAGAGGAAAATCCAGTTTAGGTTATAATGGCAAAGTGTTTTTCGGAGGGTTATACGCAAATGCGGATTACTCTCAATCAAAAATTAAAAGTTTACAGACACAGCAATTTCAATACACCTATGGAATTTTTCTTGGCTTAAGAGCAATAGAATTAACAAAATCGAAATCGCAAATACGACAAGAAGAAAAAAGAAAAAAAGAAGCTGCTGCCGCTGAAAAGAAAAGAATAAAAGAGGAAAAGAAGAAAGCTGCTTTAGAGAAAAAGAAGAAAAAATAAGGTGCTGATATTTCGTCCCTATGGGACTTTTTTTGTTCTTTATATTTTAATTTTCTACCTATATATAATCCCTACGGGATTCAAATATAATTTACACCATACTCCTTCTTATCTCAGCTGTAAAATGATTGGTCATTAAGACTTGTCCCGTAGGGACAAAATATCGGTAGAAGTTATCAAATACAACATATATTCGTCCCGTAGGGACGAGATATTTACCCAAACAAAAAAGCTCCGTTCATTTTGAACAGAGCTTTTTTATTTTCTAATAATCCAAATTACCGTAATCCAATTTTGTTCCTCTTATATAAAAAACAAATCTTGTTATTAATATAAAGAAAGGAATATACATCACCACATTTGGTAAACCCAAATGTTTTAAAATAATAATTGATTTACGTTTTAATCTTTCAGAGATTAAATACATTGCCGGCACCAACAACAAGGTTAAGAATGTTGCGAATCCTAATCCGAAAATCATTGTCCAGGATAATGGTCCCCAGAACACAACGCTGTCTCCACCAAAATACAAATGTGGGTTTCCTGATGCGAACAATGTTTCAAAATCGATATTCAATCCAACTGCCAATGGAATTAATCCTAAAATAGCTGCAACAGAAGTCAAAATAACAGGTGTCATACGTGTGCGACCGGCTTCAACAGTTGCGTCCCACAAAGTCATTCCATTCGCTCTGGCCATTTCTGCAAACTCAATTAATAAAATTCCATTCCGGACGACAATTCCAGCGAGTGCTACAATTCCAATTCCGGTCATAAAAATACTCATGTCCATTTTAAAAATAGCTACTCCTAATATTACTCCAATGATGCTGAAGAAAATTTCAGTTAGAACAATGAATGGTTTTCCAACAGAGTTAAATTGAAGAACTAGAATAAATAAAATTAAAACGACTGAGGTTTGCAATGCGCCACCAAGAAAAGTAGCAGTTTCTAGTTGTTCTTCTTGTTCGCCAGTGAAATCAATAACTACTTTTCCTTCCGGTTTAAATCCTGCAGCTGCAGCTTGTACTTTTGCAACCACTTCATTTGCATTAAACCCTTCCGTTACGTTTGATGATAAAGTAATCACACGTTTTTGCATTTTACGCTTAATTCCTCCGTAAGTATTACTGTATTGAATATCTGCAAAAGAAGAAAGAGGAACACTTCTTAAAATTCCACCCATATTCATATCACGGAAAGTAATTTTTAAATTTCGCAATGCTTCAACATTGTTACGTTGATCATATTTATATCGCAACTGAATTGGATACTGGTCGTTCTCATCACGGAACTTACTTACTTCCCAACCAAAAACCGCATTACGAATTTCGTATGCAATTGCTTGTGTGCTCACCCCTTCACGATTTGCTCTTTCTCTGTCAATATTAAAAACAATTTCGGGTTTATTACTTTCAAAATCTGATTTTAAATTTTCAACTCCATCTATATTTTGTTTATCTAAATATTCTTTTAAATGTGTTGCATTTTTTACCAATTCATTAAAGTCATCTCCTTTTACTTCAATATTAATTGGTTTTGAAACCGGAGGGCCCGACTGTTCTTTTGAAACTGTAATATCTGCTCCGGGAATATTCCACTTCAAATTTTGAAGTTCTGATAAATACTTAGAAGTAGATTCTCCATCGCGATGAGCAAACTGCACAAATGAAATGGCAATTTTTCCTTTGTTAGGATAATCACTTTGATCCTGATCTTGCGGATCGGTTGTTCCTTTTGTAACATTGGTAATAATTGATTTAACCAATTTATTAGAATCACCCAAAACAGTTTTTACTTTTTGTTCAACATCAATCATTACTGCATTTGTTTGTTTAGGATCCGTTCCAACGGGCAATTTCACATATACATATATGAAATTTGGATCTCCGGAAGGGAAGAAAACAACTTTAGGACTACGAACCATAAAGAAACCAATAGACAATACAAAAAGCAATAGCGTTCCAAGTAATGCTAACCATGGTCGCTTTAAAAACTTTATCAACAGGTTCGTATATCCACGCTGAAATGCCGGCCACACTTTTGTTTGAAATTTTTCAATAACAGAACTCAGGAAAAATTTATTCAAGAAATAAAATGCTAAAATAAACAGGGCGAGATTGGCTGTCGCATGATTTCCTCCTAAATGAAGCAATAAAGCTATGGCCACAAAAAGAATTGTTGTGATAGATGTTCCACGCGTCCACTTTTTTAGTTTAGATGTATCCTCATCATGTGGTTTCATAAAATCAACCGCAAATACCGGATTGATAATATATGCAACAAATAATGATGCTAATAAAGTGATAATTAAAGTGACCGGTAAATAGAAAATAAATTTCCCCATCATCCCCGGCCAAAATGCTAAAGGCACAAATGGCATAAGCGTAGTTAATGTTCCGCTTAGTACTGGCAAGAAGACTTCTCCTGCCGCCAGTTTAGCAGCAGTTTTAATGTCTTTTTTCCCATTATCAAATATCCGGTGGGTGTTTTCTATAACCACAATCGCATCATCCACCACAATTCCGAGTGCTAATAAAAATGCAAATAAAACAATCATGTTTAAAGTAAAGCCAATAGTTGGCATAAACAAAAAGGCAATAAACATAGACAGTGGAACGGATGAAGCAACAAACAATGCGTTGGTTACACCCATAAAAAACATCAATACAAATGTTACCAGAATAAATCCAATGATAATTGTATTAATTAAATCGTGTAATGTTAATCGTGTTTGATCAGATTGATCTCCGGTAACGGTAATTTTTAATTCTTTTGGAAAATTTTCTTTTTCCATCGTTTTAATCAAATCGTTAATTTTATCAGATGCTTGAATTAAATTTTCTCCCGAACGTTTTACAATGTTTAAAGTAATTACATTTTTCCCTTCCAAACGTGCGTAACTCTCCTGCTCTCTTGTTCCATCAACTACTTCGGCTATGTCTTTTAAATAAACTTTTACTCCTGAGCCGGAAGTAACAATTAAATTTCGAATTTGTTCTACATCTGTAAATTCTCCTTTAATTGAAAGATTTCGTTTCATTCCATCCATGGGAACTAATCCTCCCGACATGTTCATGTTCTCTTTTGAAACAGCACTAAAAATATCGTACAGCGAAAAATTTGCTGCTTGCATTTTAAACATGTCAATATTAATTTGTACTTCACGTTCTAAATCTCCTACCATTTGTACTTTTGAAATTTCTTTCATCGTTTCAATTCTATCTTTCAATTGGTCAGAATACTTTTTTAATTTATTCAAATCCATCTTTCCCGACAAGTTGATATACATAATAGGCATATCCGAAAAAGACATCTCCATTACGTTTGGTTGTTGTGTAAGATCTTTTGGAAGTTCTGTTGCAGCTTTATCTACTGCATCTTTTACTTTTTGTTTCGCAACTGCCACTTCAACATCAGTATTAAACTCTACCATAATTACAGAAACATCTTGCAATGAAGTTGAGTTTATTTTTTTCACTCCCGAAATTGATTTTAATTGTTTCTCTATTGGCTTAGTAACCAAATTTTCAATATTGGTTGGGGTGTTTCCTCCGTAAACAGTATTGATGTATATAGTAGGAACAACAATGTCAGGAAAACTTTCTTTCGGTAAACTGTTGTAGGATATTAATCCAGCTATCGTAATAATGATAGTTAATACATAGACACTGATTTTATTATCAATTGCCCAACTGGAAGGTTTAAATTCTTTAAATTTCATAACTCGATTTTTTACCACTAAGGCACTAAGAGCACTTAGCTATTTTATTTTTTTATTTTGAGCGGTCTTATTTTTTGTAAACGATAGCATCACCATCATTAATAATATCATACCCAAGTGTTACTATAACATCTCCCGCTTTTAATCCGGAAACAACTTCTGCTTTCCCGTTATATGTTTTTCCGATTTTTACCAATTGTTTTTTAGCGCTATTTCCATTTGCTATATAAACAAACTCTTCGTTATTTTCATCTTTTTGGATGGCACGAACTGGAATGGTTATAGCCGTTTCAGGAGATTGATAATCATTAATGCTTAAACGTGCAACCATGTTTGGATGGTATTCTTTTTTGTTATCGAGTAACACCTCAACAGAAAATGTTCTGCTCGAATTATTAATTGCACGGGAAACAAAATCAACTTTTGTCACAACTGAATCTTGTGTATCAGGGAAATGAATAATTACTTCATTTCCTTTTTTAATTTTAGAAGCATAACTTTCAGCAACATCTGATTTTACTTTCAGATTTGAAAAATTGATAACGCGTATTGCAGGGATTCCCGGTGCCACTGCTTGTCCGATTTTAATATCAACCGCATCAACAGTTCCATTTATAGGAGAAATAATTTTACTCATGCGGACTTGTTCTTGCATCGCAATTAATTTTTTCTCCATGCTTTCTTTATTTGTTTTTGCCTGAAGAAATTGCACTTCGGTTCCAATTTTTTGTTCCCAAAGATTTTTTTGTTTTTCATAGATCTGATTTACTAAATCAGCGTTTGTTTGTAAATCGGAAATTTGCTGGTTGATTGCACGGACATCAGTTTCAGCAAGTACTTGTCCAACATTCACTTCATCGCCTGTTTTTACATTTATCTTTGTTATTGTGCCTGGCATTTCGGAGCTTAACGCTACATTCTGGTCAGCATCCACATGCCCTTGAACATCAATATAGTTTTTAAACACTTCGGCTTTCAAAGTCATAACAGCAACAGCAATTCCTGTTTTAACTGAATCGCCCATTAGTCGTTTTTGCTGTGCTTGCAAAGTGTCTATTTTCACTTGGAGTCCTGACATTTCATCACGAAGCTCACTCTCTTCTTTTTTTAATCTTTCCAATTGTGCTTTTTTATCTTCACCCGAACCGCAAGCGATTAATAATAAAGTCAGACTTGGTATTAACACTAATTTTTTCATACTATATTTTTTTAATTATGTTTTTACGTTTTTCAATTGACATTTTTACACACCCCTAACCCCTCTCTAGAGGGGAATAAATTCTTCTTTAAATATTAATTCTCTTTATCTACAAAGTTTCACTCCGAACTCCCAACTCAAAACTCCAAACTATTTCAAATTTCCTGTTGCTTTATCAAAATCAATTTTAGCAACTAATGCTTCGAACAGCGCATTGAAGTAATTTGTTTGTGCTTCTTTCAAAGCAGTTTCGGCAGTAATCATTTCAATATTTGTTCCCACACCTTGTTCAAATTTTAAACGTGCAACTCTAACAACATCTTCAGCAATCACAATATTCTTTTTTTGGTTTTCGAGTGATGACGTTGCATTTTGTAAAATGGTTGTTGATGATGCAATTTCCAGATCAATAGATTTTTCAATAAAATCCATATTGTTTTCTGCTTTTAATAACGATAATTTTGCTTGTTGATTTTTAGAATGGCGTTGGAATCCTGTAAAAATTGGCATTGTAACTTTTGCCCCGATAACGCTTGTAGGATACCATTGCTTTTTTGTATCAAAAATATCAAACTCGTTGCGTTGAGCATTTCCACTTAGACTACCATAAGCAAATGCTGTTGGCAAATAAGAAAGTCGCTGACGTTTTAAATCTAATTTTGCTAATTTATATTGCGTTTCAAAAAGTCCGTACTCCACTCGCTTTTCATAATCGAATTTTTGTGCTGATACAGAATTGCTGATATCCAATTTTACATCAGCTAACTTATCTGTTAATACCAAAGTTGAATTAATGTCCATTCCCATTTGATACTTTAATAAATAGGTACTTAATGTAACCAGTCTCTGAACTTTTTCCTGTTCCACCAATAAATTATTGTAGGTGACAGTTAACATATCGTAATCAATTTTCTCAACAAATCCATTATCTAACAATGCTTTTGTCCCGTCCAATGTTTTTTTAATTCTTTCAATAGTTGCGTTCATCAACTTTGTTCTTTCATCGTTAACCAAGACAGTATAATATGCTTTTGCAACCGTTGATGAAGTTTCAATTTTTGTTCTCTGTGTCGATTTTTTTGAAATTTCTACAAATACTTTTGATGCTTTTATACCTAAAAAATAATCTCCACTAAAAATTAATTGCGATGCATCTACTCCGGCAGTTGCATTGTATTTTGTTCCAAACTTAACTGCAGCAAATGTTCCAGGCATGCCCCCAAAAAAATCAGCAGGAATTAATGATGTAGGAATTTCCAAAAATTCTCTCAAATCAAAACTTGAATTTATTTGCGGAAGACCCATTCCCATAATTTCATTTACTTTTTTCTGGGCAAGTTGTTCATCTATGATTGCATTTTTTACATCTTTCTGATTATCCAAAGCATAATTAATTGCTTGTTGCAAGGAAAAAGAATAATTGCTGCTATCTTTTGTTTGAGCAAATGCATTGAGAGAAAACAATGCTATTATCATTATTATTACTTTTTTCATACTATTCTTCTTCAGTAACTTGTTTGTATTTATTAATCATTTTATGTCCTTTAAGAGTACAAATGCCATGTAGAAAATGATCAATCATTGTTATTTGTACATCCAGCATTTTAAATTTATCAGGAGGAAAAACATCTGAATTAAAACCCATCTCCACTTCTTCAATTCTCAACCTGGCCAATATTTTTGCATTTAAATCCGCTCTCACCAATCCTTCCTTTACTCCACGTTCGATTGAGCTCTCCACCATTTTTGCCATGCAATCGTGTTTAAAAACTTTAAATTGTTTCCAGGCATTCGGATGGTATTTTTGTAAATCGTAAAAAATATTTGGGTTTACTTTTGAAAACATCACCCCCATGTGTTTCATCATATTGAACACTTCCACAATTACATTTTCTGATTCGTCCTGAATTTGTTTAAACTCACACTCATCTTGTTTAAGTTTAACAGTCATGAGCGTTTCTACTAATTCATTTTTGTCGTTAAAAAAAGTGTAGATTGTTTTTTTGGATATCGCCAAATGTTTTGCAATATCATCCATAGTCACACTTTTAATTCCATACTTAAAGAACAGTTCTTCGGCACCTTGCAATATTCTGTCTTTTGTTTCCATTTTATCTTTTTGTTAAATCCGCGGCAAAACTATGGAAACATTTTTTATTCCCAAAGTTTCCGAACGTTTATTTTTCTATATTTATCGTATATGCTTGATTATCAATTATAAAAATGGAAACTTTTTTGTAAATAATTGTTTCCATGACCTCAAAATGAATTATTTTTATTTGCCTTATGAACTCCATCAATCACCTTTTTTATTTTTTAAATTCGTATTAAAGGCTTATTTTTAGCATTCAAAAAATTATAAAAGCATGAAAAGAAAATTACTCACTTCAATAGCAATTATTTTTTGCTTTATTTCTTCTATTAAAGCTCAGGACAGTTGGACAATTTCTGAATACGGAGGTTTTGGAGATATGTGGGATGAATACATTAAATCCATTGTTCCATTTAAAGGAGACCTTTATGTTGCATCAGGAAATAATTCCGGAGAAGTATTTCGTAGTTCAACAGGAAACATGGGTTCTTGGACAAGTGTACTGAGTGTTCCTATGGTATATACTCATAATACTTTAAGCACAACAACTGAAGGTGGTGGTTATTTGTATACATCCACTTATTCTTTTGGGTTGGACTCTCCAAGAGTTTATCGATCATTTGATGGTATAACTTGGACACCTTACTATATTGGAAACAACAATGAACAACTTGAACACATTGTTCCTTTCAAAGGTTTGGGTAGTGTTGACAGTATGTATATAATTGAAAACGCTTTTGGCGGAGCAAAAATTTATCGTTCTGATTATTCTTCAAATGATCCAAACAATTTATTCGGCTCATGGCAAACTGTTTTTGATTTTAGCGGACCAGCACCAAACACACGTGTAAAAAGCACTTTGGTTCATAGTGGAAGGTTTTATATTGGGACAGATAATGGAGCACAACTTTGGAGTTCAATGGATGGAGTTAATTGGGCAATGAATGACAGTGTTGGATTTGGGTTTGGTGATGTTAACAATTTTGAGATTACTGCTCTTGAAGCTTTTGGTGGTTATATCTATGCAGGTACTTATAGTTCAACCGGAGCACAACTATGGAGAACCCCGGATCAATTAAATTGGACATTGGTTAGAACTTATGTTCAAGAAGACATGATTACCGATTTAATAAATTCAGGTTCTGAATTATGGATTGCTGCCAGAAATATGAGTACTGGTGGAGGACTTATTGAACGCACTTCCGATGGTTCTGTTTTTAATCTTTCTTCTGACGATGGTTTTGGTGAAGGTGGAAATCATGGAGAGTTTGCAACATTTGCAACATTCGGAAATAACATGTATTACGGAGTAAGAAATTTTGATTGGGCTGCAATGGCCGGCCCAGGTGGACCTTCCACAAGAGGTGGAGGAAGTTCAACAGGAGGACAAATTTGGAGAACATGTTTGGTTACACCACCAACATTGAATCTGGGGAATGATACAACAATTTGTTCAAGTGAATCAATTACATTAAATGCTGGTCCAGGAGCTATTTCTTATTATTGGAATACCGAAGAAACAACTCAAACAATTACTGCAGGACCCGGAACTTATTATTGTCAGATTACTGCAGCTAGCGGATGTGATGCAAGAGATTATTTAACAATTAATTCATTGGTATCACCAACATTAACTGTTACGAGTCCTTCTGTTTTACCTGCAACAGTTTGTAAAGGCAACATGACTCCGATTAATACCACAGCTGTTTCCGGACTATACATTATGGATCCTCCGGCAATAAAAGTAACAGACGATACAATAAATAATGGTTTAGGAGATGCTTTTGATACGCTTGCTGTGACAGGCGTTTCTGGCTCTTGTGCATGTACAAGTTTAATTTCTGTTACAATTGATAGTTTAGAACACGCGTATATGCAAGATGTAATTATCGGATTATATGCTCCGAGTGGAAGCTATATTGATTTGGTGCAATTTGGATATGGTGGAGGAAGTAATCTTGGATATTACGGAACAGAATTCAGAGAGGACGCCTCAATGTTTGTTGGTGGTGGCTCTCCACCTTTTACCGGACAATTTTTACCCGATGAAGGGTTTGATAGTTTATTTGGAAATCCTAATGGAAACTGGATATTAAAAGTTGGTGATACGTATGCCGGAGATCATGGTAGTTTAAAAGGCTGGACTTTGAAATTTGGTTATGCTGATACTATTATGACTTTTTCCTGGACTCCTGCAACCGGCTTAACTTCTACAACTACTTATAACACCATTGCAACTCCAATGGTAAATACAACTTATACATTAACTGCAACAAATGCGATTGGTTGTGCTCAAACAACTACGGTTCAAATGGATGTGCCTTCCATACAAATTACTCCTTCGGTTTCAACTGTAGTTTGTTATGGTGGTTCAGCTACTCTAACTGCAACGGGTGGAATAAATTATTATTGGTCGCCAGCAACAGAGTTGTCGGGAACACTAGGGTCATCAGTAGTTACAACTCCAACTGCAAATATTGAATATTTGGTTTTAGACACAGTTGCCGGTTGCGAAGTAAAAGATTCTATATATGTTGTTGCAAATCCTCAACTTTTTGTAACCGCAAGTTTACCACAAACAATTTGTTTTGCTGATACTGCTTTATTAACTGCAAGTGGATCGGGCGGAACACCTGGTTATACATATAATTGGAATGATGGTGCTGTAAATATACCCGGGCAAAATATTAATGTATCACCGGTCTCAGGAACATCTTATACACTTACTGTAACAGATACAAATGGATGTAATGCAGTTGATTTTACTTCTGTTTCTGTTACACCAAGTACAGATTTGGTTGGACATGTTAGTTACTCCGGTGGGAATGTAGCAAACGGAAATGTGGTAGTTTATAAATACATTCCAACCTATACTTATTTTGATACCGTTCAGGTTGTATCATTAAACGCGGTTGGCGATTACACATTTACTGGTTTGAACAGTGGCGATTATTTAATAAAAGTTTTTGCTGACACACTTGCGTACCCAACACTAAATCCAACTTATTATGGAGGAGAGTGGGCTTGGGATTCGGCAACAGTTTTTGTGCATGGTTGCAGTATAATTGATACAGCTAATGTTGTTATGATTGAAGAAATTGGAATTGGAACCGGTCCGGGAATGTTAACAGGAGAAATTGTGGAAGGAGATGGATTTGGTTCTGCATTAATGGTGAACAATGGATTTATGAGAGCTCCGGGAGAACCAATTCCGGGGATAGATGTAAAGCTTGGAAAAAATCCGGGAGGTGCAATGGTTGCTAGTGGAACAACAAATACGGTAGGGGTTTACACTTTTGCAGGGGTGGATGTAAATGTGCCCGGGGAATATTATACTGTGTATGTTGATATTCCGGGATTAGGAAGAGATTCTTCTTATTCTGTTACTGTTACAGCTACAACAAATCAGTTTTACTATTTAGATTATTATGTGGATTCTACAACTATTTATATTGTTCCAAACGCAGGTGTAGGAATCAGCAACATACAAGTAGCAGAAGAAAATAAATTTGGTGTTTATCCTAATCCATCAAATGGAAATTCAACCGTTGAGTATACACTTGCAAAAGATGCAGATGTATCCTTAAATGTATACAATGTTGTTGGTTCAAAAATAAACACAATTATTAACGGACAGCAGCAAGCGGGTAATTACAAATACAATCTAAACAATTTGAATGCCGGAGTGTATTTGGTTACTCTCAATGTAAATAATAATATAACTACTCAACGTGTAGTTGTGATGGAATAAAATATAAATTAAAATATCAAAAGCCATCCGACTAACGAAGGATGGCTTTTTTTATTTTAGTACATTTGCAAACCTATAAAGGAAAATTAAATATCATGGAAAGAACAAAAGTGAAAGCGCTGTTAGATTCAACAGCTTATGGAAAAGAAGTAACTGTGAAAGGTTGGGTGCGGACTTTTCGCAACGACAAATTTATTGCAATAAATGATGGCTCAACAATAAATAATATTCAGGCTGTAGTTAACGAAACATTTGATGCTGCACTACTAAAACGATTGACAACAGGAGCAGCTATATGTGTTACTGGAGAGCTAGTTGAATCGCAAGGTGCCGGGCAAAAAGTAGAAATACAAGTAAAACAATTGGAAATTTTAGGAGATAGTGATGCAGAAAAATTTCCATTGCAACCTAAAAAACATAGCCTGGAATTTTTAAGAGAAATTGCACACTTACGTTTTAGAACAAATACCTTCAATGCAGTATTTAAAGTTCGTCATGCATTGGCATTTGCAATCCATCAGTTTTTTAACGAACGTGGATTTGTTTATATGCACACTCCTATTATTACTGCATCAGATGCAGAAGGTGCCGGAGAAATGTTTCGCGTAACAACGTTGGATTTTGATAATCCTCCTCGATCAGAAGATGGAAAAGTAGATTTTAAACAAGACTTTTTTGGAAAATCTACCAACTTAACGGTGAGCGGACAACTAGAGGGAGAGCTTGCTGCAATGGCATTTGGTGATATTTATACATT
>SXIH01000050.1 GCA_005772895.1 Bacteroidota bacterium | reverse complement strand
TTCGAAGGAAGCGAAATTCCAAATGGAAAGGGAATGCGTATTGGTATTGTTGTTTCCGAATGGAATAGTGCCATTACCGGAGCATTGCGTGATGGAGCGATAAAGATATTGTTAGAAAATGGTGTAGTTGAAAAAGATATTATTGTAAAATATGTTCCTGGAAGTTTTGAATTAACAATTGGAGCACAATTTTTATGTGAAGACAAAAATATTGACGGAGTTATTGCTTTAGGCTGTGTGATTCAAGGAGAAACCCGTCATTTCGATTTTATTTGCGATGCTGTTGCTCACGGTGTTACTAATGTGAGTTTAAAATATAACAAACCAGTTATTTTTGGAGTGCTTACTCCAAATACAGCTCAACAAGCTCAAGATAGGGCGGGAGGAAAGCATGGCAACAAAGGTGATGAAGCAGCTGTTACTGTTTTGAAAATGATTGCTTTGAAAAAAACATTGTAAACATAATTTCAACTTTCCTTACTTACTTCATTTATTCTCGCTAAAAAATTTGTATTAATAAAATTAATTATTGATTTTGCATCAGTAAATTAATCTATATATGCAAAATAAAAAAATCAAAGTCGCTATTCTAGGCGGTGGAGTTGCAGGCTTAAGTGCAGCACACGAATTAATTAACAGAGGATTTACTGTAGAAATTTATGAAGCCAACGATTGGTTTGGCGGAAAAGCACGAAGTGTGGATGTTCCAAATACAGGAACAGATGGCAGAAAAGATTTACCCGGAGAACACGGTTTTCGTTTTTTTCCACGTTTCTATAAACATGTTACCGAAACGATGGCCGAAATTCCTTTTCCTGGAAATCAAAATGGTGTTTTTGGAAACTTAACGGAAACAACACAAATATTAATGGCTCGCTTTGATAAAGAAGCTGTAAAGTTGCCGGCACGTTTTCCGCGTTCAATTGCAGAGGCGAAACAAATATTCAAAAATATTGAAGGAGCTGATTTAGGATTAACTGAGGAAGATAAAGAGTTTTTTGCTGAGAAAGTTTGGCAGTTATTAACCAGTTGCAGAAACAGAAGAAAGAACGAATATGAAAGAATTGGTTGGTGGGAATTCTTAGACGCGGATAATCGTTCGGAAGCATATCAAACGTTATTTGTTAGAGGTTTAACACGCACGCTGGTTGCCGCCAGAGCTGAGGTTGCCAGTACAAAAACTGGTGGCGATATTTTTCTTCAATTGATGTTCGATATTGCAACTCCGGGCACAAGCAGCGATAGAATTTTAAATGCGCCAACAAATGATGCATGGATTTTTCCTTGGACGAAATATCTAACGGAAAAAGGAGTAAAGCTGTTTAAGAATAGTCCGACAATTAAAATAAACAGCGACAAAAAACAAATTACTTCAGTAACAGTAAAGCAAGATGGGAAAGAGATAGATGTAACAGCCAATTATTATATCTGTTGCATGCCTGTGGAACGAATATCTCCTCTTTTAGATGATAATTTAATTTATTTAGATCCTACATTAAAAAATATTCAAACTTTGAGTAGTGAAGTTTCATGGATGAATGGAACTCAATTTTATTTAACTGAAGATGTAAAGTTGGTTCACGGACATGCCATATATATTGATACTCCTTGGGCATTAACTTCCATTTCTCAGCGGCAGTTTTGGAAAAATGTTGATTTGTCGAAATACGGTGATGGAAAAATAGAAGGAATTTTATCGGTTGATGTTTCAGATTGGGATACTCCCGGAATTATTTATAAAAAACCTGCAAAAGAGTGCACCAAAGAAGAGATAGTAAAAGAGATTTGGGAACAATTACAAAAGAGTTTGAATGTAAATGGAAAAATAATTTTAGAAGACAAGCATTTGCACACAGCGTTTATTGATCCGGATATTGAGTTTAAAAAGAAATTAGAAAACAAGGAACCTTTACTTGTAAACACAGTAAATTCATGGGATTTGCGTCCGTATTCTTATGCACAAATTCCAAATTTGTTTTTAGCATCCGATTATGTAAAAACAAATACCGATTTGGCAACTATGGAAGGAGCAAACGAAGCAGCAAAGCGAGCTGTAAATAATATTTTGGATGCAACTAAGAGTAGTTCTCCAAAATGTAAAATTTACGATTTGCACGAACCATTTATTTTGAAAATATTCAGATGGCGTGACGACAGACGTTATAAGCAAGGATTACAGTGGAGCGGACAATTGCCTTTTGGGTTTGAAACAATTGGAAAAATTGTTGCATTTTTTAAAAGAATCGCTTAATAAATATTCATTATGGAAAATTATTGGTTAAATACTGCTAAGTACACAACTCCTGAATTGGTTTTATTTGGAATAGGAGCATTCTTCTGGATTCTTTGCTACATATTTGTTATAAGAGGAATAATCAAATATAAATTTGTTGGAATTTCTGCAGGAGTAGTTGGAGCGAATTTAGCTTGGGAATTTTTATGGGCATTTGTTTTTCGTCAGGATATGGGACAAGTAATCCAAATTGGTTACTATGGCTGGTTTGCGTTAGATGTATTTATTACATTCAGTATGTTTAGATATGGTTATAAACAGGTATTACCCCAAAATCAAAAATATTTTAAATGGTTTTTTGGATATTCAATTGTTGCTTGGACGTTTGTATTATATTTCTTCATTAAAGATGGCGTTGATAATGAAATAGGTGCCAACTCAGCTTATGCAATTCAGTTATTAATTTCTGCATCCTGTTTAGGGATGATGTTGAGAGCTCCTTTGGAAAAAGGAATTTCCTATATTGCTGCGTGGAGTAGAACTTTAGGAAGTTTGTTCTGTGGAATTATGTGTATTATGCACTGGCCGGAAAATCACTGGATTTTATCGATGGTTATAGTTTATATGGTAATTGATATTTTTTATTTAATAATAGCAACCAAAAATTTAAAATTCAATGGAATTACCTAAAAAAGTTCTTTGTCTTTTTTATTAATCAGAAGTCGTTTGATATAGAAAAAAGCAACGCAAATCATTCCGGCAACAAAAGGAATTCCTGCATAATTTTTTAATTCTTCATGAGTGGCAAATTCGCAAATCATCCAATAAGAGTTTGCTGAAATCCAAAAACAAATAGCCAGATTAATCCAGAATTCATCGTCTTTGTCTTTTAAAGATTTGTAAGTGATTAATATTGCAACTGAAATTGTTGGGACAATCATTATCATTCCTAAAATTTTCCATTGTAACATCCAGCAGGTATCTTTTAATAACCATAAAGGAATGTGCAGATTTTCGTAATGGCGGATTTTTCTCATATCAAATTTTACTACTTTTTAATTTATATTCCTCAAAGCATAAATAGCTTATTGTTTTATGTTTTATAATACTAAGTTAAATAATTCTGACTAAAGTCATTTTTATTTATAGTTTTCCACGAGACCTTTGTAATCATAAACTTAAAACTAATTTATGAAAGCTAAGAAAATTTATGCCATTATCCTAATCCTTTTGCTATTTGTTTTCCCATTCAGATATGCTTTTATTTCAAATTCAAATTCTAATACAACTAATCTTATTTTGTTTTTAGCAGTTGTTTTTGGCGCATTATTATTTATGGGTTTAACATTTACAGATAATAAAAAATAAAAAAATGAAAAAAAATATAGGAAAACTTGATAAAACTATAAGAGTTTTACTTGGAATTGTAATTATTGTAATTGGTGTGAATAATAACAGTGTATGGGGAATAATGGGTGTTATACCTATTATCACTGCACAAATTGGTGTTTGTCCACTCTATTCAATTTTAAGAATAAGCACTTGCCCTAATGAAAGATTAGGAACAAAAAAGTAAGTGTTCTGATTTATGCAATTACATTATAAAAAACGAAATGTAAGTGAACATATTCAATGCTTTCATTGCGGTGAGGATTGTTTAGATTCCAGTATTCATTTCAACGAAAAAGTATTTTGTTGTGAAGGATGTAAACTTGTATTTGAGCTTTTAGATGAAAAAAATCTTTGCACCTATTATTCGCTTAATTCTTCTCCAGGTGTTCATCATAATGCTATTACCCCTTCTGAAAGATTTCTTTATTTGGATGAGATTTCTGTTGCTCAGAAATTAATCCATTTTTCTGATGGAAATGAGTCACGGATAATTTTCTATATCCCAAAAATGCATTGCAGTTCATGTATTTGGTTGTTAGAAAATCTTCAAAAAATTAACACTGGAATCAATAGTTCAACTGTAAATTTTCTGAAAAAAGAGGTTTTAATCTCATTTAATAAAAGTGCTATACAGTTATCATCTATTGTTAGTTTGTTGGCATATATAGGATATGAACCCCTTATTAGTTTGAATGATTTAGAACAAAAAATAGAAAAGAAAACAAATAAAAGTGAAATTATAAAAATTGGAATTGCCGGTTTCTGTTTTGTAAATATTATGATGCTTAGTTTCCCAGAATACTTTTCGCTTGGAGACTTTTATGATCAAAAAAACCTAAAACAATTTTTTGGAATTGTTAATTTAGTTCTATCCTTACCAGTTTTCTTTTATAGTGCTTCTGATTTTTTTATTTCCGCTTGGAAAGGAATTCAGCAAAAATTTCTAAATATCGATCTTCCAATAGCTTTTGCTGTATTGGTTACTTTCTTAAGGAGTATTTATGAAATATCTTCTGGTACTGGTGCTGGTTATCTAGACTCAATGACAGGCATTATCTTTTTTATGCTTATAGGAAGATATTTTCAAAATATTACATATGATAATCTCTCTTTTGATCGTGATTATAAATCCTACTTTCCTATTTCTGTTTCTGTTTTAAGAAATAATAAAGAAAAAAGTACACCTGTTTCTGATTTAAAAATGGGTGATAGAATTTTAGTGAGAAATAATGAAATTATTCCTGCAGATTCTATTTTAGAATCTGAAAGCACCTACATTGATTATAGTTTTGTGACTGGTGAATCAAGACCAATAAAGAAACTGTGCGGTGAACTTGTATATGCAGGTGGTCGGCAAATTCAGGGAGCTATTGAATTGGAGGTTGTTAAAGAGGTATCACAAAGCTATTTAACCGGTTTGTGGAATAAAGAATCTAGTTCTACTAAAGAAGCTCAGTCATTTATTCATTTAACAAGTAAATATTTTACAATTGCTCTTTTTACAATTGCTTTAACAAGTTTTTTGTATTGGACACTAGCTTCAGATGTCAACAGAGGTTTAAATGCTTTAACAGCAGTTTTGATAGTAGCTTGTCCATGTGCTTTATTATTATCAGCCACTTTTACAAACGGAAATTTACTTAGAGTATTTGGGAAAAATAAACTTTATGTAAAAAATGCTTTAGTTGCAGAAAAACTGACAATAATAAATACTATTGTTTTTGATAAAACAGGAACAATAACTCATGGTTCGGCTGTGAAATTTATTGGTAAAAATTTAACAACGGAAGAGAAATCTATTGCATTAACATTAGCAGCAAATTCATTACACCCTTTGAGTAGAAAAATAGCAGAACATTTTTCTAATATCGAAAAATGTAGAGTTGATAATTTTCAAGAAATTCTAGGTTATGGGATACATGGAAAAGTCGAAGGCAGGTCTGTAATTTTGGGCTCTGAATATTATGTTACAGGAAGTAAAAAGGCTTTTTCTGCGACAGCAAGTAAAGTGTTTTTCTCAATTGATGGACTTGTGCTAGGTTATTTTTCTGTTGATTCCTCATATAGAGAAGGGATTACTAATTTGATTTCTGATTTGGATAAAACCTATGAAGTGCATCTTATTTCTGGAGATAATGATTCAGAAAAAGAAGTATTGAAAAAAATTATTCAGAACGAAAACCGTTTACACTTTAATCAAAGCCCTGAAGATAAATTGGAATATATTAAATTGTTGCAAAACCAAGGCAAAAAGGTAATTATGTTGGGCGATGGATTAAATGATGCTGGTGCTTTATTGCAGAGTGACATAGGTATATCTGTTTCCGATGATATTAATAATTTTTCTCCTTCATGCGATGCCATTTTGCAAGGGGAATCGTTTAACAAATTTAAGTTGTTCCTTGATTTTTCAAAATGTGGAAAAAATGTTATTGTGGCAAGTTTTGTAATGTCCATTCTTTATAACATTATAGGGATATCTTTCTCTGTTCAAGGCAACTTGTCTCCTGTTATTGCTGCCATTTTAATGCCAGTTAGCTCTATTTCTATTGTTTTGTTAACTACTTTATCAACTTCCTTAATTGCGTATAAAAAAGGACTGTAATTTTCTTTTATAGCTTTCACTTCTCTTAATCCATTGTCATTATTTAGGTTTTTAAAAATATGACAATAATCATATTTGTCACTGACCATACTCATAAATGGTTTTTCATCTAATGAATACTTTTGGATTGTAAATTAATAGAGTATGAGTGCCCTAATTTTTTTAATCTGTATAAGTATAATTGTAGCGCTTGTTTTTTTAGTTGCATTTATTTGGACCGTAAGAAGCGGACAATATGATGATGATTATACTCCTTCCGTTCGGATTCTTTTTGAAAACGAACCTCCAGCAAAAGAAAAATCCATTAAAAAATAATATTGCTTATGAATAACCTAGAAAAATTTTCTTATGATAATAAAATTGTAAAACAATTTGCTTACGCAACTGTGTTATGGGGATTAGTAGGAATGTTAGTTGGTTTGTGGGTATCTCTTCAACTAATTTATCCTACATTAAATATTTTCCCTCACACTTCCTTTGGTAGATTGAGGCCACTTCATACAAATGCTGTAATTTTTGCTTTTGTTGGAAATGGAATTTTTATGGGTGTGTACTATTCTTTGCAACGTTTATGTAAAGCAAGGATGTTTAGTGATAAGTTAAGTAAAATACACTTTTGGGCATGGCAATTAATTATAGCTGCAGCAGCATTAACACTTCCTTTTGGTATTACAACCGGAAAAGAGTATGCTGAATTAGAATGGCCAATTGATATTGCCATTACACTTGTTTGGGTAATTTTTGGATGGAATATGTTTGGTACGATTTTAAAAAGAAGAGAACGTCATTTGTATGTAGGAATATGGTTTTATATAGCAACATTTGTGACTGTTGCAGTTTTGCATATAGTAAACTCCTTTGAATTGCCTGTTTCACTTTTCAAAAGTTATTCTTGGTATGCAGGCGTACAAGATGCTTTGGTTCAATGGTGGTATGGACATAATGCTGTTGCTTTTTTTCTTACAACTCCGTATTTAGGTTTAATGTATTATTTTATTCCTAAAGCTGCTGATCGTCCGGTTTATTCTTATCGTTTGTCTATCATCCACTTTTGGGCATTGATTTTTTTATATATCTGGGCGGGTCCACATCATTTGTTATACACAGCTTTGCCTGATTGGGCTCAATCATTGGGTGTGGTTTTTTCAATAATGTTAATCGCACCATCTTGGGGAGGAATGATTAATGGTTTGCTAACGCTTAGAGGTGCCTGGGATAAGGTTAGAGAAAGTGTTGTGTTGAAATTTATGGTGGTAGCAGTTACTGCTTATGGTATGGCAACATTTGAAGGGCCTATGCTTTCTCTTAAAAAAGTAAATGCTGTTGCACATTTTACAGATTGGATTGTAGCACACGTCCATGTTGGAGCACTTGGTTGGAATGGATTTTTAACTTTTGGTATTTTATATTGGTTAATCCCGAAAATTTTCAGGACAAACTTATACTCAATAAAATTAGCAAACTGGCATTTTTGGTTAGGTTCGTTAGGTATTTTGTTTTATGCTGTTCCAATGTATTGGGCTGGATTTACACAATATTTAATGTGGCAAGAATTCACTCCTGAAGGTTTTTTAAAATATTCTAATTTTTTAGAAACGGTAACACAACTTCGCTCAATGTATATTATGCGTTCGTTAGGTGGAGCAATGTATTTAGTTGGGTTTATAATAATGGCATATAACTTAATAAAGACTGTTAAGTTAGGATCGTTGTTAGAAAATGAAGAAGTCGAAGCACCTGCACTTTTAAAAGAAGAAAAAGCGCACTCTGGAGAACACTGGCACAGATGGATTGAGCGTAGACCAATCTCATTAATGTTTTTAAGTTTAATTGTAATATTAATAGGTGGAGCAATTGAAATGGTTCCAACTTTTTTGGTCAAGTCAAATATTCCGACTATTGCAAGTGTAAAACCATATACTCCTTTAGAGTTACATGGAAGAGATATTTATGTTCGTGAAGGTTGTTATACTTGTCACTCTCAAATGGTTCGCCCTTTGCGTTTTGAAACAGAGCGTTATGGCGAATATTCTAAAGCAGGAGAATTTGTATATGACCATCCATTTCAATGGGGATCTAAACGTACCGGACCTGATTTAGCAAGATTAAATAATAAATATCCTGATTCGTGGCACTATAACCACATGTTAGATCCAACAACCATGTCTCCTGGTTCAATCATGCCAACTTATGCATTTTTATTGGATGATGCAATTGATACAGCTTCTACTTCAGCAAAAATAAGAGCAATGATAAAATTAGGTGTTCCTTATCCTAAAGATTATGATAAAGTGGCAAATGTTGATTTGATAAAGCAAGCAAATGAGATTACTGAAAATTTGAAAAAAGATAAAATTGAAACTTTAAATGATAGAGAGATTATAGCAGTAATTGCTTATTTACAAAGACTAGGTAAAGATATTAAGGTGAATCCTAAACCAACTACTAAAAACTAAACCAATGAAATTTATCAATTATTTAGAGTCAATAGCAGGCATAGAGATATTTCCTATGATATCATTAACCATTTTTTTTACATTTTTTGTTTTGCTTACTGTATGGGTGTTTAAAGTAGACAAACAAAGAATCATTAAAATGAAGAATATTCCATTAAATGAAACAAATGAGTCACAACAGCAATAATTTTTTAGTTATGAAAAAAATGGTTCTCGAAAAATTCAACAGAAGCTTGATCCCATCGGTAAAATATTTTTTTACAGCAATAATGCTATTAGTCGCAATGAGTGTTTCAGCTCAATCGAAAATTATTGAGGCAACATACGACTCCATTTCTTTGTTCTCTAACACATTATTTGTCGTGTTGTTAATAATTGCAATTTTATTATTAATCGCAATAATTGTTTTGGCAGATGTTTTAAAAAATATATCTGCTTCAGCAATGTCAAAGGAAACGGATAAGAACAAAATAAATAAAATTCTTTCTGCAACTTCTTTAGTTTTTATTTTGTCAACAACTACATCTCAGGCGCAACCGACTTTTCATATGACATATTCAGATACTGGTTATGGAGGCTTAAGTGCAGGAACATTTTATTTTCTGATAGGGTTAATTTTATTTGAGTTAATTATTTTTAGTGTACTTGTTAGTGCGATAAAGATTTTTGTAAAAAGAGAGCAAAAAATTCTGGGTGAAAAAGCAAAAAAGGTAGTAGCACCGGAGATTTCAATTTTAGAAAAGTTGAATGCATCTGTTTCAATTGAAAAGGAAGAAGACATTCTGTTGGATCATAATTATGATGGAATCCGTGAGTTAGATAATGATTTACCTCCTTGGTGGAAGTATGGTTTTTATGCAACAATTGTTTTTGCTTTTCTTTATTTGATTCATTATCACGTAACTTATTCTGGAGATTTACAATTAGCAGAATACGATAAGTCACTTATTGCAGCACAGGAAGCTAAAGCAGAATATCAAAAGTTAATGGCCGATAATGTCACAGAAAATAATGTAAAAGTAATTACAGATAAAAACGAGTTAGAAGAAGCTGGAAAAATATACAAACAAAACTGTGCTGCCTGCCATGGTCAGTTGGGAGAAGGTGGTGTAGGTCCTAATATAACAGATCAATATTGGTTGCATGGAGGAAGCATCAAAGATATTTTCATTTCTATAAAATATGGATGGCCTGATAAAGGAATGAAGTCTTGGCAATCTGATTTATCACCATCAAAAATGAATGAGCTGGCAAGTTATATAATGACATTGTCAGGGTCAAACCCTCCCAATCAAAAAGAAAAGCAAGGTGAATTATATGTAGCAGCAGGTTTGGCAAAAGACAGTTTATTAAATGATAGTACAATTGTAGCAGTTCTTGATAGCGCGAAAGTTGTAATGAAATAAATTTATGATTGAAAATAACAATAGAGATAATGAGTCGTTTCGTGATTCAATTTCTACAATAAATAAAGATGGAAAGCGGTCATGGATATATGCACTTAAGCCAAAAGGTGCTTTATACAAAAAAAGAACAATTTTAAGTACTATATATTTAATACTGTTTTTTTATTTGCCATTTGTTAAAGTTGGGGGTGAACCGCTTTTTTTGATAAACATAACCGAAAGAAAATTTATTTTGTTCGGAGCGATATTTTGGCCACAAGATTTGTTTTTGTTTGTGATTGGAATGCTTACGTTTATAGTTTTTGTTATTGTATTTACAGTTGTTTTTGGCCGGGTGTTTTGTGGTTGGGCTTGCCCACAAACCATTTTCATGGAAATGGTTTTTAGAAAGTTGGAATATTGGATTGAAGGAGACGCCCCATATCAAAAACATTTAAATAGTAAGCCTTGGGATGCAGAAAAGATTATAAAAAAATCATTAAAAGTTAGCTCTTTTTTTTTAGTTTCTTTTTTAATTGCAAATACATTTTTAGCATACATAACTGGGATTGATAGTGTTTTTGAGCTATACAGAGATGGTTTGCCAGCAAATCTAGGAACATTTATTTCGTTGTTGATTTTTACTACCATTTTCTTTTTTGTTTATCTATGGTTTAGAGAGCAGGTTTGTATTGTAGTTTGTCCGTATGGAAGACTACAAGGGGTTTTGTTAGATAAAAATTCAATAGTTGTTGCCTATGATTATCTAAGAGGAGAAAGTAGAGCAAAATTTAAAAAAAATGAGAATAGGACAGCTGGAGACTGTATAGATTGTTCCCAATGCATTAAGGTTTGTCCAACGGGTATAGATATCAGAAATGGAACCCAATTGGAATGTGTTAATTGTACAGCGTGTATAGATGCGTGTAACCACATGATGAAAAGTGTTGGTTTGGAAGAAGGTCTGATTCGTCTAGATTCAGAAAACGGAATAGCAAATAAAGAAAAGCTGAAAATTACTTCACGAACAATTGCTTATTCATTTGTATTGACTTTGTTGATTGGAATATTGGTCATTCTATTGGCTAGCAGATCTGATGTTGAGACAACTATTTTGAGAACTCCTGGATTGCTTTATCAGGAACAGCCCAATAACGGCATTAGCAATTTGTACAATATTGAATTAATTAATAAAACACATGAATTTCTTCCTGTTACACTTAAAGTTGAGTCGGGAAGTGGGCAAATTAAAATGGTTGGAAAGGATACAATTTATGTTGAAAAAGAGAATGCTGCTAGTGGAGAATTCTTTGTTATAATAGATAAGAACAGTGTTAAAAACAGAAAAACAGAATTAAAAATTGGAGTTTATTCTGGTGATAAGAAAATTGAAACTGTAAAAACTAATTTCTTAGGACCTATTACTAAATCGAATAAGAACTAAATAAAATTACAATGTTAAAACTTAGCTGGGGAAAAAGAATTGCAATGCTCTATATTGGTTTTGTTGCTTTAATTATTATAATGATAACCATGAGCATGAGACAAAAGGTAGAATTGGTGAGCGATGATTATTATGCAAGAGAGTTGGCATTTCAAGAAAAAATTGATGAGATGAATAACGCAAACGCATTGCCCGAAAAGGTGACTCATTTAATTACAGATAATTCATTTCAAATTAGTTTTCCTTCAGAATTTAAAACAAGTGCAGTTGCAGGTGAAATATTATTTTTCCGACCGTCTGATGCATCAAAAGATTTTAAAACTGGTATCCAATTGGATGCCGATGGCAAACAGCAAATTGATAGAAAAAATTTAAGCAAAGGCATGTATAAGCTTCAGATATATTGGAAAGCAAATGGTACACCTTTTTATGCACAAGAAACGATTGTAATACCATAAATTAATATGAATACTTGGTGGGTAGCATTGACATTAGGTTTTTTTGGTAGCTTTCATTGTGTAGGAATGTGTGGACCAATTGCCTTGGCGTTACCATTAAATAGAAGTAGTTGGTTTACCAAGTTGTTCGGTGCTCTTGTCTATAATTTTGGTAGAGCATTCATATATGCATTGTTTGGTGGATTATTTGGATTGGTCGGACAAAGTTTAGTGTTTGCAGGTTATCAACAAGCATTGTCTATTTCTTTAGGTGTTGCAATTTTAATATTGGTGTTATTGCCAAGTGCAGTCAGCAATAAGTTTAGAGTAACTTCATTTATATATTCATTCATTGGTAAATTGAAACAAAAAATTGCTGTATTGTTTCAAAAAAGCAGTTATTCTTCTCTATTTATAATAGGAACATTTAATGGTTTGTTGCCATGTGGTTTGGTTTATCTTGGTATTGCAGGGGCAATTTCAACTGGTAGTAGTTTGCAAGGGATTGCTTTTATGTTTGCATTTGGATTAGGCACGTTACCAGCTATGCTTTCACTTTCTTTGGTTAGTAATAGCATAAGTATAAATTTCAGAAATAAAATTAATAAAGCAGTTCCCATATTTATTGTTGCAATGGCATTGCTTTTAATCTTAAGAGGATTGAATTTAGGCATTCCTTATGTAAGCCCTGAAATGTCGTCAACGAAACCCGAATGTTCAAAATGTTGCCACAGATAAGATGAATTGGAATAAATATACACATGATGAAATTAAGCGCATTGTTTTTAATGCGTTGGAAGAGAATGCAAGTTACGACTCAACAGGAATTTTAGGATTACCTGGCAGCTATCTTGATCGTGAAACATTTTACAATGATGCTCCGTTTCTTAATGATGCTCCATTTCTATCAACACTCATAGCAAATCCAAATCATATAGGTTGTCATACTTTGACAGATAGACAACATGAAGATGTATTTAAAGGAACACAAAAAATTGAAGTTGATTTAATCCGTTTATGCTCCGAACAAATTTTTAAAGGTGGTTTTAATGAGCAGGATGGGTATGTTGCTTCCGGTGGTACGGAAGCAAATATTCAAGCGCTATGGATTTATAGAAACTATTTTATTAAAGAAAAAAAAGCTTTTGTTGATGATATTGCTGTTGTATATTCAGAAGACAGCCATTACTCGATGGCAAAAGGAGCAAATTTATTAAATCTCATTTCGGTTATTTTAAAAGTAAATGAAAACAGCCGGGAAGTTCAAATGAGTGAGTTTCACAGTAAAATGCAGGATGCGCAAAAAAAAGGAGTAAAGTATTTTATTATAGTGCTGAATTTGTCTACTACTATGTTTGGATCTGTAGATGATATCAATTCGATTACTGCTTATTTGAATGATCATTCAATTGATTTTAAATTGCACATCGATGCAGCCTTTGGAGGATTTATTTACCCTTTTACAAATCCTAATAATGATTATAATTTCCAGAATCCTCACGTTACTTCTATAACAATTGATGGACATAAAATGCTACAGTCGCCTTATGGAACTGGAATATTTTTAATTAGAAAAGGATATATGGATTATGTGTGTACAAATGAAGCGAAATATGTTCCTGGTAAAGATTATACTTTAACAGGTAGTCGATCAGGAGCAAATGCTGTTGCAGTTTGGATGATTCTGAGAATTCATGGATCTGAAGGATGGAGACAGAAAATGGAGAATTTAAATCATAAAACATCAAGATTATGCAAAAAATTAAGTGATTTAAATGTTGGCTATTTCAGAAATCCGTATCTAAATATTATTGCAATTAAAAGTCATTATGTTTCTTCTGCTCTTGCAAAAAAATATCATTTGGTATCAGATAGCTATGAGCATTCGGTTAAGTATTATAAAATTGTAATAATGCCACACGTCAAGCAAGGAACATTAGATTCTTTTATCATCGATCTTCAATCAGAGTTAAACTTAAAAAATATACCATGTACATAGAACAAATTTATACCAATTGTTTAGCGCAGGCATCTTATTATATTGAATCTGATGGTGTTGCTGCTATCGTAGACCCAATGCGTGATATTGACGTTTATTTAGAACTTGCAAAAAAACGGAATTCACTCATTAAATATGTTTTGAACACACACTTTCATGCCGATTTCGTTTCTGGTCATTTAGATTTAGCTTCAAAAACAGATGCTATCATAGTTTTTGGACCTAATGCACAGCCTAAATATCGGGCTTATATTGCAGAGGATAATGAATCAATTTTATTAGGAAGTATTAAAATTAAAATTCTTCATACACCTGGACATACTGTTGAATCAACATGCTTTTTAGTGCTTGATGAAAATAATTCTCCGACTGCACTTTTTAGTGGTGATACTTTGTTTATTGGTGATGTTGGCCGGCCTGATTTGATGAGTGGCAATTTATCAAAAGAAACTTTAGGAGCCATGTTGTACGATTCGCTTAATGATAAAATTAAAAAACTTCCTGATGCAGTTGTTGTTTATCCCGGACATGGAGCTGGTTCAGCTTGTGGCAAAAATTTGGGAAAAGAAACGAGCTCTACAATTGGAGAACAAAAAAAGTACAATTATGCCATGAAAGAGATGAGTAAGGATGAATTTATAAAAATTGTCACAGATGACCAGCCTCCTGTTCCAGCCTATTTTTTTAAAGATGCAATGATTAATATTAATGGTTATCAAAATTTAGATGAAGTTTATAAAAAAAGCTTAACTGCATTATCATGCGATGAAGTGAAAAAAGAATTATTGAAAGGTACGATGGTGTTAGATACAAGATCTTCTTCAAAATTTTCTTTAGGTTTTATTCCAGGAGCTGTAAATGTTGATTTAGACGGACAATTTGCAATTTGGGTTGGCACCTTAATTAGCATAGAGCAATCGTTGTTAATAGTAGCTGATAAAGGAAGAGAAAAGGAAGCTATTACCCGTCTAGCCAGAATTGGATTTGAAAATGTTGTTGGTTATTTAAATGTGGAGATGGATCAATGGACTTACGAAACAGATTTTATTAAAACAATGAATCCTGATGAAGTTGATTTTGAATTAGTAAACTTGTCCAGTACACTTTTAGATGTTAGAAGAGTAGGAGAAGTCGAGAAAGAAAAAATGAAAGAGTCCTACCACATTCCTTTGCATGAATTGAATAATAGAATGAAAGAACTTGATAAAAATAAAAAAGTAGTTGTTTATTGCGCGGGCGGTTATCGTTCAATGATAGCAGCTTCTATTTTAAAAAGAAATGGATTCAAAAATGTTATAAATATTAATGGGGGAATTAATTTGATTAAAAATGTTCATCCCGAGTTAGTGGAAATATATTAATAGAATGAATATTGTTCGAATAACAAAAGAATTCAGTTTTGAAATGGCTCACGCATTATACGGTTACGATGGGCCTTGTAAAAATGTTCACGGACATTCATATAAACTTGCAGTAACTGTTATTGGCAGTCCAATTTCTGATTCTACAAGCCCAAAGCAAGGAATGATTATGGATTTTACCGATTTGAAATTTATTGTAATGCCAATTGTGGAAAAGCTAGATCATGCAACCATTTTAAACGCAAACAGTGAACATAAACAATTAGCTGATAAAAATAATTTATTTAATAAATTGGTATTGGTAGCTTATCAACCAACATGTGAAAATATGTTGATTGATATAGCTCAACGAATAAAAAGCCAATTGCCAGTTAAGGTAAAGTTGCATCACTTAAAATTACAAGAAACACCAACTTCTTATGCAGAGTGGTTTTTAGATGATAATTTATGATATGAATTTAATTAAAAAATACAATGTAGCGGGTCCCCGATATACCAGTTATCCAACGGTTCCTTATTGGGATACTGAAATTCCTAGTTTAGAAAAGTGGAAACAATCTGTGAAGTTTACATTTGATCAAACAAATGCTACAGATGGTATCTCCATCTATATTCATTTACCTTTTTGTGAAAGTTTGTGTACTTATTGTGGTTGCAATACTCGTATTACTGTTAATCATAATGTTGAACCAACTTATCTTCAAGCGGTAATTAATGAATGGAAAATATACCGTTCAATCTTTAAAGAAATTCCCAGAATAAAAGAAATTCACCTTGGAGGTGGAACGCCTACATTTTTTTCCTCTCAAAATCTGAGAAAATTAATTGAAGGCATTCTCGCAGATACTATTGTTTGTGAAAATGCTGAATTTAGTTTTGAAGCACATCCCAATAATACAACATTTGAACATTTAAAGGCATTGCATAGTCTGGGTTTTAAGCGATTAAGTTTAGGAATACAGGACTTTGATCCGAAGGTTCAGGAAATAGTGAACCGGATACAAAGTTTTGAAAGTGTTCAAAAAGTTGTGAACCAGGCTCGCGCTATAGGTTATACTTCTATCAATTTTGATTTGATATATGGATTGCCCTTGCAAACAAGAAAAAGTGTAATTAATACAATTAATAAAGTCAATTTACTTAAACCTGATAGAATTGCATTTTATAGTTATGCTCACGTGCCTTGGATAAAGCCCGGACAAAGAAAATTTACAGAGTTTGATTTACCAGTTGATGAGGAAAAACGTGCTTTATATGAAATAGGAAAACAAAAATTTTCTGAAAATGGCTATGTTGAAATTGGTATGGATCATTTTGCATTAAAATCGGATACGTTATATAAAGCAGCAGAAAATGAAACCTTACATAGAAATTTTATGGGTTATACTCATTCGTTTACGAAATTGATGATTGGTTTAGGTGTTTCTTCTATAAGCGATACCTGGTATGCATTTGGGCAAAATGAAAAAAAGGTGGAAGACTATTATGAAAAAATTGATAATGGAGTTTTGCCAATTGTTAAAGGGCATTTTCTGACTTCAGAAGACTTGATTTTAAGGCGGCATATTCTGAATTTAATGTGTAAGTTTAAAACAGATTGGAAAGATGAGAAAAGTGTTTGTGATTCCGTTTACAGAGCAAAAGAATTGCTTTCTGAAATGGAAAAGGATAAATTGATAGAATTTGGAGAAAAAGAGATCAAAATCAAAAGAAATGGTAGACCTTTTCTAAGAAATGTATGCATGGTGTTTGATGCACGCTTACTGGATAATAAGCCAAAATCACAATTGTTTAGTAGTGTAGTGTAATGAAAAAACTGAATATATATGTTATTGTTTTGAGTTTAATTTGGGCAGGAATGTTATTGGGTATTTCTTTTTTGGAAGCTCCTGTAAAATTTACAGCCCCCAGTTTGACATTACAAGTTGGACTTGATGTTGGAAGACATGTTTTTCAGGCTTTCAATAAAGTTGAGATTGTGTTTGGAACCTTATCGCTGATTTTATTATTTAAAACAGATTTATCTTTCTTAAATAAGTTTATCTTTTCTTCTATTTTATTTCTACTTCTTTTGCAATGCTTTTGGTTGCTTCCGGCATTAGATGTGCGAGCGTTAATAATCATTGGCGGTGGGACTCCTGAAGGTGAATCATCTCTTCACAACTGGTATATTTTATTTGACGCCTTAAAGGTGATTGGTTTAATTTCATTAGGTGTAAGATCAATTTCAGAGCTTGCAAAATCTAATGTTAAAATTTAGTTAATAGATAGCTATTTGATTTAAATAGTGTGATTCCCAAGTTTTGATATCATGCTTAAGTGTGATTTAAATGCTTTTCCAACTGTATCATTATAAATGTATTTGAGCCCGAATTCTTTTGCAGTTGATTCAACAATAGGTGCTAAAGCTGGATAGTGAATGTGACAGATTCGGGGGAATAAATGGTGTTCTATCTGAAAGTTCAATCCACCTACAAAAAATGTTACAAACCAATTATTTCTTGCAAAATCCGCTGTAGTTTCTATTTGGTGAATAGCCCATTCATTTTCTATGTTTCCTTTTTTGTCAGGTTCAGGAAATTTTGCTCCTTCTACAACATGTGCCAGCTGAAACACGATACTCAAAATTAATCCTGCAACTGTATGTAATGTTAAAAAACCAATTAATACATATTGCCAAGGGATATCAAGAATTGTAATGGGTAATATGATGATGTAAGTGAAATATATTGTTTTCCAAAGCAACAGACTTAACAGTGTAATTATTTTTTGAGAAAGGGTATCGCGATGTAAGCCATTTTTAATGAATTGAAAATATTGTACTATATCTTTTGCAGTTGTCCAATACAATGTCATTATTGCATAAAAGAAAAAAACATAAATTATTTGAAATCGTTGAATGAATCTTTTTTTTCCCGCAGGAGAAAACCGCATAATTACCTTGTTGTCTATATCTTTATCATACTCATGAATATTAGTATAAGTATGATGAAGGATATTGTGCTGTGTTCTCCAATTTCTATTATTTCCTCCTCCTATAGTTAATGCAAATGCAATAAGTTTATTTAATTTATTTTTTGAAGAATATGCATCGTGGTTGGCATCATGCATTATTCCCATACCGATGCCAGCCAAGCCTACGCCCATAATTGCTGAACATAACCACATAGCAATAATGTTTACCGAGTTTGTATAAATAATGATGAGTGGAATAAAATACAACGAAAGCATTACAATGGTTTTTGCGACCATTGTAATGTTTGCATGCTTGGAAATATGATTGTCGATGAAATATTTATCAACCCGCTCTTTTAGTGTGTCGTAAAAATGCGTTTTATTCCTATTAATAAATTTTATTTTTTGCATATTGCTCGTTTTAATTAACCAGAGAATCAGAAAACAGCAATACTTTAAGCTACATATACTTCGACAAAAATAAATTCAATTCTTTTCTCAATTCATTGAATATTTTTTCAAACGATTGCATGTTTTCTAATTCGTTTAAATGAACCGGAAATTTTCTATGATCGATAGCTATTCCATTTTTCTTTACTTCTTTTTCCAATAATTCTTCATGTAGCTTTAAATCATGAGAAATAGTGTCAATCAACTCTTTTTGAACGATAAATTGATTTTGAAAATGTTCTACGTTTGCTAGTACTTCTTTAGACGAATTCTTTTGAGCGATTTCTGCAATTCTGTTCTGCATAATCTTTAGTTCATCATTATAAAATACTAAATTGTTCAACCATTGTTTGTGGTCTTCATGTAATTGATAAATACCTTTCGTTTCCATAGCTTTTTGTTTTTTTATTTATACAAAATTGCTAGTTTGTGTTGCACTTAAGTATGACCAAAGTCATATTTTGATATGACATTCGTTCATACTACTCTTTTTCCATTAAAATAAGCTCATGTAAATTCTTTACAGCTCTTTCATGTTTCTTAACAAAAGGATTGGTTTTATCCCATACATAGCCTGCCAGTACAGAGCATATTTGTTTTTTAATTTCTAAGTCGGGGTGCTCGAAAAAGAAAATATTGTGTAGCTCACCTGTGTACCATTTAGATACGTATGTGCGAAAAGTATTTATTCCTTGCATCATATATTCGGTGTAATCTTTTTGCCAATCAACTTTTTCATCACTTAAAAACTTGCTGACTAATTTGCCAGCTTTATTTCCTGACTCCATAGCAAAAGTTACTCCTGAAGAAAATACAGGATCTAAAAACTCTGTTGCATTTCCAACCAAAACATACCCGGTTCCATACAATTGTTTTGTTGAAATGGAATAACCTTCAATAGTTCTAGGATTAAAAATCATTTCTGCATTTCCGAAACGTTCTTTTGTATGAACATCCGTTTCAATAAGCTTTTTCATTCGCTCAATTGGATTCTCCGGAAACTGGTCAAAAAATTCTGGATCAGAAACAAATCCCACTGAAGTTATTCCATTTGAAAAAGGGATTATCCAAATCCAAGTTCTTTGTTCGTGCACTACCACAGTAATTCTATTGCCATCAATTCCTCCTGGTCGGTTTAAATCTTTAAAATGAGTAAAATGTGTTTTTCTGCATTCTAAAGATGATGGTTCATCTAAATTGAACATTCGAGGTATTACTCTTCCATAACCACTAGCATCAACAATAAATCTGGCTTCAATTTTAGATTCGATTCCGTTTTTGTCAACTACGGTTGTAACGGAGTCTGTTCCATAAAATTTTATGTCTGTTACAGCTGTTTGGAAGTTCACATCAACACCCATTTCTGCAACTTTAGTTGCAAGTATTTGATCGAATTCAGCCCTTGGTACTTGCCAGGTCCATTTCCATCCATCCGTAAACTGATCTTCAAAATTAAAATCGCAAACTTCATTTCCACGTACAAACTTTGCCCCAAATTTTTTTTGAAATTTTGCTTTTTTTACTTCTTCTAAAAAGCCTGCTTCCTCCAAGTGATCCATCACCCGGGGAAGCAAACTTTCACCAATCACAAAACGAGGAAAGTTTTCTTTTTCAACTATTTTAACTTTATATCCTCTTTTGTTGATGAGTGATGCAGCTATACAACCTGCTGGTCCGGCACCAATAACCAAAACATCTGTCTTTTCTACTTTCATACTGTTGTTTTTATAATGTTCCTCTGCGCTCTTGTTCTGCTTCTATTGATTCAAACAATGCTTTGAAATTTCCTTTACCAAATGATTTTGCTCCTTTGCGTTGAATAATTTCAAAAAATAGAGTAGGGCGATCTTCTACAGGTTTTGTAAATATTTGTAGGAGGTACCCTTCTTCATCTCTATCCACCATTATCCCTAATTTTTTTAGAATGTTCATGTCTTCTTCAATAATACCAACTCTGTCTTTTACAGTATCGTAATAAGTTCCGGGAACATGTAAAAACTCAACTCCTCGTTTGCGCATTTCTGAAATTGTAAAAACTATGTCATCCGTAGCAACGGCAATGTGCTGACATCCTGCGCCTTTATAAAAATCAAGGTATTCTTCGATTTGTGATTTTTTTAATCCATGCGCTGGCTCATTGATTGGAAATTTAATTCTGCCATTACCATTGGTCATCACTTTACTCATCAATGCAGTATATTGAGTTGATATATCTTTGTCGTCAAATGTGATAAGATTTGCGAAACCCATTACATCTTCATAAAACTTAGCTACTTTATTCATGTCACCCAATTCAACATTTCCAACCATGTGATCAATGTATTTTAATCCGCAGGTTCCTGGATTGTAGTCCGATTCCCATTTCACGTAACCTGGCATGAAAACACCTTTGTAATTTTTTCTTTCAATAAATAAGTGAATGGTGTCACCATAAGTGTGAATTCCTGACTTGATGACTTCGCCCGAATCGTCTTTAAATACTGTTGGTTCCATATACTGTTTTGCACCACGACTAACAGTTTCGTGAAATGCTTTGCGTGCATCATCTACCCATAGTGCAATGTATTTTACACCATCACCATGTTTGCGAATGTGATGAGATATCTCACTGTCCGGATTAAAAGGAGTTGTTAATACTAATCTAATTTTATCTTGCTTGAGAACATACGAAGTTTTTTCCTTATCGCCCGTTTCTAACCCGCTATAGGCTAAGGATTGAAAGCCAAATGCTGTTTTGTAAAAATGTGCAGCTTGTTTGGCGTTGCCAACATATAATTCTACAAAATCAGTTCCGTTGATAGGTAAAAAGTCTTTTGCTTTTTCAAATACTTTTTCTCCGCTGTAGTCATAGTTTGCTACTGTAGTTAAATCTTTCATGGTGTTATATTTTATATTAAACAGTTTCTTCTTTTGTCATCCAGGATTTGTAATAATCTTTGACTTCAATTTTTATAGCCTCTTTTGTAATTTTTACAGGACTAAATGGATCAATCATTACAGCCAATTCTCCCGTTTCTTTTTTACCAATACTTCGTTCAATGGCTCCAGGATGTGGGCCATGTGGAACTCCTGCGGGATGTAAAGTAATTTGTCCTTTCCCAATATTGTTACGACTCATAAAGTCACCATCTACATAATAAAGTAATTCGTCCGAATCAATATTGCTGTGATGGTAAGGTGCAGGAATAGCATCAGGATGATAATCGTATAAACGTGGAACGAATGAACAAATCACAAATCCTTTTCCTTCAAAATTTTGATGAATAGGAGGAGGCATGTGGATGCGACCAGTGATTGGTTCAAAGTTAAAAATTGAAAAGGCATATGGATAGCTGTAGCCATCCCAACCCACAACATCAAATGGATGTGTTTGATAAATGTATGGATAAATCAATCCACGTTTTTTTATTCTCACTGTAAATTCTCCCATCTCATCATGTGTTTCAAGAGAGTGAGGCAGTTTTAAATCCCGTTCACAAAATGGAGAATGTTCTAACATCTGCCCAAACTCATTTCGATAACGTTTGGGTGTTCTTATTGGGCTATGTGATTCAACTACTAATAACTTATTTTCTGAAGCATTGAATTTCATCTGATAAACTGTTCCGCGAGGAATTACTAAATAATCTCCATATTCAAAATCTACAATTCCATACATGGAATGTAAGGAGCCAGATCCTTTGTGCACAAAAATTAATTCATCCGAATCTGAATTTTTATAAAAGTATTCTGTCATGGATTTTGATGGTGCTGAAATTCCGATTGCCATATCATCGTTAACAAAAAGTATTTTTCTGCTTTTGATATAATCACTTTCCGGTGCAACATCAAAACTTTGAAAACTCATGGCTCTTAAGTTGTCTTCAATAGCAATCTCAGGACGAACAGAGTAGGGAACTCCCATTTCTTTTACCATTGTAGGAGGGTTTAAATGATAAACCAATGAAGATGTTCCTGAGAAACCTTCTGTTCCAAATAATTCTTCATGAAATAAACTTCCATCTTTTTGGCGAAATACTACATGCCGTTTTTTAGGGACATGACCTATGGATTGATATACTGGCATAGTTTAATTTTTTAGTGACACTTAAAATATTCGAATGGCTCTTTGCAGCTATCACATTTGTAAAGTGCTTTGCAGGCAGTAGAACCAAACATGCTTATTAATTCGGTGTGAGTTGAATTGCAACGTGGACATTTAATTAAATTGTTTTTTGAAAAAGAAGTGAGTTTGTTGCAAGCTGACGAAGTAGGAGGTGCTATTCCGTACTTGCGCATTTTTTCCTTTGCTTCAGTAGTCATCCAATCGGTAGTCCAAGCTGGTGCATACACTAATTTTACATTTACAGACGACACACCATTTTCTTTTAGAACTCTTTTTATATCATCTTCAATCATTCCCATTGCCGGACAACCGGTGTAAGTCGGAGTGATAATTACTTCGCATCCTTTATCAGTTAAAACAACATCTCTTAACATTCCCATTTCTTTTATGCTGACAACAGGAATCTCGGGGTCAGGAATAAAAGATAAGATGTTGAAAATATCTTGTTTTGTATGAAGTGTATTTACCATTGTGCTGTTGGATAAGCGCGTTGTAAGTATTGCATTTCTGAAAGTATATGTCCTAAATATTCGGTATGAATTCCTTTTCTGCCTCCTGTTTGCATATATCCGGTTTCAGGTAATTTTAATGTTGCTTCTTCAATTACTTCTTTAACATGATTGAACCAAAGTGGTTTGATGCTATTTAAATCAATGGCTATTCCTTCTTTGATTAAAACTTCATCTACTTCATTCATTTCAAATAATTCATCTGTAAACATCCAAACATCATTGAATGCACGTTGCATTTTTTCGTGACTCAAATCTGTGCCTTCTCCTAATCTGCATGTCCAATCACTTGAATGAGCTAAATGATATCTTACTTCTTTTACCGCTTTAGCTGAAATAGCTGCAATCGTTTCATCTTTACTTTTCATTAACTCGGTATATAAAAAGTATTCGAATGTTGAAACAATTAATTGTCGGGCAATTGTTGATGCAAAATCTTTATCAGGCAATTCCATGATAAGATTATTGTAGAATGAACGTTCGCCACGTTTGTAAGCAAGATCATCGGCTGTTTTATTTTTTGCTTCCACTTGTGCGGCATAATTTAAAAAGGCCTGTGCTCTTCCAATATGGTCCAACGCCATGTTTGTAAGAGCCAGGTCTTCTTCTAAGATTGGGCCTTTGCTGCAAAGCTCAGCCAATCTATGCCCTAATACCAATGAGTTATCACCCAATCGTAGTGCGTAGTTGTAAATTGCTTCTTGTTTTTTCATGATTAAATATTTTTAGCGCCTTCTGGCATTTCATAAAATGTAGGATGTCTGTAAACTTTATCGTTTGAAGGTTCAAACAACATGTCTTCATCACTTGGATTTGAAGCAATGATGCAATTTGAAGGAACAACCCAAATGCTAGTTCCTTCACCTCTTCGGGTGTAAATGTCACGTGCATTTTGGATGGCCATTTTTTTATCGGATGCATGAATGCTTCCAGCGTGCGCGTATCTGTTTCCAGATTTTGGTTGTATAAATACTTCCCAAAGATCGAGTTGTGTATCTGTTGCCATGGTTTTTTAGTTTAAGCAGTAGTTAAATTTTCGAGTTTGATTTTTCTTTTTTATAAGCTTCAGCAGCTTCTCTGACCCAAGCACCTTCTTCGTGATATTTTATATGGTGTTCCATACGCTGTTTGTTGCATGGCCCGTTTCCACTTATTACTTGATGGAATTCATTCCAATTGATTTCGCCATGGTCATAAATATTTTTTTTCTCATTCCATTTTAACTCTTTATCAGGAATAGTTAATCCAATCACTTCAGCTTGTTGAACTGTTTTGTCAATAAATTTTTGGCGTAGCTCATCATTTCCTTCTCGTTTTATTTTCCATTTGAAAGCATCAGAAGAATGAGGTGAGTCGGTGTCGTGCGGACCAAACATCATCAATGCAGGCCACCACCAGCGGTTCATTGCATCTTGTGCCATTTCTTGTTGTTCTTTAGTTCCTTTCATCATCTTTGCCATAATTTCATAACCTTGACGTTGATGAAAACTTTCTTCTTTACAGATGCGAATCATAGCTCTGCTATAAGGACCATAAGAAGTACGTTGCAAGGAAATTTGATTTACAATTGCAGCGCCATCTACCAACCAGCCAATAGCACCTATATCTGCCCAGGTCAAAGCTGGATAATTAAAGATGTTTGAATATTTTGCTTTTCCTGAATGTAATTGGTTAATCATTTCGGAGCGCGAAATTCCGAGTGTTTCAGCTGCACTATATAAGTATAAGCCATGACCACCTTCATCTTGAATTTTTGCTAAAAGAATTTGTTTAGCACGTAAACTCGGTGCGCGTGAAATCCAATTTCCTTCTGGCTGCATTCCGATAACTTCAGAATGTGCATGTTGCGACATTTGGCGAATGAGATGATGTCGATATCCATCTGGCATAGAATCTTTGGGTTCAACAAATTCACCTTCGTCTATTCTTGTTTGAAATTTTGTATCATTTGTTTCCATAGGATTTCAATTTTGATTTATTGTTGAAACAAATGTATTTAGTGAAAGAAGGAAAATAAATGATAGAAGTCAGATTTGACGAAAGTCATATAAATGGGAACATCTGAAATGGCTTTTTTGACTGTGATTACACATTCCACGAATATTTGCATTTTGTTTTGCAATGGGAAATCTTTTTTTTACATTTGCATCCCCTATAACAAGGGGTATGGAGAGATGCCTGAGAGGCCGAAAGGAACAGTTTGCTAAACTGTCGTACTGGGAAACCGGTACCGAGGGTTCGAATCCCTCTCTC
>SXIH01000049.1 GCA_005772895.1 Bacteroidota bacterium | reverse complement strand
GTGGTTACTGGTACCAATAAGCGGCCGCTGAAATCTTTGAGTGATACCTTGAAAAGAAAACAGGGCCGGTTCCGGCAGAATCTTTTAGGTAAACGTGTGGATTATTCAGCACGTTCGGTAATTGTCGTTGGACCAGAATTGAAATTACATGAGTGCGGATTGCCAAAAGATATGGCAGCAGAATTATTCAAACCATTTATCATTCGTAAAATGATTGAGCGTGGTATTGTTAAGACTGTAAAATCTGCAAAGAAAATAGTCGACAAAAAAGAGCCTATCGTTTGGGATATTTTGGAGAACATTTTAAAAGGACATCCGGTTCTTTTAAACCGTGCTCCGACATTGCACAGGTTAGGTATCCAAGCTTTCCAACCAAAATTAATTGAAGGAAAAGCGATTCAATTGCACCCATTAACGTGTACTGCGTTTAACGCGGATTTTGACGGGGATCAAATGGCGGTTCACGTTCCATTGGGACATGCTGCTATTTTGGAAGCTCAATTGTTGATGCTTGCTTCTCACAATATCCTGAACCCTGCGAATGGCGCTCCGGTTGCCGTTCCTTCTCAAGACATGGTGCTTGGTCTATATTATATGACCAAAGGAAAGAAAAATACAAAAGATGAAAAAGTAAAAGGTGAAGGTTTAACTTTCTATTCTCCTGAAGAAACAATTATTGCTTACAACGAAAAACGTGTTGACTTACATGCTTGGGTGAAAGTTCGCTTGGAAGTAAAAGAAGGAGATAAATTAGTTCACAAACTTATTGAAACAACCGTTGGTCGTATTTTATTCAACCAAGTTGTTCCTAAAGAAGTTGGTTATATCAACGAATTGTTGACTAAAAAATCTTTACGTGATATTATTGGTAACATCGTTAAGGAAACAGGTATGGCTAAAACAGCTAAGTTCCTTGATGAAATGAAGTCATTAGGTTTCATGAGTGCATTCCGCGGATGTTTATCTTTTAACTTAGGTGACGTAATTGTTCCTGATGATAAAGGTAAAATGATTGCAGATGCAAACGCACAAGTGGATGAAGTAGTTGCAAACTACAACATGGGATTCATTACCAACAACGAGCGTTACAATCAGGTAATTGATATCTGGACACATACAAACTCCCGCATCACTGCGAAAGTGTTGAACACATTGACAAACGACCGTCAAGGTTTCAATCCGGTTTATATGATGTTGGATTCAGGAGCCCGTGGTTCTAAAGAACAAATCCGTCAGTTAGGTGGTATGCGTGGATTAATGGCGAAACCGCAAAAAGGTGCAGGTGGTGGAGAGATTATCGAAAACCCGATTATCTCTAACTTTAAAGAAGGTTTATCCATCCTTGAGTATTTCATTTCTACTCACGGTTCTCGTAAAGGTCTTGCCGATACAGCCTTGAAAACTGCTGATGCCGGATACTTAACTAGACGTTTAGTTGACGTTGCTCAGGATGTAATCATCACTCAGGATGATTGTGGTACATTGCGTGGATTGATTGCAACTCCATTAAAGAAAAATGATGAGGTGGTTGAATCTTTATACGACAGAATTTTAGGTAGAACAACTGTACATGATGTTTATCATCCATTAACAGGTGATTTAATTATCAATGCAGGTGAAGAGTTAACAGAAGATTATGCAAAATTAATTTCTGATTCTCCTATCGAATCTGTTGAGATCCGTTCGGTGTTGACATGTGAAAGTAAGAATGGTGTTTGTAGTAAATGTTACGGACGTAACTTGGCTACAGGCCGCATGGTTCAAAAAGGTGAAGCTGTTGGAGTTATTGCTGCTCAATCAATTGGTGAGCCGGGTACTCAGTTAACATTGCGTACTTTCCACGTGGGTGGTACTGCATCTAACACAACAACTGCAAATAAAATTGAAGCAAAATATGATGGTATCATCGAAATTGATGAACTAAAAACAGTAAAACGTAAAAATCCTGATGGACAAATCGTTGATGTTGTTATTGGTCGTTCAGCTGAGATGCGCATCATTGATGCAAATACAAAAATTGTTTTAACAACAGGTAACATTCCTTATGGTTCACAATCATATGTGAAACATTTAGCGAAAGTGAAAAAAGGAGATTTAATTTGTGATTGGGATCCGTATAACGCTGTTATCGTTTCCGAATTTGCTGGTAAAATCGAATTCGAAAATGTTGAAGAAGGAATTACATTCAGAGAAGAGTCCGATGAACAAACAGGCTTTAAAGAAAAAGTTATTGTTGAGAGTCGTGATAAATCTAAAAACCCTTCTATCAAGATTGTTGTTAGTAAAGAAGTATTACGTACCTACAACATTCCGGTTGGAGCTCACATCATTGTAAACGATGATGCGAAAATTGAAGCAGGACAAATCCTTGTGAAGATTCCTCGTTCATCTGGTAAAACAGGCGATATCACGGGTGGTTTACCTCGTGTAACTGAATTGTTTGAAGCACGTAACCCAAGTAACCCGGCTGTGGTTTCTGAAATTGATGGTATCGTTTCTTTCGGTAAGATTAAACGTGGTAATCGTGAGGTTCATGTTGAATCACGTACTGGTGAAAAGAAAACTTACTTAGTTCAATTATCTAAACACATCCTAGTTCAGGAAAATGATTTCATCAAAGCTGGTGAACCATTATCTGACGGGGCAATCACGCCAAGCGATATCCTTGCTATCAAAGGACCAACTGCTGTTCAGGAGTATTTGGTAAATGAGGTACAAGAGGTTTACCGTTTACAAGGTGTGAAAATTAACGATAAACATTTCGAAGTAATTGTTCGTCAGATGATGCGTAAAGTTGATATCAGTGAAGCTGGAGATACAATTTTCTTAGAAAAACAATTGGTGAACAAATCGGAATTCATGAAAGAAAACGATAGCTTGTATGCTAAAGTTCTTATTCTTGATCCGGGTGATTCTACTTTATACAAAGCTGGTCAGATTATCAGTGCACGTAAATTGAGAGATGAAAATTCTTCATTGAAACGCAGAGATATGAAGATCATCGAAGCTCGTGAAGCAATTCCTGCTACATCAAGCCAAGTTTTACAAGGTATCACACGTGCATCATTGCAAACTAATAGTTTCATGAGTGCTGCATCGTTCCAGGAAACAACAAAAGTGTTGAACGAAGCTGCAGTAAGCGGAAAAGTAGATTACTTATTAGGATTAAAAGAAAACGTAATTGTTGGACATTTAATTCCTGCAGGTACCGGCTTAAGAGCTTACGACAAAATGATTGTTGGTTCACAAGAAGAGTACGATCGTTTATTAGCTTCTAAAAAAGAAGCAATGGAAGAAGAAGCATAAAATTTAATTATGTTATTCTGAATAATTTTAAAGAGGGACTGCAGTAATGTTAGTCCCTCTTTTACTAAAAAAATAAAAATAAAAATCATGGAAGAGCAAAATCAAAATAATCAATTGAATATTGAATTGAGCGAAGAGGTGGCAGAAGGAATTTATTCAAATCTTGCAATCATTACACATTCAAATTCAGAATTCGTAATCGACTTTATCAGAATGATGCCGGGTGTTCCAAAAGCGAAAGTAAAATCGCGTATTGTTTTAACACCACAACATGCAAAACGTTTGATGAAAGCCTTGAAAGATAATATTTCAAAGTTCGAACAAACACACGGAGTGATTAAAGATACAGATATGCCGAATGTATTGCCGATGAATTTTGGTGGGCCGACAGCGCAAGCTTAATAAGTGATAAGGTGATTGTGTGGTAATGTTATAAAGTAAAACACCCTATCACCCCATCACCCCATCACCTTATCACCTTATCACTCTGGAAAACCGCTCATCATAAATTCAAGAATAAACTTATTTTATAACGTAAATTAGTAAAAACAAAATCTCTCAAAAATGAATATTAAAAGACAAATTATTCTTGCATTAGTACTTATTAGTGCTGATTTAGTAGTTGCGCAAACGCTTTCTAATAAAAAAGACGGTAATTATAAATTTACTGTTGTAAAAAATTTAGAAGCAACGGAAGTGCAAAACCAAGCTCAGTCAGGTACTTGCTGGTCGTTTTCATCTCTTTCCTTTTTTGAATCGGAAATGATTCGTATGGGAAAACCAAAAATGAATTTATCGGAAATGTTTATTGTACGTAATGCCTACATGGCAAAAGCGGATAAATATGTACGTATGCACGGATTAATTAATTTCGGTCCGGGTGGTGCATTTCACGATGCGGCTTATGTGATTAAAAATTTTGGTGCAGTTCCGCAAGCTGCTTATGTTGGTTTAGCAAATGGAGAAAAAGAAATCAATCACAATGAAATGGATGCGATGTTAAAAGCACAATTGGATGTGGTCGTAAAAGCAAATAAAATTACTCCGGCTTGGGCAAAAGCTGTGAATTCAACATTGGATGCATATTTAGGAAAAGCTCCTGAAACGTTTGATTATATGGGGAAGCAATACAATCCAAAAACATTTGCGGCAACATTGGGTTTGAATATGGACAGCTATATCGAAATTTCATCTTTTACTCATCACCCGTTTTATACAAAGTTTGCAATTGAAATACAAGACAATTGGGCTTGGGATCAAGTATACAATGTTCCATTGAATGAAATGATAGATGTAATTGACAATGCAATTATGAATGGGTATTCTATTGCCTGGGGTTCAGATGTTAGCGAAAAAGGTTTTTCATTTAAAAATGGAGTTGCCATAGTTCCGGATGTAGATTGGACAAGCATTAAAAAGGAAAAAGTTGATTCTGTAGTTCTTGCTGTTCCTACAAAAGAAATTGAGATTACTCAGGCTTTACGTCAGGAAGGATTTGATAATTACGAAACGCAAGATGATCACGGAATGCACATTGTTGGAATTGTGAAAGATCAAAATGGAAGAAAATACTACGTAGTAAAAAATTCATGGGGAATAAAAAACAATGATTGTGATGGTTATTTCTATGCATCAGAAGCATTCGTAAAGTATAAAACTACCAGCATTATGGTTCATAAAGATGGTGTGAAGAAAGACATTGCTAAAAAACTTGGATTTTAAGGTGGAAGTTTGTCATTCTGCTTCGGTGTAATTTCAGATTCCAATCCCGATAGTTATCGGGATCAAATTAAAAGTTCAATACTGTTTACAGTATTGAACTTTTTTATTCACGTAATATAATTTGAAATTTGAAATCTGGAATTTATTTTACAATCTTCCCACCTTCAAACGCCACTATAAAAGCACCTTGAAAGCCTTTCTCTATCATTTCTTTTTTGCGTTTAAGTGCTTCTTCGTAAGTTGAATAGTTTCCGCTGAAATATTTTGTAATTCCATTATCTAAAACAACTGTAGTTACTTCCGGAACACCATCAATTTTTGGTTTTGCTGAAAATGCACCTATTTGTACACGGTACATTTTTCCGCTGGAAGAGGGTAATGCACTTGTTGGAACTTTTGAAAAAGTTGCAGGTTGTCCAGTCTCGGTCTTTTCTTTAACCGGTGGTGGAGTTGTTTTAATAACAGTAGCCATATTATCTTTTACTGGTTCTGTTTTTACAGGTTGAGTGCTTGTTGTGGGGTTTGTGCTTGGAATCGCTTTTTGCACCGGTGGTGTTGCGGTTCCAATTATAATTGATGTAGCAGGAAAATCAAATACTTTACGCTCATTATTTGTGATGTATGAAATTTTTGCCGGTAAAGATTTTGTTCCCGAAACGCCACCATTTACAGTTATTTTATAGCTAATTGTAAACGTTTCATCCATTGGAGGAGTGATCCAAACAATTTTTGCACCGCCATCTGCAAAAGTAAATGTGCCTGTTTGGCTTTCAATTTCAGTGGCTGTTAATCCTTCAGGAATTTCCTGAAAGAATTTCATAAAATCCCTTATTTTTCCTTTATTGATAGTCGTTTCTACAATAAAATCTGTTCCCGGCAGGGCATTCGCTGGAATCTTCTGAGTTGCTGTAATGTCTTGTCCTAATAAACGGCTTGTTAAAAAGAAAACGAAAAGGAAATAATATTTGTACATATATTGTGGGTTCTTACTTGAATCAAATTTAATAAAAATACTTAATTTGGTATTCATAAATCGAGCCATTAATTTGAAAAACAATCTTAAAATAGTTAGTTTGGAACAAGCAAGAGGAATAATGCTTCAAAGTCAGGGCTTATTGCAACCCTGTTTTGGTAAAGGCAAATCCGCGGCTCTCAAAGCTATTGAACATATTGGCTATGTTCAAATTGATACACTTTCTGTGGCAGCCCGTGCTCATCATCACACACTATGGACACGTTTGTCTGATTATAAAGAAATTTATTTAAACGAATTGCTGGAAAAGGATAAAAGTGTTTTCGAATATTGGAGTCATGCAGCATCTTATTTGCCGATGAGCGATTATCGTTTTTCGCTTTTTGTAAAAAAGGGATATGCCGATGGTAAATCACATTGGTTCGGACAAGATAAAAAGATGAACAAGTTTGTTTTCGACAGAATAAATGCTGAAGGACCATTGCAATCAAAAGATTTCGAATACAAAAGAAAAGACCCAAACAATTGGTACGAATGGAAACCTGCAAAAAAAGCCTTAGAACAATTGTTTATGGAAGGTAAGCTGATGGTGGTGAAGCGACAAGGTTTTCAAAAAGTATATGATTTAGCTGAAAGAGTATTGCCCTCAAAAGTGAATACTGATTTACCAACAGAAAAAGAATATGCTGAACATTTAATCAAAAAAGCTATCCAAGCAAATGGAATAGTAGAGGAGAAAGAGATTGCGTATTTAAGAAGAGGCTTGAAAGAATCGATAGGAAAGAGTTTGAAGAGAATGTTAAAAGACGGAGAGCTTATTGAAGTAAAATTACAAGGTGATGATAAAACGCTTTTTGTGACCAGCAATGAGCATTTAAATTCAGTAGATAAAATAAAAGTAGAAAATACTATTCATATTCTTTCTCCATTTGATAATGCAATTATTCAACGCAAAAGAGTACAACGTTTTTTTAATTTCGATTTTATGATTGAGTGTTATTTACCGGAACCCAAACGTAAATTCGGATATTTTTGTCTGCCGGTATTATACGGAGATGAATTTGTAGCCCGCTTCGATCCCAAGGCCGATAGAGCAGAAAAGATATTTCACATAAAACAAATGCATTTTGAAAAAGGATTTGCTCCTGATGAGAAATTTAACAAAGAATTCTCATTGAAATTAAAAGACTATGCTAGTTTTACTGGTTGTGATAAAGTGGTAATAGATAAAGCAGATAAAAACTGGAAGAAGAAAATGAAACAATACTTATAAGTCACCCCAATTTTTTAAAACACACAGACCTGCCTGCGGTAGGCAGGTTCGTAAATTCGTTTTATTCGTTATCCCTAACCATGTCAACCAAAACCATCACAAAAACAGAAACAGAAGTAGCTACCGAAACCATGGTGGCGGAGGAAGGACAAACTATTGTCCATTGTATCTGTAATCAGGATGCATATTATAGAATTTGGCCAAGCACTTTTTTGATTGAACATGGAACGGGAAAAGAAGCAAAATTAATTACGGCTTTTAATATTGTGTTTTATCCATCTTGGACTCCCAAATCACCCGGACAAAAATTCACATTGATTTTTGAAGGTTTGAGTAAAAATTGTGTGGTATTTGATCTTAAAGAAATCATTCCACAAGAAGGCGGTTTTGAAGTGAATGCAATTGTAAGGAATGAAACGGATGTGTATACCGTTTGGATTGATTAAATCGATAAGATTTCAAAAAATATTATCACTATTTTCCGTAAACATATATACGGTTACCCGGACTCGTCATGTGCGCCCTTCCATTCCAGCTAATTGCCAATAAAGGAGTGTAATCTGTTTTGTTTGTGAAATAATATGTTGTGGTCCATTTCCCACTTGTTAGTCTACTGCTATATCGTTCAGTAGTTTTTTTGGCGAAATATTTTGAAAATTTTCGTTTCATTTTTCGATAGCTCCTTTTTGCTACAAATGCATTTTTTTTGTAAATCTTAACTGTCAACATTGAACAATCTGAAGAATGGTATGCATTAATTTGATTTCGGTAAGAAATCTGTGAGTCAAAATCTGCAATACCATCCATGTCGATATATTTGGAATAAATATCAAATTCCTCAAGTCGATTAGATTGTAAGGAATCATCATATCTCCAATTGGGATCAACTAGTTTGGTTGGCGATAATGAATCATAATAAACAAATACTCTGTAGCGCGACTTATGTTCGCGGGTTATTGTGTCAGAAAAGGCAAAGCGAAGAACACTATCTGGAGTCTGAAGAATAGGCAGTTCTCCGAAATATGGTTTTAATTTATTTTCTAATTGTTTATCTTGTCCTTTGATGGTAGAACAAAAAATCAGCGAGAATAAAAATGGCATACAATATTTCATTTCAGAACAATTCCAATTGCCAATCATTTTTCTTTACAGCTTTCTCTTTCATCTCACCAAAATTTGAAAGTGAAATTCCCAATAACCTGATTTTGTAGTTTTCAGGCTCAGTTTTTATAAGTAGTTCTTTAGCTGTATTTATAATGGTTTCAAAGTCCCCAATAGCTTTGTCGAAAGAATAGTTGCGGGTGATTTGTCTGAAATTATGATATTTTATTTTTAGCGTAACTGTTCTTCCTTTTAAATTATATTTCTGTAAACGCGTTACAACCAATCTGGCAATTTTGTCGAGTTCATCGTTCATTGCTTCTAATGTAGTTAAGTCTTCTGCAAAAGTATCTTCTGCTCCTAATGATTTAGATTCTCTGTGCGGCTGAACAGCTCTGTTGTCAATCCCTCTTACAATCTTATAATAAAACCGTCCCGGCTTTCCGAAAAAATGAACTAATTCTTCTTCAGACATTCTTTTTAAATCAATGCCTTTGTGAATGCCCATTCCTTTCATTTTATCTGCTGTGACTTTCCCAACACCAAAGAATTTCTCTACAGGTAGTTTTTCCATGAATTCTTCAATCTTTTCTGGAGCAATAAACGTTAAGCCATCAGGCTTGTTCATATCGGAAGCAATCTTTGCAACAAACTTGCTGCTAGAAACACCAGCCGATGCTGTTAGATTCACTTCTTCCTTAATTGCTAATTTTATTTGTTTGGCAATTTCTATTGCAGAAGTAATTCCTTTTTTATTTTCTGTTACATCTAAAAATGCTTCATCCAAAGAAAGTGGTTCTATCAAATCGGTGTAACGTTCAAATATTTCTCTGATCTTTTTAGAGGCTTCTTTGTAAGCAGAAAAACGTGGGTAAACAAAAATAACATGCGGACAAAGTTGTAAAGCTTTTTTACTTGGCATCGCTGAGCGGATTCCAAATTTACGAGCTTCGTAACTAGCAGTTGCAACCACACCGCCACGGCCTTCAGGTTTTCCTCCAACCACAATAGGTTTCCCAACATACTCTGGAAAGTCACGCTGTTCTACCGATGCATAAAATGCATCCATATCAATATGTATTATTTTTCGAGACATCTATTTTTTTTACCTTATCGCTTTATTACTTCATCACCTTATCACTTCATTACTTTTTCTTCAATCGGTCGATGTTCTTCTGAATATATTTCTCTGGAGGGAGGAGAGACCTCTGGATTCTTCTTGCATAATAAATACTATCTGTAATGTCTTTGTTCTTTTCTTCTATAATTTCTTTCTGTGCTTTTAAAATTTTATTATTCTTTCTGTTGGTTCTCAAAAGTTTTATCGCTATAAAAGCAATGATGATAATTAAACCTGTCACTAAAAAATACATGTTACGGTGTGCTTGTTTGTAACATACAAGTTCATCATCGCCTTCACCACTTAATATTTCCCATGGCGTATGGTGGTGTTCTGCAGCAGCTGCGGAATCACTTAAAAAACTTTGCCCGAAATTATTTATCGAAATAAAGATCAATAATGTGAATAGAAAAAGATTTTTGCTTTTAAATAATTTCATAATTGACTAATTGGTATTTAAAGGTAATACTATTTTATCCTGATAAAAAATAGTTTTCAGAATACTAAAATTCTTGGCTGTATTTAGGTTGAGCAGCAACTAATTTTGTAGTATGAAAAACGATGAAAAAGAATCAAACTACTTTAAAGGAAGAGGCTCACAAGTCAATACCTACAATCGTTTTCTGAAAGGAACTTATGTTGCTGAACATATTGAAGGACTGGATGAGCCACTATTAAGCGATGCAAAAACGCAAATTTTTATAGAAAACCCTAAGAAAATTATAAATGAAGTGAAGAGTCCGGACATTCCTGGAATGTATTCCATGAACCCGTATCAAGGATGTGAACATGGTTGCATTTATTGTTATGCACGTAACACTCACGAGTATTGGGGTTATAGTGCAGGATTGGATTTCGAAAGAAAAATTATTGCTAAACCCAATGCCCCTCAACTAATGGAAAAGCAATTCATGAATAAAAATTGGGTTGTTTCTCCAATAATGTTTTCTGGTAATACAGATTGTTATCAACCAATCGAACGTAAGATGAAAATTACTCGTCAAATGTTGGAAGTGCTTTTGAAATTCAGACATCCAGCAGGAATGATTACAAAAAATGATTTGATAATTAGAGATGTTGATATTCTGCAAGAGTTGGCTAAACTGAATTTAGTTCATGTAATGGTTTCGATAACAAGTTTAAACAATGACTTGAGATTAAAAATGGAACCAAGAACAGTTACTGCAAAAAATAGATTGAAGGTGATAAATACCTTGAACAAAGCAGGTATTCCTGTAGGAGTAATGACAGCGCCAATTATCCCAGGTTTAAACAGTGATGAAATTCCTGATTTGATAAAAGCAGCAGCCGATAACGGAGCGGATTCTGCAGGTTATACAATTGTTCGCTTGAATGGTTCTATCGGAGAAATATTTAAAGATTGGATACACAAAAATTTTCCTGACAGAGCAGAAAAAGTATTGCATCATATTGCGGATGCACATGGTGGACAATTAAATGATAGTCGTTACGGAAAAAGAATGAGTGGAGAAGGAAATATGGTTATGTCGATTAGACAAATGTTTAAAATGGCAGTGAAGAAACATTTATCTGGACGAAAAAGAATGGAGTATAATTTAACAGCTTTTAGAAGGCCAGGAGAAGTGAAGCAGATGGAGCTTTTTTGATGTCGGATGACCGATGTCTGAGGTCGGATGCATTGGATGATTTATTTAAAGCGTCTGACAGCTGTCATTAGACATCAGTCGTGTAAACTGCAGCGGGATCATGTGCACACATATCATCTTTCAAATAAATCATTCCTAATTTCTTTAAAACATTTATTGATGCAACATTATCTTTTGCGGCTCTGGCAATAATGTTTTTTAGTTTCAAAATGTTTACTCCATAATCCAATGTTGCTTTTGCAGATTCTGAAGCATATCCTTTTCCCCAGTGACTTTCAAAAAACCGATAGCCCAAATCAATTTCATTGTTTTCTTCAATAAATTTTAATCCGCACCAACCTATAAATTCATTATTTGATTTTAAATGAACAGCCCAGCGACCAAGTTTATTTTTGTATTGAGGGAAAATGATGTCAGTTAAAATACGTTTTGCTTCTTCTAAGTCTTTCACCGGACCATCACCGGTATATCTTATAACATTTGGATTGTTATTTAAGTCAATCAGACTTTGCGCATCATCAATAGTAAATTCTCTTAAATAGAGTCGGGGAGTTTCTATAATTTTATTCATATAAGGTGTAAAAAAAACTCCCGATTGTGTCGGGAGTCTTTGTGTTATTTTTTAGCTTTTTCGTCAGCTTGATGTTTTTTCCATTTTACCACTTCCGCCTCTGTAATTACAGCAGCCATTTCTGTATCCCATTTTTTGCTGATTCTTTGTTTTTCAGCTTCAAATTCATTTGGTTTGTCACCGGTTTTTTCCTGATTCAAATCCATTAATTTGATACTTTCCAAATTGATAGCCTGAACTTTTGATTTTTGATCAGCTGTAAGTGTTATCACTTTAGCCATTTTTTCTGTCATTTTAGTAGCTCTGGTTGCAGCATCAACTTTATCAGGTTTTCCTGCACCTTGTGCATTTGCAAAAGTGAATGCAAACATCGCAACAAATAGAAGTATTACTTTTTTCATGGGTTTAGTTTGTTTGGTTAGCATAAAATTAATAAATTAAATCCATTTATAAAAATTTAATTTAATGGTTGTCTCCATCAAACATTCTGCCTAATCCGCCAAGCATACTGCCTTCTTCCTTACCGCCACGCGAATAAGCCATTAATCTGCCTGCCAAACGGCTTACAGGTAAGGATTGTATCCAAACTTTGCCCGGGCCTTTCAATGTGGCAAAAAACAATCCTTCTCCTCCAAAAATGGTGTTTTTGATGCCGCCTACAAACTGAATATCGTAATCCACATCATGTGTAAAGGCAACAATACAACCTGTATCTACTTTAATTAATTCTCCGGGAGCCAACTGTTTCTCTATAATCATTCCACCAGAATGAACGAATGCCATTCCATCTCCTTCCAATTTCTCCATAATAAATCCTTCCCCACCGAATAATCCTGTTCCTAATTTCTTTTGAAACTCTATTCCGATACTTACTCCTTTTGCAGCACACAAAAAGGCGTCTTTCTGACAAATGATCTTTCCACTATATGTACTTAAATCCATTGGAATAATTTTCCCGGGATATGGTGAAGCAAATGTGATTCGTTTTTTTAGGTTTCCGGTATTTGTAAAAGCTGTCATAAATAAACTTTCTCCAACAAGCAATCGTTTACCGGCCGAAAATAACTTATCCATAAATCCGCTTTGTTCTTTTGTACCGTCTCCGAAAATGGTATCCATTCTTACACCATCATCCATCATCATAAAGTTTCCGGCTTCAGCAATTACTGTTTCTGTTGGGTCCAATTCAATTTCTACGCATTGTAATTCTTCCCCTAAAATTTTGTAGTCGATTTCGTGATTTGATTTCATTTCGTGGTTTTTTTACCGCAGAGGGCGCTGAGAAGGCGCAGAGCAACGCGGAGGTTAATTTTTTTAGTTAGTCGGGGTGGTAATATCATAATCCAGACCAATTGGGTTGGCTTTGGATAAATGTGACATAATTACTGAAAATGGCAGTTAAGATATTCCACCTTTATGTTTTCCATGATTGTCTTTTCCACATTTAGGGCAATATTTAGAAAAGCTTGTAAATGTATTTAAACAATAATTGCACTTGTATTCAGGAATGATTTTGGATTGGTCTTTTTTGCAATTTGGACAGAAATTAGAGAATGTAACATTTGCAAAATTACACACTTTACATTGTATATCTTTATTTTGAGAATATCCCCAATTAATAAAATGAAATATTGGAAAAATAAAACCAACAACTCCCATGAATGATTTCAAAGATGCATTGTCAATTTGAGTTTCAGATTTACCTTTTTTTATTCTACTTAAATTTATTTTTATAATAATAATTGGAACAATCGTGCCAAGAATAATAACACTTACAAGAATAATGGCTCTTACAGGATTATAATCCTCTTCCATACTTACATGTTTCTTCTATACTGCCCACCAACTTCAAACAATGCATTTGTAATTTGTCCGAGTGAACAATATTTACAAACTTCCATTAGTCCTTCGAAAATATTTTTGTTTTGGATAGCTGCTGTTTGCAATTCGCGTAATAGTTGTGTTGATTTATCGCTGTTTCCTTTATGCAATTGTTCCAACATCGTAATCTGATATTGTTTTTCTTCTTCCGTTGCACGGATAACTTCTTTCGGAACAATAGTAGGTGAACCTTTGGATGATAGGAAAGTGTTTACTCCAATGATTGGATATTCACCTGTATGTTTTAATGTTTCGTAGTATAAACTTTCTTCCTGAATTTTTCCTCGTTGATACATCGTTTCCATAGCGCCTAAAACCCCACCACGTTCGCTTATGCGTTCAAATTCTGATAATACTGCTTCTTCAACTAAGTCTGTTAATTCTTCAATGATGAAGGAACCTTGTAATGGATTTTCATTTTTCGCTAAGCCTAATTCACGGTTGATGATTAACTGAATTGCCATCGCTCTTCTTACAGATTCTTCTGTAGGTGTTGTAATCGCTTCGTCATAAGCGTTCGTGTGTAAAGAATTACAGTTATCGTAAATAGCATACAGAGCTTGTAAGGTTGTACGGATATCATTGAAATCAATTTCCTGAGCATGCAAGGAACGACCGGAAGTTTGAATGTGATACTTCAACATTTGTGAACGCTCATTCGCATTATATTTCATCTTCATCGCCTTAGCCCATATTCTACGGGCAACACGACCAACTACTGAATATTCTGGATCTATACCGTTACTGAAGAAGAAAGATAAATTCGGAGCGAATTTGTTGATGTCCATTCCGCGACTTACATAATATTCTACGTAAGTGAATCCGTTGGATAAAGTTAAGGCAAGCTGTGTGATAGGATTAGCACCTGCTTCCGAAATATGATATCCTGAAATAGAAACTGAATAAAAATTCCGGATATTTTTCTGAATGAAATAATCCTGCATATCACCCATTAAACGCAAAGCAAATTCTGTAGAGAAAATACAAGTGTTTTGTGCCTGATCTTCTTTTAAAATATCTGCCTGTACTGTTCCGCGGACTGCAGCAATGGATTCTACTTTAATTTTTTCGTAAACATCTTTCGGTAAAACCTGATCTCCGGTAACGCCTAATAACATTAAGCCCAAGCCATCGTTTCCTTCCGGCAATGGTCCTTGGTAAGTAGGACGAGTTACATTTTTAGATTTGTAGATTTTTTGAATTTTAGATTCTACGTCTTTCTCTAGTCCGTTTTTCTTGATGTAAATCTCACACTGTTGATCGATCGCAGCATTCATGAAAAATCCGGTTAACATCGCGGCAGGACCATTAATCGTCATACTCACCGATGTTTTCGGATCTGCTAAATTAAATCCACTATATAATTTTTTTGCATCATCCAAACAACAAATAGAAACTCCTGAGTTACCAATTTTTCCGTAAATATCCGGACGAATAGCTGGATCTTGTCCGTATAAAGTAACACTGTCAAATGCTGTACTCAAGCGGTGTGCAGGCATTCCCAAACTTACGTAGTGGAAACGTCTGTTGGTTCTTTCCGGTCCGCCTTCTCCTGCAAACATTCTTGTTGGATCTTCTCCTTCACGTTTGAAAGGAAATACTCCGGCAGTGTAAGGAAACTCTCCCGGGAAATTTTCCTGTAAGTTCCATTTTAAAATATCGCCCCATGCTTCATAACGTGGAGAAGAAATTTTTGGAATCTGAGAATGTGAAAGTGATTCGTAATGCGTTTTGATTTTTAATTCTTTGTCACGCACTTTGAAAATGAAGAATTCATTTTTGTATTGTTGAACTCTGTCAGCCCAACCTTCCAAAATAACTTTGTTACGACCATCAAAACTCAATGCTACTTGTGCATAGGTTTCTTCTAAGCCTTTTATAATCCTGTCCTTATCCTCGATCTTAGATTCTTTAAGTGTATCAATTGATTTGCGAATAGAGTATAATTTTTGTGCTAATTCTTTTTGTTCGTCCACCCATTTATCATAGCCACGGTTATTTTCTGCAATCTCTGCTAAGTAGCGTGTACGGTGAGGCGGAATGATGTAAATCTTTTCACTCATCTCATCCGTTACAGCAAAATCCGATTTTAAATTTGCACCCGTTTTTTCAGCAAGCATGTTTACAATTGCTTTGTACAATTTATTCATGCCCGGGTCGTTGAATTGAGATGCAATGGTTCCGTAAACAGGAAGAGCATCATCATCGGTTTCCCATAGTTGATGGTTACGTTTGTATTGTTTCTTCACATCGCGGATAGCATCCAATGCTCCACGTTTATCAAATTTGTTCAATGCAATAATGTCGGCAAAATCAAGCATGTCGATTTTTTCCAACTGAGTTGCTGCTCCGTATTCCGGAGTCATTACATACAAGCTCATATCACTGTGCTCCGTAATTTCCGTATCACTTTGTCCGATACCGGAAGTTTCTAGAATAATCAAATCGTAATCCGCAGCTTTTACAATGTCAATCGCTTCCTGAACATATTTTGATAATGCTAAATTGCTTTGACGAGTTGCAAGAGAGCGCATGTAAACACGTTCGTTACGGATGGCATTCATCCGGATCCTGTCACCCAGCAATGCTCCACCAGTTTTACGTTTTGATGGGTCGACAGAAATAATGGCAATTGTTTTGTCTTTGAAATCAATCAAAAATCTTCTCACCAATTCATCCACCAAGGATGATTTTCCTGCTCCACCTGTCCCGGTTATTCCTAAAACAGGTGTTACTTTTTTAGAAATATTTTTTTTGATCTCAGGAAGGAATTTTGAAAATTCATCCGGAAAATTTTCTGCCGAAGAAATTAATCGTGCAATGGATTTAATATCTTTTTTGTTTAAATGTTTTGCTTCACCGTTTAAATTATTTCCGGTAGGAAAATCGCATTTCTCCAGCATGTCGTTAATCATCCCTTGTAATCCCATTGCTCGTCCATCATCCGGAGCATAAATGCGGGTGATTCCGTAAGCCTGTAACTCATCAATCTCCGAAGGTAAAATAGTTCCACCGCCACCACCAAATATTTTAATATGTCCGCAGCCTTTTTGTTTTAAAAGATCAAACATATACTTGAAAAATTCATTGTGACCACCTTGATAGGAGGTAAGGGCAATAGCATTTGCATCTTCCTGAATAGCGCAATTCACTATTTCTTCAACGCTTCTATCGTGCCCCAAATGAATGACTTCAACACCACTGCTTTGGATAATTCTGCGCATAATATTGATAGCAGCATCATGCCCATCAAATAACGAAGCAGCGGTAACAATTCTGATCTTGTTCTTGGATTTATATGGTTCGGTAACGAATGTGTTCATATTTGTATGCTTAAGCTTACAAATATAAGGTTTTGGGGGTGTAAAAACAAATGAATTTAAAAGGCTTGATTGTGTTGATTTTCCTGATTTTGTAGGCTATAACGATGGATGTTTCCCTTTCAAATATTCAAAATACTTTTTCAGATCAGAATCAAATTTTTCTTTATACTCTTTTTCAAAAATTTCATATTGTGAATCGTACCTTTCGAAAGCCATAAAAAAAGCATTTCCCTCAGCAAAAGCTTGTAAAGTATATTTGAAATAGTTTTTCTTTTTGTACAAAGGTAATTTGTTTATACCCAAAACAATTTCCATGATGAGTGCCTTCTTTTTAATTTTAGTTGTTTCTTCAGAATTTCCTCTTCCCATTAATTGGTAAAGACTATCAAGTCGTTCTTTGCTTTTCAAAATATAATCGGTAAATATTTTTTGATCGTTTTTGTCTTGTTCGTAGTCAATATATTCTTTAGAGTCTTTTCCGAATTTTTGTATTAAAAATAATTCTGCTCCTTTATCTCCAATAAAATTTGCCAAATTTTCATTGAAGTCGACATCATTTTTTACAAATAAAGTTCCATGCGTTAATTCGTGAATAATTAAATCAGATAAACTTCCTTCACTTTGTTTGAGCATATTCGAAAGAATAGGGTCGTTAAACCAGCCGAGTGTTGACCAGCCGGACGGACTGTAAACATCAACATCATAGCCCTGCATTTTTAATTTTAGTATTTCTTTTTGAGCTTCAGTTTTATCAAAAAATCCTTTGTAAGGAACTGTTCCTAAAAAAGGAAAACTCCATTCTTTGGGAGTGAAACTATAAGGTTCGCAAGCAGATACATTAAACAAAAGCGATTGCCCCTTTTGGTCATAAACAGAAGTGTAATTTTCACTTTCATTCATTCCTAATTCTTCAATAGTAAATTTTCTGATGTCTGTTATGAGGCGAAGTTTTTGTTTTAAAGAGTCAGGGAAAGTTTTGTCGTTAAGGATTTCTTCAACAGGTTTTGCTCCCATAACCAGTTGTAGCTGACCTTTTCCTTGTTGGAGGCCATAAATGGTGAGTTTGTATTCCACCAGAAGGAAGGTGAATAGTGCAAGGAGCAGGCAATTAAAGAATAGCTTTAGAGTGTTTTTAAGCATGGTGTAAAGGTATTAATAAATGGTGGATTGCGTTTCTTTAGGAGCGTCATTGCGAGTTCTGCGCTGTAGCAGAAACCGGAAGCAATCTCTCTCCGTTAGAAGCTAGATTGCCACATCCCGCAATCCCGATAGCTATCGGGAGCGGGACTCGCAATGACGTGCTAAGGGTGCATTGTCACTTCGGAATGCCCATTTCCCCTAAATTTTATATATTTGACTCCTAATTTACAAAACGTGTTTTTTCTATTATCCAAACTGCTTACTTTCTTAATCAGTCCAATAGTTTGGATAATAACTTTGTTATTTGTTTTTGTGTATTCTAAAAACGAAAAACGAAGAAAAAAATGTTTTTATTGGGCATTTGGATTGATCTTATTTTTTTCAAACAGCTTTATTTTTGATGAATTTTCCAGAGCATGGGAAGTGCCTGCAACAAAATACGAAGACCTTGAAATGTATGATGTTGGAATTGTGCTGGGAGGAATGAGCGTTTATGATGAAGACTATGACCGACCACAATTTTACCGAGGTGTAGACAGATTATTGCAAGCAGTTGAACTGTATAAATTAGGGATGATAAAAAAAATAATTTTCACGGGAGGTTCAGGAAGAATTCTTCAGCCGGATATGCGTGAAGGAGAATACATTAAGCGCTATTTAGTTTTTATGGGAGTTCCCGAAAAGGATTTTATTATAGAATCCAAATCACAAAACACAAGGGAAAATGCCCTTTACACCAAAAACCTTATTGACGAAAAAAAAATAAAAGGACGTTTTTTATTAATTACTTCAGGTTTTCATATGCGCAGAAGTCTCAATTGTTTTGAAACAGTTGGAATGGAAGTAACTCCATATAGCACCGACAGATATGCAGGTCCGCGCAAATTTGAATTCGACCATTTACTTATTCCCAATACTTCAGCATTAAATGATTGGTATCAGTTAATACATGAAGTTGTAGGTTATATTACTTACAAGATTATTGGTTACGGTTAAATCTACTGTACAATTAATTTTTTTCTAAACAATTCATTTTTGCTTGTCCCTGTCACCCAATAAATTCCTGATGATAATTTGTTTTCAGTATTTATTGCAATAGTAGTTTGGCTTGAAGAAGTAACAATTGCTTTTGAATAAACCATTTGTCCGTTAGCATTAAATAACACTACCAGTATTTCTTCATTTTCAGAACCAACAATATCTAAATTGAATGCACCATCAGCACTTGGATTTGGAAACAAATTTACTTCCATGTTGAATTCATCATTATTAATGGATTCAATTTGTGAATAAGTGAAATTACCATCAAAATCAAATTGTTTTAAACGATAGTATGAAACTCCTTTCAATGGATTTTCATCAATTGCAGTATAATTAGTGATTGAAGTACTGTTACCTGCAGCATTAGTTGTTGCAATATTTTCGAAAGTTATTCCATCAGCACTTCTTTCAATAATAAAATAGTCGCTATTTATTTCTGTTGCAGTTGTCCAGTTTAAATCAGTTTTTTTACTGGAGTTTAATTTTGCAGTAAATTCTACTAATTCAATTGGCAATGGACTAGAACCAGCAAGTGAACCAAATGCGAACGGACTAAATGAGTTTAATGTATTAGAAGTAATATTTCCAGGGTTTGAACCTGTTATAGCAGTTTGTCCTGCATTTTCCCAAGCACTTCCATTCCAATGAGCAACTACTAAATCGCTTGTGTAATTTGCTATTCCACTTCTGTTTGCATCTTCCCAATATAATTTAACTGTTACGTTAGATGATCCTGCAGTTCTATCACACGTCCAGTATTCTCCTAAACTAACATTGTTTAAAACGGGTGATGGTGTAGTAGCCATTGTGCTAACATCAGTATATCCTGTTGCAAAATATTGTGCAGTAAATGCATCAGTAGGGTTGCTTGGTGCTCCAATTGCTAGTCGTGCCCAAAAAGTAGAATTTCCTAATGGGAAAACAAATGCATCATCACCCACTTTTTTCATTGGTCCATCAACATAACTAATGCTGTTTCCTGAAGTGCTTGATGCATTGTCGTTTATCGTTAATAGATTTGTTGCAGTGGTTAATAAAATACCATCAGTTAAAGTAAGTGAATTGGAAATTGAAGCAGGGCCAGCCAATGATAAATTTCCTTCGGATTTATTTAACGTAAGGTTATTAAAATTTTCTACACTTGCTTTTGTTATGGTTTGTAAAGTTTCAGTTCCACTGAAAGTAACCGTTCCGTTTCTTTCTTGAAATGGATCTGCATGTGTGCTGGTGTTTGTCCAGTTTCCTTGTATGTCAAGGCTATAATCTATTCCAGTAACATCAAGAGAAGATGCACCAGCAATATCAATATTTCCAAGAATTGTAAGGTTTCCATTCAATGATTTTACTAAACTTCCATCTGTTTTTAAATTGTAATAAGAGTTTCCAAATGCATTTTTAATTGTTTGAGTAGTGCTTCCATTATAATTTACAGTATTTCCCAATGCAGTTGCATTTAATATACCAGAATTCATTACTGCATCACCAACATTTAATGTTGAGTTGGTGGAGTTTATCCATTTCGATGTTCCACTGTTTCCTATAAGATTTCCGGCAAGTGTAAATGTTCCAATGTTTGTAATAGTTAATCCATTCATAATTCGAACAGCTCCGGCAGTTTTATTCAGATTAGCAGTAGCAAAAATGTATTTACTATAGTTGTCAATTCTTAGTTCACCTGAATTGTTTATTACTCCATTTCCGTCAATAATTGTTTCATCGCCAATTAAATCAATTCGTTGTGAACCGTTATGAGTACCGTTATTTATGTAATCAGCAGAAACGGTTAAAATATTGCTGCCATTATCAAAAATTCCAAATGGTTTTATAATAAAGTTTTTTACAGATATGTTTCCTACCAATGTAACTGTATGGCTTGAATCGATACGAACACTATTTGTAGCTTGTGGTATACAATTGCAATCCCAAACCGAAGCACTGTTCCAGTTACCAGAAGCTATTGAATTTATAACCGGATAAACTACCACACTTAAATCAACAGGTGCTGCTGAACCACATGCATTGGATGCAGTACATGTTACTACTTCATTGTCTGCCCCTCCAAAATCAATTGTAATTGCATTTGTTCCCTGGCCTGAAACAATTGAACTGCTTGAAACGGTCCAGTTATAAGTATAACCTGCACGGGAAACAACAGAGTAAGCCACGTTGCTTGAGTTTGCTGCTACAGAAAGATAACCAGTAATTACTGAAACAGGCAAAGCATGAATTTCTACAATAAGATTTACAGGAGACGCATTTGTACATCCGTTATTTTCTACAACTCGTAAATTTCCTATTCTACCTGTATTCCCCCAATCAACTGTAATACTGTTTGTGCCTTGCCCTGAAGCAATTGTTCCTCCTGTAATTGACCATACATAAGTATTTCCAACATTATTAGTAACTGAATAAACTTCTCCGGTTTGATTTGTACAAACACTTGCAGAACCTGTTATTGCAGAAGTAGGAGATGGTGGTGTACAATTAATTAAATCTCCCAAAGCATATTCTCCAGTTACTCCATTTATACCCGAACGTTTTACAATTGAGCCTGTAGCTGCAGTATGGGTTCCGTTAACACTCCATGGAGATACAGAGTTTGAGCGTTGTAACAATCTTGTTGTTGGTAAAATAGCAAAACTCGACATTCCATTACCAGTTAATTCCAAATTATAGTTTGTGCTAGAAAGACCATTACCTGTAGTAAAACTCCAATATCCTTCAGAAAATGTATTATAAACTGTAAGTCCATCAACTAATGATAATCCATTATTTTCTGGAGCTGTTTCAATAAATTCTGATGTGGTAGTTCCATTTGATAAATCAGTGAATGTTAGTAACGCAGGACGATAGTCATTTTCTGTACCTATAGGAAATAATATTCCGGTTCCTGTTGAATTAATCCATCTTTTAAATTTACCGGTAACGATACCAGATGTATAAGTTAAAGTTCCAACATTTGTAGTATTGTATCCCAGAGTTAAAACATTAGCACCATTATCAATAAGTCCTGATGTCATATTAAGTGTGTTGCGAGTAGTAACATCACTTTCCATTTCTAAAATACCACTTGCTTTGTTTACAGTTAATTTGTAAAATGTTTCACCGGAAGGATTGTAAGGCGCAGATATTGTTTGGTCGCCTGTTCCATTAAATAATACAGTACTTGTTCCATAGGTAAACGTTCCTAAATTTTCCCAATTACCTTTTACAGTTATTGTATTTCCGTTTGCATCTAAAGTACTTCTTATAGTAACATCTCCAAGAACTGTAATATTTGCATTTAAATTTTTTGTTGAGGCTGAACCTTCCAATATCAAATTGTAATATTGAGAACCATTTGGGATTTCTATCGTTTGTGCTCCGGCACGATTATATTCTACTATATTATCGATACTTGAACAATCAAAAAAACTAACGTTAATTGAATTAGGAGCGTCTATTTCAAGATGCGCTTCTGTAGTTCCATCACCGTTATAAAAACTACCTGCTCCTGTTATACCATTACTTTTTGTTACACTAAGGTGTGCTTTGTTTGTAAGCGTTGTTCCTGCTGAAACACTTATCTGAGCCATGTGTAAACTGTTTCCAGAAAGTGTTAAACTACTTCCTCCTCCGAAAGTATAAGTAACATTTCCGCTCGCATCGTTCCATCCTCCATTGTTTTCTATGTTTCCATTTATGAAAATATCTAAACCAATTGTATTATCAAACTCTCCTCCTGGATGAATAGTTATTCCGCCATTAAATGTTTTTGTTCCGGTTGTAATAATAAATCTTAAATCACCATAAATTTCAAGCAGTCCGTTTACAGTTAAATTACATCTTCCGATATCTGCATAACCAATTCCCGCTTTACAAATAAGATCTCCATTTACAGTAATATTAGAAGTGTTGTTACCTTTTACAGAACTTCCATCATATAAAATCATGTCTCCGGTAATAGTAAAAGCGGCAGCAGCTGAACCTGTATTTGTCCAATCGCTTCCTGTTTTTAATAAAAGATTAGAAAAAGTTTTTGTTCCAGTGACACTTGTAATATTATAAGAACCACTAATAATCAAGGAGTCGGTAACAGAAATGTTTGATCTTCCTATGTTTGCAATTGCTCCTGTAGGAACTTCCATTCTAACAGTATTAAAACTTCCTGTAGAACTTCCTGTAATTGTTCCGGAAACAGATAATGTTCCTGTAACAGTACATGTAATCACATTTGTAAAATTGACTGTTCCTGAAGTATTGATAGTAAGGGAGCTACATGATGAGGTAACATTTATGTTAATTGTTTTTCCCGCAGTAATGGTTACATTGTCAGAAGCACCAGGAATACCGGCAGGAGTCCAAACAGAACTATTGTTCCAGTTACCTGATGCATTGCTGGTATAATTTACTGCAAATGCTTTGTTGTTAAAGCAGAACGAGAACAAAAGAGCAGAAAAAACAAGTAAATGTTTTGCTGAGAGAGTAAAGCTTAATTTCATAGGAGTCGGTTTTGTATATCCAAATCTAAACCAATGAACTTTTTAAAGAAAGCCATTTTGGGCAATAATCTTACATCTGTAACTGCTGATAGAAACTAGATAAGAATAGTGGGGACAAAATCGACTGTAGATTAAGATAACTTTTTGCCCCAGAGGCTAAAAAATTAGTCTTTTTGCGTCTATTGACTAGCTAGATTCTTGTTTTTCAGAGTCCCATAATACAATTCATCGGAATTGTCATAAAATTCGGGGTAAATATTGCTAAGTTCAATTTTTTGAAGCTTAGTAGTAGGGTAAATCATGATGGTTTTATCCTTTACTTTTATTTTTACAGGCAATACAAAATCGTCTGCAGTATTTTTCCATCTGAAATACAATGTGTTGTTAGTCCAGCAAAATTCCATTATTGGAGCTTCTCGCTCATATAAATATTGCTTAAAAAACCAAGTATAATCTTTCCCGGTTTTTTTGTTTACTAAATCAATAAATGTTTCAGAGAAAATTTGTTTTTGAACATTTTCCTTGTAAAATGTTTTAAGGATATCAAAAAACAAAGAATCGTTTGCCATGGTAGTCCGGAGTGTATGCAAAATCCAAGAACCTTTGCCATAAATATCTCCATCATGATAATCAAAATAACGTATTTCTCTTTTTCTGACAACCGGACGTTTATTTAAAATTGTAATCCGTTGCCAATACATATAATCCAAATATTCTTTTTTCCCCGAAATGCTTTCAACAAAAAGTGCTTCACAATAACTCGCAAATCCTTCGTGTATCCATGCATCTGATAAGTCGGCAGCAGTAACACTATTTCCCCACCATTCGTGAGCCGTTTCGTGAAGAATAATATAATCGAATAAATTTTGATAATCATTTTTATAGCCATTCCCGTAAGCAATAGCAGATTGATGTTCCATCCCTGCATAAGGTGATTCTACTAATTTAAATCCATCTCTTTGCCAAGGATATTCACCAAACATTTTTTCGTAAAATGCAATGTGCTTTTTTACTTGCTGAAAATGAGTTTGAGCTTTTGCATAATTGTAAGGCAGAACATAATGGTTTAATTGTGTTGTTTTCCAATAGGTGGTACTTGCATAAGTATCGTGAAGTAATTTAAAATTTCCTACATACAAAGTAACATTGTAATTGTTTATCGGATAAGAGATATGCCAATGAAATACTTTTTTATCATTCATTGTGGATGTATCTTTTAAAACACCATTACTAACTGCGACTAAATTTTTTGGAACTGTAATAGTAACATCCGTGCTATCAGCTTCATCATTCATAATATCTTTACTTGGCCACCATAAACTAGAACCTTCGCTTTCGCAAGCCACACCAACCCATGGGTTTCCATCTTTGTCTTTTTTCCAAACAAAACCTCCATCCCAAGGAGGTCGCTTTGCAGAGATAGGATTGCCATCGTAAGTAATAGTGAGAGAAAATTTTTCTTCTGCTTTTATTTGCCTTTGCATTTTTACAAAAATTGCTCCTTCTTCTCTTTTATATGTAAGCGCTTGATTTTCGGATTCAATGCTATATATTTTCATGTTCTTATAAAGATCGATTTGCAAAGTGTCGAAATCCTTTGTTGCCTTCGCACTGATTTTTACTTTCCCGGAAATAAATTTTTTTGCCGGCACAACTTCAATGTTTATTTCATTATGAAAAACATCAAAACAGGTTCTGTACTTTGTTGTTTCAGCTAACAACTTATTTTGTTTTGTTTCTTTTGGATACTCACCTGCTTTTTTAGGATTATGAACTTTGAAATGAACGCCTAGTAATCCGCATGAGGATATAAAGAGTGGGAGAAGAAAAAAGAGTAATACTTTATTGCAAAATTTCATGGTGTAAATTACATAATATATTTCACTTATTGTTCCGCAGGCATTCCCCTCTCCTTCGGAGAGGGGCTAGGGGTGAGGTCTTAATTAAACATCCACAATAAAACAGGTTTTTCTGATGCTTTTAATTTAGGGTCAACAATTTTCATGAAACTATTTGAAACAGCCGGACAGCCCCAGCCTTCAGGTGTTCCGTTTGGATAAACTTCGTCTTCCGTTACATCATCCCAGGAATGTAAAACAATTTGTCTTTTCAAAGCATTGCTATTGGTGCTTTCTAATCCATGCATTAAATAATTGATATTTATTCCCCAATTACTGTAACCACGTTTCCCGATTTTAAATTTTCCAATGGAGGTGCAATGACTATCAGGAGTATTGCTGAACTTTGGTTTTTCTTTAGTATAAGTTTCACCCCAGGGATTTGAACCGCAGCCATGAGCACACATTCCCGATGCAAGAATGCTGTCCTTTTTTAAATCATATAAAAATGCCCGTTTTTTTCCAGAGTGAATGGTCATATCAATTAAAATACAGAATTCTATATTATAATTATTCTCCTTACAAAATTTACTTGCCTCTTTTGCTTTTAGTTTTAAACGAACGGATGGGTCTTCAGGTAAAGGTATGGAAGCCTCTTTCGGAGCATTTCCCTGACAAGAGGAAAAAAGAAGAGTAAAAAGCAAAAAATAAATAACCTGATATTTTTTCATGAAATTTTGCTTTTTGGTAAGTCAGTTCGAGCGGAGTCGAGAACCGAGTGCTTTGTTCTCGACTCCGCTCGAACTGACAGCACTTGCATTACGTTTTAAAACTATAATTTATTTTAGAATCACTTCAACCCGGCTAACTGTTCTTCTATTGCTTTTATTTTTGCTTCTGCATCTGCCTGTTTCTTTTTTTCATTTTCAACCATCTCAGGTTTAGCATTCGCAACAAATTTTTCGTTAGCCAGTTTTGTGATAACGGATTTTAAGAAGCCTTTATTGTAATCTAAGTCTTTTGCCAAACGTTCTTTTTCTGCTGCAATATCTATATTCTGAGAAAGCGGAACATAATATTCTGCATGTTTCAAGACAAACGAGAAGGCTCCGTCCACTTTTGTGGTAACGTATTCGAAGCTGCTCAAGTTGCACAGTTTAATAATAAGCGAATCGTAGGTTTTGATAATCTCACCCTGATTTACTTTTTCAAATACTTGTAACTTTTCTTTCGGAGAAATATTTTTTTGTTTACGGATGTTACGGATGTTAGTAATTACTTCCATCACCACATCAAAATGCTTAATAATATCAGCCGATTCATTTTTAGTTTTTGGCCATTCTGCAACAATGATGCAATCTTTATCTGAACGTTCTGCAATTAAATGCCAGATTTCTTCTGTAATAAATGGCATGAAAGGATGAAGTACTTTCAATATTTTTTCTAAGAAAACAATTGTTGCATCATAAGTTGCTTTATCAATCGGCAATGATTTTCCATCAACAAATTCTGGTTTGATCATTTCTAAATACCATGCACAGAAATCGTCCCACACCAATTTGTATGTCGTCATTAACGCTTCGCTCATTCTGTATTTCGAGTATAAGTCGTTGATGATTTCCACCTGCTCATTGAATTTTGCATCAAACCATTTAACTGCAATTTTATTTGAATCATTTTGTTTTATATCGTTGCTAACTTCAAATCCTTTTATTAATCGGAATGCATTCCAAACTTTATTTGAAAAGTTTCTTCCTTGCTCACACATGCTATCATCAAATGGTAGATCGTTTCCTGCAGGAGAGCACAATAACATTCCAACACGAACTCCATCCGCTCCGTATTTTTCAATCAACTCAATTGGGTCGGGTGAATTTCCAAGCGACTTACTCATTTTTCGTCCTTGCTTATCACGAACAATTCCTGTTAGATAAACATTGGTAAATGGTTTTTTGCCTTGGTATTCATATCCAGCTATTATCATTCGAGCAACCCAGAAAAATAAAATTTCAGGAGCCGTTACTAGATCGTTTGTTGGATAATAGTATTTAATGTCTTTTCCACCGGGATTTTTAAATCCATCAAAAACACTTATCGGCCAAAGCCAGGAAGAGAACCAAGTGTCAAGTACATCTTCGTCTTGTTTAATTTCTTCTTTTTTAACTTCAATTTTTTGTCCTTTGAATTTTTCAATTGCTTCTTCTGCCGTTTTTGCTACAACTGTATTTCCTTTTGAATCATACCAAGCAGGAATACGTTGTCCCCACCATAGCTGGCGAGAGATGCACCAGTCGTGAACATTTTCCATCCAATGCTTGTAAGTGTTTACAAACTTTTCAGGAATCAATTTTATTTCGCCATTTAATACATTATCCAAAGCAGGTTTCGAAACATTTTCCATTTTCAAAAACCACTGCATTGATAATTTAGGTTCAATAACAGCATTGGTTCTTTCGCTATAACCAACTTTATTTTTGATGTCTTCAACTTTAAGAATCTGTCCCATCTCTTCTAAATCTTTCGCAATTTTTTTACGAACAGTAAAGCGGTCTTCGCCAACATAAAACTGAGCAGCAGCACTCATTTTTCCATCAGCAGCAATGGTATCAATTACTTCGAGTTTATGTTTGACTCCTAAGTTGTAATCGTTAATATCATGTGCAGGAGTAACTTTCAGCGCACCAGTTCCAAATTCTAAATCAATATAGGTATCAAAAATAACCGGCACCGAACGGTTTACCATTGGAACGATTGCATTTTTTCCTTTCAGGTGTTTGTAACGTTCATCATCAGGATGTACACATACAGCGGTATCACCAAGAATGGTTTCCGGTCGTGTTGTAGCTACAGTAATAAATTCCTCTGTTCCTTCGATTTTATATTTTACATAATATAATTTCGAATTAACTTCTTTGTGAATTACTTCTTCATCCGAAACAGCTGTTAATCCTTGTGGATCCCAGTTTACCATTCTAACGCCTCTGTATATATGTCCTTTATTATATAAGTCGATAAACACATCAATAACCGCTTCACTTAAATCATCTTCCATCGTAAAACGGGTACGATCCCAATCGCAGGAAGCGCCAAGTTTTTCCAATTGTTTAAGGATAATTCCACCGTATTTTTCTTTCCATTCCCAAGCATGTTTCAGGAAATCTTCACGTGATAAATCTGTTTTTTTAATTCCTTTTTCAGCCAGTAAAGCCACTACTTTTGCTTCAGTAGCAATGGATGCATGGTCGGTTCCCGGAACCCAACATGCATTTTTACCTTGCATACGAGCTCTTCGGATTAATACATCCTGAATAGTGTTGTTTAGCATATGACCCATATGCAATACTCCTGTAACGTTTGGTGGAGGTATTACAATAGTGTAGGGCTCACGCTCATCAGGTGTTGATTTAAAGAATTTATGCTTTAACCAATGGGCATACCACTTGTCTTCCGTTATTTTTGGGTCGTATGTTTTAGGAATTTCCATATTTATTTACTTACTTCGTTCTTCTAAAAAAGTAGGCAAATCTACTAAAAAATAATTTTCCTTTCTTTTTTGATTATGGCATGGTTTTGGCTGTAAATCAAGTAAGAAATTTAAGCCCAAAAACGATTAAATTTTATATTAAAATGAAAAAATTAGCATTTACAATCGGAACACTATTACTTACAGTATTTGTTGCATCAGCACAAGAAAAAGTGACTACTCCGCCAGCTCCTACAAGCTTGGCTGAAATAACGTTTGATAAAGACGTTCATGATTTTGGAACAGTAGAGTATGCAGGTAACGGAACCTATGAGTTTAAATTCAAAAATACCGGAAAAGAGCCTTTAATTATTTCAGATGCAAAAGGGTCATGTGGTTGTACAGTTCCTACATATCCTAAAAATGTACCAATTAAACCAGGTGAAACTCAGGTAATTAAGGTTACTTACGATACAAAAAGAGCAGGAAACTTCAATAAAACAGTAACTGTTACTTCCAATGCTAAAACACCTTCAAAAACATTAACTATTAAAGGTAAAGTGGAACCCGCTCCAACTGAAGAAACATTTCCTTCAAATGGCAAGAAAGATGATGGCGCAACTCCATTAGAAAAACATTAAAAATAAATAAACTAAATAATCAAATCTCAAAATCACAAACAATGAAAAAAGTTATCCTATCAATTGGCTTAATGTTATGTGTTGCGGTAGGTGCAAATGCACAAGAAGCTGTTACTCCTAACCCTGTAAATCCGAATGCTCCGAAATTCAAATTTGAAACAGAAACGTTGGATTATGGAACAATCGAACACAATGCAAACGGTGATCGTGAATTTAAATTTACGAATGTTGGTAAAGAACCATTAATCATTTCTAATGCAGTTGGTTCATGCGGATGTACAACTCCGGTATGGCCAAAAGAACCAATTAAACCAGGTGCATCTGCAATTATAAAAGTTCATTATGCTACAGATAGAGTTGGGCAGTTTGAAAAAACAATTACGTTAACTTCAAATGCTGATACTCCTTCAAAGATTATCAAAATTAAAGGTGTTGTTAAACCAGATCCAACACCAGCTCCAGCACCAGGAACAGTAGCTCCAGCTGAGCAAAAGCACTAATTTGTTTTGTTTATTAGTATCTATTTCAAGCCCTTTTGATTGATTTCAAAAGGGCTTGATTTTTATTAGACTTTGTATTCGCTTGTCGAATACTTAGTCTAATATATCCCGATGGCTCCCGATAGCTATCGGGACGGGATCTTTTCTTAGTAAGAAATGACTTTGAGACTTTGTATTCGCTTGTCGAATACTAGTCCAATATATCCCGATGGCAATCGGGATATTTTTATCTAGGAGCACGTCTTTTGGAATGAAAGTTGCACACTTATAAACAAATCAATCCTCCTTAAAATGAAAAAAGTAATTTTCTTTTTGTGTTTCACAGTATGTCTGTTAAATGCATCTGCGCAGCAACCTGTTGTTTCTAATTCAAACGGAGCGAAAATCAAATTTGAATCAGAAGTGATAGAGTATGGCGTTATTCAGCAAGATGCAAATGGCGACCGTGAAGTTAAGTTCACAAATGTTGGAAAAGAACCAATCATGTTAACGAATGTAAATTCTTCCTGCGGTTGTTTAACAGCTAACTGGCCAAAAGAACCAATAGCTCCTGGTAAATCAGGTGTGATTAAAGCGCACTATGATACTAAACGGGTTGGTAAATTTGAAAAAACACTTACGGTTATGTCTAATGATGTTGATAGACCTAGTATTGTTTTAAAAGTAAAGGGTGAGGTTTTGGCACCTAAATAATTTCTATCTTTATATATGAATTTTCTCAAAATTATATTTGTTTTTACTGTTGTTTTCGCAACAAAGGGATTTGCTCAAGAAATTAAATTCAAAGAAACCTTGCATAAGTTTGGATTTGTACACGAAGGTGATACCGTGAAAATAGATTACGAATTGAAAAATATAGGAGATAAGCCATTGATAATCTCTAATTATGAAGTGGAATGTGGCTGTACCAAAATGGAAAGTGTTCCCAATCCGATTGAGCCAGGACAAACATATATTCTAAAAGTAACTTTTGATACTCATCAGAAATACGACCGACAGGACCGTATTATTAAAATTATTTCAAACGCTAAAAATTCTCCTTCCGAATTACGTTTTAAAGGTGTAGTTCTTAAACCTAAGAAAAAATAAATTTTATTATCTATTTAATTAGTATTAGTAACTTTGAGCACTTTTAAAAAGATCTAAAAATGCCAAAAGTTTCTTCCAAAGGCAATGCAATGCCTTCGTCACCCATTCGTAAATTAGTTCCTTTTGCAGAAGCTGCAAAAAAACGCGGGACAAAAATATATCATTTGAATATCGGTCAACCTGATATTGAAACACCTGAAGTAATGTTGAATGCAATTAAGAATGCTGATATTAAAGTATTGGAATATTCTCATTCGGCAGGTATCGAATCTTACAGAAAAAAATTAGCCGGATATTACGGAACCTTCAATATTAATATTGATCAAAATGATATTATTATTACTACGGGTGGCTCTGAAGCAATCTCTATTGCAATGATGGCATGTTTTAATGATGGAGATGAAATTATTATCCCTGAACCTTTTTATGCAAACTACAACGGTTTCTCTTGTGCTGCTGATGTGAAAGTGGTTCCCGTAAAATCATTTATTGAAACTGGATTTGCATTGCCACCAATTTCTGAATTCGAAAAATTAATTACACCAAAAACAAAAGGGATTATGATTTGTAATCCCGGAAATCCTACAGGATATTTGTATTCAAGAGAAGAATTGGAGTCGTTAAAACAATTGGTGTTGAAATACGATTTGTTTTTATTGAGTGATGAGGTGTACCGCGAATTTTGTTATGATGGGAAAGAATATGTATCAGTAATGCATTTGACAGGAATTGATAACAATGTGATTTTGCTCGATTCGATATCAAAGCGTTACAGTGCTTGTGGAGCTAGAATCGGAGCGTTGATTTCTAAGAACAAAGAAGTAATCTCTACTGCGATGAAATTTGCTCAGGCACGATTGAGTCCACCAACATTCGGACAAATAGGAGCAGAAGCAGCATTGAATACCCCGAAAGAATATTTTGATAAAGTCCAAAAAGAATATGTTTCCAGAAGAGATTTTGTGATTGAAGCATTAAATAAAATGGATGGAGTATTTTGTCCGAAACCAAGTGGAGCATTTTATTGTATTGCAAGATTGCCAATTGATAATGCTGATAAATTTTGCCAATGGTTATTGGAATCGTTTGAACAGGAAAAGCAAACAGTTATGTTAGCTCCTGCAACAGGTTTTTATTCCACTCCCGGAGCCGGAACTAATGAGGTTCGCTTGGCTTATGTATTAAATAGGGAGGATTTAAAAAATGCCATGATTTGTCTCGAAAAAGCTCTGAAAGTCTATCCAGGCAATACAAATTAATGGTTTATATAAAACTAACAGTGTGTCCCATCCGTAGAATATGCAGATGGGATTTGCTTTTTAGCTCAAAATGGTTAATTTAGCTATCCCAAAACCTGTGGTAGGGCTAAATGGACAAACAAAAAACACATTTTTTTCCGAAAAAATATGCTTTTCTATTGATAAGCATGTTGTTGTGCTTTTGTGTAAAGTCATTTGCTGAGGTGTTTGTTTCCGGACCAGAGGACAGTGTTTCAACAACTTCAAAATCCAAAAGTTTAATTCAAAATATGAACCGTGAACAATTGAGTTCACTGGTTGATTTTCTTTTTGAAATGGATACTATTCCAAGAGATTTGATGAATGAAATAAATAAAGCAATTGAAATTTTTAACGAAGAAGATGCAAAACTTGAATCCAAAACACAATTAAATCCCTCTGTGCCTTCTTCTGATATTTATTCAAGTTGGGAAATAAATAAATTATTTCCAGAAAAGGATATGCTAAAATTAAAAGGCGATACTTCTGTAACGCTTTTGTTGAATGGCGGTGAGAGAGGCGATTATTTTCATCCATTTAACGGACCTGTGACTTCGGGATTCGGTTGGAGAGATAGTACTTTGCATAATGGAGTTGATATTGATTTGAATAAAGGAGATAAGGTATGTGCAGCTTTTGATGGAATGGTAAGGATTGCAAAACGTTTTGGCGGGTTTGGAAATGTTGTAATTGTTCGTCATTACAATGGATTAGAGACAGTTTATGCCCATCTTTCAAAATTAAAAGTAAAACCCGGACAAGTTATTATTGCGGGACAGGTGGTTGGACTGGGTGGAAGTACAGGGCATTCAACAGGATCACATTTGCATTTTGAAGTTCGTTTCAAAGGAGTTCCAATTAATCCTAAATATTTAATTTCTTTTAAAGAACAAAAATTATTTTGTGATGCTATAACAATTAAAAAAACGAAATGGGGATTGGCGGCTTTTCCAACAGGAGAAAAAGAACATATTGTAGAAAAAGGCGATACGGTTTTTGAGTTAGCAAAACGATATGCTACAACAACAAATTCTATTAAACAAATAAATGGATTAACGGGAAGAGTGAGACTAAAACCAGGTCAAGTAATTTGCATTACTCAATAGTAACTATTTAATCAACCTTATTATTTAACTTGTTTAGGCATCTCATAAAAGCATCTCTCATTCCTTCATATTGAGTTTCTCTTCCCAAATTACTTGTACGATGTGCCTCGTTTATAACTTCGTTAACGTGTACAATTTGCTGGTTTAGCCATTGAACTACTTCTTGTAATTGTTCTGAGTTCATGGGTATATAGTTTAGAGTTATTGGTTAGTACGCCTGTACTTACCATTTTGTTTCGCAAAACCTTATTAATAGTGTGTATTTTTCAGATATTTGTTGCTTAAATGGTATCAAAAATAATGTTTCGGAGCTTCGTTGATCAGCTGGAAAGCCTTTTAAGTATGGATTTGCCAGGTGAGGAGGCTCAGTTTTCGATGGCCCCAATTACAAGGAAACGTCTTGTTGAGGTTTCTTCAGAAAATTACAATCCCAAGCAAAGTGCTGTGCTTATTTTGCTGTTTCCTTATAATAATTCGATGCATACAATCCTTATTCAGCGTGGAAAATATGAAGGTGTTCACAGTGGGCAAATTGCATTTCCGGGAGGTAAATTTGAAGAGGGTGATGTTGATTTGCAGCAAACGGCTTTGCGGGAAAGTGCCGAAGAAATAGGAATAATACCTGAAAAGATAAGTGTGATAGGCTCTTTAACAGATGTGTATATTACCCCAAGTAATTTTTTGGTGAAACCATTTATTGGTATTATTGACCAAAAACCCGATTTTATTATTGATTCAAATGAAGTTGAAAAAATAATTCCTGTTGATTTATTTAATTTGAATGACAAAAATATCAGAAAAGAAAAATCAATTTTGCAGAGCGGAGGGTATAAAATAAAAACCCCCTATTTTGAAATAGAGGGTTTAACAGTATGGGGCGCAACAGCAATGATGATAAGTGAATTAAATGCTGTTGTAGAAAAAATTAAAATTACTTCTTCTTAAAATCAGTCATTATATTGTCATAACACAAATAATAACTTCCTTTCGAAAGGTTAGCTATATCAAGCTTATTGCCGAATCCACGTTTAATAACATTGCCGTAAGCATCAAATACTTCGTACATCGTTTCTGCAGAAAAATCAATTGCTGTAGCGTTTTTGTTTAATGCAAACGTAGGTTGACCGGTAGCTGAAGTAAATGTAACACTTGAAGATGATTTCGGAATATCACCATAACCAATTTGTTTTACTCTGAATTTATTTTCACCTGAGTGAGAAGTGGTTTGAAATGAATAAGTATTGCTTTCCATTGAACCACCACCTTTTACTTCTCCTATTGGAATCCATTTGTTCCAACGAAATTGCTCAACTACATATGGTAAAGAACCCATTTCGTTTTTTGTTGACCAGTTCAAAATTCCTTTGTTATCTATATTTATATTAATTACTTCAAAAGTTGCTTTAGGTTTTAATGCTTCAGGATTTAATACTTTTGGACTACAATCATCTTTGTGACGGATTTCAACAACAACAGGTGTTCCGGGTCTGATAGCAAAAGCAGGAAAATCAATTTCAAATGCAGATGAATTTACTTCGTCAGTAGATGTTTTACCATTAATAGTAACTTCATAAGTGCAAAAACCAACACCATTTCCAGCATATCCGTTTTGAACGTATAAGTTTTTGTCTTGATATTTTCCTTCAACTACAATGATACCAGCAAGTGCATTGCTCATTGCAACTAAAGATAAGGATGATAAAAGGAGTAGTTTTTTCATTTTATATTTAATGCTTGTCAATTCGTCTACAAATATATATAATTTATCGAAATCAAATCCAATAATTTATAGGTTTTTTTCTGTTATGTTATCGTAAAATTTTATTAATGTATTGAAAATCAATAAGTTAAAAAACTACATATATTATGGAGAAACCAAATGTTTCAACTTTACTAAGCCATAAAGTGCAAAAAAAATAAAAAGTACAAAAAGTAACACTTTATAACTTCCTTTAAATAATGTCTTGTTATCTCCTTTGTCTTTTCTGTAAGCCCATATTATTCCAACTAAAAAAAGTAAAAAAAATAATAAAGCAAAAATAAGCTGTCCACGAGAAAACATAAAAATGAGAATAAAATTATTTTTCCAAAATTACGAATAAATCACCACTGTGTTTAAAAAGAAAAAATTTTAATTGTCTATTTTGGATTAATTTTGCCACAAATTATTTTCAAAGGATGAACAGGCTTAAAATTCTAGCAATACTGATATTTTTATGTGTTTCTTATGAAGGTGTTGCGGGTAAAATTTCAAAAGCCTACGAAGCATTGAAAATTTACAATTATTTTGAAGCAAAACGCTTATTTGAAAAGTCATTAAAAAAGGAAACGTCTCCTGCAGCTTTTGGATTAAGCAATATTTACTTCAGGTCAGACAATCCGTTTTTTAATATCGATAGTGCTTACTATTATATTATTCTTTCCGAAAATAAATTCGGAGCGCTTACTGAAAAAAATAAAATCATTTATCAAGCATATGGAATTTCTGCTGTTGCAATCGACTCGTTAAAAAATAAAATTCATCAAAAAGCATTTGATATTTATAAAAATAAAAACACCATTGAAGCATTTGATAAATATATTTCAATATATGTTACAGCCCCTGAATGTTTTGATGCAATTGAATTAAGAAATGCACTTGCATTTAACGAAACAAAAAATATCGATACATATCAAGCCTATGAAAAGTTTATTGAAACGTATCCATTTTCAAATGAAATAAAAGAAGCCAAGGATAGGTTTTATTTGATGAAATTTAAATCTCTCACAAAAAATAATACAATAGAAGAGTTTGAAAAATTTTTGCAAGAAGATCAAAACAGCCCATTTGCCGATGAAGCAAAAAATAAAATATTTGCATTAGCGACAAAAAATGGCACAATAAACGATTATTACCAATTCACAAAAAAATATCCCGACAATCCAAATGTTGAATATGCATGGTTAACATTGTATTCATTATACACAGCATCCTATAGTCTCGAATCCCTGTTGGATTTTAAAACTGAGTTTTCTGATTTCCCGTTTAAAGATTTGCTAAATGAAGACATAGAATTGTGTAATAAAACACTTTTCCCGGTTCGTGAAAACGGCAAGTGGGGATTTGTAGATATTCAAGGACATTCTGTTATTCCATCCATTTACGAATGGGTGGAAAACTTTTCGGAAGGATTGGCCGAATGTGGTTTAAATAATAAATCGGGATTTATTAATAAAGCCGGAAAATTAATTATTCCCTTTATCTATGAACAAGTTGAAGAATTTAATAATGGTTATTCAGTTGTTCAGTTAAACGATAAATATGGTTTAATAAATAAATTAGGAAAAAAAATTCTGCCTTATAATTATGAC